>NZ_JBNHHW010000001.1:0-876814 GCF_059092625.1 Arthrobacter sp. Y3221114
CGATGGTACTGCACTCGGGAGGGTGTGGGAGAGTAGGTCGCCGCCGGACATTCTTTGAACACGGGAAGGCCCCGCCAACGATGGCGGGGCCTTCCCGCGTTTAACCAGGGTCCCGATTCGTTAGTGGAGTCACAGTCCGCCGGCGGTTGTCTGCAAGTAGCGGAACAGTCGGCTGGACTAGAATGGATCGATGGTACGGGCGCGCCACAGAGAATTGCGCCCACAACAAGACAAGCATTTCATAGGGATTTTGATGGCTGTGGTTGGCTGGTTCGACCTTGGCCCGCACTGAGAGGAGTTCCGGCATGGCTGATTTCCGGGGTCGTGAAGGACGAGACGACAGGGGTGCAGGCAGAGGCAACTTTGGCAACCGGTCAGGAGCCGAGCGCTCCAGCGAGGGCGGCCAGAGAAAGCGCCCCGACAACCAGGACCGGCGCAGCAGCGCCTCAGGTAACGCTGGCGGCTTCCGTTCGCGGGATGATCGTCCGCGTGAGGATCGTGGTGAGCGTCGGGACTTTGGGGATCGTCGTTCGCAGGGGGACCGCCCCCGCCAAGACCGCGGCAGCAGCAGCCGATCGGGTAGCGACGGTTTCCGTTCGCGGGATGATCGTGGTGAGCGTCGGGACTTTGGTGACCGTCCCCGTCAGGACCGTGGTGAGCGTCGGGACTTTGGCGATCGTCGTCCGCAGGGGGATCGGCCGCGTCAGGACCGTGGCGGCAGCGCATCCGGTAATGACGGCGGCTTCCGTTCGCGGGATGATCGGCCGCGTCAGGATCGTGGTGAGCGTCGGGACTTTGGCGATCGTCGTCCGCAGGGGGATCGTCCGCGTCAGGATCGTGGTGAGCGTCGGGACTTTGGCGATCGTCGTCCGCAGGGGGATCGTCCGCGTCAGGATCGCGACGGCGGCACATCCGGTACGGCTGGCGGCTTCCGTTCGCGGGATGATCGTGGTGAGCGTCGGGACTTTGGTGACCGTCCCCGCCAGGATCGTGGTGAGCGTCGCGACTTTGGCGATCGTCGTCCGCAGAGTGACCGTCCCCGTCAGGATCGTGGTGGTAGCGCATCCGGTACGGCTGGCGGCTTCCGTTCGCGGGATGATCGGCCGCGTCAGGATCGTGGTGAGCGTCGGGACTTTGGTGATCGGCCGCGTCAGGATCGTGGTGAGCGTCGGGACTTTGGTGATCGGCCGCGTCAGGATCGTGGTGAGCGTCGGGACTTTGGTGATCGGCCGCGTCAGGATCGCGGTGACAGGTCGTTCGACCGTGCCGGCGGAGCCCCCGAACACAACGCCCGGGACCTGCGCAGCTCCAACCGGGTCGACCGCCCGCGATCGCCGGAGATTGACCCCGACGTCACAGGGACAGAACTGGACCGCGTCACTCGCGCCCAGCTGCGGACCTTGGAATCCAAGAACGCTGAATGGGTTGCCAAGCACTTGGTGATGGCCGGACGGCTACTCGACGAGGAACCGGAACTGGCCTTCCAGCATGCCTTGGCGGCAAGCCGCAGGGGTGGGCGTATGGCACCAGTGCGAGAGGCCGTCGGCCTGACTGCCTACGCGGCCGGTCACTACGGTGAAGCCCTGAGGGAGTTCCGCACCTTCCGCCGGATCAGCGGTTCCAACGAGCACCTGCCGATCATGGCCGACTGCGAACGTGGCCTCGGGCGCCCGGACAGGGCGTTGGAGCTGACACGATCAGAGGACGCCGAAACTCTGGATACGACGGGCAAGGTGGAGCTGGCGATTGTGGCTTCCGGTGCACGCTCCGATCTGCAGCAGTATGATGCGGCGGTTGCAGCCTTGGAGATTCCGCAACTGGACCGGAACCGGGCGTTCTCCTACAGCCCGCGGCTCTTCCGCGCTTATGCGGACGCTTTGGATGCCGCTAACCGCAGCGAGGAAGCACAGCAGTGGAGACGCCAGGCGATGGTGGCCGAAAACGCTCTGGGTGTGGGAGATTTTGCCGAACCTGAGATTGTCGACTTGGTCGGCGATGACATGGAACCGGCCGACGGCCCGCGCGAGGCAGGATCCGCTGCTGAAGAGCCAGCTCTGGTCGGCGACGCCGGCATGACCGGGCCGGTTGAATCTGAAGAGGCGATGCCGGACGACGGTGAAACCGAAACTGCGGACGAGTCTCTGGCAGGCTCCGATGAAGTGGCTGCTCCAGCTGCTACGGACGCCGAAGCTACGGACGCCGAAGCTACGGACGCCGAAGCTACGGACGCCGAAGCTACGGACGCCGTAGACACGGACGTCGAAGCCACGGGCGCTCCCGGCGCCGCACCTGCGCCGGCCAGCAGGGACAATGACGGTTAAGCCCCTGATCTCCGGCTATGACGCCGTGCTGTCGGATCTGGACGGCGTCGTCTACGCCGGGCAGAAGGCCATCCCCGGGGCCGTCGAAGCGTTGAAGCGCCTCGCGGAGACCCGGACCGCACTGGGGTACATTACCAACAACGCGTCCCGGTCACCGGCGCAGGTGGCCGCTCATTTGCGCGAGCTCGGTGCGCCGGCCACCGCCGATCAGGTCTTCGGATCGGCACGCGCCGGTGCGCTGATGCTTGCTCGGCACGTTCCCGCGGGCTCCAAAGTCCTGGTCACGGGCAGCCAGACACTGGCGGATGAAACAGCGGCCCAGGGCTTCGTCCCGGTCCGCTCCGCCCTCGATGCTCCGGTTGCCGTGATCCAGGGGTTCGACCCAGAGCTGGGCTGGAAGGACCTGGCGGAGGCGTCATTCGCGGTCGCCGCTGGCGCCGTCTGGATCGCCACCAACACCGACCTGACCATTCCCCGGGAGCGTGGGATCGCCCCCGGAAACGGGTCATTGGTGGCCGCCGTCCAGGCGGCCACCGGCGTGGCCCCTCTGGTCGCAGGAAAGCCGGAAGCGGGCATCTTTACGACGGCGGCTGCGGCGTTGGGAGCGCACCGGCCGTTGGTGGTGGGGGACCGGCTCGACACTGACATCCTGGGCGGCAACAACGCAGGCATGGACACGGCAGTCGTACTGACCGGCATTGACGGGGTCGAAACGGTGCTCGCCGCGCGCACGGCGGAACGGCCACGGTATCTCCTGGGCAGCCTGACCGAACTGTACCGGCCCTATCCTGCCGTTACGCCTGACGGCTCCGGGTTCCGCTGCGGTGCAGCGCTGGCCGCCGTCGAAAACGGAAAGCTCACCGTCTCCGGCAGCCGGGAGGATGCGGACACCTGGCGGGCTGCCTGCGCGGCCTGGTGGGATGCCTATCCGCACCAGGCATCCGCGGCCACGCCTGACCTTTCCGACTGAACGCCGATATTAGACTGACTCATGCGGTTGGGAACATCCGCCGACGCAAGGGAGGAAAGCTTGCACCTGCCGGAAACAGGGGAAAGCGGCGGCCAGATGCAGCCGCAGTGGCCAGTCCCCGGTGACTCCACGGCCGACGAGTCAGTCGACACCATCATCTCCGCCCTGACCCGTATTCCGGACCTCCCGGTACGCGAGCACCAAGCGGTGTACCAGCAGATCCACGACGATTTGTTGGCCGACCTGGAGACCGAGGCTGATTGAGCCCAATGCCCAGACTGGACCAGGAGCTCGTTGCCCGCGGATTGGCACGGTCCCGTACCCATGCAGCGAAGCTCATAGCGTCAGGGCGGGTCAGCCGTGCCGGAACCGTTCTGACCAAGGCGTCGGCCGCCGTCGGCCCGGACGACCGGCTGGTTGTGGCCGCCGACGGAGGCCCCGACTACGTCAGCAGGGCCGGACACAAACTGGCCGGCGCACTGGCGGCCTTCCCCGCAGTTGATCCGGCCGGCCTGCGCTGCCTCGATGCCGGAGCTTCTACCGGCGGTTTCACCGATGTACTGCTTCGCTCCGGGGCGCGGGAGGTCGTCGCCGTGGACGTCGGGCATGGCCAGCTCGTCGACGCGATTCGCACGGACAGCAGGGTCAGGGTGTTCGAAGGCATGAACGTCCGGTATCTCGACCCGGCAGCGATCGGCGGACCGGTGGATCTGACCGTCGCGGATTTGTCGTTCATCTCCCTCACCATGGTCATCGAACCCTTGGCCGGCGCCACCCGTCCGGCCGGGAATCTCCTGCTGATGGTCAAGCCGCAGTTCGAGGTTGGCCGCGAACGGCTGGCGCGCACCGGCGTCGTAAGTTCACACGCGGAACGCTACAGGGCGGTACGCAACGTTGTTGCCGCGGCCTTGGAGAGGGGGCTGGACGTACGCGGATTGGCGGCCAGTCCGCTCCCGGGTCAGGACGGGAACGTCGAATATTTCCTGTGGATAAGTGTGCCGCCGGGGGCTCCCGAGCGCAGAACGGGTAGTGTGCTGCAGGGGGCAGTAGACGCAGCAATGGCCGATTTCCCGCAGGATCGGGGAGCTCGGCCGGACCAGTTGAATGAACCGAGAGGGCAGGAACCGGAAGTGGAGCGATGAGCCGGCGGATATTGGTGCTCGCGCATACCGGGCGGGCAGACGCCTTGGCGGCCGCCCAGGAAACGTGCGCCCAACTCCACTCGTCGGGCCTGGTGCCGGTCATGCGACGGGAGGAGGTCGGACACCTCCAGGAGACCTATGGCGAGCTGGCCGTTCCCACCGAGATCCTGGACGAGGACATCAGCCTGGACGGTGTCGATCTGGGCATGGTGCTCGGCGGTGACGGCACCATCCTGCGCGCCGCTGAACTGGTCCGGGAATCGGACGTCCCGCTGCTTGGCGTCAACCTTGGACATGTCGGCTTCCTGGCCGAGAGCGAGCGGGCGGACCTGGCCCAGACGGTCCACTGGGTGGTAAACCGCGAATACACAGTTGAAGAGCGCCTGACCATTGACGTGCAGGTGTGGCTGGACAAGCGCAAGATCGGCCATACCTGGGCGCTGAACGAGGCAGCGGTGGAAAAAGGCGACCGGCAGCGGATGCTGGAAGTAGTGGTCGAGGTCGATGCCCTGCCCATCAGCTCGTTCGGGTGCGACGGCGTGGTGATGGCCACCCCCACCGGGTCGACGGCCTATGCCTTCTCGGCGGGCGGCCCGGTGGTTTGGCCGCAGGTGGAAGCCCTGCTGATGACACCGATCAGCGCCCACGCGCTGTTCGCCAAACCGTTGGTGGTTGCCCCGGATTCGATCATGGCAGTGGAAGTGCTCAGCCGCAGCGATGCCAACGGCGTATTGTGGTGCGACGGCCGCCGCAGCTTGGAGCTGCCGCCCGGTTCCCGGATCGAAGTGACCCGCTCCAACAAACCCGTGCGGCTGGCCCGCACCCGGAGAACGCCGTTCTCGGAGCGTTTGGTCCGCAAATTTGAACTACCGACGTCGGGATGGCGCGGCCCCGTCAGCCCCTCGGAAGAACAACCGCCGACCTCGTCCCTGCCTACCGTGCGAACAGTGGAACCACGCTACGCCCAGCCAAGCCAGGAGGCGCCGAAGTGATCGAAGAAATCCGGATCCGCAACCTGGGCGTCATCACCGAGGCCACGCTTCCGTTGGGGCCGGGCCTGTCGGTGGTGACGGGCGAGACCGGAGCCGGCAAGACCATGGTGGTCACCGCGCTTGGCCTGTTGCTGGGAGCCCGCGCCGACGCCGGGGCGGTGCGGACCGGGGCACCCAACGCCGTGACCGAGGCCGTGGTTCAGCTTGCCGCGGGAAGTCCTGCCCTGGCCCGCGCTAGTGAAGCGGGGGCGGACATCGACGAGTTCGACGGCGGAGCCGAACTGATGCTCGCCCGTACGGTGAACGCCGACGGCCGCAGCCGCGCGCACGTCGGCGGCCGGGGAGCGCCGGTGGGAACGCTGGCCGAAATAGGCGGCCACCTGGTGGCGGTCCACGGCCAAACAGACCAGCTGCGGCTCAAGAGCCAGCAGGCGCAGCGGGAAGCGCTGGACAAGTTCGCCGGTGAAGCCCTCACCACGGCGCTGTCCGGTTACGCGGCATCGTTCGCCCGTTGGAAGGAAGCCAGCGCCGAGCTGGAGACCCTGCGCACCGAAGCCCGCGAACGGCTGCGCGAAGCCGAGGCGCTGCAGCAGGCACTGGAGGAAATTGATGGGCTGGACCCCCAGCCCGGTGAAGACGACGCCCTCAAGGCCGAAGCCGTGAAGCTGGCGAACGTCGAGGAACTGCGGGCTGCTGCCACCTTGGCGCACCAGGCACTCGTGGCCGAGGAGTACACCGACTCTCCGGACGCGACGGCCCTGGTGGACGCGGCGAAGCGGTCGCTGGAGCAGGTCCAGGACGAAGACGCCGAACTGGGCCGCGCTGCGGCCCGACTGGCCGAAGTCGGAATCATCCTCGCCGACGTCGCCGCGGAGTTGGCGAGCTACGGCGCCTCGCTGGACAGCGAGGGCCCGGGCCGGCTGGAAGAGGTCGAAGCGCGCCGGGCCGACCTGGCACGGCTTGTGCGCAAATACGCGCCCAGCATCGACGAAGTCCTCGAGTGGGCCGTTCAGGCCCGCAGCCGCCTGGAGGACCTGACCGACGACTCCAGCCGGATCGAGCGGTTGGAGGCGGAAATCGCCGAACTGGACTCCGCCTTGGCCGTCCGGTCCGCCGCCGTGACGGCGCTGCGGCGTGAAGCCGCTGCCGAACTTGGCCGCCGGGTCGGCGCAGAACTGTCGGCCCTTGCCATGGCCGAGGCCGAACTGTTGATCGACATCGAACCGGCGCCCGCCCTGACGGTGCACGGCGCCGACGTCATCACGTTCTTGCTGAAGCCGCACCGGGGCGCCCCGCCGCGCCCGCTCGGCAAGGGTGCCTCCGGCGGTGAACTGTCCCGCGTGATGCTTGCCATCGAAGTGGTGCTGGCGGAGGTGGATCCCGTGCCCACCTTCGTCTTCGATGAAGTCGATGCCGGCGTCGGCGGCAAGGCAGCCGTCGAGATCGGCCGTCGCCTGGCCATGCTGGGCCGCTATGTGCAGGTCATCGTGGTGACGCACCTGCCGCAGGTGGCGGCCTTCGCCGACCAGCACATCCGCGTGATCAAGACGGCCGGCGGGGACGACGGCGGAATGACCGCCAGTGACGTCCGGTTGCTCGACGACGAGGAACGGGTGACCGAACTGGCCCGCATGCTTGCGGGCCAGGAAGAATCCCATTCCGCCCGGGCCCACGCCCAGGAACTGATCGACGGAGCGAGGGCGCTGTAGCATCGGCTACAGGCACGACCAGCCCCGCCGCCGGCGGGGGAGGAGTTGACCGGCGGGTGTGTGTTCGCACACCCGGCAGCGGTCGGAACGGCCTTGAGATCCGAGGGCGTCCAGAAAGGTGATAGGCTCGAATTCCGTGGTGCAGCGAACTAATTCCCGGTTTTCCAAGTCGTCCAAGACGACCAAACATATCTTCGTCACCGGCGGCGTGGCGTCCTCGCTCGGGAAGGGACTGACGGCTTCAAGCCTCGGCCACCTGCTCCGTGCCCGCGGCCTCTCCGTGACGATGCAGAAGCTCGATCCCTATCTGAACGTGGATCCGGGCACGATGAATCCCTTCCAGCACGGTGAAGTCTTCGTCACGGACGACGGCGCGGAAACCGATCTGGATATCGGACACTACGAGCGGTTCCTGGACGAGAACCTGGACGGCTCGGCAAACGTGACCACCGGCCAGGTTTACTCCACGGTGATCGCCAAGGAACGCCGCGGCGAATACCTCGGCGACACCGTTCAGGTCATCCCGCACATCACCGATGAGATCAAGCGCCGCATGCGCCTGCCCGCCGAGCCTGTCGCGGGCAAGAAGGTTCCGGACGTGATCATCACCGAGATCGGCGGCACCGTCGGCGACATCGAGTCGCAGCCGTTCCTCGAATCCGCCCGCCAGGTCCGCCAGGATGTCGGGCGGAACAACGTGTTCTTCCTCCATGTCTCGCTGGTGCCGTACATCGGCCCGTCGCATGAGTTGAAGACCAAGCCGACACAGCATTCCGTCGCCGCGCTTCGCTCCATCGGCATCCAGCCGGACGCCATCGTCATCCGGTCCGACCGGGAAGTCCCCGCGGCGATGCGGGAGAAAATCGGCCGCATGTGCGACGTGGACATCGACGCAGTCATTGGCTGCCCGGACGCGCCAAGCATCTACGACATCCCCAAGACCCTGCACTCGCAGAACCTGGACGCGTACATCGTGCAGCACCTTGACCTGAAGTTCAAGGATGTCAACTGGACGAAGTGGGACCGGCTGCTGTCGGCGGTCCACAACCCGAAGCACCACGTCGAGGTGGCGCTGGTGGGCAAGTACATCGACCTGCCCGACGCCTACCTGTCGGTGACCGAAGCGCTGCGCGCCGGCGGCTTCGCCAACCAGACCCGGGTGAAGATCCGTTGGGTTCCCTCGGACGACTGCGCCACCGAAGAGGGCGCGGCCGCCGCACTCGACGGCGTGCACGCCATGTGCGTTCCCGGCGGCTTCGGCATCCGTGGCCTGGAGGGCAAGCTCGGCGCACTCAGGTACGCCCGCGAACACAAGCTGCCCACCCTTGGGCTGTGCCTGGGCCTGCAGTCGATGGTGATGGAGTACGCCCGCAACATCGTGGGACTGGAAGACGCTTCGTCCACCGAGTTTGATCCGGACACCAAGCACCCGGTGATCGCAACCATGGCCGAGCAGCTGGACATCGTCGACGGCAAGGGCGATTTGGGCGGCACCATGCGCCTGGGCCTGTACGAGGCAGCGCTGCAGTCGGGTTCGGTCGTTGCAGAGACCTACGGCAGCACCAAGGTCAGCGAACGTCACCGTCATCGCTACGAGGTCAACAACGAATACCGCGACCAGCTGGCTGCGGCGGGCCTGGTTTTCTCGGGTACCTCCCCGGACGGCAAGCTGGTGGAGTTCGTTGAACTGCCCCGTGACGTGCACCCTTACTACGTCTCCACCCAGGCGCATCCGGAACTCAGCTCGCGCCCCACGCGCCCGCACCCGCTGTTCGCGGGCCTCGTTGCCGCCGCCCTGGAACATGGCAAGGCCAAGACACCGGCAAAGTCCGGAGCCTGAGTGTCGGCACACCCCGAGGCCTTCGCGGACGTCCCTGATCCGCGTCCGCTGGTCGACAGCCATACGGTGTACCGGGGACGCATCTGGGACGTGGTCAGCGACACCTTCACCCTCGGCCCGGGTACCGGCGAGACGTTGGTGCGCGACTACATTGCACATCCGGGGGCGGTGGCCATCCTGGCGATGGACACGCAAGGACGGGTCCTGCTGCTGAGGCAGTACCGCCAGCCCACCAGGATGTCGCTGTGGGAGATCCCCGCGGGCCTGCTGGACGTGGACGGCGAGGACTTCGTGGATGCCGCCGTGCGGGAACTCGCCGAGGAAGCGGATCTGGTGGCCGGCCGCTGGAACGTGCTCGTGGACTTCTTCAATTCGCCCGGGTCATCCAGCGAGGCGATCCGGATCTACCTGGCCCGTGACCTCTCGGAGGTTCCGGAAGCCCAGCGGCATCAGCGCACCGATGAGGAAGCCGAGATCGAGCACCTCTGGGTGGATCTGGACGACGCGGTGGACGCGGTCATGGCCGGACGTCTGCACAATCCGTCGGCCGTGACCGGGGTGCTCGCCGCCGCCAGGGCTGCCGCCACCGGCTTCGAGGACCTGCGCCCGGCAGATGCTCCATGGCCCGAGCATCCCAGCCAGCGCCCGGACGGTGCCGCTGGAACCGGCCGGGACTGATCCGCCATCGCGTCCGTGCAGGCCCCGTCAGCCAAAGGAGACGAATTCACCGCGACGCCGTTGGGCCGCGCCGCGGGCGACTACTTGCAGCACATGGCGGTGGAACGCGGGCTGGCTGCCAACACCGTAGCGGCCTACCGCAGGGATTTGGGCCGTTACCTGCGTTTCCTGCAGGCGCGTGGGGTCGGCGTGCCGGCCGCGGTGACCCGGCACGATGTCTCGGCGTTTGCCCAAGCCATCACCGATGGGTCCGACGGCGCCGCCGCGCTGAGCGTCAGGTCCGCGGCGCGGACCATCGTGGCCGTGCGGGGGCTGCATAAGTTTTGGACGCTTGAAGGGATCACGGAAACCGACCCCGCCACTGACGTGCACCCGCCGATGCCCGGCAAACGCCTGCCGAAGGCGATTTCCGTAGCGGCTGTGACCCGGATCCTCGAGTCGGCCGGGGCAGACACCCCCACCGGGCTGCGCGACCGGGCGCTCTTGGAGTTCCTGTACGCGACCGGCGCGCGGATCAGCGAAGCGGTTGGCCTGGACGTCGACGATGTCAGCGTCGAACCGCAAGGCGACGGTCCCGCCGTCGTCCGCCTGTTTGGGAAAGGGTCCAAGGAGCGGCTGGTGCCGCTGGGCTCCTTTGCTGCCCAGGCGGCGGACGCATACCTCGTCCGGGGACGCCCGGCTCTGGCCGCGAAGGGACGCGGCACGCCGGCGTTATTTTTGAACGCCCGCGGTGGCCGGCTGAGCCGCCAAAGCGCCTGGACCATTTTGAAGACTGCCGCGGAGAAGGCCGGGATCACCCAGCCCGTTTCCCCCCACACCCTCCGGCACTCCTTCGCCACCCACCTGCTGGAGGGCGGCGCGGACGTCCGGGTGGTGCAGGAGCTGCTGGGCCACGCGTCCGTCACCACGACGCAGATCTACACGCTCGTCACCGCCGATACCCTGCGCGAGGTTTACGCGGCGGCGCATCCGCGGGCCCGGGGCTGACGGGTATCCGCGGAGCGCGGGTTGGTTGCAGCAGAACATAACCCCCGGAGCCATGGCGCCGGGTTAGACTCGCTGCCATGACTGTCGCCGTTGCCCTGTGCTTCCTGCTCCGGGAGGAGGACGGGCGCCGTTACGTGCTCCTCGGCCGGAAGAAGACCGGGTTCGGCACCGGGAAGGTCGTGGGGGTCGGCGGCAAGGTGGAGCCGGGCGAGGGCGACGACGATGCAGCCCGCCGGGAGATGCAGGAAGAGACCGGAGTACGCGTCGGGCCCGAGGCGCTGGAGCAGGCCGGACGCATTTTCTTCGATTTCCCGGAACAGCCCGCGTGGAACATGGACACCGCGCTCTTCGTGGCCCGGCGGTGGGAGGGCGACCCGGTCGAGTCTGCGGAAATTGCCCCGGCCTGGTACCGCGTGGACCGGCTGCCGCTGGGGCAGATGTGGCAGGACGCCGGCCATTGGCTGCCGCTGGCGCTGTCCGGGCAGCGGCCGCGGCTGCGGGTGCTGATGCAGCCGGATAACGAAACAGTGGCCGGCGTCGAGAATCTCGACACCGGCCACCGCGTGGCCTGGCAGACTTAGCGTCCCAGCTCCCGCTGGGCGGGCCCGTTGTATTCACTGAGCGGACGGATCAGCGAGTTCGACTCCAGCTGCTCCATGATGTGCGCCGTCCAGCCGGTGATCCGGCTGGCCACGAACAGGGGAGTGAACATTTCCGTGTCGAACCCCATCAGGTGGTAGGTGGGGCCGGCGGGGTAGTCCAGGTTCGGCTTGATGTCCTTCGCCTCGGCCATCGCGTGCTCCAGGCCGTCGTACAGGCCGAGGATTTCGGGGCGGCCGTAGTGGTCGATCATCTTGTCGAGGGCGGCCTTCATGGTCGGCACGCGGGAATCACCGTGCTTGTAGACCCGGTGGCCGAAGCCCATCACCTTCTTCTTTTCCGCCAGGGCCTGCTCCATCCAGGTCCGGGCCCGGGCGGCGGCCTCCTCGCGGGTTTCGTCGGTGCGGATGCCGATTTGTTCGAAGGTGTGCATCACCGCTTCGTTGGCGCCGCCGTGCAGCGGGCCTTTCAGCGCGCCGATGGCACCGGTGACGGCCGAGTGCAGGTCGGACAGCGTGGAGGTGATGACCCGGGCGGTGAAGGTGGAGGCGTTGAACGAGTGCTCCGCGTACAGGATCATGGAGACGTTGAACGCCTCCACGACCTCGGGGGCAGCCTCCTCGCCGAAAGCCATCCAAAGGAAGTTCGCCGCGTAGCCCAGGTCTTCGCGCGGTTCCACCAGGTCCTGGCCGCGGCGCCTGCGCTGGTCGTAGGCCACGACCGCCGGGAAGGCCGCAAACAACTCCAGGGCCTTGGCCATGTTCGCCTCCGGCGACGAATCCTCGGCCAGCCGGTGGCGGGCGCCGATCACGCTGGCCGCGGTCCGGCAGACGTCCATCGGGTGGGCTTCAACCGGCAGCGAATCGATGACCGACTTCACCACCGGATCCAGTGCGCGGCCGCCGCGTTCGGCCGCGGTGAAGTCCCGCAGCTGGTCCGCGTCGGGCAACTCTGAGTTCCACAGCAGATACGCCACCTCTTCGAAGCTGCAGTGCGCGGCCAGATCTTGGACCGGGTATCCGCGGTACAGCAGCGAGTTGGTCTCCGCGTTGACCTTGGAGATCTTCGTGGTGTCGACGACGACGCCGGCCAGCCCCTTGCGGATCTGCGGTGCTTCGGTTGATGCATCAGTGCTCATGGCGACTCCTATGTCTTGTGGTCAGTGCCGGCCGGGCACCGGGAAATTGAATACAGAGGTGTCGAATTGGTTATACGCCTCATAATCCACCAATTCGTACAAACGCGCACGGGTGAGCATGTCCGCGACCTGCGATTGCTGGGTCCCGTCGGCCTTGATGGCGTCGAGGGTCCGCTCGGCCGCGCCCATGGCGCTGCGCAGCAGAGTGACCGGATAGATCACCATGGTGACCCCGGCGGACGACAGCTGGTCCGCGGTGAACAGGTCGCTCTTGCCGAACTCGGTCATGTTGGCCAGCACGGGCACGTCAACTGCTTCGCGGATGGCAGCGAATTCCTCCAGTGTCCTCATGGCTTCCGGGAAGATGGCGTCGGCGCCGGCGTCGACCAGCGCGCGGGCACGGTCTTGGGCGGCAGCCAGGCCGTCGACGGCTCGGATATCGGTCCGCGCCATGATCAGGAAGTTTTCGTCCCGGCGGGCGTCCGCGGCGGCGCGGATCCGCTTGCTCGCGGTCTCCAGGTCCACCACGTTCTTGCCGTCCAGGTGGCCGCAGCGCTTGGGATTGAACTGGTCCTCGATGTGGCAGCCGGCCAGGCCCGCGTTCTCCAGTTCCTGGATGGTGCGGGCCACGTTCATGGGTTCGCCGAAGCCGGTGTCGGCGTCCACCAGGGCCGGCAGGTCGGTCACCCGCGCGATTTGGCCGGCCCGGGCAGCGACTTCGGTCAGCGTGGTCAGGCCGATGTCCGGCAATCCCAGGTCGTTGGCCAGCACGGCGCCGGAGATGTACACGCCGTCGAACCCCTTCTCCTGGATCAGCCGCGCCGAGAGGGGATTGAACGCGCCGGGGAACTGCTGCAGCTCCCCGGAAGCCAGCCCCTCGCGCAGTGTCCGGCGCTTCTGCTCCGGGGTGGTCGCAGAGTAAAGCATTTAGAACAGCCCCTTCGGTCCGGCCGCGAGGTCGATGACCCCGCCGGCTGCCTGGATATTCAGCTGGTCGAGCTCACCGGCGGCGAGTTCGGGCAGGCGCTCGGCAGCGGCCAGGAACCTGTCGATTTCAGCCTCGTCGACGATTCCAGCCGCCAGCGTACGCAGCTTGTTGACGTACTGTTCCCGCGCGAACGGGCGGGCGCCCAGCGGGTGGGCATCGGCCACGGCGATTTCGTCGGTGATGACCGTGCCGTCGGCCAGGGTGATCTCCACGGAGCCGCCGAATGCCTTCTCGGAGACGTCCAACGAATGGTAGCGGCGGGTCCACTCGGGGTCTTCTTCGGTGGTGACCTTCTGCCACAGCGCCACGGTGTCCGGTCGGGCGGCCCGCTCGGGGGCGTACGAGTCAACGTGGTGCCAGGCGCCGTCCTGCAGGGCCACCGTGAAGATATAGGGGATCGAATGGTCCAGTGTTTCGCGGGACGCCGCGGGGCTGTACTTCTGCGGATCGTTCGCGCCGGAACCAATCACGTAGTGCGTGTGGTGGCTGGTCTTGATCAGCACCGACTTCACGTTCTCGGCGCGGGTGGCTTCCGGGTGCGCGCGGTGCAGCTTGCGGGCCAGGTCGATCCAGGCCTGGGCCTGGTACTCGGCCGAGTGCTCCTTCGTGTAGGTGTCCAGGATGGCGCGCTTGGGCTCGCCCGGGGCCGGCAGCGGGACGTCGTAGGAGGCGTCGGGGCCGTCCAGGAGCCAGGCGATGACTCCGTCCTCGCCCTCGTAGATCGGCACGGGAGAGGTCTGTCCGCGCATGGCCCGGTCCACGGCTTCCACGGCCATCTTGCCGGCGAAGGCCGGTGCGTGGGCTTTCCAGGTGGAGATTTCGCCCTTGCGGGATTGGCGCGTCGCCGTCGTCGTGTGGAGCGCCTGGCCGACAGCCTGGAAGATGGTCTCCACGTCCAGGCCCAGCAGCGTGCCGATGCCGGCGGCGGCCGACGGGCCCAAATGGGCAACATGGTCGATCTTGTGCTTGTGCAGGCAGATGGCCTTGACCAGGTCCACCTGGATCTCGTAACCGGTGGCGATGCCGCGCATCAAATCCCGGCCACCCGCGCCGACGTGCTGGGCCACCGCGAGTATCGGCGGGATATTGTCGCCCGGGTGCGAGTAGTCGGCGGCCAGGAACGTGTCGTGGTAATCCAGTTCGCGCACGGCCACGCCGTTGGCCCAGGCCGCCCACTCCGGGGAGGTTTTCCCGGCGACGCCGAAGACCCCGGCGCCCTTGCCGCCGCCGGAGACCGGGTGGCTCAGCGCCTGCGCCCGTGCGGCGATAATCGGCCCGCGGTTCAGGGAGGCGACCGCCACCGAGGCATTGTCGATGATCCGGTTGATGACCATCTCGGCTACGTCGTCGGTAACCTCCACCGGGTCGGTGGCTACCCGGGCAATCTTCTGGGCTAGCTGGTCCTCGCGCGGCAGGTTCTCTTCGCTGCGGTAGACGCGAACGTGGTGCTTGACGGTCATTCAGGCTGTCCTCTCGGCTGGCAGGTCGGTCCGGTGTTTCGGATCGGTGGTCTTGAAGTGTTCAAGGCTCTGGTGGAGATGGATGCGGGTGGCCGCGGCTGCCACCTGGCTGTCGCCGTCTGCGATGGCGCCGGCGATATTGGCGTGTTCGGCCGCCGACGCCAGCAGGCGGGCCGGGTTGTCCCGCGCGAGCCGGCGGATCCTCACCAAGTGGACGCGCAGGTTGGCCATCGCTTGGCGGAGGTAGGTGTTGGCAGCGGCGCGGTCCACTGCGGCGTCCAGCCTGCCGGCCAACTCGTAGTAGTCCTGCGGATCCGGCACGGCGCCGCGCATGGCCTCGGCAGCCGCAAGGAATTCCTGCTGCAGCCGCCGGAATTCGGCCGGTTCGCCGCGTTTGGCGGCCAAAGCCGTCGCCTGGCACTCCAACGCCGTGCGCAGTTCGAAGAGCTCGGTGACGTTCTCCAGCGAGACATCGGCGACGACGACCCCGCGTCCGGTGTGGGGCGTCGTCAGCCCTTCCGCGGTCAGCCGGCCCAACGCCTCGCGGAGCGGGGTGCGGGAGATGCCCAGCCGGGCGGCCTGTTCCACCTCGGCCAGGACGGTACCCGGAGGCAGCCGCCATTCCACAATGTCCTCGCGCAGCGACCAGTACGCCCGTTCGCCGGCACGCAAGTTCCGCTTCATGGTGCCAGTGTATACACAGTTGCGTCAGTCGTGCGCGAAAAGCGGAAAAAGCGCCGAGTTTGTATACATCGGTGCGCCGCCGGGCTCTCGAAGCGGGTCTTCTACCCCACCCAGGGCGCTGAACGTTAGACCTCTACTTGAAGCTAAAGGCTCGCCGGTCATCAGCCGCCTTTCGATCGATAACAGGACGGTCACTGTAACCTTGTCAGGAAGAAGAACGGCAGCGAAACGATGGAAGCTGGGTTAGATACGTGAGCAGCGAACAAGGTTCGACAACCACTCTGCGGCAAGCGGACGAGGATGTCCTGGGCCCGACCGGGCGGCCGCTGACCGAGTTCCCAGAACCGCCCGTCCTGACGTCCCATGGTCCCGCGCGAATCGTGGCCATGGTCAACCAAAAGGGCGGGGTCGGCAAGACCACGTCCACCATCAACCTCGGCGCAGCCCTGGCCGAGGTCGGCCGCAAGGTCCTGCTGGTCGATTTCGACCCGCAGGGCGCCCTGTCCGCGGGGCTGGGCACCAATCCGCATGAGTTGGACCTGACCGTCTACAACGTGCTGATGGACCGCAAGACCGACATCCGCGAGGCGATCCAAGCCACGGACGTGGAAAACATCGACCTGCTGCCGGCCAACATCGACCTCTCGGCCGCGGAGGTGCAACTGGTCAACGAGGTGGCGCGCGAACAGGTTTTGGCCCACGCGCTGCGCAAGGTCGAGGACGACTACGACGTCATCCTGATTGACTGCCAGCCCTCGCTGGGCCTGCTGACCGTTAACGCGCTCACCGCAGCCCACGGCGTGATCATTCCGCTCATCTGCGAGTTCTTCGCCCTGCGCGCGGTGGCGCTGTTGGTGGAGACCATCGAAAAAGTCCAGGACCGGCTGAACCCGCGCCTGCAGATCGACGGCGTGTTGGCCACCATGTATGACGCCCGCACCCTGCACAGCCGCGAGGTCATCGGCCGGCTGCTGGAAGCGTTCGGCGACAAGGTCTTCGAAACCGTGATTAAGCGCACCATCAAGTTCGCCGATGCCACCGTGGCCGCTGAACCGATCACCAGCTACGCGGGCAACCACGCCGGCGCGACCGCCTACCGCGATCTGGCCAAGGAGCTCATCGCCCGCGGCGGCGCCCCCTGATGAGGCCGGCGCCGGCAGGGACAGTCCCGGCAGGGACGGTGCCGGCGGGCGGTGCCCCGGCACGGCAGGACTCCGTGACCGGCGTCCAGGAGGGCGACCGGAAGCCGGCGGGCTTCGCCGTCACCCTGGACAATTTCAGCGGGCCGTTCGATTTGCTGCTGGGGCTGATTTCCAAGCACGAACTGGACATCACGGAAGTGGCGCTTGCCCGCGTCACCGACGAGTTCATCTCCTACATCCGCCGCCTGCAGGCCGACGGCAACGACAAGGCCCTGGACGAAGCCAGCGAGTTCCTCGTGATCGCGGCGACCCTGCTGGACCTGAAGGCCGCCCGGCTGCTGCCTACCGGCGAGGTGGAGGACGACGAGGACATCGCCCTGCTCGAGGCCCGGGACCTGCTCTTCGCCCGGCTGCTGCAGTACAAGGCCTTCAAGGAAATCGCGGCCCTGCTGGGCCAGCGCCTGGCCCGGGAGGCAGAACGCTTCCCGCGGCAGGTTGCGCTGGAGCCGCAGTTCGCGGCGTTGCTGCCCGAGCTCGTGTGGCGCACGCCGCTGGCGGAGTTTGCCGCCCTTGCGGCCAAAGCACTGGAGCCCAAGGAGCCCGCGCCGACCCAGGTGGGGCTCGCGCACCTGCATGCGCCGCCGGTCAGCGTGAAGGAGCAGGCGGCCATCCTTGGGGCACGCCTGCAGGCGGGCCGGCCGCTGTCGTTCCGTGCGCTCACCGATGACGCGGACGGCGCGCTGGTGGTGGTTGCGCGGTTCCTGGCGCTGTTGGAGATGTTCCGCGACGGCGTCATCGCGTTCGACCAGGTT
Source organism: Arthrobacter sp. Y3221114 (assembly GCF_059092625.1). Taxonomy (NCBI): domain Bacteria; kingdom Bacillati; phylum Actinomycetota; class Actinomycetes; order Micrococcales; family Micrococcaceae; genus Arthrobacter; species Arthrobacter sp. Y3221114. The sequence continues at coordinate 17,464 of NZ_JBNHHW010000001.1, forward strand.
GCGCCGCTCGGCGAGCTGACGGTCCGCTGGACCGGCCCGGATACGGATTGGACCGGCGATAGCCTCAGCGAAGAATATGACAACGCACCGGCGGCCGACACGGCCACGGACGGAACGGAGGGACGCGATGACTGATCCGCTGGAGGAATCGGCCGGGCCCCGGATCGACGTGGAGGCGTTGCCGGGCGGTGCCCGCGCCGCCTTGGAAGCGGTCCTGATGGTGATCGACGAACCGGCCACCGATGTTGAATTGGCCACAGCACTGGCCCTGCCGGTGGACACCGTCCGGGCCCTGCTGCTGGACCTGCAGCGGGATTACGACGGCAGTGCACCCGGCAGGCCCGCCGCGGAGCCGCGGGGCTTTGAGCTGCGCAACATCGCCGGCGGTTGGCGGATCTTTTCGCGCAGTGATTTCGCGCCGCTGGTGTCCCGCTTCGTGCTGGAAGGCCAGACCGCGCGGTTGACCCAGGCCGCGTTGGAGACGCTGGCCGTCATTGCGTACCGGCAGCCGGTCTCGCGGGCCCGCGTTTCGGCGATTCGAGGGGTCAATGTCGATTCCGTGGTTCGTACGCTGACTCAGCGCGGACTCATCGAGGATTCCGGCACCGATCCGGAGACCGGAGCCATCCTGTACCGGACCACCTCTTATTTTCTGGAAAGATTGGGGATAGGAAGCATCGGCGAACTGCCGGAGATCGCCCCGCATCTGCCGGGGCTGGAAAACCTGTCCGAGTACGACGACGCTTCGCTCTAGGCTGCCGGCCTCCGGCAGCAGCAGACCATTGCAGTAGTTTCCACGGGTAAGGATCCACCATGACACAACCGCCTCGTTCCGGTTCCGGACGGAACAACCCCCGCGGCGGAAAACGTCCGGGCGACGGCCGCCGGCCGGACGATGCTGAGCGCCGTCCGCAGGGCGGTTCCGCCCAGGGACGCGGCCGGCTCGGTCAGGGGTCCGGCGGCGCGGGCCGGACCGGTGCCGGCAAGCCGGGCGGCGACCGGTCCGGCGCGGCCGGACGGGACCAGGGCCGTAACGAGTTCGGCAAGAGCTCCGGTCAGCCGGGAGCCCGCCGCGGTCCGGCCGACCCCGGCGCGGCCAAGCACGGCAGCCGCAAGCCGTCGACGGCCGGTCCGGGCGCAGGAAAGCCAGGCAAACCGGCCGGCGGCAAGGCCGGCGGCAAGGCCGGTGCCGGCAAGTCACGCGGCGGGAAGCCGCAGCGTCCCGCCGGCCCGCAGCCCTTCGGGCGGGAGCGCTTCGGCCAGAACCTCGGACCGGTCAGCCGTCCGGGCCGTCCCTCGCGGGCGGGAGCGGGAGCGTCCTCCGAGCTGCACGATCCCGAGGGAGTGCGCCTGCAGAAGGTCCTCGCCGGGGCCGGTGTAGCCTCCCGCCGCGTGTGCGAAGAATTGATCCAGGCCGGCCGGGTCGAAGTGGACGGCGTGGTCGTGCGCGAACTCGGCGTGCGCGTCGACCCGTCCCGCGCCGTGATCCATGTGGACGGTATCCGCGTCCAGATGGATGAAACGCTCACGTACCTGGTCTTCAACAAGCCCAAGGGCGTCGTCTCCACCATGGAGGATCCGGAAGGACGCCCCTGCATCAGCGACTACCTCAAGCCGCAACAGGGCCAGCGGCTGTTCCACGTGGGCCGGCTGGACCAGGCCACCGAAGGCCTGCTGCTGCTGACCAACGACGGCGAACTCGCCAACCGCCTCACCCACCCGTCCTACGAGGTCCCCAAAACGTACCTGGTGCAGGTCCGCGGGCCCATGCCGCACGGCGTCGGGGCGCGGATGAAATCCGGAATCGAACTGGAAGACGGCGTGTCCTCGGTCGATTCGTTCAAGCTGGTCGACTCCACGCCGGGACATGTCCTGGTGGAAGTCGTTTTGCATTCGGGCAAGAACCGCGTCGTGCGCCGGTTGTTCGACGCCGTCGGCCACCCCGTGGAACGGCTCGTCCGGATCCAGTTCGGCCCCATCCGGCTGGGTGATCAGCGACAGGGCAGCATCCGCGCCCTGGGCCGCCAGGAAGCAGGGCATCTGCTGGCCTTGGTGGGGATGTAGCCGGTGAACCCAGCACACGCGCAGGCCACCCATCTGTCCGGTCCGGTCCTGGTGATCGGGACCGGGCTGCTCGGAGCCAGCATCGGGCTTGGCCTGCGTGCCCGTGGTATCGATGTCCTGCTCTCGGACCCGTCGCCGTCGGCCCAGGCCGTGGCGCAGGACATCGGTGCCGGACGGATCCTGCCCGCCGGGGAGAGGGTGGAACCCCAGCTGGTCGTCGTCGCGGCGCCGCCGGATGTCACCGCCGCCGTCGTGTCGCGGGCCCTGCGCGACTACCCGGACGCCGTCGTCGTGGATATTGCCAGCGTCAAGACGGCCGTCTTCGAGGCGCTGGCCAAGGATCCGGACCTGGGGGAGGCGGACCTTGGCCGTTACGTGGGCACCCACCCGATGGCGGGACGGGAAAAATCCGGCCCGGTCGCGGCCCGCGGCGAGATCTTCACGTCGATGCCGTGGGTCCTGTGCCCATCGGAGTTGTCCCTGCCGGGTGCGGTGAAGACCGCACACGCGCTGGCGATCGACCTGGGCGCGGTGGTTTCCCAAATGTCGGCCGACGAACATGACGCCTCCGTGGCGTTGATCTCGCACCTGCCGCAGGTGATGTCGTCGCTGCTGGCCAGCCGGCTGCAGGACACGCCGGCGCACGCCTTGTCCCTTTCCGGCCAGGGCCTGCGCGACGTCACCCGGATCGCGGCCAGCGACCCGGCGTTGTGGGTGCAGATCCTCGGCGCGAACGCGTCCCGGCTCGTGCACATCCTGTACGGCGTCCGCGAGGACCTGGAACGGCTGATCACGACGCTTGAGCACCCCGAGGCCGACGGCTCCCGGTTGGACCTGGCCCAGCTGATCAGCGAGGGCAACGCCGGCCAGGCTCGGATTCCCGGCAAGCACGGTGCCCCTCCGCAGGCGTTCGCGTGGCTGACCGTCCTGGTCGACGATACGCCGGGCCAAATCGCCCGCCTGCTCACCGAGATCGGCGAGGTGGGCATCAACCTGGAAGACCTGCGCCTGGAGCACTCGGCCGGCCAGCCGGTGGGGCTGGCGGAGCTCGCCGTGCTGCCCGGCAAGCGGCACGAATTGATTGATTATTTGACTTCACACGGATGGAAGGTTGTGCAATGAGCGCGGCGGAAGTGGATATGGCTCGTTACCGGCAGGGCAAGGCGCTGGTGGTTGCCATCGACGGGCCGTCGGGCTCCGGAAAGTCGTCCGTCAGCAAGGAAGCCGCCCGCCGGCTGCACGCGTCCTATCTCGACACCGGCGCCATGTACCGGGCCGTGACCTGGTACTGCGTCAACACCGGTGTGGACTTGGCGGATGCGGCGGCCGTCGAGCAGGCCAGCAAGGACGTCGACCTGCAGATCAGCACCCATCCCGACGACGAGTATGTGCGCATCGGCTCGACGGACATCACCGACGAGATCCGCGAGCCGTCAATCTCCGCATCCGTGAGCGCCGTGGCCACCACGCTGGGGGCGCGGGCCGAGCTGGTCCGGCGCCAGCAGCAGATCATCGCCGATTCCGGCCGCCGGATCGTTGCCGAGGGCCGCGATATCACCACGGTGGTTGCTCCCGACGCCGAGGTGCGGCTGCTGCTGACCGCCAGCGAAGAGGCGAGGCTGCGCCGGCGCGGCCTCCAGCTGGGCGGGACGCAGAGCGACGCCGACCTGCACGAGCAGGTGCTGGCCCGCGACGCGAAGGATTCGACGGTCGTGAACTTCTCCGAGGCCGCCGACGGCGTCTTCACCGTGGACTCCTCCGATCTGGATTTCGAACAAACCGTCGAAGCGGTGCTCGCCGTCGTGCGGCATGCCGCCCACTGAACCAGCCGGCGCCGGCACCGGTGCGGATCACCGGCGGCAGCGGGATGCTACCCCTCGCCGCGGCCGCGTTTTCCACGTGGCGTTCGTCTCCCCGGAGACCTGCCGGCGGCTGCCCTCGGTGTCCGGCCGTGTTTCAATGGACACTGCAGCCGAAGAGATCCGCCGGCAGCTGTCCGGCCATTGCCGGCACAGCGTGGCGTTCACCGGGCAGCCGCTTCCGGCCAACCACGCCCGCGACGACAATCGGCTTGCTGCCTACCCAGAAGGAACAGACGATGAGTGACACCCAGCCCGGATCCTCCCCGGCGGACCGGCCGGCCGACGAGGAATACCGTCCGGCGGGCGAGGACCAGATCGCCGAGCACATGCTTGAGCTCGATGATGCCGAAGCCGAATTGCGCGCCGCGTCGCTGCGCGCCGGCCTGGCCGACTACGACCTTGACGACGAGGACGCCGCGCTGCTGGCCGCGGCCGGAGAGCCCGTCCCCGAAGACGAACCGCTGCGGGTGGCGCCCGTGCTGGCCATCGTCGGCCGGCCCAATGTGGGCAAGTCGACGCTGGTGAACAGGATCCTGGGCCGGCGCGAGGCAGTGGTCGAAGACACGCCCGGCGTCACCCGCGACCGGGTCTCCTACTCGGCCCACTGGAACGGACGCCCCTTCACCCTGGTGGACACCGGCGGCTGGGAGCATGATGCCCGCGGCATCCACGCCCGCGTCGCCGACCAGGCCGAAATCGCGGTGGACATGGCCGATGCCGTCCTGCTGGTCGTCGACGCCAACGTTGGGGCCACAGCCACCGACGAAGCAGTGGTGAAGATGCTCCGGCGCAAGAAGAAGCCGGTCATCCTCGTGGCCAACAAGGTGGACGACATGGCCCAGGAAGCCGAAGCCGCCACCCTCTGGGGCCTCGGTTTCGGCGAGCCCTATCCCGTATCGGCGCTGCACGGCCGGGGCACGGCCGACATGTTGGACGCCGTCATGGAGGTGCTGCCGGAGTTCTCCGCGTATGGGGGGCTGGAACGCACCGGGGGGCCCCGCCGGGTCGCGCTGATCGGCCGTCCGAACGTGGGCAAATCGTCGCTGCTGAACAAGCTGGCCGGCAGCGAGCGGGTGGTCGTCGACTCGATCGCCGGCACCACGCGCGATCCGGTCGACGAAATGATCGAACTGGGCGGGCGGACGTGGCGCTTCGTCGACACGGCCGGGATCCGCCGCCGCGTGCACATGCAGCAAGGTGCCGACTTCTATGCTTCGCTCCGCACGCAGGCAGCGCTCGAAAAGGCGGAGGTCGCCGTCGTGCTGTTGGCCGTGGACGAAGTGCTCAGCGAGCAGGATGTGCGCATCCTGCAGCTGGCCATCGATTCCGGCCGGGCGCTGGTGCTCGCCTTCAACAAGTGGGACCTGCTGGACGACGACCGCCGCCGGTACCTCGAACGCGAGATCGAGCAGGACCTGGCCCACGTGGACTGGGCGCCCCGGGTGAACATCTCGGCCAAGACCGGCTGGCACAAGGACAAATTGGTCCCGGCGCTGGACCGCGCCCTCGAATCCTGGGACAAGCGCATCCCCACCGGCCGCCTCAACGCCTTCCTGGGCGAGCTGGTCGCGGCCCACCCGCACCCGGTGCGCGGCGGCAAGCAGCCGCGCATCCTGTTCGGCACGCAGGCTTCCTCCCGGCCGCCGAAGTTCGTGCTGTTCACCACCGGTTTCCTGGACCCCGGCTACCGCCGCTTCATCACCCGCCGGCTGCGTGAAACATTCGGCTTCGAAGGCACCCCGATCGAGGTCAGCATGCGGGTGCGCGAGAAGCGGTCCCGCAAGCACTGATCCGGCCCCGGCGCGCGGTCCGGGCACCGGCGCCACCGCCCCGCGGGGGCGCCGGTGGTCATGGCGCAAGGAAAAATGCTGTACAGTATTTGAGGTGGTTCCGCCGGTTGCATGAAGGCGGAACTTCGGGTTGTGGCGCAGCTTGGTAGCGCACTTGACTGGGGGTCAAGGGGTCGCAGGTTCAAATCCTGTCAACCCGACAGCAAGGGATCCGGTCCGCGAGGGCCGGGTCCCTTTTCCATTGGCTTGTGCAAGGCCCTCTATGCCTATACTTTCAGCGATGGCGGGGAACGGATCCCTGCCGCAGCAACTGGCCGTCCATGGTGCGAGAAAGGCAACCGATGAGCAATATTCCTGCCGACCTGAAGTACACAGCCGAGCATGAGTGGGTGGCTGCCGCGGACGCCGAGGGCACGGTGCGCCTGGGCATCACTGACTTCGCACAGGACGCCCTCGGCGACGTGGTCTACGTGCAGATGCCGGAAGCCGGCTCTTCCATTACCGCCAATGAGGTCATCGGCGAGGTGGAATCGACCAAGAGCGTCAGCGACATCTACGCTCCCGTCAGCGGCGAAGTCGCGGCCGTCAATGACGCGCTGGAGTCCGACCCCGCCCTGATCAACTCCGATCCGTACGGGGAGGGGTGGCTGCTGGAGGTCAAGCTTTCGGATCCGGCAGCGCTGGAGACTCTGCTCAGTGCCCCGGAGTATGAACAGCAGGTAGGCTAGGAGCTACCGGAGCCACACGACGGCCAACCGGTCCTGAACCGGTTGGCCGCTACATTTCTACGGGAGGAACTATTGATGGTGGGCGAAGCTCGTAACGCCACAAACAGCGGGAACGGCGACGGCCGGAACCCGGAGGCGAACGCGGAAACCACATCCATCTCTTTGCCGCCGCAGACGCTGGTTAACGTCGCCAAACCGAGGCTTACCTCCGAGGAGGAAGCATCGGTGCTGGCGCTGCCTGCTGGGTCGGCGCTGCTGATAGCCCACGGCGGCCCGAACGCCGGGGCGCGGTTCCTGCTGGACCAGGACGTCACCACGGCCGGCCGGCACCCGGAGGCGGACATCTTCCTTGACGACGTCACGGTGTCGCGCAAGCACGTGGAATTCCGCCGCTCCGGCGACGGTTTCATGGTGGTGGACTCCGGCAGCCTCAACGGCACCTACGTCAACAACGACCGCGTGGACAGCCTGCAGTTGCGGACAGGCAATGAGGTGCAGATCGGCAAGTTCCGCCTGACCTACTACGCAGGCACGGCGGCAAAGGGGCAGGGCTAACCTGTGCCCGGGTCCCAGCCAGCACGGCGCACCCTCGGGTCGTCCCGGGAGGGGTACCGCAGCAGCGTCCTCAATATCGGCGAGGTGCTGCAACAGCTGACCGAGGAGTTCCCGCAGATCACGGCTTCCAAAATCCGCTTCCTGGAGGAAAAAGGGCTGATCAGTCCCCAACGCACGCCGGCCGGCTACCGGAAGTACACCACCCAGGACGTTGAACGCCTCCGTTTTGTGCTGGCCCTTCAGCGCGACCAGTACCTGCCGCTCAAGGTCATCAAGGATTACCTCGACGCGATAGACCGTGGCGAGCGGCCGGAAGCCCTTCCCGGCGGCATGACCCTGGCTCCCCGGATGGTCTCGGAACCGCTGGCGGCAGAACTCAATGGACGGGGCCGGGCGTTTACGCGGGCCGAACTGCTGCAGATCAGCGGAGCCTCCGCGGAGCTCGTGGACGACCTTCTCGCCTACGGGCTGATCAACGCCCACGATGCCTGTTTCGATGAACACGCACTCAAGGTCGTGCGCGCCTGCACGCAGCTGGGCAGCCATGGGATCGAACCGCGGCACCTCCGTCCGTTCCGGGCCGCCGCGGACCGCGAGGTCGGGCTGGTGGAGCGCGCCGTGGCACCGCTGGCGTCCCGGCGCGACGTCGCCTCCCGGGCGCGTGCCGCGGAAGCCGCCAAGGAAATCAGCGATCTGTGTTTGAACCTGCACACTGCGCTGGTTCACGGGCACCTGGCCCAAATGGACCGCTGAACGGAGAAGCCATGCTCGAACTCGAGGTTGTCGGAGTCCGCATTGAACTCCCGTCGAACCAGCCGCTGGTGCTGCTCAAGGAAACCGACGGCGAACGACACATACCCATCTGGATCGGGGCGCCGGAAGCCAGCGCGATTGCGTTCGCCCAGCAGGGCATCAAACCGCCGCGCCCCATGACCCACGACCTGCTGCGCGACGTCGTCGACGTGCTCGGCCGGCGCATCACTGAAGTCCGCCTGGTGACGGTCCAGGACACCGTCTTCTTTGCCGAGCTGGTGTTCGACGGCGGGGCCACCGTCAGCTCCCGCGCCTCGGACGCCATCGCTGTGGCACTGCGCGTGCCCTGCCCGATCTACTGCGCGGACGAGGTGATGGATGAGGCCGGGGTCAAGATCGCCGAAGCGGCCGACGACGAGGAATCCGACGGCCAGGCGCAGGAGACCGCGGAAAGCCAGTTGCGCGAGTTCAGGGAATTCCTGGCCGACGTGGAGCCCGAGGACTTCGAGAAATAGCCGACGCCGGCCTCTGGCCCGGCGCCCCAACCGCCGGTCCCGGGTCCGGGCATCCGACACGCCGCAGCAAAAAAGCCAGCGTCTTTGACCGGCGGCCCCCGCCGTTCTAACGTCGAAGCATACAGTTCCCATTGCAGCGCAGGCCAACTCAGGGCAGACTTAGACCAGACCTCTGGGCTGACTGCGATGCTCATTCCCCACAGGGAACTTCGACAAGGAGGGTTCACGTGAGTCCTAAAGGTGATGCGGGCGAGATGCCGCACGCTCTGCAGACCGGCGCTGCCATACCCGCAAGTGCCCAGGGCTTGCTGTTCACCGAAGACCTGCCCGTACTGGACGAGGACGCCGGCTACCGCGGTCCCACGGCATGCAAGGCGGCCGGCATCACCTATCGGCAGCTGGACTACTGGGCACGCACTGGACTGGTGGAACCCGCCGTGCGCGGCGCATCGGGCTCCGGCTCCCAGCGCCTGTACAGCTTCCGCGACATCCTGGTCCTGAAAGTGGTCAAGCGCCTGCTCGACACCGGCGTCTCGCTGCAGCAGATCCGCTCCGCCGTTGGCCACCTGCGCGAACGCGGCGTGGAAGACCTGGCCCAGATCACCCTCATGAGCGACGGGGCCAGCGTCTACGAGTGCACCTCCGCAGACGAGGTCATCGACCTGGTCCAGGGCGGACAGGGCGTCTTCGGCATCGCTGTCGGCCGGGTGTGGCGGGAGGTCGAAGGCAGCCTCGCGGAGCTCCCCAGCGAACATGCCGCAGAGGAGCAGGACTTTCCCGACGACGAGCTGAGCCGCCGGCGCGCTGCGCGCAAGATCAGCTGAGCGATAACAACGGCTTAAACAGCGGGAGGGGCTCCGGGGAAACCTGAGCCCCTCCCGTACTTTAAGGTGCGATCCAGGCGGTCCCTGCCGCCGGGCCGGGACCCGCTGCCAACCGGGCCGCCAGCCTGGCCGTCAGCTGGGCTGGCGGCGGAGCGCGCGGCTGCGCATCCGCCCGGAGTCGGTCAGGTTCCTGAGCAGCTCGTCGAAAAGCTCGGCCGCCTGCCGTGCCGATTCACCCGGCCACTGGTGGACGGAATGCGCCGCACCCTGGATCTGCTGCCAGTTCGCCTGCTCCGCGATGGTGGGGGAGAGCAGCAGGTCGCCGAACATGGTTTGCATTTCCGCCAGCCGGTAACCGTGCTCATTGGAGCTGGGCCGGACACGGTTGGCCACCACCCCGGCCGTCTTCAGGTCCGGGGCGAATTCTTCCCGGAACAAATCGATGGCCCGCATGGTGCGTTCGGTGCCGGCCACCGAGAAGAGGCTTGGCTCGGCCACAAGCAGCACCCGGGTGCTCGCCGTCCACGCCATGCGCGTCAGTCCGTTGAGCGACGGCGGGCAGTCGATGAGCACCAGAGAGTAATCATTGACCCGGGAGAGCACGGTGGAAAGCCTGCGCAGGTCCCGGCGGCTCAGATCGGGCCGGTCGTAGATGCCGGAGTAGGCAGAACCGATGGCGACGTCGAGAACCTTCCGCCCGGCAGCCGGCGCGCTGCCGGAATCCGCTGACGCCACCCAGCCGCTCGGGGCGACGTTGGCCCGCAGATCGGCTTTGCGCGCGTTCTTGAGGAGCCGGCCGACGTCGGTCTGGCGGGACGGTTTGACGCCGAGTCCCGTGGTCGCGTCAGCGTGCGGATCCAAGTCGATGACCAGCGTGGGGATTCCCGCTGCCAGCGCCGCAGAGGCCAGGCCCAGCGTGACCGAGGTCTTGCCGACCCCGCCCTTGAGGCTGCTGATGCTCACTACTTGCACGTAAAAACCAAAACCTAACGTATCGAGTCGTGGGGCTTCTGCGCCGGACCTGTCTTCACGGCACCCTATTCATCATAAGTGGAGCGCCGCAGCACACCGTGCCACCCGCGCCGTCGGGGCGTTTCGCCGCCGGCGCCGTAACATGCGGACCGTAAGGACGGCCACAGTGCGTGATCTGTGCAACACTGGCTTGCCAGTGCAACGGGCCGTCCGTGAGACTTGGCTCACTGGAGTCCGCCGGCGCCGGCGCCGGACGGTCGTGCTTCACCCACAAAGTCCGGACCCGGCAACGATGCAGGAGTGAAATGTTCGAAAAGATCCTGGTAGCCAACCGTGGCGAAATCGCCATCAGGGCGTTCCGCGCGGCCTATGAGCTGGGCGCCAAAACCGTGGCGGTGTTCCCGTACGAGGACCGCAACTCGATCCACCGGCAAAAGGCCGACGAAGCGTATCTGATCGGTGAGCAGGGGCATCCAGTCCGGGCTTACCTCGACGTCAACGAGATCATTCGGGTCGCCAAGGAATCGGGCGCGGACGCCATCTACCCCGGCTACGGGTTCCTGTCCGAGAACCCGGAGCTGGCCCGCGCCGCTGCCGGTGCCGGCATCGCCTTTGTCGGCCCAAAGGCCGAGGTGCTGGAGCTCGCGGGGCACAAGGTCCACGCCCTGCAGGCAGCCCGCAAGGCCGGGATCCCGGTGCTGAAGTCCACCGAACCCAGTGCGGATCCGGAGAAGTTGCTGGTCGAAGCCGAGGAGATCGGCTTCCCGATCTTCGTCAAGGCAGTTGCCGGCGGCGGCGGCCGCGGCATGCGGCGGGTCGACAGCCGCAATGAACTTCCGGACGCCCTCGCGGCCGCCATGCGGGAAGCCGACACCGCCTTCGGTGATCCCACCGTATTCCTTGAACAGGCCGTGCTGCGGCCGCGCCACATCGAAGTGCAGATCCTGGCCGACGGTCAGGGCAACGTCATGCATCTCTTCGAACGCGACTGCTCGCTCCAGCGCCGACACCAGAAGGTCATCGAAATCGCCCCCGCACCCAACCTGGACGAGGGCATCCGGCAGGCACTGTACCGGGACGCGGTCAAGTTCGCGCAAGCGCTCGGTTACACCAATGCCGGCACGGTTGAGTTCCTGGTGGACACGGTCGGTGAACGGGCCGGGCAGCATGTCTTCATTGAGATGAACCCCCGCATCCAGGTCGAGCACACGGTGACCGAGGAGATCACCGACGTCGATCTGGTGCAGTCCCAGCTGCGCATTGCCGCAGGTGAGACCCTGGCCGACCTGGGCTTGTCCCAGCAGGCCGTGTCCGTCAACGGCACCGCCATGCAGTCCCGTATTACCACCGAGGACCCGGCCAACGGATTCCGTCCGGACGTGGGCAAGATCACCGCCTACCGGTCGGCCGGCGGCGCCGGCGTCCGGCTGGACGGGGGCACCATCTACACCGGTGCCGAAATCAGCCCGCACTTTGACTCGATGCTGGTCAAGCTCACTTGCCGCGGCCGCGACTTTGCGACGGCGGCCGCCCGCGCCAAGCGTGCCCTGGCCGAGTTCCGCATCCGCGGCGTCTCCACCAACATCGCGTTCCTGCAGGCGGTGCTGGAGGATCCGGACTTCCTGGCCGGCAACGTCGCCACCTCGTTCATCGACGAGCGGCCGGAACTGCTCAGGGCCCGTGTCTCGGCCGACCGCGGCACCAAGCTGCTCACCTGGCTGGCGGACGTCACCGTCAACAAGCCGCACGGCGAGCTGCCCGTGTCCACGGCACCGGTGGCGAAGCTGCCCGAACCCGCCAGGCAGGCGCTGGAGGCCACCGGTGCGCTGACAGCCGTTCCGGCGTCCGGCTCCCGGCAGCGGCTGCAGCAGCTGGGCCCGGAGAAGTTCGCGGCCGCGCTGCGGGCCCAGACAGCCGTGGCGGTCACGGATACGACCTTCCGTGACGCCCACCAGTCGCTGCTGGCCACCCGGGTGCGCACCAAGGACCTGCTCAACGCCGCACCCGCCGTCTCGGCCCTCACCCCGCAGCTGCTCTCGGTCGAGGCGTGGGGCGGCGCAACCTACGATGTCGCGCTGCGGTTTTTGGGCGAGGACCCGTGGGAGCGCCTGGCGGCGCTCCGCCAGGCGATGCCGAACATCTGCCTGCAGATGCTGCTGCGCGGACGGAACACGGTCGGCTATACCCCGTACCCGGAGGAAGTCACCACGGCGTTCGTCCGGGAAGCGGCCGCCACCGGCATCGACATCTTCAGGATTTTCGATGCGCTCAACGATGTCTCCCAGATGGAACCTGCGATCCGGGCCGTGCGGGAGACCGGAACGGCCGTGGCCGAAGTAGCGCTTTGCTACACCGGAGACCTGCTGGATCCGGCGGAGGACCTGTACACGCTGGATTACTACCTGGAGCTGGCCGGGCGGATCGTTGACGCCGGGGCGCATATCCTGGCGATCAAGGACATGGCCGGTTTGTTGCGCCCGGCGGCCGCGGCGAAGCTGGTCACCGCGCTGCGCGAGCGCTTCGACCTGCCGGTGCACGTGCACACCCACGACACGGCCGGGGGCCAGCTGGCGACGCTGCTGGCCGCCGTCGATGCCGGTGCAGACGCGGTCGACGTCGCCAGCGCGGCCATGGCCGGCACCACCAGCCAGCCGCCCATGTCGGCGCTGGTCGCGGCGTTGGCGCACACCGAACGCGACACCGGCCTGGACCTGGCCGCCGTGGGCTCGCTGGAGCCCTACTGGGAAGCGGTCCGCCGCGTCTATGCCCCGTTCGAGTCGGGGCTGCCGGGGCCGACCGGCCGCGTGTATGCGCACGAGATTCCGGGCGGCCAGCTCTCCAATCTCAGGCAGCAGGCCATCGCGCTGGGACTCGGGGAGCGGTTCGAGGCGATCGAGGACATGTACTCCGCCGCGGACAAGATCCTGGGCCGCTTGGTGAAGGTGACCCCGTCGTCCAAGGTAGTGGGCGACCTGGCCCTCCAGCTGGTCGGCGCAAACGTCGATCCCGAGGAGTTCGCGTCCGACCCGGGGAAGTACGATATCCCCGATTCCGTCATCGGCTTCCTCTCCGGCGAGCTGGGCGATCCTCCCGGCGGCTGGCCGGAGCCGTTCCGCACCAAGGCCTTGGCGGGGCGCAATATCAAACCGCGCAACGAGGAGTTGACGGCCGAGGACTCGGCAGCGCTGGCCGCGGACCCGGCCACCCGGCGTGCGGCCCTGAACCGGCTGCTGTTTGCCGGCCCGGCCAAGGAGTTCGAGAAAATCCGGGAAACGTACGGCGACGTGTCCGTGCTGGACACGCTGGACTACCTGTACGGGCTGCAGCCGGGAACCGAACACGTGATCGAGCTCGAAAAGGGCGTCCGCCTGATCGCCATGCTGGGGGCCATCTCGGAGCCGGATGAGAAGGGCATGCGCACCGTGCACTGCACGCTCAACGGCCAGCAGCGCAATGTGATGGTGCGCGACGCCAGCGTGGAATCCGAGGTCAAGGTCGCGGAGAAGGCCGACCCCGCCCAGCCGGGACACGTGGCGGCTCCGTTCGCGGGCGCAGTCACCGTCGTCGTCAAGGTCGGCGACACCATCAAGGCGGGCGACACCGTGGCCACCATCGAGGCGATGAAGATGGAGGCCGGCATCACGGCTCCCGCCGGAGGCACCGTCACGCGGCTGGCGGTCTCCGCCGTCGAACAGGTCCAGGGCGGAGACCTGCTTCTGGTCATCGACCCGGCCTAGGGCCGGAGGCACGCACCCGGGAAGAGACACGCAGGGCCGCGGCTGAAGCCGCGGCCCTGCGTGTCCGGCAAGGTTACTGACGCACGCCGGCGTAAATCTGCTCCACGTACTCGTCGAAATCGGCCAGCACCTGCGCCCGCTTGATCTTCAGCGACGGTGTCAGGTGCCCCGATGCTTCCGTGAAGTCGGACGGGATGATCCGGAAGGACTTGATCCCTTCCGCCTGGGAGACGGTCTGGTTGGCCCGGTCGATGAGCGCCTGGATTGCCGCCTTCACGACTTCGTGGTCGGCTGCCTGGTCCATCGTGGTGCCGGCGGGCAGGTTGTGGCGGTCCAGCCAGCCGGGCAGCGCCTCCTCGTCCAAGGTGATGAGCGCGGAGATAAACGGCCGGTTGTCGCCGATCACCACGCATTGGGAAACCAGCGCATCGGCGCGGATCTGGTCTTCGAGCTGGGCCGGGACAACGTTCTTGCCGCTGGCCGTGACGATGATTTCCTTCTTCCGGCCGGTGACGCGCAGGAAACCGTCGGCGTCCAGTTCGCCGATGTCACCGGTGCGGAACCAGCCGTCTTCGAAGGCCTCGGAGGAGAGGTCGGGACGGTTGTAGTAGCCGCGAAGCACACAGACGCCCTTGGCGAGGATCTCGCCGTCGTCGGCGATCTTGACGGCGTTTCCGGGCAGCGGGGCCCCGACCGAGCCGATCTTGACCAGTTTGGGGGTGCTAACCGACACCGGGGCCGTGGTTTCGGTCAGGCCGTAGCCTTCCAGCACCAAAAGGCCGATGCCGTGGAAGAAGTGCCCCAGCCGTTCGCCCAACGGACCGCCGCCGGAGACCGCGTGCTCGACCCGACCGCCCATCGCCTCACGGATCTTGTGGTACACCAGCTTGTCGAAGAGCTTGTGCTTTAGCTTGAGCATCAGCGGTACCTTGCCGGCTTCATCGGCCCGGGACCAGGCGACGGCCGTGTCCGCGGCAGCATGGAAGATCTTGCCCTTGCCGCCATCTTCCGCCTTGAGCATGGAACTGTTGTAGACCTTTTCGAACACCCGCGGGACAGCCAGGATGAAGGTTGGCCGATAGCTTTGCAGATCCGGCAGCAGGTTCTTGATGTCCGGAGTATGCGCCACGGTGGCACCCACGGCGACGCACAGGACGGAGACAAACCGCGCGAAGACGTGGGCCAGCGGCAGGAACATGATGGTCTGTGCGCCCTCGTGGGCCACTTCCGGCAGCGCCGCCGCGGCGTTCTTGGATAGCTCCACGAAGTTTCCGTGGGTCAGTTCACAGCCCTTGGGCCGGCCGGTGGTGCCGGAGGTGTAGATGATCGTGGCGAGGTCGTCCAGGCCTGCGACCGTACGGCGTTCCTCCACGGCGGCGTCGGGAACATCCCGGCCGGCGGCGCGGAGCGCGTCCAGCGACTCCTCGCCCAGCTGCCACACGTGTTTCAGGTCCTCCAAGCCTTCGTTGAGGGCGGCCTGGCGGATCTTCGCCTCATGGGAGGCGCTTTCCGCGAAGACTGCCACGGCACCGGAATCGCCGAGGATCCAGGCGATTTGGCTGGGAGAGGAGGTTTCGTAAATCGGCACCGACACGGCGCCGGCGAACCAGATGGCGAAGTCCACAAGGGACCATTCATAACGTGTTCGGGCCATGATGCCTACCCGGTCTCCCGGCTGAACGCCGCTGGAGACCAGCCCCTTGGCCAACCGGGTCACGTCCGCGAGGAACTCAGTGGCACGGATGTCCTGCCACTTCCCGGATGAGTCCTTGCGGGAAAACAAGGCCGGATTCGATGCCTTCTGCGCCTGCTCAACCACCAGGCCGGCGATATTGGCATCCCGTGGAACGTCAACCAGGACGGGCACGCTGTATTCGCGCACGATAGCTCCTCACTTCTTCAGCTGTGGCCAGCTCGGTATAGCCTCCCTGATGGAGGTTCCTTTTAGCCTATAACCTAAATCACAGCGGATATTGGCAGGTAACCTACGAAACGGTAACGGGTCGGCCCGCTCCTCGCCTAAGCCCCCAGCCTGGATGGGCTGCTTAAGATGGTCTGGTGGAGAACAGCGCCCTGGCGGTGGGGATAGACATCGGCGGCACCAAGGTGGCGGCCGCGGCCGTGGACCGGTCCGGGGGCGTCGTCGCTGAGCTGGTCCGCCCCACGCCAGGACGCGATCCGCGGCACGTGGAACACCTCATCGCGACGTTGGTGCGGGAGTTGGCGGCGGACCACCACGTCGCCGCGGTGGGCGTCGGAGCGGCGGGGTGGATGGATCTTGCCGGCGGGACCGTGCTGTTCAGCCCGCACCTGGCGTGGCGGAACGAACCGCTGCGGGACAACCTGGAGCGGCTGCTGGGCCGGCCCGTCACCGTGGTCAACGACGCCGATGCCGCCGCCTGGGGCGAGTTCCGCTTTGGTGCCGGAACGGGAGAGCGGCGTCTGGTCTGCATCACCCTGGGCACCGGCATCGGCGGAGCCATGGTGATGGATGGCCGGCTGGAGCGTGGCCGGTGGGGTGTTGCCGGGGAATTCGGCCACCAGGTCATCATGCCCGGCGGGCACCGCTGCGCGTGTGGAAACCGCGGCTGCTGGGAGCAATACGCCTCGGGCAATGCCCTGGGACGCGAGGCCCGGGAGCTGGCCGCGGCGAACTCCCCGGTGGCCCAGCGCTGGCTGCAGGCCGCGGGCGGGGTGGTGGATGACATCACCGGTGCGGTGGTGACGGACCAGGCGAAACGGGCCGACCCTGCCAGCATCCGGCTGCTGGAAGAGGCCGGGGAATGGCTGGGGCTGGGGCTGGCCAATCTTGCCGCGGCGCTGGATCCCGGCATGTTCGTGATCGGCGGCGGGCTGTGCGAAGCCGGCGACCTGCTGTTGGAGCCGGCCCGCCATGCGCTGGAGCGGAACCTGACCGGCCGCGGGTTCCGGCCGGTGGCGGACGTGCGGTTGGCTGGCCTGGGGCCGAAGGCCGGAATGATCGGCGCCGCGGACCTGGCCCGCGGCGCTTCCACCTGATTCCACGGCCAATCGCTAGACCCGCGCGCCGTCGTCGTGCCCGTCGCGTTCCTTCGGCAGCCGGAAGACCAGGTAGACGGCAGCGGCCACGAAGAGGGCCACCAGCGCCAGTACCGCAGTGAAGGGTGCGCCGGGCCAGAACATGGCGGTCAGCAGCAGGCCCAGCGGAGCCCCCACAGCCCCGATCCACGCCAGTACCAGCAGCGGTTCGCCTGCGCCCAAGGGAGCAGGTTCCGGCGGCACGTAGCCCTCGTCGTCGTCCGGTTCCGCGACGGTGTAATCCCGCGGGCCGGGCGGGGCTTCATGCGCCGGGACCTCCGGCAGGCGGTTCTCGAAAATCTCGCGCAGGCGTTGGGGATCGGCACCGTTGCCGGCAGCGGGCCGGTCCGGAGGCGTGCCGTCCGCGCTCCCGGAGTCTGTCTCTTCCAGCCGGGCCACCAGATCCCGCCAGGCGGCGTCGTCCCGGTCCTGGTCATGCCCGGGCATGGGTGGCTCCCGTCTGCCCCAGTGACGTGGCCGCAGTGGCCTGGATGAATTCGGCCGACCGGCGGTAGATCAGGTCGGCGTCGTGGTCCATGGTGGCCACGTGATAGCTGTCCGCCAGCGGCACCACCTCCAGCCGGTCCGTGCCGATCCGCCGCCGGAGCACATGCATGGAAGATTCCGGGACTATGTGGTCCACCGCGGAGCGGAAAACGAGTGTCGGAGCAGTGACGCGGGGCAGATCGGCCACGACCGTCTTGAAGAGCTGGCCCAGCTGGTGCGCGGCAGCCACCGGAGTGCGTTCGTAGGCGCCCTCATCCATGCCCGGCTTGTTGATGTCGTTGCCAATGGCCGGCACCGAGCGCAGGACGTACTTCAACAGGCCCGTGAGCGGCGCCCGCGGGTCCGCGATGGTGAGACCCGGGTTGACCAGCAGCAGGCCGGCGACCGGGCGGTGCGCGGCCAGCCGCAGCGCCAATGCCCCGCCCATGGACAGCCCGGCCACGAAGACGTGGCTGCGCTCGCGGGCGAGCTCCGAAAAGGCCTGCTCGGCCGCCCCGTACCAGCTTTGCCAACGGGATGTGGCCAGATCCTGCCACGTGGTGCCGTGACCGGGCAGCAGCGGCAACCGTACCGCGAAGCCGGCATCGGCCAGGCTTTCCGCCCACCCCCGCATACTGCGCGGGGAACCGGTGAAACCATGCAGCAGGACGACGCCGACGCGGGAATTCGGGCCGTGCCCGGGGCTGGAAAAGACGCCGTCGGCAACAGAAGTCATGGCACTATCGTGTCATTATGGGAGCCGTTCGGCCATCGATAGCCGGCCGGTTCCTTCTCCGGTACCCCCATCCTGCGCAGCCACGCAGACGCAAAGCTGGAGTAGAGTCTCAAGCGGTATTGGTAAACCGGCCGGCGGCGGCGGAACGGAAAGGCACACGTGTTCTACTGGTTCATGAAGACCATCGTCGTAGGACCGGTGGTCCGGCTACTCTTCCGGCCATGGGTCAAGGGGCTGGACAACATTCCGGACAGCGGCCCAGCGGTGCTGGCCAGCAACCACCTTTCCTTCTCCGACTCGATTTTCCTGCCCCTCGCGGTGCCCCGGCCCGTCGTGTTCCTGGCCAAGAGCGAGTACTTCACCGGCAAAGGCGTCAAGGGCAAGCTCACCGCGGCTTTCTTCAGGATGACCAACCAGCTTCCAATGGACCGATCCGGCGGAGCGGCCTCGGCCACGTCCCTGCTGGCAGGACGGGACGCGCTGCAGGACGGCGGCCTGCTGGGCATCTACCCGGAGGGCACCCGGTCCCCGGACGGAAAGCTGTACCGAGGCAAGACCGGTGTGGCGAAGTTGGTGCTGCACACCGGCGTGCCGGTGATCCCGGTAGCGATGATCGGTACGGACAAGGTGCAGCCCATCGGCCGGCGCATCCCCAACATCCGCCGGGTGGGCATCATCATTGGCAAGCCGTTGGATTTTTCCCGCTACCAGGGGCTGGAAGACGACCGGTTCATCCAGCGTTCGGTCACCGACGAGATCATGTACGAGATCATGCGGCTCTCCGGCCAGGAATACGTCGATTCGTACGCCAGCACGGTCAAGGCCAGGCTGACCGCACGCAAACCTGCCAAGGCGGAAGGCCAGCGCCACGCAGCCGTCGGGCTGCCGCCGGAGCAACCGGAGCCTCCAAAGGCCAAAGCGCCCGGAGCCATCACGGTTGTCGGCGGTCCGGCACCCGCCGCCGCTGGACCGGCACCCGCCGCCGCTGGACCGGCACCCGCCGCCGCCGGACCCGCACCCGCCGCGGCCGGACCGGGGGAGGCGCAGTCCGAGGCGGACGAGCCCGCTGCCGGCCAGGCCGCAGCCGCCACACTCTCCGGCGCCCTGCCCGAGAGCGCGGCCGAGAGCGCGGCCGACAGAGCGGCCGGGCAGAGCGGTGCAGGCGGCGAAGCCGAAGCGGACGGAGCGGCTGCGGCCGGCCTCCCGGCCGCCGGGGGAGCAGTCCCCGGATCCGGCCGGAAGCGCCGGCGCTGACGCCGTCGGAATGTGACGCCCATGTGGCCGCCCATGACCTCTTCACGTGAAGCCAGCGAAGCCGCAGGTCTACGATTGAAGGGTGACCGATACAACCTTCATTTCTTCCGTTCCCGACCAGCTGCCGACGGCAGCGGACTATCCCGGTCTGGATGACTGGCGAGAGCTGCCGGTGGTGCAGCAGCCCACCTGGCACGATCCCTCGGTCTACGCGTCCTCCGTTGCCGAGCTGAACTCCCTGCCGCCGCTGGTCTTTGCCGGGGAAGTCGACGTCCTGCGGGAGCGTCTGGCCCTGGCTGCCGATGGTAAAGCGTTCCTGCTCCAGGGCGGGGACTGCGCCGAAACCTTCGGCGGAGCCACCGCCGACAAGATCAGTGCCCGCGTCAAGACCATCCTGCAGATGGCCGTGGTGCTCACCTACGGCGCCTCGCTGCCCGTGATTAAGATGGGCCGGATGGCCGGCCAGTTCGCGAAGCCCCGCTCGTCCAACGACGAAACCCGTGAAGGCGTGACGCTGCCGGCCTACCGCGGCGACATGGTCAACGGCTTCGATTTCACCCCCGAGTCCCGGGCCCACGATGCCAGCCGGATGGTGCAGGCGTACCACACGTCCGCTTCCACCCTGAACCTGATTCGGGCGTTCACGCAGGGCGGTTTCGCCGACCTGCGCTTGGTGCACCACTGGAACAAGGGCTTCACGGCCAATCCGGCACATTCACGCTACGAGTCACTGGCACGCGAAATCGACCGTGCCGTGAAGTTCATGGACGCCTGCGGCGCCGACTTCGACGCCCTCAAGCGGGTCGAGTTCTTCGCCAGCCATGAAGCGCTGGTGCTGGACTACGAGCGCGCGCTGACCCGCATCGATTCGCGGACCGGTCTGCCGTACAACACCTCGGGGCATTTCCTCTGGATCGGTGAACGTACCCGCCAGCTGGACGGCGCCCACGTGGACTTCCTGTCCAAGGTGCGCAACCCCATCGGCGTCAAGCTGGGCCCGACCACGTCCGCCGACGACGCCCTGCGGCTGATCGACAAACTTGATCCCCAGCGCGAGCCGGGCAGGCTGACCTTCATCACCCGGATGGGTGCCGGCAACATCCGCCATAAGCTGCCGGAGCTTGTGAAGCGGGTCACCGAGAGCGGTGCCAAGGTGCTCTGGGTGACCGACCCCATGCACGGCAACACGGTCACCTCGCCCAACGGATACAAGACCCGGAACTTCGACGACGTCATCGAAGAGGTGCGCGGTTTCTTCGACGTGCACCACGAACTGGGCACGTTCCCGGGCGGCCTGCACGTGGAAATGACCGGCGACGACGTGGCGGAGTGCCTCGGCGGCGCCGATCCCATCGATCAGAACGCCTTCCTGGACCGCTACGAGTCCGTCTGCGACCCGCGGCTGAACCACATGCAGTCCCTGGAAATGGCGTTCCTGGTGGCGGGGGCGCTCTCCCGCCAGCGGTAGCCCGACCCACGCTTGCCGCCCGGCGCTGCTCAGGACGGGGACACGGAAGGCCCGGAACCAGGTGAACAGGTTCCGGGCCTTCCGGCCGTCACGGGACGCGGGCGCCGCCGGCGGCTGGCAGCATCAGACCACGGTCAGCGTGACGACCGAGCCCTCCGGCAGAGACCCACTGTCCGGGTCCTGTGTCCGCACGGTGCCGAAGAAGCCGCCGAGGAACTCCTTGACCTTCACCTCGAAGCCCAGTTCCTCCAGCGCACGCTTCGCCTCGTCCACCTGCTGGCCCACAGTGTCCGGGACCTCGACCATCCGCGGGCCCTTGGAGAGTGTCAGGGTGACGGTGTCGCCGCGAATAACCTGGCCCTCGGCCGGCGTCTGCGCCGCCACCGAGCCCGCCGGAACGTTGCGGTCGAACACGGCCTCCGGGGCCACCTCCACCTTCAGGCCGGCGCCTTCCAAGGCTGCGGCGGCGTCGGACTGCGGCTGGCCGACCACCTGCGGCACGCTGAACGGCTTCGGCCCCTTGGAGACCGTGAGCCCGACGGCGGTGCCCCGCCGCAGCTGTTCGCCTTCGGCGGGTTTGTGGCTGAGGACGATGCCTGCCGCTACTTCCTCGTCGTACGCTTCCTTGACGTCCCCGGCGGCAAGCCCTGCTTCTTCCAGCGCGGCGGTGGCCTCCTTCACGCTCATGCCCGCCAGCGGCGGCACCCCGAAGAGCTCCGGGCCCTTCGATACCACGAGGGCCACCTGCTCGAAGCGGCGGATTTCGACGGGCGCATCGGGTTCCGTGCCGACGGCCAACCCCGCGGCCACCTTCTCGTCGAAGACTTCCTCGAGCGTGAACTCCAGCCCCTGGTCCCGGAGCATGCCCTCAGCTTCCGCCACCGGCTTGCCGGTTACGTCGGGAACGGAAACGATGGCGCCGGGCCCGATGCCGAAGAACCACCCTGCGGCTGCGACCAAGGCAGCCACGATGGCCAGGACGACAATCCAGATGATGCCTCGGCGTCGGGGATTGCCGCGGCGCAGGTTTTGTTCAGGGCGCCGCGAGCGGCGGGCCACTTCCCGCTGGCGCTTCTTCGATTCGCGGGCGGACAGCGGCCGCTGCTGCCCGGCCGGCGCCGCTGCGGCGGCCTCGCCGGCGCTGAAAACCTGCGTGTGGTGTGCGGAGCGGGAAATGACGGTGGTGCGGTGCGGATCGGAAGGGATGACCTGGGTGGATGATGTCGCCGCCGGCCCGGTCCGGGCTGCCTGGGCATCCAGCTGGGCATCGCTGAGCGACTTGTGCACGTGCCGCAGTTCGCCCAGCAGCGCTGCGGCGTCCACCGGCCGCTGGTCCGGATCCGACCCCGTGCACCAGAGCACCAGCTCGTCGAGGTCGGGAGCCAGCCCGGGAACCAGGGTTGACGGCGCGGGCACGGTGGAATTGACGTGCTGGAACGCCACCTGGATCGGCACCTCGCCGGTGAACGGCTGGCGCCCGGTCAGCATCTCGAACAGCATGATGCCCACCGAGTAGACATCGCTGCGTTCATCGGCCGCGGTGCCGGTGACCAATTCGGGCGGCAGGTATGCGACGGTCCCGATCAGGGACCCGGTGCTGGTGCTGGTGGTCACGGCGCGCGCCAAGCCAAAATCGCCGAGCTTGACCCGCCCGTCGTCGGACATCAGCACGTTCTCCGGCTTGATGTCGCGGTGCACCAGACCGGCGGCGTGCGCGGCGGCCAGCCCTTCGATGACGGGATCAAGGACTGCCAGGGCGTGCCGCGGCGTCAGCGGAGCGGACTCGTCGAGCAGGTCCCGCAGCGTGTGCCCGGGCACGTATTCCATCGCGAGGTAGGCGACGTTGCCGTCGATGCCCTGGTCGTAGACGCCCACCACGTGGGGGTGCGAGAGCCGGGCCGCGGACTTGGCCTCGCGTTCGAACCGTTCCAGGAAACCGGCGTCTTCCGCCAGGTAGGGATAGAGCACCTTGAGCGCCACATTGCGGTCCAGCCGGGTGTCGGACGCCAGGTAAACGGTGGACATCCCGCCGCGCGCCAGGCGCGAGGCAACCCGGTAGCGCCCGTCGATCAGGGCGCCGACCAGTGAATCAGTTGCCGGTTGCACTATACGATCCTAAGTCCTCACAGCGAAAGGACCCGAATCCACACCGTGGTTCGGGTCCTTTGCACGGGGACGGCGGCCCGCTAGAACTTCTTCATGTGCGATTTCACCGCGGCCACGTAGGCCTTCGTGTCGCTATACATGCCGTAGGTCATCACGCCGTACTGGCCCTGGTAGTAGGACGCAATGGCGATGTCCAGGGACGGGCTGGTGCTCACCAGGGACCGGATGATCGCTACGCCGGCGGTGGCGTTGTCGTAGGGGTCGAGCAGGTTGAGCTTGCGGCCCACCAGGGTCGAGGCCCACTCGCCCGAGGACGGAATGACCTGCATGGCGCCGATCGCGTTGGCCGGCGACACGGCGTCCTGCTGGAAGCCGGATTCCTGGTAGGCGTGCGCCAGGGCGAGCCGCGGATTCACGCCCATCTTGACCGCCGTTTCGGCGATGATGTCCTTCATCTGGGCCTGGGTGGGCTGCGGCGTGGAGAGCAGCAGGCGCTTGTTTTCGTTGGCCTTGCCGACCACCGCGGCCGGATACGTGTAGTGCAGGAAGGTGCTGGGCACCAGCGGCTGGGCCGAAGCGTTGCCGACGTTCGACGTCGTGGTTTGCGCACCGCCGGGGACGCTGATCTTCTGGCCCGGATAAATGATCGAGGTCGACTTCAGGCCGCTGGACTGCAGCAGGCTGGACAGCGTCACGTTGAGCTTGCCGGCAATGCCGGAAAGCGTGTCGCCGGACTTGACCGTGTAGCTGCCCCTGCCGGTGGCTGCGGTGCTGCTGGCCGGCGCCTTGGACGACGCCGACGCGCTGGTCACGGACGAACCGCTCACCTTGATCTTCTGGCCGGGGTGGATGACCGAGGTGACCTTGAGGTTGTTGGCGGCGAGGACGGCGCCCAGGCTCATGCCGTGGCGGGCGGCAATTCCGGAGAGGGTGTCACCCGGCTTGACCGTGTAACTGCCGGTG
The DNA here is from genome assembly GCF_059092625.1 of Arthrobacter sp. Y3221114. NCBI lineage: Bacteria > Bacillati > Actinomycetota > Actinomycetes > Micrococcales > Micrococcaceae > Arthrobacter > Arthrobacter sp. Y3221114. The sequence continues at coordinate 41,334 of NZ_JBNHHW010000001.1, forward strand.
CCCGAGGGGGCGCTGGTCCGGGTGGAAGGTTTAGCCTGGGCGGCGGACGGGACGCTGGAAGCCTTGGTTCCGCCCGTGACCGAAACCTTCTGGCCCGGGTAGATGATCGAGCTGATCTTGAGGTTGTTGGCGGAGAGGAGGGCGCCCAGGCTCATGCCGTGCTTGGCGGCGATGCCGGAGAGCGTGTCGCCGGACCTGACCGTGTAGCTGCCGGCGCTGGTCTTGGTGGAAGGTTTCGCCTGGCTCGCGGCCGAGGCGGTGGAGACGCGGGCGGCCCCGCCGTTGACCGAGATCTTCTGGCCCGGGTAGATGATCGAGCTGATCTTGAGGTTGTTGGCGGAAAGGATGGCGCCCAGGCTCATGCCGTGCTTGGCGGCGATGCCGGACAGGGTGTCGCCGGACTTGACCGTGTAGCTGCCGGAACGGGACGAGGACTGCGTCGCCGCCTTGCCGGAGGACTTCGCTGCCGAGCCGCCCAGCTTGATCTTCTGCCCCGGGTGGATGATGGTGCTGGCACCCAGGCCGTTCAGCGACAGCACTTTCTGCACGGACAGGCCGTAACGGGCCGCTATGCCGCTGACCGTCTCACCGGCCCGGACCGTATGGGCGGCGGGAGTGGTCTGCGCCCGGAGCGAAGCGGGCAACTGGGCAACAACCTGGGAAGCGGGAATGAAAGCAGTCGCCGGAACGGTGACGCCCGGAATCGCCGCCTTGGGCTGCAGCGCCGAGCGCGGTGGCAGGTCGGCTGCCTGGGCCGGCATGGCCAAAGCAGCGGAGGACAGCACGACGGCGGGAATCGCCGCGGTTGCTGCCGCGGACAGCAGCACCCGGCGGGGCTGGCTGCGGTCGGTGCGCGTGATCGGGCGCTGATCGGTCATTGGTGTCCCTCATCCTTGTTTTGCGGCCTGGCGAGCGTCCCCCAACGGGCCGCACAGTGGTACTGGAGTGCCATTTGTTATCGATGTGAAAACTGTTACTCAAGTGAATTTACACTATTGACGCATAACACAAAAGCCACTGCGGGAGAATGAAGAATGAAGGCGGCGTGTCGAAAAGGAAATGGCTCAGCGGGGGCCGCCGTGGCACCCTTATACGGTGAGTGAACTTGAAGAACTGATTTCCGATTGGCTGCCGCTTCCGGACGTTGCCGAGCAACTGGACGTCTCCATTAAGAAGGTGCACGCCCTGCTTGAAGAACGCGCCTTGGTCGAGGCGCGAGTGGGGGAGCGCAGGATCCGCTCGGTGCCGGCGGCGTTCCTGGTCGGCGGAACCGTGCTCGAGAGCCTCAAGGGGACGTTGGCGGTACTGTCCGATGCCGGCTACAGCGACGAGGAAGCCCTGCTCTGGCTCTTCACCGCCGATGATTCCCTCCCGGGCCGGCCCATCGACGCGCTGCGCGAGGGCCGCAAGACCGAGATCCGCCGCCGCGCCCAAGCGCTCGGCTGGTAGGCGTCCGGCCTCCTGCGGCACGCCCCCGGACACGCGCCGGGGCCGGGTCCAGGGCAACGGGCTCTAGGCAACCGGCTCAGGCGCTGCGGCGCACCGCCGAGTCGGCCAGCCTGCCCAGGGCCTGGCGCACGCCGTCCGGTACCGGCAGGGCTGCCAAGGCTGCGTCCACCGCAGCGGTCCGGTCGGAAATCATTTGCTCGGCGGCAGCCAGGGCGCCGCTGCTGGTGATCAGGCCCCGCAGCTCTTCCACCGCCGCGTCAGAGAGCTCCGGTGAGCCCAGCCGGGTCTCCAGCAGGGTGCGTTCGGCCGGCGTGCAGTGGTTGAGCGTGTGTGCAATCAGCACAGTGCGCTTGCCTTCCCGCAGGTCGTCCCCGGCCGGCTTGCCGGTGGTGGCCGGATCACCGAACACGCCCAGCACATCGTCACGGATTTGGAAGGCCTCGCCCAAGGGCAGCGAGAATGCCTCGTAGGCCTCCAGCAGCCCGGCCGAAGCGCCCGCCAGCGCACCGCCCACGCACAGGGGATGCACGGTGGAGTACTTGGCCGACTTGTAGCGCAGGATCTGCAGGGCGCGGTCCACGGCGGCTTCCGCCGGGCGGCCCGGTCCGGCCGCTTCCTCCAGCAGGTCCAGGTACTGCCCGGCCATGACCTCCGCGCGCATCCGGTTGAAAATAGCGCGGGCGGGCGTCCCCGATGCGGACTCCGCCCCAATCCCGGCAAAGACTTCTTCGCTGAGGGACAGGCACAGGTCGCCGGCCAGCAGGGCGGCGGCCTGCCCGTAGCGTTCGGCGTCCAGCGCCCAGCCGTTGAGCCGGTGCTGCTGTTCGAACCGCCGGTGCACGCTCGGGCTGCCCCGCCGGGTGTCCGAGCGGTCGATGATGTCGTCGTGGATCAGTGCCGCCGCCTGGAAGAGTTCCAGCGCGACTCCCACCTGAACGGACTGGCCGGCGAGCACAGACCCCCCTGCCCCGCGCCATCCCCAGTAAGCCAGCAGCGCCCGGAGGCGCTTGCCGCCCGCGGTGAGGTCGGTGATGGCCTCCACCAGCGGTGCCGCGTCCGGGGCCGCATCCTGCAGCAGGTCCTTCTGTCCGGCCAGGAACTCCCGGAGCAATCCGGCCACGGCCTGCCGGAAGTCCTCCTGTTCGGCAGCGACCGTCGTCGTCAATGAGGGCTCCACGCCGTTACCTCCGGTCTGCCCGTGCGGGGCGGGATTCTTCAGGGCGGTACAGCATGCGGCGGAGCTCCTCGCGGTGGTACTGATGTCTCCAGCCCAGTCTAGACAATGTGGTGGGGCCGCCGGGCGGTGGCTGCCCCTGCGCGGCACGGCAGGCGACGGCCCGCCTACGATAGTGCTGTGACCTCCCCGGACCAGCAGAACTGCACCATTCTCCACGTGGACATGGACGCCTTTTTCGTCGGCGTGGAGTTGCTGGAGCGCCCGGAGCTGGTCGGGCAGCCGGTCATCGTGGGATCCGCCTCCGGCCGGGCGGTGGTGCTCTCGGCATCGTATGAGGCCCGCAAATACGGCGTCCGCTCGGCGATGCCGATGGCGCGGGCACGCATGCTGTGTCCGCAGGCGCTCATCATAGAACCCAGCCACACCAAGTACCAGCAGGCCTCCGCCCGGATTATGGCGATCTTCCGGGAAATCACGCCGTACGTGGAACCTCTCAGCGTCGACGAAGCTTTCCTCGACGTGGCCGGTGCGCGCCGGCGGCTGGGCGAGCCGCTGGAGATCGGCGCGCTCATCCGCCGCAGGATCTCAGCCGAGCTGGGGCTGACGGCGACGGTAGGCATCGCCGCCACCAAGTTCGTGGCGAAAATAGCTTCCACGCATGCCAAGCCGGACGGACTGCTGCTCATACCCGAGGCCGAGACGGTCGACTTCCTGCATTCCCTGCCGGTAGGAGCCCTGTGGGGAGTCGGTGCCAAAACGCGGGAGGTCCTGGCCCGCCTCGGCATCCGTACCGTAGCTGATGTGGCACAGACTCCGCCCGCCGCGCTGCACCGCGTCCTGGGAGCCACCGGCGACCACGTCCATCGGCTGGCCTGGGGCATCGACGACCGGACGGTCACCCCGGAACGGGTGGAGAAGAGCATCGGTGCCGAAGAAACCTTTGAAAAGGACGTCGACGACGACGAGCTGCTGGAGCGCGAACTCCTGCGGCTGGCCTATCGGACGGCCGCCAGGCTCCGCGCCGGGAACATGCGCGCCGGGACCATAGCGCTGAAACTTCGGTATTCCGACTTCACCACCCTGAACCGGTCACGGAAGCTGCCGGCGCCATCGAACAGCGCCCAGCAGTTGCAGGCCGCAGCGGCGGGGCTTCTGGCGGCCATCGGCGAGCGTCCGCAGGCGGTCCGGCTCATCGGATTGCGGGCGGAGCAGTTGGAGGACGCCGGCCGGGGCGGCCAGCAGTTGAGCTTCGACGGCCACGAGGATACTTGGCACAGTGCCGAACAAGCCTTGGACGAAGTAAACCGGAAGTTCGGCGGCGCGGGAATCGTGCCTGCCTCGTTGCTCAAGTCCGGGCCGCGCAAGCCGACGGAACAGGGCCCGGAATCCGGCCGCCGGCCGCGGCGGGGCCGGGGCGCTTGAAATCGCTGAGGATGGGATCACAGTTGGGTCATCGTAGCTTTTGATTGCAGGCTTTGCGCTCTATTCTTAGTAGCAGAGGTCAATTCGGTTCCGGTTGGTTTCAGGAACTCTTGTCCCGTGGAGTTCGTTGTACGCTATGCACCCCTGGGGGACTGGAACAAAGGAGGCTCAGATGCCACTCTCAGAGCATGAACAGCGGCTGCTGGAACAACTGGAGCAGCAGTTGCATGCTGATGACCCGAAGTTTGCCAGCCACATGGAATCGGCCAGCGGCCGATCGTTGTCGACGCGCCACATCGTCGTGGGCTCACTCGTCGCGATTGCCGGAATCCTGGTCCTGCTCACCGGCATCCTCAGTCAGATCATCGCCGTCGGAGTCTTGGGTTTCATCATCATGGGTGCCGGCGTTTACTGGGCCACCACGCGCCGGGCCGGGGCAGGGTCGCCGCGGTCAACCGGCAACAAGCAGACTTCCTCGTCGAAGGGCGGCTTCATGGCGAGCCTCGAGGAGCGGTGGGACGAACGGCACCACGGCGAAGACCGCTGACACCAGACCCGGCCACCGGGAGCGGCCGCTGAGGCTCCTCCACTTTGCCCCACCCGGCCGTTAACGGCCGGACAGCACGAAGGCAAGACCCGTCAAACGTCGGGTCTTTTCGTGTTTAAACGGCCCGTTAAGCGCCGCTCCGCTCCATTCCGCCCCACCACGGCCGGTGCTGCCGGCCTGGACCGGAGCCTCCTGGATCTCCTGCCGCCGGGGGCTCCCCAAACCCTCCACTTCCCTCCCACTTCGCTCCACCCGCCTACTTCCGCGGCCTCATGCGGATGGCACCGAACATTTCTAGCTACAAAAGGGGCCGGAAGTAGTTGACTGTGGCGTGATGTGGAGTAAAGTGGAGGACATAAGAGGGTAGTGGTGACGCAGGGGGCGACGGTCTCCTCTAATCGGCAGGGCGGTGGCGATGTTCCTCGGGACACATTCGCCGCGACTGGACGAGAAGGGGCGCCTGATACTTCCCGCAAAGTTCCGCGAGGAGCTTGCCGATGGACTCGTCCTGACGAGGGGCCAGGAGCGTTGCATCTACGTCTTCAGCCAGAAGGAATTCGAACGGGTTCACGAGGAGATGCGGAAGGCTCCGATATCTTCCCGCCACGCCCGCGACTACATTCGGGTCTTTCTGTCCGGAGCCTCTGACGAAGTACCGGACAAGCAGGGCCGGGTCACCATCCCGCCGGCACTGCGAACCTATGCAGGGCTCGACAGGGAGTTGGCGGTCATCGGCGCGGGAACCCGCGCGGAGATCTGGGATGCCCGGGCCTGGGACGACTACCTTCAGGAGCAGGAAACCGCCTTCTCCGAAACAGACGAAGACGTACTGCCCGGAGTCTTTTGACCCCGGGCGACAAAACACCACACGCGGCACGGACCTCCTTGGATGAGATCTCCAGCCGCCCGGCAGGTCCAACCTGGCTCACCTTCCCCGGAGCCAGGCGGGACAGGCCAGGCGCGGATGGGGATCTGGTTCAAGGACCTTCGGCCTTAAAAGACAGCGACGAACCGGTCCCATGTACCGGCAGGAAAGAAGGATTCAGGATGGACAGCGAGCGGCCGGCAGGGGAGCGCCACATTCCGGTGCTCCGCGACCGCTGCATCAACCTGCTCGCCCCGGCCATCGAACGCGCGGTGGCGGAACGGGGCCGCGCCGTCGTCGTCGATGCGACGCTCGGCATGGGCGGACATTCGGAGGCCATGCTGCAGCGCTTTCCGCAATTGCACCTGATCGGGATCGACCGGGACGAACAGGCGCTGGCGCTGGCCGGAGAACGGCTCCGGCCTTTCGCCGGGCGCACCGATCTGGTTCACGCGGTTTACGACGAGATCGCCGACGCGGTCGATGACCTCGGTGTCGGCCAGATCGACGGCGCGCTGTTCGACCTGGGCGTCTCCTCGCTCCAGCTGGACGAGCGGGACCGCGGTTTCGCCTATTCCTACGACGCACCCCTGGACATGCGGATGGACACCAGTCGGGGGATGACTGCCGCTGACATCGTCAACACGTATGCCGAGGCGGACCTGGTGCGCATCATCCGGCGCTGGGGCGAAGAAAAGTTTGCCGGACGCATCGCGTCCAGCATTGTGGCAGCCCGCGATGAAGCCCCGCTGACCACCACCGGTCAACTCGTGGACGCTATCCGCAAGGTCGTGCCGGCTGCCGCGGCGCGGACCGGCGGTCATCCGGCGAAACGCACCTTCCAGGCGCTGCGCATCGAAGTCAACGAGGAGCTGGACGTGCTTGAGCGGGCCCTGCCCGCCGCCATCGACGTGCTGACCCTCGGGGGCCGGATTGTCGTGATGTCTTACCACTCGCTGGAGGACAAGATCACCAAGGCCGTCTTCGGCCAGCTCTCGAAGTCGTCCGCGCCCCGCGGCTTCCCCGTGGAACTGGAAGAACACAAGCCGCAGCTGAAGACCCTGACCAAGGGCACGGAAGTGCCTACGGCGGCAGAGATTGAAGAGAACCCGCGGGCCGCGTCGGCCAAACTGCGGGCCGTAGAACGGATCCGGAACAGGAGCGCAAAATGAGTGCCAGTGCCCACGCGGCCCGTCCCGACCAGCATCAGTACGTGCACGGCAGCGCTGCGCCGGCCCGAGGTCCCGCAAGCGCGCCCCGGCAGGTGCCCCGCCGTACCCCGCTCTCCGTTGTACCCAACGGCCCGACACGCAAGCGGGTGCCGTTCGCCCTGTTCTGTTTCACCGTCCTGGTGCTCGCCCTCGGCAGCGTACTGATGCTGAACATCTCGGTCTCCAGCGGGCAGTACAAGCTGGTGGAGCTGCGCAACGAGCAGGTCTCCCTGGCCCAGGCAAACGAAAAACTGACACAGCAACTCGAAAACAACCAGGCTCCCCAGAATCTGGCCGCGAAGGCGGCAGAATTGGGAATGGTAACGTCTCCGTCGGTCGGCTCCATCAATCTGGAGAGCCAGAAGGTCACCGGGAAGCCGAAGGCGGCGGAATTAGGCGCAGCCCCGGAGCTGTTGGTGGCCCAGCCGGAAAATCCGGTCCACCAGCCGGCCGCGAAGGACGGAGCCGGGAAGAAGGACGGCGCCCCCGCGGCGGCGAAGGAAACGGCGAAACCTGCTGCCGCTGCGGAAGCCGCTGCAGAAGGGGACGCGGCACCGAAACCAGCCGAAAAGCAGCTGAACGGCGGCAGCATCCCGGCGCCGAAGCAACAGACAGGCCAGTAACCGCCCGGCAACGCAAACGAGGTACCTGTGGCAGCACCAACAGCCGACCGGCAGCACCCCAACCGCACGGCGAGGGCCACACGGAGGCTCCGGGCCGGGCTGGCGATAGTGCTGATCCTGCTGGTTATCCTCGGGGCCCGTTTGTTTCAGCTTCAGGGACTGGACACGGCCGGCATGGCCCAGGCTGCAGTGGACAAGCGTCTGCGCACCGTCGACCTGCCCGCGCTGCGCGGCGAGATCCTGGATGCCAACAACAACGTGCTCGCCCGCAGCGTGCAGCGGTTCGACGTGGTGGTGGACCAGCGGCTGGTCGAGGACTACACCCGGTTCGATCCGATCAGCCAAAAGTCCGAGGACGTCAAGATCGCCGACGCCATTGCCGAGCTGGCGGGCATCCTGGGCCAGGACGTGGAGACCGTCACCACAGCGGTCACCGGCGACAAGCCCTTTAATTACGTGGCCAAATCGGTCACCCCGGAAGTCCAGCAGAAGATCGAGGACCTGGCCTTCCCCGGGCTGTCCGCCCGCGCGACCACCATCCGCAACTACCCGGCAGGGGCGGTGGCCGGTTCCGTGGTCGGGTTCATGCGGTCGGACGGCGTGCCGCTCGAAGGCATCGAGGCCTCGCAGAACGACGTCCTCTCCGGGACGCCGGGCTCGAAGACCTACGAAATCGGCGCCGACGGCATCCGCATCCCGGTCGGCACCTATGAAGAAGTCCCGGCCGTGGACGGCCAAAGCGTGCGCCTGACCATCAATACCGACATCCAGTGGTACGCCCAGGAAGTCATCGCCGAGACCGTGCAGGACTACGGCGCCGACTACGGTACCGTCGTCGTCCTCAATGCCAAGACCGGCGACCTGATCGCACTGGCGGACTCCACGACGGTTGACCCCAATGACCCGGGCGCCACGCCGGACAGCGAACGGCAGTCGATGGCGGTGACCCGTGCCTTCGAGCCGGGATCGACGACCAAGATGATCACCATGGCGGCCGCGATCGAGGAGGGCATCACCACCCCGCTTTCGCGGTACACCATCCCGCCCAAGTACACCGTCAACGGCCAAACCTTCCAGGACGCGACACCGCACGGCACCCTGACGCGCACCACGGCCGGCATCTTCGCGCAGTCGCTCAATACCGGCACCACGATGATCGGGCAGCAGCTGACGCGGCAGCAGCGCTACGACTACCTGCGGAAGTTCGGCATCGGCCAGCGCTTCGACATCGGCATCAACGGCGCCACCGCCGGCCTGCTGGCCGAGCCCGGGACGTGGGACGGGCGGCAGGAATTTACCGTTCTGTTCGGCCAGGGCCTCGCGCAGACGGCCCTCCACACCGCCGTTGCCTTCGGCACGATCGCCAACGACGGCGTGCTGATGCAGCCGCGGCTCATCGACGCCTACATCGACCCGAACGGCACCGAGCACGAGGTGCCGGTCGAGAAGGGCAGCCGGGCGGTTTCCAAGAAGACCGCCAACCAGGTGCAGGACATGCTGGAAACCAACTCGAAGTACCACAGTGGCAAGCCCGGTAACATTAAGGAGTACCGGATCGGGGTCAAGACCGGTACAGCCGAAGCACCGGCCGCCGACGGGGGATTCAGCGGCTACACCATCTCGATGGCCGGCATCGCCCCGATGGAGTATCCGCAGTTCGTCGTCGTGGCGACCATCCAGCGGCCGCAGGGCGGGGTGCTGACGCTGACAGCCGGACCGACGTTCAAGAAGGTCATGACGCAGGTCCTCAATGCCTACGACGTGCCGCCGTCCACCAGCAAACGGGTCGACCTGCCGCTGGAATGAGCCAACCTGGAGAATATGTGAGTTCCACTGCCGAGCAGCCCCACCGGTCCGCCTCGCCCCTGCGGCCCCAAACGGTCAGGCCGGTCCGGCTGGCGGTTCTGAGCAGCATGCTGCAGCACCGCGGGCTTCCCGTACCGGAGGGCGGCCCGGCGTCGGAAGACCTGGCCTTCACCGGGATCACCATAGATTCGCGTTCCGTCGAGCCGGGGGACCTGTATATCGGCCTGCCCGGAGCCCGGCAGCACGGCGCCGACTTCGCCGCCCAGGCCGAAGCGGCCGGAGCGGCCGCCATCCTGACCGACGACGACGGCGCCCGGCGGGCAGCCGGCCTGGCACCGGGCCTGCCCGTGCTGCGGTCGCGGGACCTGCGCGCACTCGTGGGGCCGCTGGCGGCCGCGGTCTACCGCAGCCAGCCGGCGGGCGGCCAGGCGCCGGCGCTCTTTGGCGTCACCGGAACCAACGGCAAGACCACCACCACCTACTTCATCAAGTCCCTGCTCGAGGCGCTGGGCCTCAGCACCGGACTGATCGGAACCATCGAGATCACGGCCGGTTCCGAACCGATTCCCAGCGCCCTGACCACGCCGGAATCGCCGGAGGTGCACGGGTTGCTGGCCCTGATGCGCGAACGCGGGCTGGACGCGGCGGCCATGGAGGTCTCCTCGCATGCCATTTCCTTCCGGCGGGTCGATGCCGTCCGGTTCGACGTGGCCGGCTTCACCAATCTCACCCAGGACCACCTGGACCTGCACGGGAGCATGGACGAGTACTTCGAGACCAAGGCCCGCCTGTTCAGCCCGGAGCGGTCCGGCCACGCGGTCGTCAGCGTCGACGACGACTGGGGCCGCCGGCTCGCCGGCCAGGCCCGGGCGGCCGGAGTGCCGGTGGCCGCCCTGGCCACGCAGGGCGGCAGCGCCGACTGGTCCGTCCGCAACCCGGTCCGTGAGGGCCTCGGGCACCGGTTTGAACTGCACGGGCCCGGCGGCGTGCTGCTGCGGCTGCACACCGGCCTGCCCGGCTCGTTCAACATCTCCAACGCCGCGCTGGCGGTGGCGATGGTGGCAGCCTCCGGAACCTCTCCGGCCAGGCTACAGCAGGCACTGGACGCGGCGGATCCGCTGACCGTCGAGGTTCCCGGCCGGATGCAGGTGCTCAGCGAGAACCCGGCAGCGATTGTCGACTTCGCGCACAATCCCGACGCGCTCGAGAGAACCCTGGCCTCGGTGCGCCGTCCCGAACCCGGGGCCCGCGTGATCGTTGTGTTCGGGGCGACGGGAGAACGCGACCAAACCAAGCGCCCGCTGATGGGGGCCATCGCCGCCCGGCTCGCCGACGTCGTCATTGTCAGCGATGACGACCCGCACGGCGAGGATGCGGCCCGCATCCGCGCCGATGTGCTGGCCGGCGCCCGTGCCGCGGCCGAACAGGAGCAACTGCCGGCCGAGATTCTCGAAGTCTTCCCCCGCGCGGAGGCCATCGAGCGTGCCGTGGCCCTGGCCACGCCCCGGGACACGGTCCTCGTCGCCGGCCGCGGCCACGAGGTCTGGCAGGAGGTCAACGGGGAGAACCTGGCCCTCGACGACCGGGAGGAACTGCGCGGGGCCCTGCACCGGCACGGATTCGAAGTGCTCTCCCCGGACGCGGTAGAGTCCTAGATCGTCATGATTGAACTAACTGCAGCCGATATAGCGGCGATTACCGGCGGACGGATCGTTGGGGAGCCCGTCGGTGCCACCGGGGAGACCGCCGGCATCACCGTGAGTTCCGCCACCACAGACTCCCGCGAGATTGAACCCGGCGGCCTTTTCGTGGCCAAACCGGGCGAGACGGCAGACGGGCACTTCTTCGTCGCCGCGGCGTTTGAAGCCGGTGCCGTGCTGGCGCTGACCGAACGCGAGGTCTCCGACGCCGCCGGCCGCCTCCTGCCGCAGATCGTTGTGGCGGACGCCGTGCTGGCCATGGGCGCCGTGGCCGCGGCCATCGTGGCGCGGCTGCGCGCAGCCTCGGGGCTCGAGGTTGTGGGCATCACCGGCAGCGCCGGCAAGACCACGACCAAGGACCTGCTGGCGGGCATCCTGCGCCGGGTGGCGCCCACCGTGGCCCCGATCGGCTCGTACAACGGCGAGGTCGGCGTCCCGCTGACCGTGTTCGCCGCGGACTTCGACACCCGCTACCTGGTGGTGGAGATGGGTGCCACCGGCATCGGCCACATCCGGTACCTGACGGACATGGTCAACCCCGGCGTCGGCGTGGTGCTCGGCGTCGGCAGCGCCCACGCGGGGGAATTCGGCGGCGTGGAGAACATAGCCATCGCCAAGGGCGAGCTTGCCGAGGCAGTGCCAGCCGGCGGTACCGTCGTGCTCAACGCAGACGATCCCCGCGTCCAGGCCATGGCCGCCCGCACCCGGGCCGGCATTCTGTACTTCAGCGCCGACGACGACTTCACCCTGCCCGACGGGAGCGCGGCACAGTTGCTGCGGGCCCTCGGCGCCGGCGTCAACGACGCCGGGCACCCCGAATTCACGCTTCGCTTCCCGGACGGCTCCGAGCACCGGGTGACCTCCGGGCTGATCGGCGTCCACCACGTGACCAACCTGCTGGCCGCCGCCGGCGCCGCCTGGGCGCTGGGCGTGCCGGCGGAAACCATCGCCGCGGGCCTGAACGGGGCCGGCCCCGCCAGCCGCTGGCGGATGGAGCGCACCGAGCGTGCGGACGGCGTCACGGTGATCAACGATGCCTACAACGCCAACCCGGAATCCATGCGGGCAGCGCTGCGCACGCTGGCCGAACTCGGCCGCGGCCGCCGTACCTGGGCGGTGCTGGGCGAAATGCTGGAACTGGGCGAAGACTCCGTGCATGAGCACGACGCGATCGGGCGGATAGTGGTCCGGCTGAACATCTCGCACCTGATCGTGGTGGGAGAGGGGGCCAAGGCCATGCACAACGCCGCCGTCCTGGAAGGCTCCTGGGGCGATGAATCGCTCTGGGTACGCACGCCCGAGGAGGCCCGCCGGGTGCTCGAGGAGAAGCTGGAACCGGGCGATCTGGTGCTGTTCAAGTCCTCCAACGGAGCCGGGCTGCGCTTCCTGGGCGACCGGGTAGCATTGGCAAATCCGTCTGCGAATGGCCCCGCGGCGGCTGCCCCGCGCGGAAGCGAATCCCAAGAGGAAGGCCAGGCGCAGTGATAGCCCTGCTGATCGGTTCTGCCCTGGCGCTGGTCCTGTCCCTGCTCGGTACGCCCTTGTTCATCAAGCTGTTGGTGAGGAGGGGCTACGGCCAGTTCATCCGCGACGACGGCCCGACGGCGCACCACACCAAGCGCGGAACGCCCACCATGGGCGGCGTGGTCATCGTGGCCTCGGTGATGCTCTCCTACTTTGCCACGCACCTGATGATGTGGCTGATGAACGGGGACGCGCACCACGGGCCCACCGTCTCCGCAGCCGTGCTCATGCTGCTGATGGCCGGCATGGGGCTGGTGGGTTTCCTGGACGACTTCATCAAGATCTCCAAGCAGCGCAGCCTCGGGCTGCGGGCCTGGGCCAAGATCGTGCTGCAGGGCATCGTCGGCATTCTCTTTGCCGTCCTGGCCCTCAACTTCCCGGACAACATGGGCCGCACCCCGGCGTCGATGAACATCTCCTTCGCCCGTGACATCCCGTGGCTGGACCTCGCCTTCGGCGGCACCGTGCTCGGCACTATCCTGTTCATCATCTGGTCGAACATCATCGTCACCGCAGCTACCAACGGCGTGAACCTGACCGACGGGCTGGACGGGCTCGCGGCGGGGGCGTCGGTGATGGTCTGCGGCGCCTACATGCTGATGGGCATCTGGCAGTTCAACCAGAGCTGCGGCTCGGTCAAGGTGCCCGGGGAGGTCTGCTACGAGGTACGCGACCCGCTGGACCTCGCACTGCTCGCAGGAACCATGGCCGGCGCGCTGATCGGGTTCCTGTGGTGGAACACCGCGCCCGCCAAGATCTTCATGGGCGACACCGGGTCGCTGGCGATCGGCGGCGCCATCGCCGGGTTCGCCATCCTGTCCCGCAGCCAGCTGCTGCTGGTGGTCATGGCCGGCCTGTTCGTGATCATCTCCCTCTCCGTGATCATCCAGGTGGTCTACTTCAAGGCCAGCGGCGGCAAACGCGTCTTCAAGATGGCACCGCTGCAGCACCACTTCGAGCTCAAGGGCTGGGCCGAAGTCACCGTGGTCGTGCGCTTCTGGATCATCGCCGGGCTGTGCGTGGCGGCCGCGCTGGGCATCTTCTACGCCGAATGGGTCCTGGGCTCATGAGCCGGCTCGATTCACTCACCTCCTGGGACGCGGACTGGTCCGGGCTGCGCGTGGTGGTTGCCGGCATCGGGCTGTCGGGATTCTCCGCTGCCGACACGTTGATCGAACTGGGCGCAGCCGTCGTCGTCGTCGACGGCAGCGACACGGAGGAAAACCGGGCCAAGGCAGACACGCTGAAGATTGTCGGGGCCCGGCAGGTCCTCCTCGGCGAAGACCACGCCCGCGCACTGCCCGCCGTCGGCGGGGAGCCGGCCGAGCTGGTGGTCGCCTCGCCGGGCTGGCAGCCGCGGTCCCCGCTGCTGGCGGCCGCCGCTGACGCAGGGATTCCGATCTGGGGCGACGTCGAACTCGCTTGGCGGGTCCGCGAACGCGCCGGCCGGCGCACTGCCGAATGGCTGGCCATCACCGGTACGAACGGTAAGACCACGACGGTGGGGATGGCCGAATCCATGCTGCAGGCGGCCGGGCTGCGCGCCATCGCGGCGGGCAACGTCGGCACGCCGATCCTGGACGCAGTGCGTGATCCCATCGGCTACGACGTCATCGCCGTCGAGCTTTCCAGCTTCCAGCTGCACTGGACCCACACGATGTCCCCGCTGGCCTCCGTGGTGCTCAACGTGGCCGAAGACCACGTGGACTGGCACGGAACCTATGAGGCGTACCTGGCCGACAAGGCCAGGATTTATGAGCGGACCAGGATCGCGTGCATCTACAACGCCGAGCAGCGCGAGACCGAGGAGATGGTCGAAGAGGCCGACGTCGTCGAAGGCTGCCGGGCGATTGGCTTCACCACCGGAATGCCCTCGGTCAGCATGGTCGGCGTCGTGGAGAACCTGCTGGTGGACCGGGCCTACATCGAAGAACGCCGGGACTCCGCGGCCGAGCTGGCAGGCCTCAGCGACCTGGGCCAACCGGCGCCCCGGCACCAGGTGGCCAACGCCCTGGCCGCCGCCGCCCTGGTCCGGGCCTACGGCGTGGAACCGGCCGCGGTCCGCGAAGGACTGCGGCGGTTTGATCCGGGGGCACACCGGATCCAGAAGGTGCTAAAGCGCGCCGGAGTGCTGTGGGTCAACGATTCCAAGGCGACGAACCCGCATGCGGCTTCGGCCTCGCTGGCGTCTTTTTCCCCGGTCGTGTGGATCGCCGGGGGACTGTCCAAGGGCGTCAACTACGACGAGCTGATCGCCGACCACGCGCGCAGGCTGAAGGCGGTCGTGCTGATCGGCAGGGACAACACCGCCCTCCTGGCCTCGTTGCAGCGACACGCACCGGATGTTCCCGTCGTCCACGCGTCCCCGGGGGACACTGGAGGCAGGCCGCCGACGACGGGGAACGCCGACGGCGAAACCGTGATGGCGGCGGCCGTGGAAGCAGCAGCCGGCATCGCCGCCGACGGGGACACCGTGCTGATGGCCCCGGCAGCCGCGTCGATGGACCGGTTCACGTCCTACGCTCACCGCGGCAACGCGTTCATGGAAGCCGTCCGCCGGTACGGAGAGGGACAGGTACCGTCGACTAAGGAGCAGTAATGGCCACCACCCGCAGCGGAAGCCGGACACCGGCCCCCGCCGCTGCCCGCGGACACGCCGCTCCCGGGACGGAGGCCGCCCCCGCCGGCCGCCTGCGCGAGCTACGCCAGCGCGGCACCGACCTGTTGGACCGCATCCAGGGCACCGGAACGCAGTCCAGCGGGGCCAGCTACTACCTGATCCTCGGCTCCGCCCTCGCCCTGACCGCCATCGGCCTGTTGATGGTGCTCTCGTCGTCGGCGGTGGAATCCATCGCCGATGAAACCTCGCCGTTCACCCTGTTCATGAGGCAGGCCCTCTTCGCCGGCTTGGGCGTCACGGCGATGCTGGTCCTCTCGCGCTGGAAGGTCTCCACCTACCGAAAGCTGGCCTGGCCTGCCCTCGCGGTGTCGGTGCTCCTGCTGCTGTTGGTCTTCACCCCGCTGGGCGAGTCGGTCGGCGGCAACCGCAACTGGATCCACCTTCCCGGCAATGTTTCCCTGCAGCCCTCGGAAGTCGCCAAGCTGGGGATGTCCCTGTGGATGGCGACGGTGCTGGCGGCCAAGGAACGGCTGCTGGGCCAATGGAAGCACCTGCTGATCCCGGTGGTGTTCCCCGGTGCGCTCCTGGTGGTCGGCCCGGTGCTGCTGGGCAACGACCTGGGCACCGCGATGATCCTGATGCTCATCATCGCCGGCGGGCTGTTTTTCGCCGGCGCCCCGTTGAAGCTGTTCGGCCTGGCCGGACTCGGAGCCAGCGCGCTGGTGTTGCTGCTCGTGGTGGTCAGCCCCAACCGCATGGGCCGCATCCTCATGTGGACCGACCAGAGCTGCGAGGCGACGACGGGGCTGAACATGCAGTCCTGCAACGGGCTCTTCGCGCTGGCCTCCGGCGGCTGGTGGGGTGTGGGACTGGGCCAGAGCCGGCAAAAATACAACTGGATTCCGGAGGCCCACAACGACTACATCTTCGCCATCATCGGCGAAGAGCTCGGCCTGCTCGGCACCACCGTGATCCTGGCCCTGTTTGGTGTCCTGGCCATCGCGCTGGTCCGCACCGTGATGCGCCAGGAATCCCTTTTCGTACGGGTCCTCGCCGGTTCCATCATGGTCTGGATCATCGGCCAGGCGTTCGTGAACATCGCGGTGGTCACCGGCCTGCTTCCGGTGATCGGGGTGCCGCTGCCGTTCATCTCCTACGGCGGTTCCGCCCTGACGGTGACCCTGGCCGCCGTCGGTGTACTCTTGTCCTTTGCCCGGACCGATGTGCCTGGCCGGAAGAAGTCCGGGGGACTCCTTGCCCGGCTGCGCCAGCAAGCGCCGGCCGGGAACCGCTGACCCCATCCCAGACCACCAGCAGTCGAGCAGAAGGTATTCCAGCTACACCATGAACACTTTTGAGCCCTCTGTGGTCCTGGCCGGCGGCGGCACCGCCGGGCACGTCAGTCCGCTGCTGGCCATCGCCGGCGCCGTCGTCCAGGCCGCCCCCACGGCCCGCATCCTCGCGGTGGGCACCGCCGTCGGCATGGAGACCCGGCTGGTCCCCGCGGCCGGCTACCGGCTCGCCACGATCGGGCGGGTGCCGCTGCCGCGCCGCCCGTCCCTCGACCTGCTGAAGCTGCCGTTCAAGTTCGCCGCGGCAGTGCGCCAGGCCGCGGGCATCCTCGACGGCGCGCGGGCCGACGTCGTGGTGGGCGTGGGCGGGTATGTGAGCACTCCGGTCTACATCGCCGCCAGGCTGCGCCGGGTGCCGATCGTGATCCACGAAGCCAACGCCCGCCCGGGGCTGGCCAACCGCGTCGGGGCGCGGCTCACCCGGTGGGTCGCGGTCGCGTTCAAGGACACGCAGCTGCCCGGCGCCCGCTGGGTCGGCATGCCCATGCGGCCCGAGATCTCCACCCTGGACCGGGAAGCCTCGCGCGAAGCCGCGCGCCGCCGGCTGGGGCTGGCGCCGGACCAACCTACCCTCATTGTCACCGGCGGCTCCTCGGGCGCGCTGAGCATCAACCGCACCATCGGTGCTTCGCTGCAGAAGCTTGCCGCGGCAGGCATCCAGGTGCTGCACATCACCGGGCGGAACAAGGCTCTGCGGGACGCCGACGGGCAACTGCTCGCCGCCCCCGGCTACCACCAGGTGGAATTCGTGGACAGCATGCAGGATGTCTACGCGGCGGCCGACCTCCTGCTGGCCCGCGCCGGCGCGGCCACGGTGTGCGAGATAGCCGCCGTGGGGTTGCCGTCCGTGCTGGTGCCGCTGCCGCACGGCAACGGCGAACAGGCCCTGAACGCGGCCTCCCTCGTGGCGGCCGGCGGGGCCGTGCTGGTCCGCGACGGCGAATTCACAACCCGCTGGGTCGCGGACGAACTCATTCCGTTGCTGAAAAACCCGGAGCGGCTGCAGCAGATGTCCGCGGCGGCACACGCCCTGGGAATCCGCGACGCGGACATCCGAATGGCACAATTGGTGCTCGAGGCAGCAGGGAGGAACACAGATGAAAGCCGCTGATTTCCACACCACGGCCCGGCTGCCGTTCGGCGACCTCGGCGCCGTGCACTTCATTGGGTTGGGCGGCGCCGGAATGTCCGCCATCGCCCGGATCCTGCTGGCCCGCGGCGTGCCGGTATCAGGTTCGGACGCGAATGACTCAGCGGTGCTGCGCCAACTGGAGTCGCTCGGTGCGCGCGTCTTCGTCGGCCACGAGGCGGCCCATGTCGCGGGCGCGGACACGGTGGTGGTCTCCACCGCCATCCGGCCGGAGAACCCCGAACTGCAGGCCGCCGCCGCCGCCGGCCTGAACATCGTGCACCGCTCGGTGGCGCTGGCCGCCGCGATGGAGGGGAAGCGGCTGATCGCCGTCGGCGGCACCCACGGCAAGACCACCACCACGGCCATGGCGACTGTGATGCTGCAGGCAACCGGATGCGAACCTTCGTTCGCCATCGGTGGCGATGTGGCGGCGCTCGGCGTCAACGCCGCCCACGGGCAGGGCGACTTGTTTGTCGCCGAAGCCGACGAATCCGACGGCTCGTTCCTCAACTACCGGCCGCAGGTCATCGTGGTGACCAACGTGGAGGCCGACCATCTGGACCACTACGGGTCAGCCGAAGCCGTGTACGCCTCCTTCGACCGGTTCGCCGCACTGCTTCCGGCCGACGGCACCCTGGTGGCCTGCCTCGACGACGACGGCGCCCGCGCCTTGGCGGAGCGGGCGGCGGCGTCAGGCGCAGGAGGCCGTGTGCTGGGCTACGGCTACGCGGCCGACGCCCAGGTGCGCATCGTAGAAACTGAATTCGCCGGCTCGGGGAGCACCAGCAGGATCGAATACCCCGGCGGCAGTTGCACGCTGCGGCTGCAGGTCCCGGGCGAGCACAACATCCGCAATGCCGCCGCCGCCATCGCCGTCGCCATCACGCAGGACATCGATCCGGCCGCCGCAGCCGAGGGACTGGCCGGGTTCACCGGGGCGGCCAGGCGGTTCGAGGCCAAAGGCACGGCGGCAGGCGTACGCGTGTTCGACGACTACGCACACCATCCCACCGAGGTCCACGCAGCCCTCACGGCCGCGCGCAAGGTAGCCGGCGGGCATGCGGTGCATGTCCTGTTCCAGCCGCACCTGTTTTCCCGCACCCGGGAATTCGCGGCGGAATTCGCGCGGGCCCTGCAGTTGGCCGACTCGGCCGCCGTCCTGGATATCTATGCCTCCCGCGAAGATCCGATCCCGGGCGTGACCAGCGAACTGATCACCAGCCGGCTGGCTCCCGGCAGCTATGCACCGGATCCGGGGCGGGCGGTGCAGGACATCGTGGCCCGCTCCGAACCCGGGGACATCGTGCTGACCGTCGGCGCCGGAGACGTGACGCAATACGGGCCGGTCTTGGTCGAGGCCCTGGGGCAGGCCGCAGCGGCGGCGCGATGAGTCCGCGCAAGCCACGCACTCCTGCTGCACGTCCCGCCGCCCCCCGGCAGCCGGAAGCCCCCCGCCGGCCGGAGGCCGCCGGGCAGCAGGCAAATCCGGCAGCGGCGAGCGACGCGGGCCGGGGTACAGACGCCGGCCGGGATCCGGGGGTGCGGATCAACACCGGCCGGGTGTCGGCCTTGCCCGCCGCCGAGTCCGCGGAGTCCGCCACGGGAGCCAGGCCCGCGCCGGCAGCCAGGCCCGCCCCGCGCGCCAACCCGCGCGGATCGGGCAGGCCGTCCGGACCGCGCGGCGCAACCGCCATCAGGGCGACGGCGCCGCCGCGGACGCCCAAGTCCGGGGGAGCGGCACAGCCGAGGCGATCGCCCAAGCCCGGCGCCGGCGCCTCGTCCCACACCGCCAAAGCATCCGGCAGGCCGGGGAAGGCAACAGGCACCGGGCACGCGTCCGGAAGCACGCGGGGCGGGGCAGCCGCCCTGCTGTCGCGGTGGCGGGACCAGCGGACGGGACAGGGCAACGCGGGAGGGGCGGGCCCCGCCGATACCACCGTTGTCAGCTTCCCCGAACCGCCAGCGCGCAAGACACGGCGCCGGCTGTTGATCGCGGCTGGCGTCGTCGTCGTGCTCTTCGCGGTGTTGATGTCGGTCATCTTCCTGTCGCCGGCGCTGGCGGTGAAGACCATCACCGTCGAAGGCGCCGAATTGACCGAATCCGCAACACTCACCGAGGCCTTGCAACCGCTCAGGGGCACGCCGCTGGCCCGCATCGGAGAGCGGGACGTGTATGACCGTGTAAACCACCTGCCGGCCGTGGAGTCGGTGGAAGTGATCGCCCGCCCGCCGTCGGAACTGCATGTCCGGATCATCGAGCACACACCCGTGGCCGTCCTCAAGGACGGGCGGAAATTCGTGCTGATCGACGAATCGGGGACGGAGCTGGCGTCGGTCGCCGAACGAAGTGAGGTCAAACTGCCCTTGATCGACGGAGCCAAGGCCGCCGAAAATCCGGACGTCTTCGCGTCCATCACCGGCGTGCTCGCCGCGCTGCCGCCCGACGTCCTGGAACAGCTCAAGCACGCGTCCGCGCAGTCGGTGGACTCGGTGGAACTCCAGTTGGCCAGCGGCCAGAAAGTGCTGTGGGGTAACGCGGGGGAGCAGGAACTCAAGGCGACCGTGCTGCAGGCGCTGCTGCAGGCAAAGGGTGTCAAGGACAAGGCGAGCGTCATCGACGTGAGCACGCCCACGCGTCCGGTGACCCGTTGAGCGGGAGAGGAAATGCGCAACATTCCGGGATCGCGCGACACGCGGAGCAAGGTCGTTGTGCGAGCCGGGGCTTGCGTCTAGCGTCTCGAATAGGAACTACTTGACATAACTCTAACCTTCAAGCTGAAGGTTAAGGTTAAGTGAAACTACCGGACAGGGTACCCGCCCGCTCCGGCAGAACTGATCAGTGCACAGACTCGAGCAAGGGACACAGGACGTGGCAGCACCGCAAAATTACTTGGCCGTCATCAAGGTCGTCGGCATCGGCGGCGGTGGCGTGAATGCCGTCAACCGGATGATCGAGGTGGGACTCCGCGGCGTGGAGTTCATCGCCATCAACACCGACGCTCAGGCACTGCTGATGAGTGACGCCGACGTCAAGCTCGACGTCGGGCGCGAACTCACCCGGGGTCTGGGCGCCGGCGCCGATCCGGAGGTGGGTCGGAAGGCCGCCGAGGACCATGCCGAAGAGATCGAGGAAGTGCTGCGCGGGGCGGACATGGTCTTCGTGACCGCCGGCGAAGGCGGCGGCACCGGCACGGGCGGCGCACCGGTGGTGGCGCGGATCGCCCGTTCGCTCGGCGCCCTGACCATCGGCGTTGTCACCCGCCCGTTCACGTTCGAGGGCCGCCGCCGGTCGAACCAGGCCGAGAGCGGCATCGAGACGCTGCGCGACGAAGTCGACACCCTCATCGTGATCCCCAACGACCGCCTGCTGTCCATCAGCGACCGCAACGTCTCCATGCTCGATGCCTTCCGCTCCGCCGACCAGGTGCTGCTCTCCGGCGTGCAGGGCATCACCGACCTGATCACCACCCCGGGCCTGATCAACCTCGACTTCGCGGACGTGAAGTCCGTCATGCAGGGAGCCGGCTCCGCGCTGATGGGCATCGGCTCCGCCCGCGGCGAGGACCGTGCGGTCAAGGCCGCCGAACTGGCCATCGCGTCTCCGCTGTTGGAAGCATCCATCGACGGGGCGCACGGCGTACTGCTGTCGATCCAAGGCGGATCGGACCTGGGCCTGTTCGAAATCAACGAGGCCGCACGGCTGGTGCAGGAAGTCGCGCACCCGGAGGCGAACATCATCTTCGGCGCCGTCATCGACGATGCGCTCGGCGACGAAGCCCGGGTTACCGTCATCGCCGCCGGCTTTGACCAGGTGGACGTCACCTCCGCCCCGGCCCACAGGCCGGCCGCGGCGCCGGCCGGTGCGCCCGCAGTTCCTGCCGCCCAGCCCTCGGTTCCCGCCTCGGAGCCCATGGAGCACAGCTTCAGCGGCGCCGTGCCGCAGTCGCAGCACGTTCCCGCCGACGCCGGCTTCGACATGGACCTGCCGGCCATCGTGGAGCCGGACCTGAGCGCGGGCCGCGTCGACGACCTGGACGTTCCGGACTTCCTGAAGTAACCCCCGAAGACAGGTCCGGCAGTGTTCTGGTGGAAGCAGAGGGTCCACACCGGCGTGTGGGCCGCTTTTACCGACCGCTCCGCCGGCAATCTCGGCCTGCATGTCGGGGACGACGCCGACACCGTGCTCCGGCGGCGCGCGTCGCTGGAAGATGCCATGTCCGTACCGGCCGGTTCGCTGCGGTTCATGAACCAGGTGCATTCGGCCGTCGCCGCCGTCATCCCCGCCGGGGGCGGGGAAGCCGACACGGCGGAAAGAGTTGTGACGGCCGATGCCCTGATCAGTGCCGACGGCGCGGCGCCGCTTGCGGTAATGGTGGCGGACTGCCTGCCGGTCGTGCTGGCGGGGACGCTGCCGGACGGCGGTGCCGCCACCGCCGTGGCGCATGCCGGCCGCCGCGGACTGCTTGACGGGGTGCTGGCCAACACGGTCGCCCGGCTTCGGGAGGCCGGCTCCGGCGAACTGCAGGCGTGGATCGGGCCTTCCATCTGCGGGAACTGCTATGAGGTCCCCGAGCAGATGCAGGCCGAGGCGGTTGCCCGGATTCCCCAACTGTCAGCGAGGACAGCCTGGGGGACCCCGGCCCTGGACCTTGCCGCGGGAGCCAGGGCAGTGTTGGCCGGGCTCGGTGTGGACGTGCACCAGGTGGGCGGCTGCACCCGGGAGGACGACAGGCTCTACTCCTACCGGCGCGATCAACGCACCGGCCGGTTCGCCGGCCTTGTCTGGAAGGATGTATGAGTACCGAGACCCGGAAGTCCGAACTGGCAGCGAACCTGGAACGTGTCCGGACCCGGATCGCCCGGGCCGCCGCGGGGCGCTCCACGGAGCCGGAATTGATCGTCGTGACAAAGTTTTTCCCGGTCTCCGACGTCGCGCTGCTGCACGAGCTGGGCGTCACCGACGTCGGCGAAAACCGGGACCAGGAAGCAGCCGCGAAGGCCGCCGAGCTTGCCGGTGCGGGGCTCCGCTGGCATTTCATCGGGCAACTGCAGACGAACAAGGCCAAATCCGTGGTGCGGTATGCGGACCTGGTCCATTCGGTGGACCGGCCCCAACTCGTCACCGCCCTCGGCAAGGCCATGGCGGCTGAGCAGGAACGGCGGGAGTCGGCAGGGCTCAAACCCCGGGCACACCTGGACTGCCTGATCCAGGTAGACCTTGACGAGGCCGTCACGCAGCAGGCCGCCGGCACGGCGGCCCGGGGCGGTGCCCGACCGGAGAACATCCCGGCGCTGGCCGATGCCCTCGCCGACACCAAGGGATTGAACCCCGCCGGGCTGATGGCGGTCGCTCCGCTGGGGGCAGACCCCGCCCTGGCCTTCGGCAGGCTGGTTGAGCTGTCGCAGCGGCTTCAGGAAGAGCACCCGGGCGCCGGCCTGGTGTCCGCGGGCATGAGCCAGGACCTCGAAGCAGCGGTCGCTGCGGGCGCGACACACCTCCGTGTCGGCTCCGATGTCCTCGGCCCGCGACCGGCCGTGGGGTAGCGTTTTGGCTAGGCAGACTCCTTGCCGGGACCGTTATTCCGGGACCCGGCAAGGCGGACAGCAGCGCTGAAGACAGGATGGGAGCTACCATGGCAGGCACACTGCGCAAGACAATGATTTATCTTGGGCTCGCCGATGGTGACGAGCACTATGAAGCCGAGCAGGCAGACACGCCCGCTCGAGATGAGGAGCAGCCTGTGGACCAGCCCCGCCAGGAGCGCCGCCCCGAGCCCCCGGCGCCGGTGAAGCAGGCTGCCGAGGAATACCGGGCGCCGGTGACGCCGATCAAGCGCGCTCCGTCGGCCCGCGAGGACGCCACCGTGCTGCACCAGATCACCACCGTGCATCCGCGGTCGTACAATGATGCCAAGGTCATTGGCGAAAGTTTCCGCGACGGCATTCCGGTGATCATGAACGTCACGGACATGGGCGAAGCGGAAGCCAAGCGTTTGGTCGATTTTTCCGCCGGCTTGGTCTTCGGCCTGCACGGCAGCATTGAGCGCGTCACGAACAAGGTCTTCCTGCTCTCGCCGTCAACCGTGGAAGTGCTGGGCGAGGACCGGAAATCCAGCGACCAGCAGGCCAGCTTCTTTAACCAGAGCTAGCCCGCCGCTACTTCCGGCAGGCGTGCCGCCAGTCTTACTCCTTCTAGCGCTAGGAATCGTGGAACCGGCGTGTCCATCATTTTCGTCCTGCTCTACCTGATCTTGATGTTGTTCCAGCTGGCCTTGATCGTACGGATCGTTTTTGAAATCGTGCAGGCCTTTGCCCGGCGCTGGCGGCCGCGCGGCATCGCGCTGGTAGCGGCTTCCGCGGTTTACTCCGTGACCGACCCTCCCATGAAGGCCCTGCGACGACTCATTCCGCCGCTGCGGATTGGAGGATTCGCGCTCGATCTTGCGTTCCTGGTGTTGTTCCTTGCCGTGACCATTGCCATGGCGATCGTGGCGGGTTTGGCTTGATCGGGGACGCGTTAGTGTTCGTCTCCGAAACGATATATTCTGATTCAGATATAGCTGGCGGATGTCCGTTGCACGGCGAATATTCGCTACCGTTGTTATGAGTCCAGCACGTTGCATTCATGACCCACGAACCAGTATGAGGTGACCAGATGGCTTTGACGCCAGAAGACGTTGTCAACAAGCGGTTCCAGCCGACTAAGTTTCGCGAAGGCTATGACCAGGACGAGGTCGACGATTTCCTAGATGAGATCGTCGTCGAACTCCGCCGGCTGAACCAGGAGAACGACGAACTTCGCAAGAAGCTGGCTGAAGCCACGTCGAACCAGGGTCCGGAGGCCTCCGTGCCGGCTCCGGTCTCGGCCGCCCCGAAGACCGAGCAGGTCAGGGAACCGGTCAAGGAAGAGCCCAAGGAAGAGCCCAAGCCGAAGGAAGAGCCGAAGCCGGCTCCCGCGGCCGCTCCGGCATCCGCGACCGGGCACACCGCAGCAGCCGAGTCGGCCGCAGGCGTGCTGGCAATGGCCCAGAAGCTCCACGACGAGTACGTCACCGCCGGTGTGGAGCAGCGGGACAAGATCATTGCCGAAGCACAGCTGGAAGCCAGCAGCCTGGTCAATGACGCCGAGGAGAAGAGCCGCAAGACCCTGGGCAACCTCGAGCAGCAGAAGGCCGTGCTGGAGCGCAAGCTGGAGCAGCTGCGTGGTTTCGAACGCGACTACCGCGCCCGCCTGAAGGCGTACATCGAAGGCCAGCTGCGTGACCTGGAAGCCCGCGGTTCCTTCGCTGCTCCCGAGGTCAAGGACAGCGCCGACGCGTAAGCGCGGGAGATAACTGCCAGCCCCGTGCCACGGGGCTCCCAATGGCCGGCGCCGGGATTATCCTGCCGCCGGCCATTGGCTTTGGGCACAGCGCTCCGGCGCCGACGGGCACTGAAGACGAGAGAGACATGTCAGAAACTTCACCGGCAGCCGATCGACCCGACGATGGGGCTGTGGCCGCACCGGGACAGCGCAAGGGCAGCGGCCGGTTCATCCTGCTGCTGGCCGGCTGCGCGGCTTTCGCCTACGCCTTCGACCAGCTGACCAAGTGGTGGGTCGTGTCCACCATGACCGAGGGCCAGATCACCCCGGTGCTGCCGCCGCTGCTGCACTGGCATTTCATCCGCAATTCCGGTGCCGCGTTCTCGATCGGTGAGGACTACACGTGGGTGTTCACCATCGTCATGACGGCGGTTTCCGTGGCGATCCTGGTCTACGCGCGCAAAGTCCGCTCCTTGTGGTGGTCCGTGGCGCTGGGCTTCCTGCTCGGCGGCGCGCTGGGCAACCTGACCGACCGGCTGTTCCGCGAACCCGGCTTCGGCGTGGGCCACGTGGTGGACTTCATCGCGTTTCCCAACTTCGCGATCTTCAACATTGCCGACTCCGCCGTGGTGGGAGCGGTCATCCTGTGGTGCGTGCTGACGTTCATGGGCATCGGCATGGACGGTACCCGGGAGACTGCCAAGGCCGGGGACAAGCCGGCGGGCGACGGCAAGGCGGCAGGGGAGAGCGGTGACTGACGACGTCAGGGTCGTCGAGCTGGACGGCCGGACAGCCGGCGCGCGGGCCGATACCGCAGTGGCCGCGCTGCTGGGAGTGTCCCGCTCGTCAGCCGCAGCACTCCTCGGCGACGGACGCGTGGAATTGAACGGCCGGGCCATCGCCAAGTCGGAGAAGCTTCCGCATCAGGGGAGCCTGCGCATTGCCGTACCCGAACGGCGGGATCCGCTCGCCGTCGTGGTGGAAGAGGTAGAGGATTTGAAGATTCTCGGAGACGAGGACGATTTCGTCGTCATCGACAAACCGGTGGGCGTGGCCGCGCATCCGTCGCCGGGCTGGGTCGGCCCGACCGTTGTGGGTGCCCTGGCCGCCCGGGGGTACCGGATCTCGACGTCGGGAGCCGCCGAGCGGGCCGGCATCGTCCACCGCCTCGACGTGGGAACCTCCGGCGTCATGGTGGTCGCCAAGACCGAACACGGCTACACGTTGCTGAAGCGTGCGTTCAAGGAACGCACGGTGGACAAGGTCTACCATGCACTGGTCCAGGGACTGCCCGATCCGCTGGAGGGCACCATCGACGCGCCGATCGGCCGGCATCCCGGCTACGACTGGCGGTTCGCCGTGGTCGAAGACGGCCGCAACTCGATCACCCACTACGAGGTGCTCGAGGCGTTCGGCAGGGCTTCGTTGGTCGAAGTGCACTTGGAGACCGGCCGGACGCACCAGATCCGGGTGCACTTCTCCGCGCTGCGGCATCCGTGTGCCGGCGACCTGACGTACGGCGCGGACCCCAAACTTGCCGCTGCGCTGGGACTGACCCGGCAGTGGCTGCACGCCAAGAAGCTTGGTTTCCACCACCCCGGCAGCGGGGAGTGGGTCGAATACGAGAGCGGGTACCCGCGGGACCTGGCCTACGCGCTGCAGGCGCTGGCCGAACACCGCGTGTAAGCCGGAACCGGCCCGGCTCCGGCACCTAGAATGAAACGGTGGCAGCAGTGACTTCATCCAAGACCGGCAACGATTCCTTCGTCCACCTTCACAACCACACCGAGTACTCGATGCTCGATGGTGCCGCGCGGCTGACCGACTTGTTCAGCCACGCCGATGAATTGGGCATGAACGCCGTGGCGACGACCGACCACGGCTTCGTTTTCGGCGCCTTCGATTTTTGGAACAAGGCCCGCAACGCAGGAATCAAGCCGATCGTCGGCGTCGAAGCGTACCTGACGCCCGGCACCGCCCGGGCGGACAAGACGCGCGTCAGGTGGGGCGACGGCGGGCGCAACGACGTCTCCGGCGCCGGCGCCTACACCCACATGACCATGTGGGCCGAGACCACCGAAGGCATGCACAACCTGTTCCGCGCCTCGTCGCTGGCCTCGCTGGAAGGGTACCTCTACAAGCCCCGGATGGACCGCGACCTGCTGCAGACCTACGGCAAGGGACTGATCGCCACCACCGGCTGCCCGTCCGGCGAGGTCCAGACCAAGCTGCGGCTGGGACTCTACGACGAGGCCAAGCAGGCCGCCTCCGATTTCCGGGACATCTTCGGCAAGGAAAACTTCTTCTGTGAGCTGATGGACCACGGCCTGGACATCGAGCGCAACGTCCAGGCCGACCTGCGGAAGCTGGCCCGCGAACTCGGGCTGCCGTTCGTCGCCACCAACGACCTCCACTACACCCATGCCGAAGACGCCAAGTCGCATGCGGCGTTGCTGTGCGTGCAGTCCGGCTCGACGCTGGCCGACCCGAAGCGCTTCAAGTTCGACGCGGACGAGTTCTACCTGAAGTCTCCGGCGGAAATGCGGGCCATCTTCCGCGACGTCCCGGAGGCCTGCGACAACACGCTCCTGATCGCCGAGCGCTGCAACGTGGAGTTCAACACCAAGGCCTCCTACATGCCGCGCTTCCCGGTGCCGGAGGGGGAGAACGAGGAGTCCTGGTTCGTTAAGGAAGTGGAGAAGGGCCTGCACTACCGGTTCCCCCACGGGATTCCCGACGACGTGCGGAAGCAGGCCGAATATGAGATCGGCATCATCCTCCAGATGGGCTTCCCCGGCTACTTCCTGGTGGTCGCCGACTTCATCAACTGGTCGAAGGACCACGGCATCCGCGTCGGTCCGGGCCGTGGTTCCGGTGCCGGCTCCATGGTGGCCTACGCGATGCGCATCACCGACCTGAACCCGCTCAAGCACGGGCTGATCTTCGAGCGCTTCCTGAACCCGGACCGCGTCTCGATGCCCGACTTCGACGTCGACTTTGACGACCGGCGCCGTCCCGAGGTGATCAAGTACGTCACCGAGAAGTACGGCGACGACCGCGTTGCCATGATCGTCACCTACGGCACCATCAAGGCCAAGCAGGCGCTGAAGGACTCGTCCCGCGTCATGGGCTATCCGTTCTCCACCGGCGAGCGGCTGACCAAGGCGATGCCGCCGGACGTCATGGGCAAGGGCCTGACGCTGAAGGAAGTCCACGATCCCAACGCCAAACGCTACGGCGAGGCCGAGGAGATGCGCGAACTGCTCAAGTCCGACCAGGATTCCGCGAAGGTCTTCGAAACCGCGCTGGGTCTGGAGGGGCTGAAGCGCCAATGGGGCGTGCACGCGGCCGGCGTCATCATGTCCTCGGAGCCGCTGATCGACATCATCCCGATCATGCGCCGGGAGCAGGACGGCCAGGTCATCACGCAGTTCGACTATCCCACCTGTGAAGGCCTCGGCCTGATCAAGATGGACTTCCTCGGCCTGCGCAACCTGACGATCATCACGGACGCCATCGAGAACATCAAGATGAACCAGGACATCGACCTGGACCTTGAAACGCTCGACCTCGACGACCGCCCGTCCTACGAACTGCTCGCCCGCGGCGATACCCTCGGGGTGTTCCAGCTCGACGGCGGCCCCATGCGGTCCCTGCTGAAGATGATGCGCCCGGACAACTTCGAAGACATCTCCGCCGTCATCGCGTTGTACCGGCCGGGTCCGATGGGCGCGAACTCCCACACCAACTACGCCCTGCGCAAGACCGGCGTCCAGGAGATCACCCCGATCCATCCGGAGCTGGAAGAGCCGCTGCGGGAAATCCTGGATACCACCTACGGCCTGATCGTGTACCAGGAACAGGTGATGGCGATCGCGCAGAAAGTGGCCGGCTTCTCGCTGGGCCAGGCGGACATCCTGCGCCGCGCCATGGGCAAGAAGAAAAAGTCCGAGCTGGACAAGCAGTATGCGGGCTTCCACCAAGGCATGGTGGACCGCGGCTACTCCGAGGCAGCCGTCAAGGCGCTGTGGGACATCCTGCTGCCCTTCTCCGACTACGCGTTCAACAAGGCGCACTCGGCCGCCTACGGCCTGGTGTCCTACTGGACGGCCTACCTGAAGGCGCACTACCCGGCCGAATACATGGCCGCCCTGCTTACCTCCGTCGGCGACGACAAGGACAAGCTGGCGCTGTACCTGAACGAATGCCGGCACATGGGCATCACGGTGCTGCCGCCGGACGTGAACGAGTCGGCGCTAAACTTCACCCCGGTCGGCACGGACATCCGCTTCGGCATGGGCGCCATCCGCAACGTCGGAGCCAACGTCGTGCACGCCATGGTGGCCGCACGCGACGAGAAGGGCAACTTCGCCAGCTTCAGCGACTTCCTGCAGAAGGTCCCGGCCGTGGTGTGCAACAAGCGCACCATCGAGTCGCTGGTCAAGGCCGGCGCATTCGATTCGCTCGGCCATCCGCGCCGCGCCCTCGCCATGATCCACGAAGAAGCGGTGGACTCGGTCATCGTGCTCAAGCGCAACGAGGCGGCCAACCAGTTCGACCTCTTCAGCGCGTTCGACGACGGCGGCGAAACCGCCGGGGGTCTCTCGGTCGACGTGCCGGACCTGCCCGAGTGGGACAAGAAGGACAAGCTCGCGTTCGAGCGCGACATGCTCGGCCTGTATGTCTCGGACCACCCGCTGCAGGGGCTGGACGGGATCCTGAGCCAGCACGCGGACATGTCCATCACATCGGTGATCGGCGAGGACGGCCCGCCGGACGGGCAGATCATCACCATCGCGGGCATGATCACGTCGCTGCAGCGCCGGATCGCCAAGAACAGCGGCAACGCCTACGCCCGCGCCGAGGTCGAGGACCTGGGCGGTTCGATGGAAGTGATGTTCTTCGGGCAGGCCTATGCGCCGATCGCCACCGTGCTCGCGGAAGACCTGATCGTGGTGGTCCGCGGCCGGCTGCAGCGCCGCGACGACGGTGCCGTCACCCTGAATGCCCAGGAACTCACCGTCCCGGACCTGAGCGACGGGCACTCCGGGCCGGTCGTGATTTCGATGGCGAGCTTCAAGGCCACCGAGTCGGTGGTCACCGCGCTGGGAGACGTGCTGCGCACCCATCCGGGCACTACCGAGGTGCAGGTGCGGCTGAACGGCTCGCGCAAGGTCGAAGTGATGAAGCTCGGGGTGGACCTGCGGGTCAATCCGAACCCCTCGCTGTTCGGCGACCTCAAAGTCCTGCTGGGGCCCGCCTGCCTCGATGCCTGACCGGGCGGCGGTGCCGGGTCAGTAGAATGGGTGGGTGACTTCTGCAGCCTCTGCCAACACCTTCACTGATTTCCCCACCCTGGACCTGCGCGGCCGCCGGCTCGGCACCGCCGAACTCAAAGCGGCCATGCCGCGCGCGGAGACCACCTTCGACGCCGCCACCGGTGCCGTGGAGGAGATCATCGGACAGGTGCGGGCGGGCGGGTTCGCCGCCTTGGCGGAACTCGCCCGGCGGTTCGACGGGGTGGAGCAGCTGCATCCCCGGGTGCCGTCAGCGGCGCTGGACGAGGCCCTGGAACAGCTGGACCCGCAGGTCCGCGCCGGCCTGGAGGAGTCGATCTCGCGCGCCCGGCGGTTCGCCGCGGCGCAAAAGCCGGGGGACACCGACGTCGAGCTCGGTGACGGAGCGGTGGTGACGCACAAGTGGATCCCGGTGAACCGGGTGGGGCTGTACGTCCCCGGCGGGCTGGCGGTGTACCCGTCGTCGGTCGTCATGAACGTGGTACCCGCCCAAGCCGCCGGCGTAGCGTCCATCGCCCTGGCGTCGCCGCCGCAGAAAGACTTCGGCTCGCTCCCGCACCCGACGATCCTGGCCGCCGCCAGGCTGCTGGGCATCGACGAGGTGTACGCCATCGGCGGTGCGCAGGCGGTTGCCGCGTTCGCCTACGGCGCGCCCGGGAACGAGCACGGCCCGGCGCTGGAGCCGGTCGACGTCGTCACCGGGCCCGGAAATGTATTCGTGGCCACGGCCAAGAGGCTGGTCAAGAGCGTGGTGGGGATCGACGCCGAGGCCGGCACCACCGAGATCGCCATCCTGGCCGACGAGACTGCCAATCCGGCGTTCGTGGCCGCCGACCTCATCAGCCAGGCCGAGCACGACCCGCATGCGGCCTCCGTGCTGATCACGGCTTCGGAGGAACTGGCGGAAGCAGTGCGCAGGGAACTTGGCGGGCAGATCGCCCGGACCAAACACTCCGCCCGCGTCCGCGAGGCGCTGTCCGGCCCGCAGTCGGGGACCATCCTGGTGGACGGGCTGGAACAGGGCATCGCCGTCTGCGATGCCTACGCCGCCGAGCACCTGGAGATCCAGACCGCCGACGCGGCCGCGGTAGCCGCCCGGATCCGCAACGCCGGAGCGATCTTCGTGGGCGACTACAGCCCGGTGAGCCTGGGCGACTACTGCGCCGGCTCCAACCACGTGCTGCCCACCAGCGGCACCGCCACCTTCGCCAGCGGCCTCAACGTGACGACCTTCCTGCGCGCCGTCCAGGTGGTTAACTACGGCAGCGGCGCGCTCCGGGAGGTGAGCGGGCATATCGCCGCGTTGGCCCGCGCCGAGGACCTCCCGGCCCATGGCGACGCCGTGGCCATCCGGTTCGTCTGACCCGGCCCAACCCCAACATGTAGTAATGACAGTCTTGTAATTCACCTAGATATGGTTCTAGGATGAACTAGTTGGCTGTCCCGAGGGAAGGAGTGTGGCGTGTACTGTCCGTTCTGCCGCAACTCCGATTCCCGGGTGGTGGACAGCCGGCTGACCGACGACGGTTCCGCGATCCGGCGGCGCCGCCAGTGCCCCGCCTGCGGGCGCCGCTTCACCACCGTGGAGACCACCAGCCTCAGCGTGATCAAGCGCTCCGGTGTCAGCGAGCCGTTCAGCCGGACCAAGGTCGTCAACGGCGTGCGCAAGGCCTGCCAGGGCCGCCCCGTGACGGAGGACGACCTGGCCCTGCTGGCCCAGGAAGTCGAAGAGTCTGTCCGCGCCAGCGGCGCCGCGGAAATCGACGCGCACGAGGTGGGCCTGGCTATCCTGGGCCCGCTGAAGAAGCTGGACCTGATCGCCTACCTGCGGTTTGCCAGTGTCTACCAGGGCTACGAATCGCTGGAGGATTTTGAATCCGCGATCGACCAGCTGCGCCACGACGCGCGCAGGAACGGCCAACAGGGGCCGGAAGGCCGGCAACGGCCGTTGACAGCGCAGTAGCGCGACCAAGACTCCGGTGGCGGCTGCGGAGGGGAAGCCGAGGCCGCCACCGGCACCAACCAACCGGTTGCCAATCTACTTGGCGAAGCCGAAGTGCAGGGCCGCCTGCAGGGCCGCACCCACGATGCCGGCGTTGTTGCGCAGCTGGGCGGGGATGATCGGCGTGGCCAGCTTAAGCCGGGGCAGGAAGTCCTCGCTCCGTTTCGAAATGCCGCCGCCGATGATGAACAGCTCCGGCGAGAACAGGAACTCGACGTGCGAGAAGTACCGCTGCAGGCGCTGCGAATACTCCGCCCAGTCCAGGCCGTCGCGTTCGCGCGCCGCGGCTGAGGCCTTCGACTCGGCGTCATGCCCGTCCAGCTCCAGATGCCCCAATTCGGCGTTCGGCACCAGCTTGCCGTCGAAGATGAACGCCGACCCGATTCCGGTGCCCAAGGTGATGACCAGGACGGTACCCTTTGCCCCCGCACCCGCGCCATAACGGACCTCCGCCAGTCCGGCCGCGTCGGCGTCGTTCATCACCTGGACGGGGCGGGACATCCGGTGCGTGAGCAGCGCGTCGACGTCGGTTCCGATCCAGCGCGCGTCCACGTTGGCCGCCGACCGTGCGATCCCGTGGCGGATAATGGCGGGGAACGTCACACCCACCGGGCGGTCGGGTTCGGGGCCTTCCGGCCGGGCACTGAGTTCTTTGACGATGCGCGCGACGACGTCGGCCACGGCCTCCGGAGTGGACGGACGGGGCGTGTCATAGCGGATGCGGTCGCCGACCAGGACGCCCTTTTTGAGGTCGACGATGCCGCCCTTGATACCGGTTCCGCCGATATCGATGCCGATCGCCGACCGGGCTGCCCGCTTGGCTGCCTTCTTGACCACAGCGTCCTGCGTCGCCATGCCACCTCCGTGCTCGCTCAGGCCCGGCGTGCCTCGCCGGACTACCGGAAGCCTACCCGCTGTGCCCGGCGGTGTCAGGCCGCGAAAGGCTAGGGGAGGGTGAGGATTTCCGCTCCGGAATCGGTGACTACCAGTGTGTGCTCGAACTGGGCGGTCCGCCTCCGGTCCTTGGTGACAACCGTCCAGTTGTCGTCCCACATCTCCCATTCGATGGTGCCCAAGGTGAGCATCGGCTCGATGGTGAAGACCATGCCCGGCTCGATCGCCCGGCTGTAGGCCGGGGCGGCATCGTAGTGCGGGATGATCAGGCCGGTGTGGAAGGCCTCGCCGACGCCGTGGCCGGTGAAGTCACGGACCACACCGTAGCCGAAACGCTTGGCGTAGGACTCGATGGTCCTGCCGATGACATTGATTTCCCGTCCCGGGGCCACGGCCTTGATGCCGCGGCGCAGCGACTCCTGGGTGCGCTCGACCAGCAGGCGCGACTCTTCATCGACGTCGCCGACCAGGAAGGTGTAGTTCGTGTCCCCGTGGACGCCGTCCAGGTACGCGGTGATATCGATGTTGATGATGTCGCCGTCCTGCAGCACGGTGGTATCCGGGATGCCGTGGCAGATCACTTCATTCAGCGAGGAACAGATCGACTTGGGGAAGCCGCGGTAGCCCAGGCAGGACGGATACGCATGGTGGTCCAGCAGGAATTCATGCCCGATCCGGTCCAACTCGTCGGTGGTCACCCCCGGTTCGATGTGCTTGCCGACCTCCACGATGGCCTGCGCAGCGATTCGTCCCGCAATGCGGATTTTCTCGATGGTTTCCGGCGTCTTGACCTCCGAACCCGTGAACTTGGCCGGCGCCGGCTTCCACGCGTATTCGGGCCGGGCGATCGACGGGGGAACGGGCAATGGGGGACTGACGGTGCCTTGAACGAGGGTTCCGACGGGTGCTGTTGCTGCGTTGTGGGGCATAGTATCGATCATATAGGTGCTGCAGAGGTGCCCGACAGCGAGGCTGCGACAGCCTTCGAACGCTGCCGGGCGCCGTCAACGTAAGGAGGCCTGCATGGCGGATTTCTGGTACAACGTGGTTACCCACCAGGTGGAAGTGGGCGCCCAGTCCGACTGGACCCAGTTGATCGGCCCCTACGAGACCCGCGAAGAAGCCGAGCACGCGTTGGAGAAGGTGCAGCGGCGCAACGAGGAGTGGGACGCGGAGGACGACTGATCCTGCCGGCGCCCGTCCCCGGACGGGGCGTCTGCGAACTGAAGGACGCGGCGCCTAGAAGGAGTGCTCCGGGCCGGGGAACGAGCCGTCCTGGACATCCGAGCGGAAGGCGGCGGCGGCGTCGGAAATGATGGTGCGCACGTCCGCATACTGCTTGACGAACTTCGCCATCTTGCCGCCGCGCAGGCCGGCCATGTCCTGCCAGACCAGGACCTGGCCGGTGGTCGACGGCCCGGCCCCGATCCCGATCGTTGGAACACGCAGGGCCTGGTCCACCTTGGCGGCTGCCTCGGCCGGAACCATCTCCATGAGCACCGCAAAGGCTCCGGCTGCTTCCAGTGCCAGGGCGTCGTCAATGAGCCGCTCGGCGTCGTCGCCGCGGCCCTGCACCCGGTAACCGCCCAGCGCATGTTCGCTCTGCGGGGTGAAGCCGATGTGCGCCAGCACCGGAACACCGGCCTGCACCATGGCCCGGACGGTCTCCGCATAGTAGGCGCCGCCCTCCATCTTCACCGCATGGACGCCGGTTTCCTTCAGGAAGCGCACGGAAGTTTCCACCGCCTGCGCCGGGGACACCTCGTAGCTGCCGAAGGGCAGGTCGGCAACGGCGAACGCGCTGCGGGCCGAGCGGGCCACCGCCCGGCAGAGCGGCAGCATCTCGTCCACCGTGATCGGCAGGGACGTCTCGTTGCCCAGGACGTTGTTGGACGCCGAATCGCCGATCAACAGCACTTCGATGCCGGCAGCGTCGAAGATCTCCGCGGTGTACTGGTCGTACGCCGTCAGCATGGCGAAGCGCCGGCCCTCGTCCTTGGCCTGCTGCAGGTGGTGGATGCGGGTGCGGCGCGCCGGGCGGGAAGCGGCTGCCGCCGCCGACGTGCCGTAAGGAGCCGGCTGTTCTGCACCGGAAGACTGTGAAGTGGGCATGTGGTAGAGCCTAATCCTCCGGCGTCCGCTTCCTCCACTCTTACGCGGACGCGTTACCGGGGCGCCAACTTCGGTTGTGCTGCCAGTAGGCTAAAGGGAAGCAGACCACGGCAGGCTTTGGCATGCAGTTTTGGATGCAGGGCCCGGATTCAGCGAAAGGCAGCACATGGACCGTCAGCAGGAATTCGTCCTCCGTACCATCGAGGAACGGGACGTGCGGTTTGTCCGGCTCTGGTTCACGGACATCGTCGGGTCGCTGAAATCCGTGGCGCTGGCCCCCGCCGAGGTCGAAGGCGCCTTCGAGGAAGGGCTCGGTTTCGACGGCTCCTCGATCGAAGGCCTGGCCCGGGTCTTCGAGTCCGACATGCTGGTCCAGCCGGATCCCACCACGTTCCAGATCCTGCCATGGCGCGGCGAAGCGGAGCAGACCTCCCGGATGTTCTGCGACGTGCTCACCCCCGACGGCGAACCCTCCACCGCCGACCCGCGGAACGTGCTCAAACGGACGCTGGGCAAAGCCGCGGAGATGGGCTTCACCTGCTACACCCATCCCGAAATCGAGTTCTACCTGCTCAAGTCCGACCAGTTGGGCCCGGACGGGGTCCCGGTACCCGTGGACCACGCCGGGTATTTCGACCACGTGCCCGGTGGCGTTGCCCAGGACTTCCGCCGCACCGCGGTGACGATGCTGGAAAACGTGGGCATCTCGGTGGAATTCAGCCACCACGAGGACGGCCCCGGCCAGAACGAAATCGACCTCCGTTACGCCGATGCCCTGCAGACCGCGGACAACATCATGACCTTCCGCACGGTGGTCAAGGAAGTGGCGTTGATGGAGGGCATCTACGCCACCTTCATGCCCAAGCCGTTCTCCGACCACCCCGGCTCCGGCATGCACACCCACTTTTCGTTGTTCGAGGGCGACTCGAACGCATTCTTCGAAGCCGGTGCCGAGTTCCAGCTCTCCAAGACCGCACGCCAGTTCATGGCCGGGATCCTGCGCCATGCGCCCGAATTCACCGCCGTCACCAACCAGTTCGTGAACTCCTACAAGCGCCTGTGGGGCGGGGGAGAGGCACCCAGCTACGTGTCCTGGGGCCACAACAACCGGTCGGCGCTGCTGCGGGTGCCGTTGTACAAGCCGAGCAAGGGCCAATCCGCCCGGGTGGAATACCGGGGCATTGACTCGGCGGCCAATCCGTACCTGTCCTATGCGGTGCTGCTGGGCGCCGGGCTCAAGGGTATCGAGGAGGGCTACGAGTTGCCGCCGGCCGCCGAGGACGACGTGTGGAGCCTGAGCACCGCCGAGCGGCGGGCCATGGGCCTGGACCCGCTGCCGTCCAGCCTGCACGACGCCATCCGCACCATGGAGGAGTCGGAGCTGGTGGCCGGGATCCTGGGCGAGCAGGTGTACGAGATTTTCCTGCGCAACAAGCGGGCCGAGTGGCACGCCTACCGGCTGCAGGTCACCCCGCATGAGCTGAAGCGCAACATCGGAATCCTCTAGGGCGGGGACGTGCTGACGAACCGGCGGTTGATCGCCCGAGGGTTCCACGACCTGGAGCGCAGCACCCGGTTCCTCCAGGCCAAGGAGTTGTCCGGCATCAGCCAGGACCGGCTGGAGGCCGGGTTCGCGGTCAGCGCCGACCCGGACCAGGCACTGGTATCACTGGTGCGGCTGCTGGAGAAAAACCCGACCCTGGCCGACGTCATCAACATGGGCGGAGACGGCAGCGAAGCCCTGTTCCGGCTGCTCGGGGCTTCGGAGGCCCTGTCGGACTTCCTGCTCCGCCGGCCGGAGCACCTGGACGTCCTCGACACGGATATAGGACCGGAACCCGGCCGGGTGCCGGCGTCGCGGCTGCGCAGCTCGCTGCTACGGTCCGTCGGGGCGGACCCGTTGTCGGGACAACCGGTCGCCTCCTTGTCGGGCAAGGACGCCTACATCGCCCTGCGGAGCACGTACCGCCGGCACCTGTCCGCGCTGGCGATCCGCGATCTCTCCGCAGCCTCCCCGGTCGATTTCCTGCCGGACGCCGCCCTGGAACTGGCGGACCTGGCCGCGGCCGCGCTGGACGCCGGGCTGGCGGTGGCCCGGGCCGAAGCAGCGGAACGGTACGGCACCGATGACGTCGCGGCAGTGCGGCTGGCCATCATCGGCATGGGAAAGTGCGGGGCCGGCGAACTGAACTATATTTCCGACGTCGACGTGGTTTACGTCGTGGAAGCCGACGGGCTCGCGGACGGCGATGCCGGGGCGATCGGCGCGGCGCTGGCCACCGGAACGGCCCGCGCCATCAACTCACCCGGCCCCGAGCCCGGGCTCTGGGAAGTCGACGCCAACCTGCGCCCGGAGGGCAAGGACGGACCGCTGGTCCGCACGCTGGACTCGCACCTGACGTACTACCGGCGTTGGGCGCAGAGCTGGGAGTTCCAGGCGCTCCTGAAGGCCCGGGCCGTGGCCGGGGACGCCGGGCTGGGCCGCCGGTACGAGGAAGCGGTGTCGCCGCTGGTGTGGTCCTCGTCGGAACGGGAAGGGTTCGTCGAGTCGGTGCAGGCCATGCGCCGCCGGGTCACCGAAAACATCCCGGCCCACGAGCGCGGCCGCCAGATCAAGCTGGGCCGCGGCGGGCTGCGCGACGTCGAATTCACGGTCCAATTGCTGCAGCTGGTGCATGCCCGGGTAGACGATTCCATCCGCCAGCGTGACACGACGTCGGCCATCGCCGCGTTGAGCGCGGCGGGCTACATCTCGCGCGCCGACGCGCAGGAATTCGACGAAGCCTACCGGTACCTGCGCGTGCTGGAGCACCGGATCCAGTTGGTGAACCTGCGCCGGACCCACTTGATGCCCGACGACGAGCAGGCGCAGCGCGTGCTGGCCAAAGCCGCGCAGGGCGCGCTGCTCGAGAGGCGTCCGGCGCCGGCCGAGATGCTGGAGAAGTGGCAGCAGACCAAGCGCCGGGTGCGGGCGCTGCATGAACGCATCTTCTACCGGCCGCTGCTGGCGGCCGCCTCCAACCTGAGCCTGGACGAGGTGCGGCTGACCCCGGAGGCGGCACAGGGCCGGCTGGCCGCGCTGGGCTACCAAGACCCGCGTGGTGCGATGCGGCACATCGAGGCCCTGACCGCCGGGGTCAGCAGGAAGGCGTTGCTGCAGCGCCAGCTGCTTCCGGTCCTGCTGGAATGGATCGCGTCCGGAGTGGACCCGGACGCGGGCCTGCTGGGCTTCCGCCGGCTGAGCGAACGTCTGGGAGACTCCCACTGGTACCTGGGCATGCTGCGCGACTCGAGCTCGGCCGCCGAACGCCTGTGCCACATTCTTTCCAGCAGCCGCTTCATCACGGACCTGCTGGAGGTCTCGCCGGAGTCCACGGCCTGGCTGGGCACCGACAAGGACCTCGTACCGCTCAGCTTCGACGCCCAGTGGCAGGAAATCCGGTCCAAGATGTCCCGCCATCCGGTGCCCGAAGAGGCCATCCGGCTGATCCGGCTGATCCGCCGCCGGGAAACGCTGCGCATCGCGCTCGCCGACTCCTCCGGGCTGCTGGACCAGTCCCAGGTCGGCGCCGCGCTGGCGGACGCCGACCGCGCCGCCGTGCTCGGCGCGCTCCATGTGGCGGAAACCTCCGTGCTGGAGTCCGAGGAACGGCTAACGGCCCTGCTGGTGGTGGCCATGGGCCGGCAGGGCGGACGCGAAATCAGCTACGGCTCGGATGCCGACGTTATGTACGTGCACCGGCCGTTGCCGGGGGCCGACCCCGGCCAAGCCCAGCAGCAGGCGGAG
This sequence comes from Arthrobacter sp. Y3221114, assembly GCF_059092625.1. Classification (NCBI taxonomy): domain Bacteria; kingdom Bacillati; phylum Actinomycetota; class Actinomycetes; order Micrococcales; family Micrococcaceae; genus Arthrobacter; species Arthrobacter sp. Y3221114. The sequence goes on from NZ_JBNHHW010000001.1 coordinate 80,157, forward strand.
CGCATCATCACGCGGATCTCTTCCCTCCTGAAGCAGCCATGCACGCCACCCGTGCTGGCCGAACGGGTGCTCGAAGTGGACGCTGCGCTGCGGCCGGAAGGCAAGAACGGGCCGATGGTGCGCTCGCTGGACTCCTATCGCGAGTATTACCAGCGCTGGTCCCTGGTCTGGGAGGCACAGGCCTTGCTGCGCGCCCGGCCAATGGCCGGAGACGACAACCTGGCGGACGAGTTCATCGCGCTCGTGGATGCGGTCCGCTACCCGGACGGGCTCGGAAGCGACCAGGTGCGCGAGATCCGGCGGATCAAGGCGCGGGTGGAATCGGAGCGGCTCCCGCGTGGCGCCGATCCGGCCCGCCATTTGAAGCTCGGCCGCGGGGGACTCAGCGATGTGGAGTGGCTGGTCCAGCTGCTGCAGCTGGAGCACGCCCGGAAGCTCCCGGAGCTGCGCACCACCAACACGCTCGAAGCGCTCTCCGCCATCGCAGCCGCAGGGTTGCTCCCGGGGGACGACGCCGCCACGCTCGGCCGGAGCTGGAGCCTCGCCACGCGGATCCGGTCGGCGAATGTGATCTGGGCGGGCAAGAACTCCGACGTGCTGCCCGCCTCGCGCAGGGACCTGGAAGCGGTGGCACGCTGGTGCGGGTACGAGCCCGGGAACGCCGCGGCGATCGAGGAAGACTACCTGCGCCTCACCCGCCGCGCCCGGGCCATCTTCGAGCGCTACTTCTACGGTTACGGCACCTAGCCTCCCCGACGCCAAGTGGTGCCGCCGGTCACCGGTCTGTACCCTCAATGAGGATCTTTTGCGCCTTGTACAGGCGTGCCCTGAGAACAAATCTAGGAGCTGTTTAGTTTGCACACCCTCCAACGCACCGGGCTGGGACGGCGCCTGCTGGCCCTGACCGGGCTGCTGGCGGTGCTCTCGCTTGTCTTCGGCGGCAACGCGGCCGCGGCTGCGGCCCAGGCACCGCAGAGCGCCAGCGGCGAGAGCTACGTTATCGGTACCGACACGACGTTCGCGCCCTTCGAGTTCCGCCAGGGCGGCGAACTGGTCGGCATCGACATGGACCTGCTGCGCGCGATCGCCGAGAACCAGGGCTTCGAGGTGGAAATCCGCTCGCTCGGGTTCGACGCCGCCTTGCAGGCCCTGCAGTCCAACCAGGTGGATGGAGTCATTGCCGGCATGTCCATCACGGACGAACGCCGGCAGGTCTTCGACTTCTCCGACCCGTACTTCGACTCGGGCGTGCAGATGGCCGTGGCGCAGAGCAACAACGAGACCACGTCGTACGAGGACCTCGCGGGCGAGACAGTCGCGGTCAAGCGCGGCAGCGAGGGTGAAGCCTTCGCCGACTCGATCGCAGAAGAGTACGGGTTCACGGTCAAGCCGCTGGACCAGTCGGCCACGATGTACGACGACGTCAAGGCCGGCAACTCCGTGGCAGTCTTCGATGACTACCCGGTGCTGGCCTACGGCATCGCCCAGAACAACGGGCTGAAGGCCGTCACGGAGAAGGAACGCGGAAGTTCCTACGGCTTCGCGGTCAACAAGGACCAGAATCCCGAACTGATCCAGGCCTTCAACGCCGGCCTGGCCGAACTCAAGGCCAGCGGCGAATACCAGCAGATCCTGGACAAGTACCTCGCCTCGCCGGAGACCGCCGGGAAGAGCAGCTTCTGGCAGCTGCTGACAGACAGCCTCCCCGCCCTGATGAAGGGCCTGGGGCTCACGCTGTTCGCCACGGCGCTGTCCATCCTCATCGGCCTAGTCCTGGGCGTCGCCTTCGGGTTCCTGAAGGTATCCCGCCGGATCGTGCTGCGCGGGATCGCGACCACCTACGTGGGCATCTTCCGCGGCACGCCGCTGCTGGTCCAGGCGTTCTTCTTCTACTTCGGCCTGCCGCAGCTGACCGGCGCGCCGATCGACGTCCTCACCGCAGGCGTGCTGACCCTGAGCCTGAACGCCGGCGCCTACATGACGGAGATCGTCCGCGGCGGCATCCAGTCCGTGGATCCCGGCCAGATGGAAGCCAGCCGCAGCCTGGGCCTGGGCTACGTCAAATCCATGCAGAAGGTCGTGATCCCGCAGGCGGTCAAGATCATGACCCCCAGCTTCATCAACCAGTTCGTCATCACCCTCAAGGACAGCTCCCTGCTGGCGGTCATCGGTTTCGCCGAACTGACCTACCAGGGCCAACAGATCTACGCCTCCAACTTCCGCACCGGCGAAACCCTGCTGATCGTGGCGGCGCTGTACTTCGTGGTGATCACCGCGCTGATCAAGCTTTCCAACATCCTGGATAAGAGGTTCAACAAGTGAGCAAGATTCACGTCGCCGGACTGAAAAAGAGCTTTGGCAGCAACGAGGTCCTCAAGGGCCTCGACGTCGAGGTGGCCGAAGGCGAAGTCGTCTGCGTGATCGGGCCGTCCGGCTCGGGCAAGTCGACCTTCCTGCGCTGCCTGAACAAGCTGGAGGACATCAGCGGGGGAACCGTGGTCGTCGACGGTTTCGACCTGACCGACCCGAAGGTCGACCTGGACAAGGTGCGCCAGCACATCGGCATGGTCTTCCAGCACTTCAACCTGTTCCCGCACAAGTCGGTGCTGGAGAACATCATGCTGGCCCCGGTGGAGCTCAAGAAGCTCGGCAAGGCCGAAGCACGGAACAAGGCCCTGGAACTGCTGGAGAGGGTCGGGCTGTCCGAGAAAGCCGACGCCCGCCCGGCCCAGCTCTCCGGCGGGCAGAAGCAGCGCGTCGCCATCGCGCGGGCACTGGCCATGAACCCCGACATCATGCTCTTCGACGAGGCCACCAGCGCCCTGGACCCGGAAATGGTGGGGGAGGTGCTGCAGGTCATCAAGGACCTGGCGGCCGAAGGCATGACCATGGTCGTGGTCACCCATGAGATGGGCTTCGCCCGCGAAGTCTCTGACCGTGTCATCTTCATGGCCGACGGCTACATCGTGGAAGAAGGCAGGCCGGAGGCACTCTTCGGCGCTCCGCAGCAGGCACGTACCCAGGACTTCCTGGCCAAGGTCCTCTGACCGGCCGACGGCGGTGCCCCTCCGATGCGCGGGGGGCGCCGCCGTCGGGCCTCGCCCCGCCGGTGTGGCCGGGAACCGGGCTCCGCGTTAGGCTGAGGCCGGAACCCAACCGAAGGAGGCGCCGGACATGACCGACATCGACGCGCTAGGACGCGAACACCTGGCCGTGGCCGTCGGAGCCCCGCACGGACGCAGTGCCGCCTTGGTGGCCCAGGACGGTCCGTTGCGCCAGACGGTGTTGGCCTTGAAGGCAGGCGCCGAACTGGGGGAGCACAACGCTCCGCTGGCCGGCACGCTGCTGGTCCTGGAAGGGGCGGTCACCGTGGTGTCCGCGTCCGGCCGCATGGCGGTGAACGAGAACCAGCTCGCCGTGATCCCGCAGGAGCGGCACTCGGTGGAGGCATCCGAGGACTCGGTGTTCCTGCTGACCGCCGTCACCGAGACACACCGGGAGAGCTGACACGCGGTCACCGAGACCCACCGGGACGGGCTGAGCGGCGCACCGCGCCTTACCCGCGCAGCGCGCTGCGGATGATCGCCACCACTCCCGCGAACAGCAGTGCGGTGGCGGTCAGCACCAGGGAATAGGCGAACCCGACGCGCAGGATGACCAGGAACACCAGGAAGGTGACGGCAGCGCCGATGAGCGCGGCCCTGACCGGTCGCGGCGTCCGGCTTTGAGGTGCGGGCCCCCCGCTCTCGCCCATAGGGTTCATTTTGCCACGCCTCGACGTTTCAGCCGAGGCACTTTCCGGCGGCGGCTCACCGGTGCGGCCCCGATCGGATGACGGGTGAAAACGCCGGGAGCACAGAGAACGCATGAGGCTCCTCCCGTGGCAGACCTAAGGCTGCTATCGGTTAAGCTCGGCCTCACTTTTGAAGAAGTCCCCGAACACGAACTGGCTTTCGATGACGCAACGGGCCTCATAGTGCCTTGGACTGTTGCTGAATAAATTCTCCAGCGCCTCGCAAAGCGCTTCCCAGCGGAATGTCATGCGGATGCTGAGCATGGCGACGAGGAGATTGAGGGTCTGCGCCTGCAGCACTCGTACAGAGGCAAGGGTGTCCGTGAAGAGCAAGTGCTGAAGATCATGCGTGAGTACCGAGAGGCATCTGAGACGCTGCGGAATTGGGTGACATCTTCACTCAATTGAACGCGCTCGAAGCCGAGACAGATAACGGCTGAGTGTTCCAAGTGCTGAAGCCCGAGACGGATTGCTCGTCGCACGAAAGCATGGGGGACGTCCCTCGGTGCCGGCCTCCACAATTAATCCTCGTAGCCATGAATGTACGCGATTTAGCTAAGGATGCTGACAAAAATACGGCTCTAAGGGGCCAAAGGGTTAGTAAGTTTACTGATTGCTTGAAGGTTGAAGTATTGGGTTTCTCGGTCTACACTTTACCCGTCCTTGATGAAACATTACCGAAAATTTCCCAAAGGCTACCGGTGCACACAGTATTTCCCTCATCTACGCTGGAATACAGGCAGTCATCCTCAGGACCAGGTGTCCTTTGTCGCCCTGAGATCCGATATCTAACTGAAGGCGTCCTTTTTGTTCGGTGGCCCGCGGAGGCTTCGATCACGGACTCCGACGCGGCGGCAGCGATCTCACGGGTAGAGGCGTTGGCAAGCGGTGAGCGAAGCCCGATGTTGGTAGATATGCGGGGGATGTGTGCTGCCAGTTCTGGCGCGCTGAACAAGTTCGCAAAACATCTTCCGGTTACGCGCATGGCGCTAGTGGGAATCACCCCGGTCGAGCAAACGATCGTGCAGTTCTTTCGAGATGTTCACCAGCCTACCTATCCAGTCTCCTATTTCTCCCAGGAATTAGAAGCGTTGGCATGGCTTGCCCGAACGCAATACAGTCCCGGCCGGGTTCCCAGCGCCCCCCTTTTGAAGCGGCCAAAAAATGCTTGGATTACGGTCTCGGACCTCCCGATTCTCACGGGACGCCTTCGCCTCAACAACGCGCTCTCCGGGTCCTTGGTGTCCTCGATAGAACCAAGGAGTGCTCCTAAGAGCTCGCCTGTGCGGCAAGCCGCGGCAAAGGAACAGGAGTTGCAACCGCCGATCCACGTCTCACCGGAAACTCTAGACGTGGTAACAAGAGCCTTTCGCGGCAAGACCCGCCCGAAGGCGTTTTCCATGGCGCTTGCCATAACCGAGAGGCTGGACCCGGCCGGCGTTACCGCATTCGTGGACCTGATCGGACGATGCGCGGCAGCCGAGCGCGGCCTTGTCGTGAGCCACCTGTACCGGCACTACCGCCGCTCTCCGGTCAAGCTAGCCCTGTGGATCAGCACGGCACAGGATACGTACTTCCATGCACGTGCGCGAGTCGCTAACAGCGGCATATGGCGCGCTCGCTTGAATCCGGGAAAAATCATGCTGGCCCGTCTGACTGACCGCGACAGCGCGGGCCACAACGTCCGACAGGAAATCCGCGACGCCATCAGCTTAGTAAACGGACTCGTTCATTCTCCCTGGCCCGGACAAATCGGCATCGGCTCCCAAAGGAACATCATCAGTGTCGGGGCCACGCTTGCCCGAGTGCTCGTCACGGAGGGAGACCAACACGGGCTGGCCGGATGTTACCGCGAGTACACCGATGTCTACGACGCTCGCTACAGCATCGTAGAAGAAGGTACCGGAATCATCGATTTCATTCTGAAACATCCTGAAGCAACGGACCTCCTGTGCGAATACATCCGGGATGGAAAATACGACACTCCTGAAGCCCTTCTTAGCGCGGTAACTTCAACTTCCCGGTTCCTAAGAAATCTCCAATCGTTGGGCGCAGGAGAACGAAAATGATCAATCAGCGGCGGCCTCGATCTAGTGCTGGCGGCCTTGTTCACGTACCCGTTATCGGCGTGGCTCAAACTCCGGCGTGTCGCGTTCTTGCGGGAGTACCGTTGCGGACCCCGGGCCCGGTCCTGTTCAGGTAGCGCAACCTATTGGGGATTCAGGGCCGGGCCAACGTTGGGGGAAGTGGTCCCCAAAGGGGGCTTCGGAGGGGAGCGGCCCTTGCGCCTCGCGAACTTAGGGGTTGGCCGCGGCCCTGCCTCTGGGGGAAACTGGGCCGCCGCCTGCAACATCGTGGCAGCGCCCGGTCTTATGGGGATCTTGCCGGCCGTGGGGTGCGAGCCACCAATATCAACGTAATCAGCGTGGTGGTGAAACGTCTCGTCCGGGCTCCCCGTGCAGAGCCGATAACGAGCAAACGCCTCGCCGCCTGTGAAAGTTGACGGGGCGCTTTGCTTTGTACTGAGGTCTGCTTGTCACCGGAGGTGTGACCGGCAGTGCGAGAGTTTGATGCGGCGGTGAGTCCGAACGCGCCGCCGAGGAATCCGTAGGTGGCCATGGCCACGCTGTTTATAGCCTCCGGACTGAATATGAAGGTGGTTCAGTGGTGCCTGCGCCACGGTTCAGCCAAGACGACACTTAAGGCACATGGTTCCGGACAAAGAAGAGTCCGCACAAGCTGCTGTCACCGAAGTGCTGGCAGCTCGTGCGGACTCCCTGCGGACTCAACCCCGTTTAGCCGCGTATTCTCGCTAGCAGCCGTAGTAGAGCTCGAATTCGTACGGGTTCGGGCGGGCGGCCAGCGGCGCGATTTCCTCTTCGCGCTTGTAGGCGATCCAGGTGTCGATCAGGTCCTGGGTGAAGACACCGCCGGCCTGCAGGAACTCGTTGTCCGCCTCCAGTGCCTCGAGCGCTTCCTCCAGCGAACCCGGAGCCTTCTGGATGTCCTTGGCTTCCTCGGCGGGCAGCTCGTACAGGTCCTTGTCGATCGGGTCGGCCGGCTCGATGCGGTTCTTGATGCCGTCCAGACCCGCCATCAGCTGCGCCGCGAATGCCAGGTAGGGGTTCGAGCTGGGGTCCGGAGCGCGGAACTCGATGCGCTTGGCCTTGGGGTTGGAGCCGGTGATCGGGATGCGGATGCCGGCCGACCGGTTGCCCTGCGAGTAGACCATGTTTACCGGGGCCTCGAAGCCCTTGACCAGCCGGCGGTAGGAGTTCACCGTCGGGTTGGTGAACGCCAGGACCGCGGAGGCGTGCTTGAGCAGGCCGCCGATGTACCAGCGGGCGGTATCGGAGAGGCCGGCGTAGCCCTTCTCGTCGTAGAACAGCGGCTGCCCGGCGGTCCACAGCGACTGGTGGCAGTGCATGCCGGAGCCGTTGTCGCCGAACACCGGCTTGGGCATGAACGTGGCGGACTTGCCCCAGGCGTCGGCAACGTTCTTGACGATGTACTTGAACTTCAGCAGATCGTCGGCGGCGTGCGTCAGAGTGCTGAACCTGTAGTTAATCTCGGCCTGGCCGGCGGCACCGACCTCGTGGTGGGAGCGCTCGACCTCGAGGCCGACGGCGTCCAGCTCCACGCAGATGGCGTCGCGCAGGTCCGCCTGCTTGTCGGTGGGGGCCACCGGGAAGTAGCCGCCCTTGACCGGCGTCTTGTACCCCTGGTTCCCGCCTTCTTCCCTCTTCCCGGAGTTCCAGTACGCCTCGACCGAGTCCACCCTGTAGAAGGAATGCTCGGGGCTGGACTGGTAGCGGACGTCGTCGAAAATAAAGAATTCGGCTTCCGGGGCGAAAAACGCGGTGTCGGCGATTCCGGTGGAGGCCAGATACGCTTCGGCGCGCTCGGCCACGCCGCGGGGGTCGCGGTGGTAGGGATCGCCGGTGCGCGGGTTCACGATGGAGAAGTTCAGCGCCAGCGTCTTCTCGACGCGGAACGGGTCGATGAAGGCGGTGGAAACATCGGGAATCAGCTGCATGTCGGACTCGGCGATGCCTTGGAAGCCGCGGATCGAGGAGCCGTCGAAGAGCTGGCCGTTCACGAAGAAGTCCGCGTCAACGGTCTTGGCCGGCACGTTGAAGTGCTGCTGGACGCCGGGCAGATCAGTGAAACGGATATCGACGAACTTCACGTCTTCGTCGGCGATGTACTTGAGGACCTCGTCCGCATTCTTGAACATCGGGGTCATGCTCCTTACGCATTCTGGGGGAACCTGCCTCCGCTGAACGGGGCCGGCAACAGTTACAACAATAGGAGCAGGGAATTTCCCGACAGTGTCGCAATTGTTTCGGGCAGGTTACGAAATCGATGTGCACTGCAAGTTTACCGTCTGGCGTCTTCACGCTTTACCGGCAGCAACTCCTGGCCCGCACCCCGGGGAAGCCGGCGGCTGGCATGACCGGTAAACTTGAGGGGTGGTAAGCAGACGCGATCTTGGTTCCTGGCTCGAAGGCCCCCCGCAGTCCAACATCCAGAAATGGCCCGGGCAGCGGCTCGGGCTCCCGCAGTCCGGCTCCGGCTCGATTGCGCGTCCGGGGCGCCGGATGGTGGCGCTGCTCATTGACTGGCTCCTGTGCTATGCGATCGCGAACGCCTTCCTGGGCGGCAGCCAGCTGGCCATCCTGGCAGTGTTCGCCGTCGAGCAGCTGCTGCTGGTGGGGACGCTCGGCTACAGTTTCGGCCACCGCCTGCTCGGCATCCACGTGCGCAAACTCGACGGCTCCGCGCCCGGGTTGCTGGCCGCCGTCGTGCGCACCGGCCTCCTGTGCCTGGTGATTCCGGCCGTCATTTTCGACCCCGACCAGCGCGGCTTCCACGATCGTGCCATGGGCACCGTCCTGGTGCGCCGCTGAGGCAGCGCCCAAGCGTGCGTCAACCCCGATCAACGCCAACCCGTTAAACCCGAGAGGCTGCCGGTGGGAACCGGCAACCTCTCGGGATGTCAGGGGGGAGGATCAGCGTCCGCGCATGGCCTTGCGATCCGGGCGGGCCTTGAACGGGTCCACGCCCTTCGGGATGGGGAGCTTGTTGCTGCCCAGGGCCGACAGCCGCTTGTCCACGGCGCTGACTTCCTGCTTGGTCAGTTCCTTCTTGAGCTTCTGCACGGTCTTGGCCACCTTGCTCAGCTCCACCTGGCCTTCGCCGCGGCCGGTCTCGATCACATGGATCGTGACGTTGGGCAGGATGCGGCGCATCCGGCGCCGCTCCGACTCGACCAGCTGCCGCACCCGGTGCGAGGGGCCCTCGGTTACCAGCACAATGCCGGGGCGGCCCACGGCGCGGAATACGGCGTCCTGCGTGCGCGGGTTCACGGCCACCGGCTGGTCCTGCAGGATCCAGCCGCGGCGCAGCACGCTGAGCGCCGCCCCGGAAGCACCGGGCTGGCCCTCGATCTGCGAGAACGCCGCACGTTCGGCGCGCCGCGACAGGATGAAGGTGGCGGCCAGCAGGCCCAGCGGGATGGAGATGATCAGCAGCGTGACCCAGTTGTTGATCAGCAGGCCAATGACCAGGCCGACGGCGACGATGCCGAGGAACGCCAACAGCATGAACCAGACAACGTTCGGGTCGTTGCGCCGGGTCATCCGGAAGACCTGGCCGATCTGCTTCAGCCGGCCGGGCTGCTTGTTGGCTTTGGACGGTTTCCCAGCCTTGGGCTTGCGTGAGAAGAGACCCCGCTTCGGGGCGTCGGAATCGGTGCTATGGGCCATAATGTCCAATTCTATCGTGACGGAGGAGGCTCTCGTGCCGGATGCGGACACGGCAACGGTCCGGCAGCCGGCAGGCTCCCGGACCGCGGTTCCGGCGGTTCAGTTACCGGGCAGCCATCAGCGTGGCGGCTTCCTGGCGGGTGCTGCCGGACTCGCCGATGTGCGCGAGCTGGGGCGGAAGCTCCAGGCCCTTCTTGCGCATGGCGGTGGCCCAGAGACGGCTGGCACGGTAGGACGAGCGCACCAGCGGTCCGCTCATCACACCCAGGAAGCCGATTTCCTCGGCCTCCTGGCTCAGTTCCACGAACTCCTCCGGCTTCACCCAGCGCTCCACCGGGTGGTGGCGCTCGGTCGGCCGCAGGTACTGGGTGATGGTCACAAGGTCGCAGCCGGCTGCGTGGAGATCGCGCAGCGCCTCGGAAATTTCTTCGCGGGTCTCGCCCATGCCCAGGATCAGATTGGACTTGGTAACCATGCCGTGGTCGCGGCCCTGGGTGATGACGTCCAGCGAACGCTCATAGCGGAAGGCCGGCCGGATGCGCTTGAAGATCCGGGGCACGGTTTCCACGTTGTGCGCGAACACCTCCGGTTGGGCTTCGCAGATGGCCGCGATGTGTTCGGGCTTTCCGGAGAAGTCCGGAATCAGGATTTCGACGCCGGTGCCCGGGTTGAGTTCGTGGATCTTCCGGATGGTCTCGGCGTAGAGCCACACGCCCTCGTCGGCCAGGTCATCGCGGGCGACGCCGGTGACGGTGGCGTAGCGCAGGTTCATCTGCTGGACCGACTGGGCGACCTTCGTGGGTTCCAGGATGTCGACGGGGGAAGGCTTTCCCGTGTGAATCTGGCAAAAATCGCAGCGGCGCGTGCACTCGGATCCGCCGATCAAGAATGTTGCCTCGCGGTCTTCCCAGCATTCAAAAATATTGGGGCAGCCTGCCTCTTCGCAGACGGTGTGCAGCCCCTCCTTCTTGACCAGGTTCTTCATGCCCACGTACTCGGGGCCCATGTTGACCTTTGCCTTGATCCAGTCCGGCTTGCGCTCCACGGGGGTGGCGGCATTGCGGGCCTCGACGCGCAGCAGGCGGCGTCCTTCAGGGGCGAGCGTCACAACAGGGCTCCTTCGGTCTGGCGGTGGCCAGTGTCGGTGTCGGTGGCCGCGGGTCCGGGAGTGCCCGTCTTGACCAGTGATGTTTCGAACGAGCGGAGTTCTGCCTCCACCCGGTCTGCTATGTCGGCCGGGGCAACGTCCAGCCCGGTCTCGGCCTGGATGGTGGTGGTGCCGGCGTCGGTAATGCCGCAGGCAATGATCTGGCTGTAGGGTGCCAGCTCGTTCCGGCAGTTAAGCGCGAAGCCGTGCATGGTTACCCGGCGGTTGACGCGGATGCCGATGGCGGCGATCTTGCGGGCGGGGCCGCGCTCGTCGGCCTCGATCCAGACGCCGGAGCGGCCCTCCATCCTGGTGCCGGCCACGCCGTAATCGGCGAGCACGTTAATCAGGACCTGCTCGAGGATGTCGACATAGTCGGCCACCCGGGTGGGATCGGGAAGGGCCACGATGGGATAACCCACCAACTGGCCGGGGCCGTGCCAGGTCAGCTTGCCGCCACGGTCCACACTGACCACGGGGGTGCCGTCCAGCGGCCGCTCATGGTCTTCGGTGCGCTTGCCGGCGGTGTAGACGGCACTGTGCTCAAGCAACAGCACGGTGCTGGGCGCCGTCCCAGCCACGACTTCAGCGTGCAGCTTGCGCTGCAGCGCCCAGCCTTCTTCATAGTCGACGTAGTCAGGGGCGAAGCCCAGTCGTGAAAACTCAAGAGCCATTCAGCAAGACTACGCTTCGAGGGCCGGGCACTGCTATTTGTGTAGCGCCACAATTGCTGTGGATAACTTCTGCGCGCAGCAGTCGGACGGAGTAGAAGTGGTCCATGGAAGATGGGCAGACACCTGGCGCAGCCTCCGTCGAGCCGGAACCGCCGCGCCCGGCGGCGCCGGGGTTGCATGTGCAGCGATGGCTGGGCAGCGGCGCATCAGCCTCAGTCTGGCTTGTCCGCGATACGGCGACCGGAACGGAGTATGCACTGAAGGTGCTGTTCGTGCCGCCTGCTCCCTCCACCGACGACGCGGGAGGCCCGCCGCCCGTGCGGCGCGCGGCCCGGCACGGATCCGCCGCCGGGGAGGGCGAGCCAGCGCCCTGGGCGATTGCGGCGGAGGGGCAGCAGGGGACCGCGGCTGCTGCTGCCGCCGACCATGAACTGTCCCTGTTGACGGACGCGCGGCATGAGCACCTGCTGCCCGTCCATGGTTACGTGGAAACTGATCGCGGGCCGGGGCTGCTGCTGGAGTATGCTGCCGGCGGCTCGCTCGCGGCACTCGTCGCCGCCCGCGGACCGCTGGCCGTGGGCGAGGCGGTAACGATTCTGACTCCGGTCGCCCAGGTCCTGGATTACCTGCACGGGATCGGGACCGTGCACGGGGACGTCTCGCCCGGCAATGTGCTGTTCACCGCCGTGGGCAAGCCGCTGCTGGCCGACCTGGGTGTCGCCCGTGCGCTGGGCAGCGACCGCCCGCCGGCGGCGGGCACGCCGGGGTTCGGGGCACCGGGCGGCGGGTCCGGCGGAGGGGACCTGGATCCCGAAGCAGACATCTATGCGCTGGCGGCCATCGGTTGGTTCGCGCTCACCGGCCGGGTGCCCGGTGCCACCGCACAGCGGCCGCCGCTGGCGGCGTTGGTGCCCGAGGTGCCGGATGCTCTGGTGGCCCTCCTGGAAGACGGACTGGCCGAGCGTGCGGGGGAGCGCCCCTCGGCGGCGGAGTTCGCCCGCCGGGCGATTCGGGCCGCAAAGCCGGAGGCGCTGGATTTGACGGCGTCGGCGCATCATTCCGTTGCCAGCCAATTGTTGACCCGGCGGCAGGCGGCGGGAAAGTCGGCGGGCCGCCGGGACAGGGGACCGCTGCCACCGTTTCCCCGGCTCCGGACCCGGCCTCGGTCCCGGGGCGATGCCCGGCCGGCCGCCGGCCGGTGGGCCACGGCAGTACTGGCGATGACCGCGGCGGCGGCGGCAGCGGGACTGCTGTCCGCCCTGGCGGGCGCCTTGGCGCCTGCTCCGCCGAACGGCGCAGACGCCGGGCGGTCGCCTGGCCGCGGCCAGTCCGTGCAACAGGTGTCCGCGGGGCAGCGCGAAGCACAGCCGCCTTCTCCCCCCGAGGCCCGGGTCCTGCCGAAGGCCCTGGGGCAGGCGCTGCGGGGCGACGATGCAGCCGCGGCCGTGCCCGCCCTAACCTGGTTGCGCACCGAAGCGGTCAGGACGCGCGATGCGACGCTGCTCGACCGGGTTAACGTCCCCGGAACGGCCGTCATGGAAACGGACCGGGAGATCATCGCGGCACTGGCAGGCTCGGGGAGTTGGCTCGAGGGCCTCGAAACCACGGTGGAGGACGTAATTGCTGATCCAGCGGCGCAAGGCGGACGAAAAGTAACGGTGGCCGCGATGGTCACCACGTCGGCGTTCCGGCAGGTGGCCGCCGACGGCAGCGTGGTGGGACGACGCACCGAACCCCGCGTGCAACGGGTCCAACTGGAGATGGTCAGGCAGGACGCCGGCTGGCTGATCCAGGCCGTCCATGAGGCGCCCCGCCGCTCCGATGACCCCAGGGCCGGCGCAGGCCGTGACTAAGATCGAGGCATGACTTCATCGAGCTACTTCCGCTACCCGCACGTGCACGGCGATCTTGTCACGTTCGTCGCAGAGGACGACGTGTGGGTTGCACCCATTGCCGGCGGCAGGGCGTGGCGTGTCTCGTCGCTGCAACTGCCGGCCAGGAACCCCAGGTTCTCGCCGGACGGGCAGCACCTGGCCTGGGGTGTGGTGCAGGCCAGCGCGCCCGAGGCTGTCACCGCGTCGGTCGACGGTGGAGGGTTCCGCCAGCTGACGTACTGGGGGCATGCCTCCACCAAGGTAAAAGGATTCACGCCCGCGGGCGACGCCCTGGTGACGAGTTCCTTCGAACGTGAAGAGTCGCGTCATACCTGGGCCTACGCTGTGCCGCTGGACGGCTCCGGGGCCCGGGTCCTGCCCTTCGGGCCCGTCGACTCGATCGCGTTCGGGCCGGAACTCGGTGACGAGCGTCCGCTGGTGGTCGGGAGCGTGCTCTCTCGCGAACCGGCTTGGTGGAAGCGTTACCGCGGCGGCACGGCCGGCAAGCTGTGGATCGACCGGGACGGAGGCGGCGAGTTCGAGCGCCTGGCGGCCGATCTCGACGGCAACCTGGCAGACGCGATGTGGATCGGCAACCGGATCGCGTTCCTGAGCGACCACGAAGGCTACGGCAATCTGTATTCGCTGCGGCCGGACGGAACAGACCTCCGCCGGCATACCGACCACGACGGTTTCTATGTCCGCCATGCCGCGACGGACGGCAACCGGGTGGTCTTCGAATCCGCCGGTGAACTCTGGCTCCTCGACTCCCTGGACGCGGCACCGCGCCGGCTCCGGATCACGCTCGGCTCGGCATCCACGAGCCGCCGCGGCCGCCCACTCAACGTGGCACAGCACCTGGCGTCCGCCGTCCCGAATCCCAAGGGAACCGCGTCCGTCATCGAAACGCACGGCACAGTGCACTGGCTGACCCACCGGGACGGGCCTTCGCGCGCGGTGGAATCGACGCCCGGTGTCCGCGCCCGGCTGGCGCGGCCCCTCGGCGACACGCGCGTGGTCTACGTCGCCGACCACGACGGCGAGGAAGCCCTCTACATCCGCCAGGTCTTCGAACAACTTCCCCGGGGCGACCAGCCTGCTCCCGCCGCAACCGCGCCGGCCCCCGCCGAACCGGAGCCCGACGGCTTGCCTCGCCCGGTGTCCGCCTCCGCCGTCGTCCATCCGACCCAATCCCAGCCCATCGTGGAGGTGCGTTCCGGCGGAAAGCAAGGCGCCGGCACGGAGAGCCGGGAACCGGACGCGCGTTCCGCCGAAGCGCTGGAGCCGCAGCAATTGCGCCGCGTGGAGCTGCCCGGACCGGACCGGGTGAGCGCGCTTGCCGCCAGTCCGGACGGGGCGCTGGCGGCAGTGGCCACCGAATACGGGCAGGTACTGGTCCTGGACGCCGGAAACGGGGAGCTGCGCCGCCTCTCCGGCACCGACCACGGGGCCGTTGGCGAGCTGGTCTTTTCACCGGATTCCCGCTGGATCCTGTGGGTCGAGCCGGTCACCGCGGAGGGCACCCGCACCCGCCTGCGGCTGGCCCGGGCCGACGGCACCGGCGGTATCGTCGACGTGACCGACGGACGTTTCCGCGACCATGGGCCGGCCTTCACGCCGGACGGCAAGTTCGCCGCGTTCCTCTCCGAACGGAGCTTCGATCCGGTCTATTCCACCCACAGCTTCGATCTGGGTTTCCCCGAATCGACCAAGCCGTTCCTGGTGGCCCTGGCCGCGGCCACGTCTTCGCCGTTCGGCCCGTCGGTGCACGGCACGCTGCCGGACGCGCCGCCGGCAGCGGGGAAGGAGCCAGACGGTTCCCCGAACGGGGAGGACCAGGCCGCGCCCGCGGTCACCGAGGTGGTTGTGGACGCCGAACGGCTGGCCGAGCGGATCATCCCGGTCCCGGTCCAGCAAGGCCGCTACACGGACCTCAGCGCGGTCGAAGGAGCCCTGCTGTGGCTGGCCAGTGATCCCGCCGGTGTCACCGGAGAGGGACGCGCGTCGGCGGAGGAGCCGGAGCAGGCCCAGCGGCTGGAGCGGTTCGACCTCTCCCGCCGGGAGGTTTCCGTGCTGGTACCGGCCGTGGACGCCTATGAGGTGTCCCAGGACCGCAAACGGATCGTGTACGTGCACAAGGCGCAGGTGAAGGCCGTGCCGGCCGCCGGGAAGGTCGACGACGACTCGCCCGAGAGCGTGCAGGTCGACCTGAGCCGGATCCGGGTCACGCTCCAACCGCTCAAGGTCTGGGGACAGGCGTTCGACGAGGCCTGGCGGCTGCAGCGCGACTTCTACTGGGCCGAGGACATGGCCGGGCTGGACTGGCAAGGCGTCTACGACCGTTACCGGCCCCTGGTGGAACGACTTGGGTCGCACGACGACTTGGTGGACCTGCTCTGGGAGCTGCACGGCGAACTCGGCACCTCGCATGCGTACGTTTCGCCTCCGCCGGTCGCGGAACCGGGCTCCGGGAAACAGGGGCGGCTCGGCGCCGACCTGGCGCGGACCGAGGCGGGCTGGACCGTGCAGAAGATCCTCGCCGGAGAATCATCGGATCCGCTGGCGCTGTCCCCGCTGACGGCTCCGGGCGCAGCCGTGGACCCGGGCGACGTGATCGCGGCGGTGGACGGCATCCCCGTGGATCCGCTGGCAGGCCCGGCGCCGCTGCTGGTCGGCGCGGCCGGCAAGACCGTTGAACTGACCATCGTTAACGGAGCGGGCAGCCCGGAAGCCGGCCTGCAGCGGCGGATCGCCGTGGTCCCCATCCGCGACGAGGAGCGGCTCCGGTACCAGAACTGGGTGTCCGGAAACCGCCGCAACGTCCGCGAGGCATCGAACGGACGCTTCGGGTACCTCCACATTCCGGACATGGTGGCGCGCGGCTGGGCACAATTGCACCGCGACCTGGATGTGGAGACCGCCAAGGACGCGCTCGTCATCGACGTACGGCGCAACCGGGGCGGCCATACCTCGCAGCTGGTGGCCGAGTTGATCGGTCGCAAGGTCACCGCATGGAACCTCGCGCGCGGCGAGCAGCCGGGCACGTACCCGGCACATGCGCCGCGGGGCCCCGTCGTCGTCCTCACCGATGAATACGCCGGGTCCGACGGCGACATCATCACCCAGGTGAGCAAGCTGCGCGGAATCGGCCCCGTGGTCGGGACGCGGACTTGGGGCGGGGTGGTTGGCATCGACGCGAAGTTCTCGCTGGCCGACGGCACCGGTGTCACGCAGCCACGGTACGCGTTCTGGTTCACCCAGGGCGTGGGCTGGGGCGTGGAGAACTACGGGGTGGACCCGGACATCGAGGTGCCGTTCCCGCCCCATGCGTACGGGGCGGGGGAGGACCCGCAGCTGGAGCACAGCGTCGGCATCCTCAAGGAGATGCTGGGCGAACTGCCGACCGACCAGCCGCCGGCGCGGGCCGGTTATCCCGTGCTGCGCCCCGGACCGCTGCCGCCGCGTCCGCAGGAGGCCGGCTGAGCGCCGGGCTGAACATTGAAGAACCCCGGGCACACCGAAGGTGCCCGGGGTTCTTCAACGAAAGATTTGTGCGCTAGCCGGCCAGGGTGGCATCAATCGTGATGCTCGGCACTGAGGCCAGGGCGCCGGAAACAGGACAGGTGTCCTTGGCGCCGGAGGCCAGGCGCTGGAAGTCGTCCTCGCTGATTCCGGGCACGGTCGCGTTCACGGTCAGGCGAATCTCGGTGATGCCGGTGCCCGGCACGAAATCCACGGCAGCCGAGGTCTTAATGCTCTCGGCGGTGGTCCCGTTCTCCTTGAGCATGTTGCTGAACTGCATCGAGTAGCAGGTGGCGTGGGCGGCGGCCAGCAGTTCTTCGGGGCTGGTCTTTCCTTCGGACTGGTCCGCACGTGCCTTCCAGGTGACATCGTAGGTGCCGATCCCGGACGTTTCGAACGTAGTCTGGCCGGCGCCGCTAAACAGGTCGCCGTTCCACTCGGTGCTGGCAGAACGTGTTGTAGCCATGTGTCCTCCTTGGTCGATGTACAGGATGCGTTTTCCGCCGGTCCCGGCCAGAGTCGGCCGGTGCCGTCATCCTCATCCTAGGGGAGTTGCGCCGGACTGTCCGGCGGCACCGTTAAAGCCACTGCGGCCGGCCCCGGATCGGGGCCGGCCGCAGCGCGGGAATTCGTAAGGTCAGTTCCAGAGGGTGGCGATGGCGACGTTAAGCAGCGCCAGGCCGCCCACGGAGTGGGCCAGACCGGTGGAAATCGGCTCGCCGGCCTTGTACTTGCGGCGGCCGATGAACGCGAGGACGCCCACGACGAGCCCGATGACAAGCTTGATGGTCAGCTTCACGTAGTCGGCGTCCATGGCCAAGGCCGGGATCAGGCCCATCATGATGATGCCGGTAATGAGCTGCAGGGCGGCGCCGTCGAACTGGCGGGGGTGGACCGTGGGCTTCTTCATGTTGCCGATCCAGATGCCGACGATCATGGCAGCACCGACGATATGCAGGAAGACGAAAATGTTGTAAAGGATCTCCATGGGCCCAGCTTATCGGCCGGGGAAGCGCGCGGATCCGCGCCATGCCGCGACGGCACCGGGTTTTTCTACCTTGCGTAGTACGGCTGGGGGCCGAGGGCGGCAGAGCACAGCGGCGGGCTGCGTCCACTGGGGAACGCAGCCCGCCGCTGATTCGTGCGTCGCGCGGGGCAGTCCGGGCTAGAGGCCCAGGTCCGCCTCGAACTGTCCGGCTTCCAGGCGCGCCCGCAGCGTCTGCAGGAAACGGCCGGCATCTGCGCCGTCGACCAAACGGTGGTCGTAGGTCAGTGACAGGTACATCATCGAGCGGATGGCGATCGAATCGTCGCCGTTCTCATCCTGGACCACCATGGGCCGCTTGACGATGGCGCCGGTACCGAGGATTCCCACCTGCGGCTGGTTGATGATCGGCGTGTCGAACAGGGCCCCGACGCTGCCGATGTTGGTGATCGAGAAGGTCCCGCCGGAGAGTTCGTCGGGAGCGATCTTGTTGCTGCGGGTACGTGCGGCAACATCGGCGATCTTGCCCGCCAGGCCGGCCAGGTTCAAGCTGCCGGCGTCATTGATCACCGGGACGAGGAGGCCCTTGTCCGTATCCACCGCAATCGCCAGGTGCTCTGCGTTGTGGTACGTGATCTCCTGCTTTTCCTCGTCGTACTCGGCGTTCAGCTTCGGATGCTGCTTGAGCGCCTCCGCGACGGCCTTGGCGATGAAGGGCAGGTAGGTCAGCTTGACGCCGTTCTGCTCCTGGAAGGACTTCTTGGCACGCTCGCGCAGCTTGGCCACCTTGGTCATGTCGACCTCGTGGACCTGGGTGAGCTGGGTGGACGCGTCGAGTGATTCGCGCATCCGGCGGGCGATCACCTGGCGGATCCGCGGCGCCTTCTCGACGGTGCCGCGCTTCGCCGAGGCCGCGGCCTCTGCCGGAGCCTTTGCGGCGGCTGCGGGAGTTGCGGCCGGCTTGGCGGCTTCGGCTGCCTCCAGCACGTCCTGCTTGCGGATGCGTCCGCCCACGCCGGTGCCCTTGACGGTGGACAGGTCCACGCCGTGCTGGTTGGCCAGCTTGCGCACGAGCGGGGTGACGTAGCCGGCGTCCGGGCCGGCGGCGGTCTCGGCGGCGGCCGGGGCAGGTGCCGCCTGGGGGGCTGTTGCCTCCGGCGCTTCGGCCTTGGGCGCCTCGGCCTTCGGGGCTTCTGCGGCCGGCTGTTCGGCGGCCGGTTCCGCCACCGGGGCTTCGCGGTCCTCGGCGGGCGCGGCGGCCACCGGCTCTGCTCCCTTCGGCTCCGCCTTGGCGGGGCCGGCACCGGTGCCGATGATGGCGAGCACTGAACCGACCTCGGCGGTCTCATCCTCGGCGACCTTGATTTCCTGTACCGTGCCGGCCACCGGGGACGGGATCTCGGTGTCGACTTTGTCGGTGGAGACCTCGAGCAGCGGCTCATCGACCTCGACCGTGTCGCCCACCTGCTTCAACCAGCGGGTGACCGTTCCTTCGGTAACGCTTTCGCCCAGGGCCGGGAGGGTGACTTCCGTGCCCTCGCCGGAACCGGCGGCCGGAGCTTCCTCGGCAGGGGCTTCCTGCCGGGGCTCCTCCTGCTTCGGGGCCTCCTCCCGGGGCTCCTCCTGCTTCGGGGCCTCCTGCTGGGGAGCTTCCGCTTCTTCTTGCGCCGCCGGCGCTTCTTCGGCGGCCTCGCCTGAGCCGGAACCGTCGCCAATGCGCACCAGCGGGGCTCCGACGTCGGCGGTTTCGTCCTCGGCCACCAGGATCTCTTCGATCACACCGGCTACCGGAGAGGGGATCTCGGTGTCGACCTTGTCGGTGGACACCTCGAGCAGGGGTTCGTCGACTTCGACCCGGTCGCCGACCTGTTTCAGCCAGCGGGTCACAGTGCCTTCGGTGACGCTTTCACCGAGGGCGGGCAAGTTCACGGTTTCAGACATGTGGTGCCCGTTCTCCTTTGAGTCTATTTTTCCGGCCTGGCCGGTACATCGAGTCTTGTCTTGAGCCTAGTGCACCCGTCCGGCGGGGACGGGTGCACCAGGGGAGGGCTTGTTACCCGTGCAGCGGGCGGCCGGCCAGGGCCATGGCGGCTTCGCCGAGGGCCTCGTTCTGCGTGGGGTGCGCGTGGATGAGGGCGGCGACGTCCTCCGGGTAGGCTTCCCAGCTGACGATCAGCTGCGCCTCGCCGATCTGCTCGCCGATGCGGCCGCCGATCATGTGCATGCCCACAATGGGGCCGTCCTTTTCGCGGACCATCTTGATCATGCCGCTGGTGCCCAGGATCGAGCTCTTGCCGTTGCCGGCCAGGTTGTACTCCACGGTTTCCACGTTGTCCTTGCCGAACTTCTCCTCGGCCTGCGGCTGGTTGAGGCCGACGGAGGCAATCTCCGGGTCGCAGTAGGTGACCTTCGGGATGTTGATGTCTTCGATGAGGGCCGGCTTGTTGCCGGCGATCTCCTCGGCGACGAAGATGCCCTGCTGGAATCCGCGGTGGGCCAGCTGGACGCCCGGGACGATGTCGCCGACGGCGTAAATGTTGCCGACGCCGGTGTGCAGCCGCTCGTTGGTGATCACGAAGCCGCGGTCAACCGTGAGGCCGGCTTCCTCGAAGCCCAGTCCTGCGGTGCTCGGCCCGCGCCCCACGGCAACCAGCATCAGGTCGGCCTGGAACGTCTTGCCGTCGGCGAGGGTGACCACCACGCCGTCGTCGTTCTGTTCCACCTTTTCGAAGAAAACGCCGGTGTTGAACTTGATGCCGCGCTTCTTGAACGCGCGCTCCAGCTGCTTGATGATGGCCGGGTCCTCGTTGGGCACCAGCGAGGGCAGGCCCTCGACGATGGTGACGTCAACGCCGAACGAGTTCCATACCGAGGCGAACTCGACGCCGATGACGCCGCCGCCGAGCACCACGGCGCTCTTGGGCAGGGTGTCCATCTTCAGGGCGTGGTCGGAGGTAATGACCTTGCCGCCGATTTCCAGTCCGGGGAGGGTCTTGGAGTAGGAACCGGTGGCCAGGACGATGTTCTTGCCCTTGTAGGCGGTGCCGCCGACCTCGATGGTGTCCTTGCCGACGAGCTTGCCTTCACCTTCGATGACGGTGATGCCCTTGGACTTGACCAGGCCGGTCAGGCCCTTGAACTTTCCGGCGATGACCCCGTCCTTGTAGGCATTGACGGCAGCCATGTCGATGGAATCGAGGCTAACGTTCACGCCGTATTTCGCGGCGTCCTTGGCGTGGTCGGCCAGCTCGGCCGAATGCAACAGCGCCTTGGTGGGGATGCAGCCGTTGTGCAGGCAGGTGCCGCCGAGCTTGCCCTTTTCCACCAGGCCGACGCTGAAGCCCAGCTGCACGGCGCGGAGGGCAGCGGCATAACCGCCGCTGCCGCCGCCGAGGATCAGGATGTCGAATTCTTGCGCTGTTGCCGAATCGGCCACGTGAACGCTCCCTCGCGTGTTCGCAACGTGTGGTGACACGTCGATGAGTTGATTGGGGTTGACGAACGAAGTTGGTTGGGTTTCACCTTAGCCCTCCCGCATACCATCATCTAGTTGGTGACGGCCCCAACAGGCCGGATTGTGTGCGGATTCACGCGGGGAAGCGGCGGGGATGCAGACTCAGGAGCTGCGGGCCACCACATCCTCAGCATAGGCAACCAGCGTGCGGACGGCGACGCCGGTGCCCTCCTTCGGGGTGTAGCCGTGCGGAGAGCCTTCGTTGAAGGCCGGACCGGCGATGTCCAGATGGGCCCACGGGATGCGCACGCCGCCGGATTCGCCCACGAACTCGCGCAGGAAGATCGCGGCCGTCAGCATGCCGCCGTACTTGTCGCCCATGTTGGACAGGTCTGCCACCTGCGAGTCCAGGCTGGGACGAAGTTCTTCCGGCAGCGGCATCGGCCAGAACAGTTCCCCCGCCCTGTCGGCGGCGGCCTTGACGGCATCACGTACCGGTTCTTCGCCCATGATCGCGGCCACCCGGCTTCCCAGCGCGACCATCTGCGCACCTGTCAAGGTTGCGACGTCCAACAGGACATCGGGGTGTTCCTCGCTGGCGGCAGCGAGTCCGTCGGCCATGACCAGCCGGCCTTCGGCGTCCGTGTTCAGCACTTCCACCGTCTTGCCGCCGTACATGGTTAATACGTCGGAGGGACGGGAGGCGGTGCCGGAGGGCATGTTTTCCGCCAGGCAAAGCCACGCGGTGGCCTTCACCGGCAGTCCCAGCTCGGCGATGGCCAGGACGGCGTTCAGTACCACGGCCGCGCCCGCCATGTCGCACTTCATGGTCATCATGCCCGTGGCCGGCTTGAGCGAGAGGCCGCCGGAGTCGAAGGTGATGCCCTTGCCCACGAAGGCGAGCTTCGCCTTGGCCCGGACCGGCGCATATTCCACCTTGACCAGGCGGGGCGGGCGGCTGGATCCCTTGCCGACGCCGGTCAAGCCGCCGTAGCCGTCCTTGGCCAGCCGGTTCTCGTCCAGGACGGTGACCTTGACCGGCAGGTTCCTGGCCATCTGCGTGGCAGCCTCGGCGAACGACTCGGGGTACAGGTGGCTCGGCGGCTGGTTGACCAGGGAGCGCGTCGCGTTGACCGCCCGTCCCAGCACCGAGGCCCGCTTGAGCGCCTTCGCCAGTTCCTTATCGCCGGCGACCGGCGTGATGACGGTGGCTTCCGCCACCGGGCCGCGAACCCCGGCCCCGCGGGTGCGGTGATCGCTGAAGTCATAGGCCCCCAGGGCCGCGCCTTCGGCAACAGCCGCGGCTTCGGCGACTGTTCCGGCCGGCAGGCCCAGGGCCACCGACCGGACCCCGGCGAGTTGCCGCACAGCCGAGCCGGCGGTGCGGCGCAGGGTTTCTTCCGTCAGCGCCTGCCCGGGCAGCAATTTCCCGACGCCGGCCAGCACCACCACATCTGCCCCGGAGTCGGGCAGCCCCGGCAGGCGGTGCACCTCGTCGGCGGCCCCGGTTACGCCGAGCAGCGGAAGGGACTCCTGCAGCGTCTTCGACGCCTTGGCCGGCAACGGATTCTCCAGCAGGACGGGACCATCTCCGTCTTGTCCGACCGCAATGACGAGGGCGTTTGACTTGGCCTTTTTGACATCTTTGGCAATGGCGCTGAGCTTGAGCTCGGTCGTGGGGATCACGCAGATCTGTCCTAACTTCTCCTTCAGCCGGCCGGCGCCGGACGGGTGGTGCCCGCCGCCGCTCACCGGTTGCTTACCGTTGTGTCTACAGTAGTTCCAGCAGGAATGAGCCTTTAGAGGTTGGCCGGAACAGGGCCTGCACCTGTCGATCGTAGTCTCTCCGGCACCGGATCCGGTGCCGCGCACGCGCTGTCACGGCCGGCGGCGCAGGAATTTTTCCGCCCGCCCGGGCGCTGAACATTGCGAGAGAGCCATGCACGGCAGGGAAAGACGATGCCGGAACGGAGGGCACATTGCTGGATCCACAGTCGCTGATGTCGACCAACGCGGAGTTGTTCGACTCGCCTGCGCTGCGCGGGCTTGATCTCGTCATGGGATTTACCGGTGCAGCCGAAGCCGGTCATGTGGTGGAGCAGATCGGCGACGAATTGCTCGACGAGCTCGATGCACAGCTGGTCGCCTCCTTCGACGTTGACCAACTGGTGGACTACCGCAGCAGGCGGCCCCGCATCACCTTCGCCGGAGACCGTTTCACGGACTACGAAGCCCCCGCCATCGAGCTCTACCGGCTCGTCGACGGGCTCGGCACGCCGTTCCTGCTGTTGACCGGTCCCGAACCCGACTACCAGTGGGAGCGGTTCTCCCGGGCGGTCGTCTGGCTGGCGAACCGGCTCCAGACCCGGCTGGTCGCGTGGGTCCAGTCTCTTCCGATGCCGGTGCCGCACACCCGACCGATCGGCGTCACCGTCCACGGCTCGCGGCAGGACCTGATCGACGGCATCACCAGTTGGAAGCCCCAGGCGGAGCTGCAGGCCGGTATCGGCCCGCTGCTGGAAATGCGCCTGGCCGAGGCCGGGCGCGACGTCGTCGGCTATTCCATTCACGTGCCCCATTACCTGTCCGACGCCCAGTACCCACCGGCCGCCGTCGCGGCACTGGAGTACGTGGGTGCCGCCACCTCGCTGACGTTGCCGACAGACCGGCTGCGCGAGACCGGACGCGAGGTCGAAAGCCAGATCGACCGGCAGGTACAGGACTCTGCCGACGTCCAGCGGGTCGTCGGCCGGTTGGAAGAGCGGTACGACGAGTACGCGGGGCACGAAGAGCGCCGCTCGCTGCTGGTCAAGGACAACGAAGAGCTTCCCGACGCCGACGAAATCGGCGCGGCCGTGGAGGCCTTCCTGGCCACCCGGCCCGCCACGGACGACGACGGGGGCGAAGGAGCCTCCGCAGGGTCCGGCGACGCCGATTAGTACCTTGCCCCGGGCCGTGGGCAAGATGGAGCAATGGATTCGCGGCGGGCTTGGTGGGTGTGGGGGAGCGGGATATTCGCCTACTTGGTGGCGATCACCCAGCGGACATCCTTTGGCGTAGCGGGCCTGCAGGCCACCGAGCGCTTTGATGCCACCGCCGCCGCCTTGTCGACGTTCACCGTGCTTCAACTGGTGGTGTATGCGGGGTTGCAGATACCCGTCGGCCTCATGGTGGACAAATACGGGCCCCGGATGATGGTGGCCGGAGGGGCCGTGCTGATGCTGGCCGGGCAAACCGCCCTCGCCTTCGCGTCCTCCGTTCCCGAAGGGCTGGCCGGACGCGTCCTGGTCGGTGCCGGCGACGCCATGACCTTCGTGTCCGTGCTCCGGTTGCTGCCCAGTTGGTTCAGCGGGAAGCGGATACCGCTGCTGACCCAGTTGACCGGCCAGCTGGGTCAGATCGGCCAGCTGATCAGCGTCATCCCTTTCGTGGCCATCCTCAACCTAGCGGGTTGGACACCGGCGTTCCTTTCCGTTGCGGCGCTCTCGGCGGTGGCCTTTGTCCTGGCCCTCGCGGTGGTCCGCAACGAGCCGGGCCAACCGCGGAAGGCCCCGCAGCCGACCTTGCGCCAGACCGGGGCGTCGTTGGCCGAGGCGTGGCGGGAACCGGGTACGAGACTGGGACTGTGGACTCACTTCACGCTCCAGTTCCCCGCGAACGTGTTCATGCTCATGTGGGGCTACCCGTTCCTGGTCTCGGCCCAGGGCCTGACGCCGACGGAAGCCTCGGTGCTGATGACGGCCGCGGTCCTCACCTCCTTCGTCGCGGGCCCGTTGCTGGGCCGCTGGGTGGGCCGGCATCCCCTGAGGCGCTCGACCATGGTCCTGCTGATCGTCGGGGCGATGTCGGCGGCCTGGCTGTGCGTGCTGGTCTACCCCGGCCCTGCCCCGTATTGGCTGCTTCTGCTGCTGGTCATGGCCGTGTCGGTCGGGGGACCGGGGTCCATGATCGGCTTCGACTTCGCCCGGACCTTCAATCCGCTCAGCCGCGCCGGAACAGCAACCGGGATCGTTAACGTCGGCGGCTTTGTCTCGGCGCTGCTGGTGATGCTCGGCATGGGCGTAGTCCTTGATGCCCTGCTGGCCAGCGGGTTCTCACAGGGAGACCTGTACGCGCTGGACTCCTTCAAGCTGGCCTTCAGCCTCCAGTTCCTGTTCCTGATCGTGGGCACGCTGGCGATGCTGGCCGTGCGCAGACGCGTGCGCACCCGGATGTCGCACGGAGGGATCACCGTGCCGCCGCTGCGTGACGCGCTGGCACGGGAACGCCGCCGGCGTCGCGAACGGATCCGGGAACGCAGGGGGAACGGCGGAACCGGGGACGGGTAAGCACCCTCCCTCCACAGGGCCTCCGGCAGGGCCACCGTCCACAGCGGCGACCCGTCGGCTAGCCGCCGGGTCGGCCGCAGCGGAAGGCTCCTGTCATGGAGAAGAAGAAGTTCACCGCCCGCCGGCCCGTCGACGTCCTGGGTTTCGTGCCGCATGCGCTGGGATTCCTTCCGGCCGACAGCGTGGTGCTGCTGGCCCTTTCCCGGGGCCGTCTGGGCGCGACGCTCCGCCTGGACCTCCCTACCAACGAGGACAGCTGCCACCTCGAGCTGTTTACCGACACAGCGGCGGACTATCTGCGTTCCGATGAGGACGCCGATTCCGCGCTGCTGATTCTCTACACGGACCGCCCCTGGCGCTCGCCGGACCGGCCGCCTCATGCCCGACTCGTAGCCTCCCTCGGCCGCTCCTTGTCCGCCGCCGGACTGCCGGTGCGCGGGGGCTGGACGGTGGGCCCGCAGCACTGGCGCGAGCTTTACTGCGGCGACATCGGATGCTGCCCGATGCCCGGCCGGCCGGTGTCACAGATCCGGGACAGTGCGTTGAACGCCGAACTCGTCTACAGCGGCAGCACCTATGCGGCATCCGCGGCGGAGGCCGCCGAAGCGCCGTCACCGGCAACGTCCGCGGCACCCGCTGTGGCGGCCGGGATACAGCAGGAGGCGGCGCGGCTGGCCGAGGGACGCGCGGGAGGGTGGACCCATCCGGCCTTCTACTTCCATACCCTCTGCCGCTGGGAGCATTCCCTGGCGGCGCA
This sequence comes from Arthrobacter sp. Y3221114, assembly GCF_059092625.1. Lineage (NCBI taxonomy): Bacteria > Bacillati > Actinomycetota > Actinomycetes > Micrococcales > Micrococcaceae > Arthrobacter > Arthrobacter sp. Y3221114. The sequence continues at coordinate 106,459 of NZ_JBNHHW010000001.1, forward strand.
CCGGGCCGGAACCGTCACGGCGGAAGAACAGGCATTCCTGCTCGCGAGCCTGACCGACAACGCGGTACGGGATGGCGTTGCCATCTTCGCCTGCAGCAGCCCCGAGACCGCGTACCGGTGGGCGGATGCGTCCGGCCTCCTCCAGGACACGGACAGGGCGACGGACGCGGTGCCGCCCACGGAGCCATTGCCCGGATCCGGTGATCCTGCGGCGGCCCGGGGGTGGTCAAGGATCTTGATCGGCGACTCGCCCCACGCTCCGGACTGGGATCGCGTGGATGCCACGGCCCACCTGCTCCAACACCTGCACGCCGTCGGAACGGGGCGCTCCCGCGCCGCCGCCGGCACGCTGCATGCCTGGATCGAATGGGCACGGGGGCGCGGTTCGCATGCGCATCAACGGGCGGAAGCATGCCTGCGCGAAATGCCTGGCTACCGGCTTGCGGAACTGGTCCAGGAACTGGCGGGCAGCGGAATGCTGCCGGCGTGGGCGCGCCGGCGGGAGACGGCCTGGCCGGGCCGGAGGCACCTGGCGGCATGACCGCGGCGTCCGCGACGGTCGAAAATCAGTTCATCCGGCGGTCTGAATCGTGAGACAATGGGAACCGAGACCCGGTTGGGTTCGTGTTTCAAACAGCGGTAGTTCCTGCGGGAATACCGTCGCCGCGGAACAGGTTATGCCTTGCAGACCCTGCGTCCGTGGTTTGGTTTGAAGTCATTCACGGACTTGACAGGGTCATAGTGGTGTTACCCGCAGGTAGCGTCACAGACCGCCGTACGAAAGGTTCTCTGTGTCACCGGACAAGAAGACTGCTGCAGCTCCCGATGAGGAGACTGCTGCCTCCGCTCCGAAAAAGTCCGCGACGACCAAGCGCGCGGGCGCCCCGTCAGCGGCAGCGGCGGAAGCTGCTCCCAAACGGCGCGGCCGCAAGCCCGGTGCCGCTGCCAAAAAGGATGAGGCGAACGCCGCCGGGTTGGCTACGGATGAAGTCGACGAGGATCCCGAAGCTGAGCCGGAGCCCACGGAGGAAGATGTAGAAGCCGCCGAGGAAACGGGCGCCAAGAAGGGCAAGGAAGGCGAGACCGGTTCCGGGTTTGTTTACTCGGACGCCGACGACGACGACGCCCCAGCCCAGCAGGTAGTCTCCGCCGGTGCCACCGCAGACCCGGTTAAGGACTACCTGAAGCAGATCGGCAAGGTCGCCCTGCTGAACGCCGAGCAGGAAGTCGACCTCGCCCTGCGGATCGAGGCCGGTCTCTTCGCCGAAGAGAAGCTGGCCAAGGACGACGGCACCATGGAGACGCGCCTGCGGCGCGACCTGGAGCAGATTGTCCACGACGGCAAGCGCGCCAAGAACCACCTGCTGGAAGCCAACCTGCGTCTGGTGGTCTCGCTGGCCAAGCGCTACACGGGCCGCGGCATGCTGTTCCTGGATCTGATCCAGGAAGGCAACCTGGGCCTGATCCGCGCCGTCGAGAAGTTCGACTACACCAAGGGCTTCAAGTTCTCCACCTACGCAACCTGGTGGATCCGGCAGGCCATCACCCGCGCCATGGCGGACCAGGCCCGCACGATCCGCATCCCGGTGCACATGGTGGAAGTCATCAACAAGCTGGCCCGCGTGCAGCGCCAAATGCTCCAGGACCTGGGCCGCGAGCCGACTCCCGAAGAGCTGGCCAAGGAACTGGACATGACGCCGGAAAAGGTCGTCGAGGTCCAGAAGTATGGGCGCGAGCCGATCTCGCTGCACACGCCGCTGGGCGAAGACGGCGACTCGGAGTTCGGCGACCTGATCGAAGACTCCGAAGCCGTGGTTCCCGCCGACGCGGTCAGCTTCACCTTGCTGCAGGAGCAGCTCCACTCGGTGCTGGACACGCTGTCCGAGCGCGAAGCCGGCGTGGTGGCCATGCGGTTCGGGCTGACCGACGGCCAGCCGAAGACTTTAGACGAAATCGGCAAGGTCTACGGCGTCACCCGTGAGCGCATCCGCCAGATCGAATCCAAGACCATGTCCAAGCTGCGGCACCCGTCGCGGTCGCAGGTACTGCGCGACTACCTGGACTGATCCGACTGCGCAGCAGGGCCGGCACCCGCGGGGGCCGGCCCTGCTGCGTTAACCGGGGGTGCAGCGGAAGGGCAGAGGGCCGCGCCGTCCAGGCCCGGGTGCTCTGGCGGAAATGCCTTTGGAAACGCAAAGGGCGCCGTTCCCCTTGCGGGGAACGGCGCCCTTTGATCGGGGTACCGCGCGGACCTGTCGGACCGCACCGGGAGCGGGCTGCGGCTGCAGCTGTTCCCGGAGAGCCTATTCGGCGGCGGCGCCGGCCTTTTCGGTCAGCCTGCCGGTCTCGTCCTGCCATTCCGAGGCCTTGGAGCGAAGCTGCGGCTCATGCTGCCGGGCATGGTGCCCGCAGAAGAGGAGTTCGCCGCCGGAGGAGGCCAGGACAACCCGTACATAGGCTTGGGCGCCACACCGGTCGCATCGATCCAATGCGGTCAGTTCACGGGGGGCTACTGCTGTCGTCATGATGACCTCCTTACGAGTGCGTCTATCCATAGAACCATCCGAAGCACGCAAATCTTCGCAAGATGGGGTCACTTTCGCTCACCGCGTATCACGTGTCGGTAACAGCCGGGAGCTGCGTCACATGCCGGCGTGCGCCCCGGCGCGGTGCACAAGCCCGCCCGCAAAGGGGATTAGCCTAGTAACGGTCCGTTATTCGCGGCGGACCGCGGCCAAGGACCGCAGTTCTGTCTGCCAAGGAGCACTCGTACACGTGGCGCCAACGAAGTCTGAGTACACAGCACGCCATCTTTCCGTCCTGGAAGGGCTGGAAGCCGTCCGCAAGAGGCCGGGCATGTACATCGGGTCCACGGATTCCCGCGGGTTGATGCACTGCCTCTGGGAAATCATCGACAACTCCGTCGACGAGGCGCTGGCCGGCTACGGGCAGAGCATCAAGATCACGCTGCACCCGGACGGATCGGTGGAGATCCACGACGACGGCCGCGGCATCCCGGTGGACATCGAACCAAAGACCGGCCTGAGCGGTGTCGAAGTGGTGTTCACCAAGCTGCACGCCGGCGGCAAATTCGGCGGCGGCTCGTACACCGCCTCCGGCGGACTGCACGGCGTCGGCGCCAGCGTGGTCAACGCCCTGTCGTCCCGCCTGGATGTCCAGGTGGACCGCGGCGGCAAGACGTACCAAATGTCGTTCCGCCGCGGCGAGCCGGGCAAGTTCATCGACACGGCCCGGGGGCCGGGCCCGGAGTCCACGTTCGAGCCGTTCGTCACGGGCTCCAAGCTGGAAGTGGTCGGTACCGCCAAGCGCGGAGTGACCGGCACGCGCATCAGGTACTGGGGCGACCGGCAGATCTTTACCCCGGACGCCAAGTTCTCCTACGAAGAGCTGCAGAACCGGGCCCGGCAGACCTCGTTCCTGGTCCCGGGGCTGAAGATCACGCTGCGCGACGAGCGCAAGATGGCCGGCACAGCCGGCGAGAACGGCCCGATCGAGGAAGTGTTCCACCACGACGGCGGCATTGCCGAGTTCGTCGAATACCTGGCCAACGACAGCGCCGTCACGGATGTCTGGCGCTTCCACGGCTCCGGCAAGTTCAAGGAGACCGTTCCGGTACTCGACGAGAACGGTCACAGCAAGATTGCCGAGGTCGACCGCGACTGCGAGGTGGACGTGGCCTTGCGCTGGGGCATCGGCTACGACACCACGGTCCGTTCCTACGTGAACATCATTGCCACCCCCAAGGGCGGCACGCACCAGACCGGCTTCGAACAGGCGCTCCTGAAGACCTTCCGCAAGGTGATCGAAGCCAACGCGCGCAAGCTCAAGGCCGGCAGCGACAAGATCGAAAAGGATGACGTCTTCGCCGGCCTGACCGCGGTGCTCACCGTCCGCCTGGCCGAGCCGCAGTTCGAGGGCCAGACCAAGGAGATCCTGGGCACCTCCGCCGTACGCGCCATCGTGTCCCGGGTGGTGGAGAAGGAGCTGTCCGCCAAGCTGGCGTCCTCGAACCGCGGGGACAAGGCCCAATCCGCGCTGCTGCTGGAAAAGGTCGTCAGCGAGATGAAATCCCGCATTTCGGCCCGCGTCCACAAGGAGACACAGCGGCGCAAGAATGCGCTGGAAACCTCCTCCATGCCGGCAAAGCTGATCGACTGCCGCACCAACGAGGTCGAACGGTCCGAGCTGTTCATCGTCGAGGGCGACAGCGCTTTGGGCACGGCGCGGCTGGCCCGCTCTTCGGACCATCAGGCGCTGCTGCCCATCCGCGGCAAAATCCTCAACGTGCAGAAGGCCTCGGTGGGCGACATGCTCTCCAACGCCGAATGCGCGGCCATCATACAGGTGGTGGGGGCAGGGTCGGGACGCAGCTTCCAGCTGGACGCCGCCCGCTACGGCAAGGTCGTGCTCATGACGGATGCCGACGTCGACGGCGCGCACATCCGCACGCTGCTGCTGACGCTTTTCTTCCGTTACATGCGCCCCCTGGTCGATGCAGGACGCGTCTTCGCCGCCGTGCCGCCGCTGCATCGCGTGGAGATCATCAATCCGGGCGCCAAGGCCAACGAGGTGGTGTACACCTACTCCGAGAACGAGCTTCACAAACTGCTCGCCACCCTGGAGCGGGACGGCAGGAAGTACAAGGAACCGATCCAGCGCTACAAGGGCCTGGGCGAAATGGACGCCGACCAGTTGGCCGAGACCACCATGGAGCCCCGCCACCGTACCTTGCGCAGGGTGCGGATCGAGGATGCCGAAGCCGCCGAGCGCTCCTTCGACCTGCTGATGGGCTCTGACGTGGCCCCGCGCAAGGAGTTCATCGTGGCCGGCGCCTCGATGCTGGACCGGGAACGGATCGACGCCTAGGCCGCCAGTCCCGGTGCCACCAGCAGGGCGGTCGGCACCGCCAGCAGCAACGCCGCGGCCAGCAGCACCGCGGCCCGGGCTGCCCCGCTGAGGGCCGGAACAGGGGAAAGCAGCCGCCGGAGCCGGTGTGCGGTGACAAGGGTTTCCGCCTCGGCGGCGCCGAGCAAAGCCTTCGCAGGGTCGCCGATGCCCGCGGCCGGGGCGGCCGGGCCCGCCGTGGCCGCCGGCCGCTCACCAGCGGCGACGACGGCGATGGCACGCACCAGCGTCCCCCGGTCCGAAGTCTTCAGGGCATGGTCGTCTGCGAGCATCTCGATCAGCTCGTTCACGGCCGTCCTGGCCAGCTTCGACGTGGGGAGCCAGGGCAGGGCCGCCCGCCAGGCGGCGAAGGCCCACAGCAGCAGGTCGTGGCGCTGTTCCAGATGCGCCTTTTCGTGCGTCATGACGGCGTGCAGTTCGTCCGGCGAGAGCAGCTCGAGCAGGCCGTTCGAGAGCACCGTGACGGAGCCGCCGCCGCCCGGCAAGCAGTAGGCCACCGGCGCCGGATGGTTGATCACCAAGGTGCGCGGGGAGTCCTCGGACGGGGAGCTGAGCAGGTTCAGCAGGTCGCGGTGCCGGCCGCGCTGTTTGCGGATCTTGTAGTAGGTCAGCAGCAACGTGAAGACCAGGTGGACGGAGAGCAGCAGGGCGGCGCTGAGCGCGAACACGTGCACCAGGTCCAGGCCCGTGTCCGCGCTGTCGTCAAGCAGAAGGCCGGTCAGTCCACGGAGGCCGGCCAGCAGGTGTTCGCCCAGTGGTTCCAGGCCCCACGTCAGCATCGCCCCGATCATGGACAGGCCGCCGGCCAAGGCGATGGCCTGCCAAAGCACCAGCGCCGTGCCGGGACTGCGGGCTGTCCAGCGTGCCCGAGAGAGCAGGATGGGAGCCGGCCACGCCAAAATGACCGCCATGGCGGCCAGCAGGTAGGAGGCCAGGAACATTCAGCTCAGTTGGAGGAGAGGATCTTGCGCAGGGTTTCGGCTTCCTCGTCGCTGACCGTGCCGATGAACCGGGCCAGGACGGCCTCGCGGTCCGGGGCCGAGCCCAAGACTTCGTGCATCAGCTCCACGGTGTGCTCTTCGCGGCTCGTTACGGTCCGGTAGCGGTGCGGGCGGATGTCGCGGCCGCGCTGGACCAGTCCCTTCTTCTCAAGCCGGGACAGGACCGTCAGCACCGTCGTGACGGCCAGCTCCTTGCCATCCGCCCCGTCCGCGGAGACCTGTGCCAGCGTGTCGCGCAGCTCATTGGCCGTCAGTCCGGCTTCAGCAGGATCGGCGGCGTTCTGGGACCACAGCACGTCCATGACCGCCCGTTCCAAATCTCCGAGAGTAGCCATCTGGTTCCTTTTCGTCTCTTAACGTCGCATCGCCGGCGCGCAGAACCTTTCCGCGACCGTGCTCTTGGTCTCTAATTTACCGTCTTTCGCCGAAATGTTCTACAGTTCGTAGAAGATCAAGTTCTACGGCTTGTAGAAAAGGTTTCCGGAGCGGTCCGGATACCCAGTTCAGTCCGGGGAGGCATCGGCAATGGAAGCACTGGAAATCGCGCGGTGGCAGTTCGGTATCACGACCGTCTACCACTTCCTCATGGTGCCGCTGACCATTGGCCTCGGGCTGCTCGTCGCGATCATGCACACGGCCTGGTACCGCACCGGCAAGGACCAGTACCTGAGGATGACCAAGTTCTGGGGCAAATTGTTCCTGATCAACTTCATCATGGGTGTGGCCACCGGCCTGGTCCAGGAATTCCAGTTTGGCATGGCCTGGAGCGAGTACAGCCGCTTCGTCGGCGACGTCTTCGGCGCGCCGCTGGCCATGGAGGCGCTGCTCGCGTTCTTCGTGGAGTCCATTTTCCTGGGGTTGTGGATTTTCGGCTGGGGCCGGCTGCCCAAAGCGGTGCACCTGCTCAGCATCTGGGGCGCCTCGCTGGCCACCGTCTGTTCGGCCTACTTTATCCTGGCCGCGAACTCCTGGATGCAGCATCCGGTCGGCGTTGAGATGGTCGACGGACGGCCGGTGATGGTGGACGTCTGGGCGGTGCTGACCAACAACACCCTGCTGGTGGCTTTCCCGCACACAATCTTCGGCGCCACCTCGGTCGCCGGCGGTTTCCTGCTGGGCATCAGCTGGTACCACCTGTGGAAGCGCCGCCGCGACGGCATCGACACGGTGGGCCCGGACGGCGCGGTGGTCGTGGGGTCGGATCCGGCGCGCGGCAGGGATGCGGCCGACCACAAGGTCTGGCTCCGCTCGCTGCGGATCGGCGCGGTCGTCGCCGTCGTCTCCTTCGCCGGCGTGTCCCTCACCGGGGACCTGCAGGCCAAACTGATGTTCCAGCAACAGCCCATGAAGATGGCGGCGGCGGAGGCAGCCTGCCACGACGGCACCGGTTTCTCCATCCTGACGGTCGGCGACCTCGGCTCCAACGACTGCGACGACATGGTCGCCGTGGTGGAGCTGCCCGGACTGCTCTCCTTCATGGCCAACGGCGACTTCGACACCGAGATCCGGGGCATCAACAGCCTGCTGCCGGAGTACCAGGAGCGCTTCGGGACGCACCTGCCCGACAACCCGATCTACGGCGAGCGCGCCGGCAGCGAAATCGACTACGTGCCGGTCATGGAAGTCACGTACTGGGGCTTCCGGATGATGATTACCTTCGGCATGTTGGCCGCCGCGGCCGCCGCCGTCGCCCTGTGGGTGGTGCGCAAGGGCACCGTGCCCGAATCGAAGTGGTTGATGCGGCTGGCCGTGCTCGGAATCCTTGCCCCGTTCGGCGCCAACTCGGCCGGTTGGATCTTCACGGAGATGGGCCGCCAACCGTTCGTCGTCGCACCCAACCCGGACCCCGACGGCATCGACAACGTCTTCATGTTCACGGCCGCGGCGGTGTCGCCGGGCGTCTCGCTGGGGGAGTTGATCTTCTCGCTGAGCGCCTTCACCCTGGTCTACGGCTCCCTGCTGGTGGTGGAAGTGAAGCTGCTCGCTGCCTACTGCCGCGGCGGTGTGCCCGCGGCGATGCCCGAACTGCTGCACGCGACGTCCGCGGATGGTCCGGGCAAGCACGACGGCGGCGACGGCACCGGCGGCAGCGGCAAGGACGGAGACGGAAACAACGGCGACGGGAAAGACACCGATGATGTGCTCTCCTTCGCGTACTGAACCGGCTCCTACGGATCGATAAGGACGGCTACATGGAAACCCTGCCCACCATTTGGTTCATTGTCATCGCCTTCTTCTGGACCGGGTACCTGTTCCTGGAAGGATTCGACCTCGGCGTCGGCATGATGATGCCCGGCTTCGCCCGGAACAACACGGAGCGCCGCGTGCTGCTCAACACCATCGGCCCGGTCTGGGACGGCAACGAAGTCTGGCTGGTCACCGCGGGGGCCGCCACGTTTGCGGCCTTCCCCGAGTGGTACGCCGCCCTGTTCTCCGGCCTGTACCTCCCGCTGGTGCTGGTGCTGCTGGCCCTGATCTTCCGCGCCGTAGGCATCGAATACCGCGGCAAGGTGGACACCGATCGGTGGCGGGCCCGCTGGGACTGGGCGATCGCGCTGGGCTCCCTGGTCGCGGCCTTCGGCGTCGGCGCCATGCTCGCCCTGACCACCACCGGCCTGCCGCTCAACGCCAACGGCGACCGCGTGGGCGGACCGTTCGCCTGGTTCAACGGCTATGCGGTGCTCGGCGGGCTGGCAGTGGTCGGCTTCAGCCTGGTGCACGCGGCGGCGTTCCTGGCGCTGAAGACCGACGGCGAGGTCCGGTTGCGGGCCAAGGCGCTGGTCCTGCGCTGGCTGCCGGTGGCGCTGCTGCCGATGGCCGCCTGGGCGGCCGTGTTGGTGCTGCGCCACGGCAAGGCGGTGACGGTGGTGATGCTGCTGGTCGCCGCCCTCGGTGCGGCGGCGGCCTGGCTGCTGGCCAAGGCCGGGCGGGACGGGCTCTCCTTCGCCGGGCTCGGCACCTTCGTGGTCGCCGGGACGGCAACCATCTTCACCTCGGTGTTCCCCACCGTGCTGCCCTCGACCGTCGACGAGGCATTCAGCCTGACCGTGGGTTCGGCATCGTCCTCGGACTACACGCTGGGCGTGATGAGTGTGGTGGCGTTGTTCGGCATCCCGGCGGTGCTGGTCTACCAGGGCTACACCTACTGGGTGTTCCGCAGGCGCGTGAGCGCATCCGCCATCCCCGCCGCACACGCCGTCACCGCACAGTGAAGCCGATGCTTCCGGCGGGCGCGGCCGGCAAACGTGCGCTCTACCTGCTGGGGCTGGCTGCGGCCGCCAAGGCCGGCGGCTTGGTGATGCTCGCTTCGGCGGTGGCCGCCGGGGTGGCGGGCGTGGCGGCCGGGGCTTTCAGCTGGGATACGGTGCTGCTGCCCGGCGCCCTCGGCGCCGTACTGCGCGCGGCCGCGGCGTGGGGCCAGGACGTGGCGGCGCAGCGGGCGGCGGCCGGGGTCAAGGAGGACCTGCGGGCCCGGCTCGCCGCGCGGATCCTGCACGACGGCGGCGGCTCCCCGGCCGGGGGCGACGGCTCCGCCCCGGGTGAGGGCGCCCTGAGCGTGCTGGCCACCCGGGGACTGGACAACCTTGACGACTATTACAGCAAGTACCTGCCGGCGCTGGTGACCTGCGCCACGGTGCCCCTGCTGGTGGGGCTGCGGATCCTGGCCGCGGACTGGGTGAGCGCGCTGATCGTGGTGCTCACGCTGCCGCTGGTGCCGGTCTTCATGATCCTGATCGGAAAGCACACCGAAGACCGGACGAAACAGGCCGCCGCGGCTTTGGACCGCCTGTCCGACCACCTGCTGGAACTGGCCCGCGGACTCCCGGTCCTGGTCGGGCTGGGCCGGGCTGCCGCGCAGACCAGGGCCCTGGGCGACGTCGCCCGCGCCTACCGGGAGCGGACCCTGGCCACCCTGCGGGTCGCCTTCCTGTCCTCCCTGGCACTGGAACTGATCGCCACCATTTCCGTGGCCGTGGTGGCGGTGTTCGTGGGGATCCGGCTGGTCTATGGCGAAATGGAACTGGAAGCCGGATTGCTGGCCCTGATCCTGGCGCCAGAGTGTTTCCAGCCGCTGCGCGACCTCGGCTCGGCGCATCACGCGAGCGAAGACGGACTGGAAGCCCTCGAGCGCAGCAAGGCCGTGCTGGACGCGCCGCCCGGCCGGCCGCTGGTCCCCGCTCCGGACGCCGGGCATCGGTCCGGGGCCGCTGGCGGGGAAGCGCCGGAGCTGTGGGTGGCGGGGCTGGCCGCCGGCTACCAGGGCCGCGGCCAGGTGCTGGAAGGGCTGGATTTCACGGCACCTGCCGGCCGCATCACCGCCTTGTCCGGACCAAGCGGGGGCGGCAAGACCACGGTGCTGGAGATCCTGGCCGGCCTGCGCCGGGACGGGGCCGGCATCCACCTGGCCGGCCAGGTGTCCGGCGTCGACCGCGGCCGGATCGCGTGGATCCCGCAGCACCCGGTTCCCTCCGAAGCCACGGCGGCCGAAGAGGTGGCCCTGTACGCGGGGCTGGCAGGACCGGCCGGGCGTGCGGCGGCGGAGGAAGCGCTGGCGCGGGTCAATGCCGCCGACTTGGCGGCCGCGGACACCGGCGACCTCAGCCCGGGAGAGCTGCGCCGCGTGGCCGTGGCACGGGCCTTGGCCCGGATCGAACATGTCCCCGGTGTGGACGTGCTGCTGGCCGATGAACCCACCGCGCACGTGGATGAGCGCAGCGCCCGGGCGATCGAGGCCGCGCTGGACGGGCTCCGCGGCCGGGTGACCACGGTGCTGGTGGCACACGACCCGGACACGGCGGCGCTCGCCGACCACGTGGTGCCGGTGATGCCGGCGTCCGGGGGAGCCCCTGCCGCCCCGGCGCGTACCGGTGGTGCGCGGCCCGCGGCACCGGAGGCCGAACGCGGCGGGCCCGCGCCCGGGGCCGCGGCAGGCTCCCGGACGGAAACGCCAGGGGAGGGCGCCGCCGGCGCCGGACCCGGCCTCTGGCGGCAGGCGGCGCTGCTGCGGCCGTGGAGCCCCCGCTTCCTGGCGGCGCTGTGCTTCGGCCTCGGCGCTGCGCTCTTCGCCGTCGCGCTCGCGGGCCTGTCCGGCTGGTTGATTGTCTATGCCAGCGAGCAACCGCCGATCCTGTACCTGATGACCTCCATCGTCGGCGTCCGGTTCTTCGGGATCGGACGTTCGGTCCTGCGCTACCAGGAGCGGCTGAAGCTGCACGACGCCGTCTTCGAAAGCACCGACCGGCTGCGGATCCGGTTGTGGAACGGGCTGCTGCAGCGGCCGGCGGCGTGGCGGCGGCTGGCCCGCGGCGGCGGCGCCCTGGAACGGCTGGTCGGAGATGTGGACGAACTGCGGGACATCGCGCCCCGCGCCGTCTTCGCCCCGCTGGTGGGCCTGCTGGTGGCCGCCGCGTCCTGCGTGGCCACGGCCCTGCTGATGCCCGCGGCCCTGGGGTGGCAGCTGCTGCTCTCGGGGATCTGCGTGGTGGGTGCTCCCGCCGTGACCCGCTGGGCCGACCGACACGCCCAGGCGACGAACGTGCGGGTCAAGGGCAGGTCGCTGAACGCTTTCACGCGGCTGCTGGCGGCAGCCCCGGACCTGGCCGCAAACACGGCGGCCGGGCCGCTGCTGCTGCGGGCCCGCCGCCTGGACCGGGAAGCCACCGCAGCCGTGCAGCGCAGCGCCTGGGCGCAGGGCCTGGGACACGCCCTGACCGTGCTGGCGTGTTCCCTGTCCGCCGTGGTGATGATCGGTTCCGCCGGTGGAACGGTGCCGGGGGCGGCCGCCGTCGTCGTCCTGATGCAGTTGGCGCTGGCGGAACCGTTCATGGCGGTCAACACCGCGGTGCAGCAATGGGGCGCCTGGCGCGAGGCCGGCGGGCGCGTCATGCCGGAGCTGGGCAGCAGCGGCGCGGGTCCGGCCGGCGAATCGCGGCGGGAAGTCCCGGTCGAAACGCTGGAGCTGCGCAACGTTTCCTACCGGTACCCGGGCGCCCGCCACGACGCCTTCACCGGAGTGGACCTGCGGGTGGAGCGCGGACAATGGCTGGCGGTCACCGGCCCTTCGGGCAGCGGGAAGTCCACGCTGCTCGGCGTGCTGCTGGGCTTCCTGCCGCCGGCATCCGGCCACTACCTGGTCAACGGGACGGCCGGCGGGGCGCCGCGGTCCGCCATCGCGTGGATGCCGCAGGAGGCGCACCTGTTCAACTCAACGCTCCGGGCCAATCTCCTGCTGGCCCGCCCGGCCACGGACGCGCCGACCGAAGAGGAGATGTGCTCGGCGCTCACCGCCGTGGGGCTGGGCGGTTTCCTGGCCGGACTGCCGCACGGGTTGGGCACCAGGATCGGCCCGGGCGGGCACTTCCTCTCCGGCGGCCAGCGGCAGCGGCTCGCCGTGGCCCGGGCGCTGCTGGCCCACTCGGACGTGGTGCTGCTGGATGAACCGACCGCGCACCTGGACCGCGAGGCGGCGGACGCGTTGCTGGCCGACCTGCGCCGCGGGCTCGCCGGTAAAGCAGTGGTCATGGTGACCCATGACGAGCGGCAAGCCGCGTGGTGCGAGCACCGGTTGCATTTGGCTACCGGCAGCTACGCCGCTGCCCTAAGCTGAGGCAATGACCGTTCCCGACCTGCCGGACTTTCCCGGCGGAGCCCTGCGCTGGCGCCCCATGTCCGCCTCGGACATCGAGGGCTGGCACCAGCTGATCCGCCGCATGGCCGCCGTGGATCAGCCGGTCTGGGTCGAGACGACGGCGGACCTGGCGGAGGCGTTCGACGACCCCGCCAACGACCCGGCGCAGACCACGGCCATCGGCGTGGACGCCGACGGAACGGTCCGTGCCGTGGGGCGGGTCTACGCGAACGCCGGCTCCGCGGCGGCCCACACCTGGGGCGGCGTCGACCCGGAATGGCGCCGCCGCGGCATTGGCCGGGCGCTGTACGACTGGCAGGCCGAGTGCCAGCGTCGCCGGTTCAGCGCGGCCGGCATCGCCGGCGGTGTCCTGCGGACCAGCACCGAAGAACGGGACCCGGCGCACAACGCACTGATGGCCGCCGTGGGCGCCACGGTGGTGCGCTACTTCACCGAGATGACCCGGCCGCTGGAAACGATTCCGGAAGCACCGCTGGCCGAGGGGTTCGCGTTCGTCGACCTGGACGCGGAGGACAGCGAGGCCGTGAGGCTCGCCCACAACGAGGCCTTTGCGGACCACTGGGGCAGCGAGCCCAGGGACGAGCGCCGGTGGAACACCCTGGTGATGCATCCGCAAACCAAGCCGGAGTGGAGCATGTCGGTGGTGGAGTCCTCGTCCGGCGAGACGGTGGCCTACCAGGTGGCCAGCTTCGACCCCGAGTACAAGCTGCAGTCGGGGTACGACGAAGGGTTCACCAATCTCCTCGGCGTCCGCAGGCCGTGGCGCGGCCGCGGGCTGGCCCAGGCGCTGCTGGCCGAAGCGATGCGCCGGTTCAGGGCCGGCGGGATGGCGCACGCCGGGCTGGGCGTGGACACGCAGAATCCCAGCGGGGCACTCGCGCTCTACACCCGGATGGGGTACGTGCCCACGCAGCGCTACCTGGACTATGAACTGCCGCTGACCTGACGCGGGCAGCGGACCGCGCCCCGGCGTCGTGCACCGCGGCCGGCCCGCGGCTACGCCCCGACGTCGTGCAGGTGATGCATGACGTCGTGCAGGAAGTAGCTGCCGAGCGTGGTGACCGTGAAAGCCGAACCGTTGCTGCGCCGGCCGCGGCGGTCCCATTCGGCCGGGGTCACCGCATTGAAGCCGGCGGCCACCTCCGCCGCTGCCCCCGCCAGTTCCTGGGCCACGGCGAGCGGGTCCTGGCTGCCGTAACGCCCCTCCACGGCCGCGGCGTTCTGGTCCCAGTCGGCAAACTCCGGGTTGTCCTGGCTGAGCATCAGCTCCAGCCGGGCATCGAACACGCGGCAGACATCACGCACGTGCGCGGCGTACTCCAGCACCGACCACGTCGAGTCGTTGGGGCGGACGTGGACGCCGGGCTCCGCCAGCGCCGCCTGCCAGCGGGGAACGGTGGCCAGCACCGCCGGTCCGATCCGGTCCGGCGTGACGCCGGCCGGGTCGAAGCCGCATTCCGGGCAGGGCCGCTCGGTGACCCACGTCCAGTCCTTGGTGTCGGGGATGATCGCCATGCAGCCAGCTTAGGAGTCTTCCGCCCCCTGCTGCGATAGGGAGGGACCGACGGCGTCCACGGACTGGGACAACGGGATGCCGGAACCGTCGCGGCGGCCGTGTTCGGTGGGCAGGGCCCGCGAGGCGCCGTTGGACGAGCTGGCCTTCGCCGGACCGTGCCCGGCCCACGCCAGCGAGAGCATGTCCTCCCCCTTCAGGAAGCGGTGTGCGCGCACTCCGCCGGTAGCGCGGCCCTTGGCCGGGTACTCGGTGAACGGGGTGACCTTGACCGAGCCGGGGGAGGTGCCCGGGAGGGCTTCCCGGGTGGAGGCGACGGTGACGACCACGGCGTCGGCATCCCCTGCGGCGACCGCACCAAAGAACGCCACGGTGTCTTCCGCGCCCAGCTTGATGCCCGCTACGCCGCCGGCCGTGCGGCCCTGGGCGCGCACCGCCGAGGCCGGGAAGTGAAGCAGTTGCGCCTGGCGGGTGATGAAGACCAGTTCGTCGTCGTCGGCCGGGACGCTGAGGCCCACGATGTAGTCCTTGGGCTTGAGCGCGATGATCTCCCAGTCCTCCCGGTTGAGCGGGTAGTCCGGGGTCACGCGCTTGACAATGCCTTGCGCAGTGCCAAGGGCGAGGGCCTTGTCCAGCGGCGCCAAAGCCACCAGGGATTCGCCCTTCGCCAGGGTCACGAACTCCTTGACCGGGACGCCGCCGGCCAGGTTGGGCGAACCGGCAGCGGCGGCGAGCACCGGCATATCCAAAACCGGAAGCCTTAGCATCCGGCCCAGCGAGGTCACGGCTCCGATTTCGGCCCGTGCCGTGGTCTTGACGACGGACGCCAGGACATCGTGCCTGATCCGCTGGCCGTCCAACAGGGGCTCCTGGTCCACCGTGCGGGCGAGCTGGCCGGACGCGGAGAGCAGGACCCAGCACGGATCGTCCGCGATCTGCAGCGGCAGGGCGGCCTTGGCGTTCTTCCCGGCGGCGGCGGGAGCCGGCAAGGCGGTGCCGCGGAGCGGGGCCGCCGCCTCCGATTCGAGCAGCACGGTCCGCCGCGGTGTGGCGTAGAGCGCGGAAACCTCGCCCAGTTCGTCGGAGACCAGTTGGCGCAGCATGGCCTCGTTGGCCAGGATCTCCTCCAAGCCGGCGATCTCGCGGCGCAGTTCGTCCTGTTCCTTCTCGAGCTCGATCCGCGAGTATTTGGTCAGCTGGCGCAGCCGCAGTTCGAGGATGTGATTGGCCTGGATTTCGGACAGGTCGTAGATGGCCATCAACCGTTCGCGGGCGGCGGCGGCCTCGTCCGAGGAACGGATGATCTGGATGACCTCGTCGATGTCCACGATGGCAATCAGCAGGCCTTCGACCAGATGCAGCCGGTCCTTCTTCTTGCCCAACCGGAACGCGGTGCGCCGGCGCACGACGCCGATGCGGTGGCTGACGTAGACCTGCAGCAGTTCCATCAGGCCCAGCGTGCGCGGCTGCCCGTCGACCAGCGTCACGTTGTTGATGCCGAAGGAGTCCTCCATGGGCGAATAGCGGTACAGCTGCGCCAACACGGCGTTGGGATTGAAGCCGTTCTTCAGCTCGATGACCAGGCGCAGGCCGTGCTGCCGGTCGGTCAGGTCGACGATGTCGCTGATGCCCTGCAGCTTCTTGGACGTGACCGCGTCCTTGATCTTCTCGATCACCTTCTCCGGGCCCACGCCGTAGGGCAGCTCGGTGACCACCAGGCCGGTGCGGCGGGCGGTGAGCTTCTCCACCTCCACCTTGGCGCGGGTCTTGAAGGAGCCGCGGCCGGTCGCATACGCATCGCGGATTCCGTCCAGGCCCACGATCTTGCCGCCGGACGGCAGATCGGGTCCGGGGACGAACCGCATGATGTCCTCAAGCGTGGCGTCCGGGTTGGCGATCAGGTGCTGGGCCGCGGCGATCACCTCGCCGAGGTTGTGCGGCGCCATGTTCGTGGCCATGCCCACGGCGATGCCGGAGGAACCGTTGACCAGCAGGTTGGGGAAAGCGGCCGGGAGTACCGCCGGCTGCATCAGCTGGTTGTCGTAGTTCGGAACGAAGTCCACAACGTCTTCGTCCAGGTGGTCGGTCAGCGCCAGGGCCGGCGGCGCGAGGCGGGCCTCGGTGTAGCGCGGTGCCGCGGGACCGTCGTCGAGCGACCCGAAGTTGCCGTGGCCGTCGATCAGCGGCATGCGCAGCGAGAAGGACTGCGCCATCCGCACCATCGCGTCGTAAATGGCGGCGTCGCCGTGCGGGTGCAGCTTGCCCATCACCTCGCCGACCACGCGGGCGGACTTCACATGCCCCTTGTCCGGCCGCAGCCCCATCTGGGACATCATGTAGAGAATGCGCCGCTGCACCGGCTTCAACCCGTCGCGGGCATCGGGCAGTGCGCGCGAGTAGATCACCGAGTAGGCGTATTCGAGGAAGGAGCCTTCCATTTCGGAGGTCACGTCGATATCGACGATGTTCTCCGTGTAGTCCTCTTCGGGGGCGGGAGTCTGGCGGCGGGGCATGGGTAGAGCTTCGGTCCTTAGCTAAAAGTTGCGGATACAGTGAGTTTATGGCGCAAGAGGCTGATTCCCCGGATTATCCGGATTATTGGGAAGCGGATGTCGTGCTGCGCGACGGCGGTACGGCGCACCTGCGCCCGATCGTCCCGGCCGATGCCGAGGCCCTGCAGGCCTTTCACGTGGGGCAGTCCGAAAGCTCCATCTACCTGCGCTTCTTCACCTTCAAGTCCAAGCTCAGCGCCCGCGAACTGGCCCGCTTCACCAACGTCGATTACGTCAACCGGGTGGCCTTCGTCATCACCATCGGCGACGAAATCATCGGGATTGGCCGCTATGACAGGCTGGACGATCCCGCCGAAGCCGAGGTCGCCTTCAACATTTCGGATGCCCACCAGGGCCGGGGGCTGGGATCCATCCTGCTGGAGCATCTGGCGGCCGCCGCCCGGGAAAACGGCATCAGCAAGTTTTCCGCCGAGGTGCTGCCGGAGAACCGGAAGATGATCACCGTGTTCAACGACGCGGGCTACGAGGTGCGGCGCCATTTCGACGACGGAGTGGTCGCCCTCGAGTTCGACATCGACCCGACCGATCGCTCCCGTGCCGTGATGGCCGCCCGGGAACACCGGGCCGAGGCCAAGAGCGTGGCTGCCCTGCTGGCGCCCGGATCCGTGGCCGTGATCGGCGCCAGCCGGGACTGGGGCAGCGTGGGCTACTCGCTGCTGGAGAACATCATCGAAGCCGGCTTCACCGGCCCCGTCTACGCCATCAACCCGCAGGCCTTCGAACTGAACGGCATGATCTCCCACGCGGCCATCGCCGACGTCCCGCACCCCGTGGAACTCGCCGTCGTCGCCGTCCCTTACGAGGAAGTGCCCAAGGTGGCCCGCGAATGCGCTGCCGCCGGGGTCAAGGGGATCCTGGTGGCCAGCGACGGCTTCTCCCAAGCCGGGAACGAAGGGTTGCAACGGCAGCGCGAGCTGGTGCGCCAGGCCCGCGCCCACGGCATGCGGGTGATCGGCCCCGGGTCGCTCGGACTCCTGAACACCGACCCGGCCGTGTCGCTGAACGCCTCGATGGCGCCCGCCATGCCGCCGCGCGGGCCGCTTGGGCTCTTCAGCCAGTCCGCAGCGATCGGCGTCCTGCTCTACACCGCCGCCAGCCGGCGCGGGCTGGGCCTGTCGTCCACCGTGTCCGCCGGGAACCGGGCCGACGTCTCCGGCAACGATGTGATGCAGTATTGGGAAGACGACCCGGCCACCAAGGCGGTGGGGCTCTACCTGGAATCCATTGGCAACCCTCGAAAGTTCTCCCGGATTGCGCGCCGGCTCTCGCGCGGCAAGCCCGTGATCGTGGCCAAGTCCGACGTGATGGGACTGCAACTGCCGCCCGGCCATGCGGTGCGTACTACACAGGCCCCGCTGGGCGCCCTCGACGCGATGTTCCGCCAGTCCGGCGTGATCCGCGTGGAAACCAACGAAGAGCTGATGGACGTGGCGCAGATCCTGGTCAGCCAGCCGCTTCCGGCCGGAGCCAACCTGGCCGTCTTCAGCAACTCCCTGGCGCTGGGCAACGTGGTGGCCGACGCCGCCAAGGCGCACCAGCTGGACGTGGTCCGGCGGGAAGTGGCGCTGGACCTGAATACCGGCCAGTCCATTGCGCTGCCGATGCTTCGCCGGCAGGTGCGGCAGGCACTGTCCGCACCCGAGGTGCACGCCGCCGTCGTCACACTCCTTCCCGCCACCGGAATCCCGACCTCCCTGCTGGCGGAAGTGCTGCGGGACTGCGCCGAAGAAGCCGGCAAGCCGGTGGTCGCCTCCTTCACCGGCGTGCTCGATCTGGCCGAACGGACCGACGGCTTGCTTGCCACCGGAGGCAGCGGTGCCGACGGCGGGTTGCAGCGTGGCCTGCCCAGCTTTGCCAGCCCCGGCAGCGCCGTGAACGCGCTGGCGGCCGTGGTCCGCTACGCCGAATGGAAGGCCCGCGACCAGGGCGAATTCGCCGAACCGGCGGGAACCGACCCGGCCGAGGCTCAACGGCAGATCGACGCCCTGCTCGCCGGGGTCACCGGGACAGACCTGCTCACGCCTACCCCCGCGCAGACCGCCCGGCTGCTGGGCTGCTACGGCATCACGGTGCAGGAGTCGGCCGGCTTCACGCACGACGACGAGGCCGTGGCCGCTGCCAAACGGCTCGGCTGGCCCGTAGCCGTCAAAACCACGGATGCGCGGTTGCGGCAACGGCTGGACCTCGGCGGCGTGCGGCTGAACATCACCGACGAGGCGACCCTGCGCGCCAACATCGCGCACATGCGGGCCAGCCTGGCCCCGTTCGGCGACATCCCGCTGGAAGTCCAGTCGATGGTGCCCGCCGGCCAGGCCTGCACCATCCGCTCGATCGAGGATCCGCTCCTGGGCCCGGTGGTGTCTTTCGGGCTGGCCGGCGACGCCGTCAACCTGCTGGGGGACTGGTCCCACCGGATCCCCCCGCTGACCACCGTGGATGTGGCGGACCTGGTCCGCGGACCCCGCGCGGCCGAGAAGCTCTTCGGCTACCAGGGCCTGCCGGCGGTGGACGTTCCGGCGCTGGAAGACCTGATCGCCCGCGTAGCGCAGCTCAAGGACGAGCATCCCGAAGTCGCGTTGCTGGAGCTCAACCCGGTCCAGCTCTCCGACCGGGGCCTGGCCGTGCTGAACGCCGAAGTCCGGCTCGGAAACCACGCGCACCGCACGGACAGCGCGCGGCGCGCCATGCGCGACTAAACCGTCCGGGTTGGCCATCTGGCAGCAGCGTAGGGGATTATGGAACACATGAGCCCCCTTTCGACGGCCGAACGCCGCAGTCTCGATGACGCCCTCAACCGGGCAGGCTTTTACCCGCTGCTGGTTTCCGACGTGGTCCACGACGCTTTGGACGAGCGCGAGCCGCTGTCCCACCTGGTGCACCTGGAGACACACTTCGACCGCAACGAGGTGCACCGGCACATCACCGTGCTGGTGCTCACCGAGGACATGCTGGTGATCACCCACGTGGACGACCAGCAGTTGGACGACGAGGGCGAGCAGATGGTGGCGCAGATTTCCACCGAGTCGGTCCCGGTCAGCCAGATCCGCTCCGTGGTGCTCAGCTACGTCTACGCCCAGCCGCAGAACTACACCTCGGCCGACCAGGCCCGCGAATTGACCCTGGCCATCGCCTGGTCCGGCGGCCAGCGGCTGGACATGGGCCCGGCCGGGTGCGGCGATCCGCAGTGCGACGCCGACCACGGCTACACCGGCAACATCGTCCAGGAAGACATCGTGTTGCGGGTCAGCGCGGAGGCCGACGGGCTGCAGGCGGTCCAGAACGCCAAGGACTTTGCCCGCGCCCTGCGCAAGGTCAGTACCAGCCACCCGGAACCCGCCGCGGCGCCGGGCCCGGTGCAGCAGCGCCCGCGCATCGGCAACCGCCTGGTCCGCGGCCACCACGGCCGCTGACCTGCGGGACTGACTGCGTGACCCTGATACAGGAACCGCTTCCGGCTGCCCCCGGCTACGGCCGCAACTCCCTCGCCGAGGTCATGACCAGCGCCGCGGCCGCGCTGGGCGCCGAGGGCTTCGACAACGAGCTGCAGCTGCCGCCGGCGCGGCGCGTGTGCGTGGTCATGGTGGACGGGCTGGGCAAGGCGCTGCTGAAGCAGCGCGGCGGACACGCCCCCTTCCTGCGCCAGGCCATGGACAACTCGCGCACCCTCGGCAGCGCCCTCCCGTCGACGACGGCGGCGTCCCTCGCCAGTTTGGGGACCGGGCTGGCACCCGGGCTGCACGGCATGGTCGGCTACGACGTCCTCGACCCCGGGCAGGACAAGGTGGTCAACCAGCTCGGAGGCTGGGACCCCGGGGTGGATCCGCAGGTGTGGCAACCGTATCCGACGGTGTTTGAACGGGTGGCCGCGCAGCTGCCGGTCACCACCGTCAGCCTGCCTCGGTTCGCGGAATCGGGCATGACCCGGGCGGCGCTGCGCGGCAGCAGGTTCGTGCCCGGCGCCACCGGCCACGCCCGGACCCAGGCCGCGGCCGAAGCGTTGGCGGCTACGGACCGGGCGTTGGTGTACCTCTACTTCAACGAACTGGACAAGGCGGGCCACCGGTTCGGTGCGGCGTCGGCCCAATGGGGGAACGCGCTGGAGGAACTTGATTCGGACATGCGCCGCCTGGCCCGGCAGCTTCCGGCCGATACGCTGCTGCTGCTGACCGCGGACCACGGCATGCTGGACGTGGCCGAGGAGTTTCGTTTCGACTACTCGGCGGACCCGGCCCTGGTGGCAGGGGTCCGGCACACCGGCGGCGAACCGCGCCTGGTGCACCTCTATTTTGAACCGGACGCCACGGACGGCCAGCGCGAACAGGTGGCCCGTGCCTGGCTGCAGGAATACGGGAAGCAGGCCTGGGTCTTCACCCGCAAAGAAGCGGTCAGCCGCGGGTTCTTCGGCCGAGTCGACCCGCGGGTGCTGCCGCGCATCGGAGACCTGATGGTGGCCGCCCGCGAACCCGTGGCGTTCTACGACACCCGGCGCGTTCCGGAGACCGCGCTGTCCGTTGTCGGCCAGCACGGCTCGCTGACCAGGGCGGAGCGGGAAGTGCCCCTGCTGACGCTGGCGGCTCCGGGCAAACGGCGCTAGGAATCCGCGCCCGCCACTAACGGGAGGCCGCCGGAACGCGCACCGGCCGGATCTTGGCTGCCGCCGGGCGGCAGGTCAGTCGTGCTTGGTGCCGAAGACGATTTCGTCCCAACTGGGAACGCTGGAGCGCTTCGGCTTGATGGCGCGCTTGGGCGGTTCCGGTGCCGGATCGGCCTGCCGGGCGTCCGTGGTTTTGGTTTCGGGGTCGGCGGCGGCCTTCGCCCCGGCCTGCGCAGTCCGGGCCTGGTCCGCGGCCGCTGCGTTGCCGTTCTCCACGGTTTTCATTGGTGCGGTGGAAGGACGCGCAAACTCGATCCGGTCGTCGGCCGTCCCTGTTTCCTCCGCGCCGCCGGTCTCGAGGCGCACGTCGTCGGCTTCGCCGGCAGAGTCTTCGTCCGCCTCCCGAACGTCGCCGCCGGTTTCCGTGGCCGGCTGGTCCCGCAGGAATCCGGGCGCGCCGGAGAGCGTGATCTCGTGCGTGTGGGTGCTGATCCCGTGCCCCAATTCCAGCGACGAGGCCGAGCCGTCGTCGTAGGCCGGAGCCAGGGTCAACGGGAAGCCGGCCCGTGGACGCGCGCCGGGGGACTCGTCGCCGGAATCGTCCGCTTCCTGGAACGATTCGCGCGGGTGGGCCGCCGGAATGGGGCCGTGGGTGAGCATCAGGGCCAGCGCGTCGTCGGCGTCTTCGTCGACGCCCAGCCGCTGGCCCCGGCGGGAGCGCAACACCTCCAGCAGCTCGTCCGACTCGGAGGACTGCTCGCCGTCCTGCCCGCCGTCCTGCTGCTCGGCCGGATCGAGGTCCGGGTCGGTCCCGGTGTCGGCTTCGAAGTCGAAGACGTGGTCGGTGACGGCCTTCAGCCGGCGTGCGGGTACCGGGCCGTCCACGGTTTCGAGTTCGCTCAGCTGCTGCGCCCACCGGTTGGCATTCTGGATGGTGCGGCGGGCTGCCTGGAAGACCCAGCGCGCGGGCGGTTCTTCCCCGATGGAGTCGGTGGCGGGGGCGGCCGGGGCGGTGAAGGACGCCACAATTTCCCAGCTGCCGTCGCTGCGGCGCCAGGAATCCCAGACCATCGACTCGGGATCGATGCCGAAGGCGTGGATCCGGTGGTCCACCATTTCACCCAGGGTGGCAGGCTCATCGCCGAAGGCCGAACGGTAACCGTCGTGGCCGGGCAGCGGGCCGGCGACTTCGACCTTGCGGGCCTGCTCGACGATGTAGTGGCGCTCCGCGAGCACCGGGCTTTCATAGCGCCGGATCCGTGCAAGGTCGAGGCCCGATTCGGCCGCGACCTCCTCGGCAGTGGCGCCTGCACGAATGCGCGCCTGGATCTCGCGGGGTGACAAACCGGCGTCCGACGGTTCGCCGGCACCGGGAGCGCGGGTGGTTGTGGGTCGGAAGACCGCTGTGCGCAAGGCTTCGTCTATGGCCAGACGGTAGTCGTCCCCACCTGCGCTCAACAGCAGATGTTCGCCATCCTCATGGACACCCACCAGCCGTAGATCCTGCATGAAAACCCTCCACCAGACGACACTTTATGCCTGAAACTCTGCCACCCATAGCGGGCTTTTCCTATTGTTTTCGCAGGTGTGGCGCGGTGTTTGTGGCCAAGGTCGCCCTGACCGGGCGCCATTTCCGAAGGCCGCCGTGGATGCCCTTCGAACCCCGCGGTTTGGCAGGCGCACGGAAATCGGCAAGAATCTTCGCGTCACGGGCACAAATCAGACGGCGAATGCGTTGAGCCTGTGCACAGATCGTCAGGCATGGGGCACGCGTCCCGGAACCGGGGGTCTGACGTGAAACTGGACTCGACCACCGGAGTGGGAGCAAACAACAATGGCCACTGACTACGACGCCCCGCGGAAGCCGGACGAAGAGACCCACGAGGAGTCCATTGAAGAGCTGAAGTCGCACCGGCGGACCGACACCCAGTCCGCCGTCGTCGACGAGGACGAGGCCGAGGCGGCCGAGGGGTTCGAGCTGCCCGGCGCCGACCTGTCCGGCGAGGAACTGCTGGTCCGCGTCCTCCCGGCCCAGCAGGACGAGTTCACCTGTGCTTCCTGCTTCCTGGTCCGCCACCGGTCGCAGGTGGCCAAGGAGAAGGACGGGCTGCTCTATTGCCGGGACTGCGAGGGGTAGCTGCGGCTAGGCCGGGTCCGGCGCGGGACGGTTCAGCGCCGCGGCGAGTTGCTGCGGCCGGCGCGTGGAGGCGATCCAGTAAGGGGTCAGGTCGGTTTCGTCGGTGATTTCGATGGTGACCACCGGATCGATCCAGCCGCGCAGGCACATGTAGGCGGTGCCGTTCAGCTTGGGGCCGCGCTGCTCGGTGGCCGCCTCGCCGGTGAAGGCCTCCACCCGGCCCACGTAGCGGCGCTCGATCTGGGCGCGGCCAACCTGCAGCATCGTATCGGTGACCAGGATCCGCGGCGTGGAAGCGATCAGCAGGACCGCCAGCAGGACGGCGGCGACGACGGCGCCAATGATGCCCGCGGTGATGCTGATCGGTGCAAGCATCACGATGACCGCGGCGGCGGTGCCGGCGGCGATGAGCCAGACCCAGAAGTTGGGCCAGAGCCGCTCATCGAAGTGGGTCACGGAAGAAGGACCGCCGGCGGGACCGGAGCCGCCTGCAGGGGTCGCGGGTTGTGTCATGGACTCAGCTTTTCACCTTTTGGCAGGCATTTCACCTTGCTCCCGGCGGGGCCCCGGAAGCCTGCCCGCCCGCGGGCGCCACGGTTGAAAAGGCGCTAGAGTGATGTGCGGAATATCTCAGCGGGCCAGGCCCTTGGCGGCCGCCATTTTCCCGCCACATCCGCAATCGCAAGGACAAACGATCACGAGTGCAGCAGACAACTGAAACGCTGACGGTCCAGCTGAAAATGCTCGACGACGGGCTGGAACCGCCCGCCTACGCCCACCCGGGGGACGCCGGGGCCGACCTGCGGAGCCGGATCGATTTCCGGATCGCTCCGGGCGAGCGCGTCCTGGTGCCGACGGGCGTGGCGCTGGCGCTGCCGCACGGGTATGTTGCCCTGGTCCATCCGCGTTCCGGGCTGGCCACCAAGCACGGACTGACCATCGTCAACGCCCCCGGCACGGTGGACGCCGGTTACCGGGGCGAAATAGCGGTCACGTTGCTGAATACCGATGCCAGTGAAACGCTCACGTTCAAGCGGGGGGACCGGATCGCGCAACTGGTCATCCAGAAGGTGGAGACGGCCGCGTTCGAACGCGTCGACGAACTCCCGGACTCGGTGCGGGGGGCCGGCGGGTTCGGATCCACCGGAGGGTTCGGCGCCGGCTAGCTCCTCGCGGCGGCGTGCCCTCGCACGTGCAGGCCTGGCCGCGGAGGCAGCATCCCCAGCGCAGACATTGAGCAACCCGGTGCAGTACCGGAGGAAGAGGAATCTCACGTTATGGCATTTGGGCGTTCCAAGAAGAAGAACCAGGACGACGGCGGAGTGCCGGAAGCCGACGCGGCCGCACCCGGCGAGGAAGCCACCCGGCCGGCGCCGGACAGCGGGCCCCGCCGCAACGGTCCCTACGACGACTCGGAGCAGGACACCGGGGACGGCTACCTGGACCTGGGTGCGCTGAAGGTCCGCCCCCGGGAGGGCCTGCAGCTGCGGCTGGAGGTGGAGGAAAAGTCCAAGCGGGTTGTCGCGGTGACCTTGGATTTGGCCGGTTCCAACTTGCAGCTCCAGGCATTTGCCGCGCCGAAATCCGAGGGGCTGTGGAAGGAAATCCGCACCCAGATCGCGAGTTCCGTGGGCTCGCAGGGCGGCACCGTCCAAGAGATCGACGGACCGATGGGGACCGAGGTGGTGGCCAAGCTGCCGGCACAGACCGCTGATGGGAAGACGGGCTTCCGGGTGGCCCGTTTCCTCGGCGTCGACGGGCCGCGCTGGTTCCTGCGCGGCGTCATCGGCGGCCCCGCGGCGCTGGACCGGGCCAAGGCCGCCGACCTCGAGGAACTCTTCCGCTCCACCGTGGTGGTCCGGGGCACGCAGCCGCTCCCGCCCAAGGACCTGCTGCAGCTCAAGATGCCCAAGGGCGTCCCGGGCCAGCCGCCGGCCGGCGCGCCGCACAACCCCGGGCTGACCGCGCCCGAGCGGGGGCCGGAGATCACCGAGATTGGCTGACCGCTCCCGCGTCCATCGCGGCGCCGCGGACAGCGCCATCGCGCGGCTGCCGGAGCGCGGCCAAGTGGCCGGCACGGGATTGGTCGAGGCGATTACCATCGCGCCGCCGGGACAGCCGCCGCGGTTTGCCGCCGTCATCACCGACGCGGGCCAGCAGGAGCCCGGCAAATCCCGCGACGGCGGGCACCCGCGGGTCCGGCTGGTCTGGCTGGGGCAGCGCCGCGTCCCCGGCATCGCGGCGGGTATCCGGCTGGCCTTCGAGGGCATGCTGTTCAGGGTGGAAGGAACCGCCACCATCTACAACCCGCGCTACGAGATCCTCAGTCCGTTGGAGAATTGACCCATGACAGACCAGCAGCCGGACTCCGGTCCGCAGCACATCGTGCCGCCGGCCGGCGCCGGGCAGCCGCCCGGCGCACGTCCGGAACCCGCGGGAGAACCAAGCAACAGGCGCCCGGACAAAGCCGAAGCACTCGCCGGCGCCTATGCCGCAAGCGCCGCGGTCCACCGTACCGACGACGGACAGATCGACGTGCTGAAGACCGTTGGCGGCGTCCGCGGGCTGGCCGAGAGCATCCTGCCGGGCGTGATCTTCCTGGTGGTCTTCACCATCGGCCGGGAGCTCGGCCCCGCGCTGATCGGGGCGCTTGCGGCCGCCGCCGCCTTCACCGTGCTGCGACTGGTGCAGCGAGGCACCGTGACGCAGGCCTTCTCCGGCCTGGTGGGGGTTGCCATCTGCGCCTTCGTCGCCAACTCCACGGGCCGGGCCGAGGACTTCTACGTCTGGGGCTTCATCACGAATGCCGCCTACATTTTGGTCATGCTGGTGTCGGTGGCCGTCAGGTGGCCGGTGCTCGGCCTGATCTTCGGGTTGATCCGCAGCGAGGGCACGGCATGGCGGAAGGAGCCGAAGCGGCTGAAGGCGTACACCATTGCCACCTGGATCGTGATGGCGGTGCTCTTGCTGCGGCTTGCGGTGCAGCTTCCCCTCTACCTGATGGGCGAGGAGGGACTGGTGGCGCTGGGCACCACCCGCCTGCTCATGGGCGTCCCGCTGTACGCGCTGGGGCTGTGGCTGGCCTGGCTGGTCTCCCGCCCGGCCTCCGTTGAGGCGAGCCGGGCCGAGTGAACTAGTCTGCCGCCGCCGTTGCGGGCCGGCCCGTCAGGACCGCCCGCAGATCGTCCTCGGCGGCGATCGTGGTGATGAAGAAGAGCTCGTCGCTGCCCTCGACCACGTCGTCAGGGCTCGGCGTGATCGGTGCGTCGTCGCGCAGGATCGCCACCACCGTCGCATCCTGCGGCCAGGCGATGGAGCCCAGCCGCTGACCGATCAACGCCGAGTCGGCGGGAACGGTGAACTCGACCATGGATGCGACGCCGCTCTGCAAAGTCAGCAGGCGCACCAGGTCGCCGATCTCCACCGCTTCCTCTACCAGGGCCGTCATCAGGCGCGGGGTGTTCACGGCAACATCCACGCCC
Source organism: Arthrobacter sp. Y3221114 (assembly GCF_059092625.1). Classification (NCBI taxonomy): domain Bacteria; kingdom Bacillati; phylum Actinomycetota; class Actinomycetes; order Micrococcales; family Micrococcaceae; genus Arthrobacter; species Arthrobacter sp. Y3221114. Next base: position 133,334 of record NZ_JBNHHW010000001.1, read on the forward strand.
CAGGAATCGTCGAACATCCAGTCGTTTTTGGGGTTGTTCACGCGACCCACCGTGCGGCCGACGCCGAACTCGCTCTTGGCCAGCAGCGAGACCACCAGATTCACCTTGTCGTCGCCGGTAGCCGAGACCACCACGTCGGCTTCTTCCAGCCGGGCTTCACGCAGGGTGGTGATCTCGCAGGCGTCGCCGACCAGCCAGCGGGCGCCCTTCAGCCCGCTGCGGCCGATCACCTCGGGCTTCGGATCGATCAGCAGGATGTCGTGGTTGTTCGAGAGCAGCTCGCGCGCGATCGACGATCCAACGCTGCCGGCTCCGGCAATGACCACCCTCATTCGGACTCCTCCACCGGGGGTTTGGACAGGATCCTGTCGATCTCGAACGTCGAATCCACTGCCATCATGGCGTGGACTATGTCGCCCTTCTGGTAGCGGGTGCCGCGGGCGGGCAGGATTCCCTCGCCGAAACGGGTCAGATAGGCCACCCGGGCGCCGGAGGCGGCTTCGATCTCGGCCAGTTCCCGGCCCACCCAGCCGTCGTCCAGCTGCACCTCACCCAGGATCAGGCGTCCGGAGGCCTCACGGAAATCGCCCTTGATGCCCTGTTCGGGCAGGATCCGCCGGAGCACCTGATCGGCGCTCCAGCGCACCGCGGCCACCGTGGGTATGCCGAGCCGCTGGTAGATCTCGGCGCGGCCGGGATCGTAAATGCGTGCCACGACGTGCGGCACGTGGAAGGTCTCGCGGGCCACCCGGGTGGCGAGGATATTGGAATTATCGCCGCTGGAAACGGCAGCGAAGGCGTAGGCGTTCTCGATGTCCGCGTGCCGCAGCGTGTCCCGATCGAACCCGACGCCGGTGACCTTGCGGCCGGTGAATCCCGAGCGCAGCCGCCGGAACGCCCGGTCGTCCTGGTCGATGATGGCCACGCTGTGCCCGGAGTCTTCCAGGGTGTGGGCCAGCGTCACGCCCACGCGCCCGCAGCCCATGATCACAAAGTGCGCCATCCACGTCCTTCCGGCACCCGCTGCAACAGCGGGAATCAAATGTACTGCAACCATAACGCTGAACCGGTCCATCGATGTCATGACGGGGGCAGGGGCTCGAAACAGGGCCGGCGGCTGCCGGGCAGCCCGCGGCCGCCTACCCGGCCGCGGGCTCCTGCAGGGCGGCGAGCACGTGCATGTGCTCACGGTTCGACGGGTACAGGAGCCGGTAGGTGGCGTAGAGCTTTTCGTAGAGCGGGGCGGTCGCCGGATCGGGCTTCACCGTCGCCGCCGTGCGGGCCCAGTCGGTCCCGGCGGGCACGGCCCCGGTTCCGATGGCGGCGAGCAGCGCGTCCCCGTAGCTGGCACCGATGGCCTGTTCCGGGACCAGCTGTTCGCGCCCGCTGATGTTGCTGACGATTTCCGTCCAGAGCCTGGCCTTGGTGCCGCCGCCGACGGCGACGACGCGCCGGATCGGTTCGCCGGCGTTCTCCAGGGACTCGAGGATCTGCCGGATGCCGAAGCCGATGCCCTCATACGCGGCGCGGAACAGATGGCCGCGTCCGTGCCGCAGCGACAGGCCGGTGATCAGGCCGCGGGCGTCGGGGTCGAAGACGGGCGTCCGTTCGCCGGCAAAGTAGGGCAGCAGCAGCAGCCCGTCGGATCCCGGCGGCACCGCGGCGGCCTCCGTGACGAGCTGCTCGAAGGGGACGTCGCCGAACAGCCGCTGCAGCCAGGTGGTCAGGCTCCCCGACGTCGACATCCCCGCGGCCAGCGTCAGGGACCCCGGGTCCACCCCGGCCGTGGTCCAGAGCTTGGGTTCGGCGCGGAACTCCCCGAGGACCTGGACGAAGAACATCGTGGAACCGTACATCAGCATGAGGTCGCCGGGCTGTCGGACGCCGGCGCTGAACGCCTCGGCCCAGGCGTCGACGGTGCCCGCGCAGACCGGCACGTCCTCGGGCAGCCCCGTCGCCTGGGCCGCCCGGCGGTGGACCCGGCCGCCTACTTCGGCCGGCCACGCCAGCCGGGGCTTCGGCAGGTGGCCGGCGACGGCGTCGTACCGCTCCGGATGCCACCGGTTGCCGCGAACGTCGTAGAGCGGATCGCACTGGCTGGCGGTGTGGTGGTCCAACACCAGCTCGCCGGTCAGCCTGGCCAGAATGAAGGAGTTCAGGCTGTGCCAGTTCCGGGCACGGGCGAAGACCTCCGGTTCCCGGTTGCGCAGCCAGCGGAGCTTCGGTCCCACGGCCTGGGACGACAGGACCTTGCCCGCATCGCGAAAGATCGCCTCGGCGCCGAACTCCTCCGTAAGCTCGCGGATTTCGACGACGGCGCGCGCATCGATTCCGTACAGGATCGCCGGGCGCAACGGGGCCAGGTTTTCGTCCGTGACCACCAGGCTGGGACCCATCGCGCTGACACAGACGCCGGCGACGGCCCCAGCGTCGTTCCGGGAGAAGAGCTCCCGGCACAGCCGCACCACCTCCGCCCACGCCCCGCCCTCGGCGTCGAACTCCGCCCAGCCCGGCCGCGGGTAGGCGACGTCGTGCGCGGCCGTCGCGCTGTCCAGCACCCTGCCCCCGGCGTCCGCCAGCACCGCCTTGCTGCTGCCCGTGCCGATGTCGATGCCCAGGAACATGTCGCTCCGGCGGCCGGCCACTAGGCGCGGCCGTGCGACGTGCGGGACTTGCGGGATACGGCGTCGAGGATCACGGCCAGCAGCAGCACCAGGCCCGTGATCATGTAGCGGAACGAGGACTCCAGGTTCAGCAGGGTGAGGCCGCTGGAGATGGACTGGATGACCAGGATGCCCAGCAGGGCGGAGAACGCCGAGCCCCGGCCGCCGAACAGGCTGGTCCCGCCGATCACCGCGGCGGCGATGGCGTTCAGGTTCACGTCCCCGGTGCCGCTGCTCTGCGCCGAGGCGGCCAGCCGGCCGGCGGCCAGCATGCCGCCGACGGCCGCGAACGTCGAGCACAGGACGAAGATGGACACGTAGATGCGGTTGACGGCGATGCCGGCCCGCCGGGCCGCTTCCCGGTTGCCGCCGACGGCGTAGACGGAGCGGCCCCACTGGGTCCGGGTGAACGCGTAGTGCATCGCCAGCACCAGGGCGGCGAAGAAAACGAACATCCAGCCGACGCCGCGGGCCTGGTTCAGGTACCACACCGCGAACAGCAGGATCACGGCCAGCAGGATTGTCTGCATCACGACCAGCTTCATCGGCCGCCCGGACAGGCCCGCCTTGACCCGCTGGCGGGAGAGCGTGAGCTGGCTGAGGAAGAAGCCGGCCACGCCGACGACCGCCAGCACGTACGACAGCCAGCCCGGCACGAAGGCCTGCTGGCCGAACCAGACGAGGAAGGAATCGAACGGCAGGTTGATGGTGCCCTCGACGCCGAGCACGAACAGTTGCAGGCCGAGGAAACCGAGCAGGCCGGCCAGCGTGATCACGAAGGACGGCACCCCGAACTTGGTGTAGACCAGCGAATAGACCAGTCCGATCGCGGCGCCGACCGCCATCGCGGTCAGGACCGCCAGCCCGATCGGCCAGTCCTGCTTGATGAAGGTGACGCCGACGATCGCGGCCGACAGGCCGCTGACGGAGCCGACGGACAAATCGATTTCGCCGACCAGCAGGACGCAGACGATGCCCAGCGCGATGACTCCGACGGCGGCGCTTTCCAGCAGCAGGTTGACCAGGTTGGCGCTGGAGAGGAAGAACGGGTTGAGCACCTGGAAGATGGACCAGATGACCAGCAGCCCGACGACGATGGGCAGCACGCCCAGATCGCCGCCGCGAACCCGGTTGATCCCGACCTTGACGGCGCCCTTGAAGCCCTCGGTCCGGATCAGCCGTTCATCCTGCAGGTCCGTGGCCACGGGGATGACCGGGGCGGCTGGATTCGTTGTCATGGTACGGTCCCTTCTTCCGGTGCTGCTGCCCCGGACCCCTGTTTGTCCGCGCTTCCTGCGGCTTGGCCGGGCGGCAGCGAGCCTCCGCCCGGTCCGCCCAGCCCGGCCCCCTCGGCCCCAGTGTCGCTTCCCGCCCCGCCGGCCGCGGCTGCTGCTGCCCCGGTCTGGGCGGCGCGCTGGGTCACGACGTTGTCGGTGGCGCCGGTGATCGCGGCGATCAGGTCGTCGGTCGACACGTCCTTCATCCGGAACGTGCCGTTGTTCTTCCCCAGCCGCAGCACCGCGACGCGGTCGGAGACGGCTTTGACGTCCTGCATGCTGTGGCTGATCATGATCACCGCGAGGCCGTTTTCACGCAGCCGCTCCACCAGGTTCAGCACCTCCGCCGTCTGCGCCACGCCGAGGGCTGCCGTGGGCTCGTCAAGGATGATGAGCTTGGGGCTGCCGAGCAGCGACCGGGCGATGGCGACGGTCTGGCGCTGGCCGCCGGAGAGGGAGGCTACGGCGATGCGGACCGAAGGGATCTTCGCCGAGAGCTGGCGCAGCAGCTTCCAGGACTGGACCTCCATCTCCACCTCGTTCAACCGCCACGCGCCCAGCTCCCGGCCGAGGAAGAGGTTGTCGACCACACTGAGGTTGTCGCAGAGGGCGAGGTCCTGGAACACCGTGGCGATGCCCAGCTGAATGGAATCCACCGGGGTGTGGATGGTCACGTCCCTGCCGTCGAAGTTCACGGTTCCGGCGTCCTGCGGATGCACGCCCGCGAGGATCTTGACCAGAGTCGACTTCCCGGCGCCGTTGTCACCGACCAGGGCGACGACTTCGCCGGCGTGGACGTCCAGGTCAATGTCGGTCAAGGCGGCAACGGCACCGAAGTGCTTGCTCACGCCCCGCATGGACAGGACCGGAGCGGTTGCCTCCGGCCGTTCCGCTGACACAGTGGACACTGCTTCCCCTTCCCTTACGACGGCGGTGCCGCGGTGGGCGCGGCACCGCCGGCCGCGGCTGCGCTACTTGATGCCGAGTTCGTCGCAGCCCGCCTTGTACTCACCGGTGCAGATTTCTTCAGGCTTGTAGATGCCGCCGTCGAAAATCACTTCCTTGACGTTCTCCTTGGTGACAACCGTCGGCACGAACAACGCTGACGGGGTATTGAAGAGCGTCGCGTCGGGTTCGGGGGTCTCGTCATTCAGCAGCTGGACCGCCACTTCGGCCGACTTTTCAGCGACGATCTTGATGGGCTTGGAGATCGTGTTGTACTGGTCGCCCTTGATGATCCGCTGGATCGCGGCGACCTCCGCGTCGTTGCCGGTGACCGGCGGGAACGGCGAGACGCCGGCGGCCTTCAGGGCGGCGATGGAGCCGCCGGCCGTGCCGTCGTTGGCGGCCACGATACCGGTGATGTCCTCACCGAACTGCGTGATCTGGCCGGCCACCCAGTCCTGCGCCTTCGACGGCTGCCACTCCGGGGTGTCATACGAGGCCAGGATTTCATGCTCGCTGGCCTCGACGGCCTCCTGCGCGCCTTCCTTGATCAGCTGCGCGGCCCGGTCGGTGGGGGAGCCATTGACCATCAGCACCCCTCCGGTCTCCTTGCCGTCGGCGTCCAGCTTCTTCACCAGGTCCTCGGCGATGAGGCTGCCGATCTTCTTGTTGTCGAAGGAGACGTAGAAGTCCGCCGGCGTGTCCGGGACCGGCCGGTCATAAGTGACAACCTTGATGCCCTGGCCCTTCGCGGTGTTAACCAGCGAGGCGGCAGCTGTGCTGTCCACCGGGTCCAGGACCAGGACCTCGACGCCCTGGGTGATCATGGCGTTGGCCTGCTGCTGCTGCTTGTTCGCGTCGCCGTCGGCGTTCTGGTACAGCACCTCGCAGCCGCCGCACAGCTCTTCGACCTTGGCCTTGAACAGCGGGCTGTCCTGCTGCTCGTAGCGGGTCGAGGCCCGGTCGGGCATCAGGAACGCGATCTTGCCCTCGGCCTGGCCACCGCCACCGCCTGCGGTCCCGCCTGCGGTCCCGCCGCCGCCTTCGCCGCCGCCACCGCCACCGCAGGCAGTAGTCATGCCGGCTGCGAGAAACAGGGCCGTGGTGAGGCCCAGGATTCCCCGTGTGTTCTTCTTCATCGGAACTCCTCTTACTGGTGGCGTGCCGCGTTGCCGTTCGTGCGTTCCGGCACCCGCGGTCAGAGCCGCTGGGGGTAGATCATCGCCTTGAGCGATTTGGGTTCGGTGGAGGTGTTTTCCAGTGCGGCCGCGGTCTGCGGCAGCGAAAAGCTGTGCGTGACCAGCCCCTCCAGGTTGATCCGGCCGGAGGACACCAGGTCGATGCCCAGCGGCCAGGTGTTGTTGTACCGGTTCACCATCGAGATCGTGATCTCCTTCCAATTGAGCGTGGACAGGGGCAGCGGCACCTCCTCGGTCTTGGCCAGGCCGATGACGGCCGCCCGCCCGGCCTCGCGCAACCGGCCGAGCGCGGAGGCGAGGACGCCGGTGGCGCCCGAGCATTCCAGCAGCACGTCATAGCCCCGCGCCGTGGCCGCTCCGCTTTTCTCCACCGCGAACCCGTGGTCGCGGGCGACGCCGAGCCGGTAGTCGGAGACGTCCGTGAGCGTGACGCTTCCGGCGCCGAGGGCCCGCGCCGCTTCGGCGGCAAGCAGGCCCACCGGCCCGGCGCCGGTGATCAGCACGTCGTCGCCGGCCTGGAGGTTTGCCCGCCGGCAGCCCCACAAACCCACGGACAGCGGCTCGAGCAGCGCGCCGTCCTCGTAGCTCATCGAATCCGGGATCGGGAAGTAGCAGCGCGCGTCCATGGCCAGGTACTGCAGCAGTGCGCCGTCGTAGGGCGGGGTGGCCAGGAACTCCAGGTTCGGGCAGAGGTGGTAGCGCCCCGCCCGGCACTCTTCGCAGCTGCGGTCGGGCGTGCCCGGCTCCACGGCCACCCGGTCACCGACGCGGACGTTGCCGACCCCTTCGCCGACGGCGACCACCTCGCCGGAAACCTCGTGGCCCAGAATGAACGGGCCGTCAACGACGAACGGGCCGATCTTCCCGTAGCGGTAATAGGCGACGTCGGAGCCGCAGACCCCCACGGCTTCCACCCGGATCACGGCCTGGCCCCGACCAGGCTCGGGTATCGGGCGCTCCTGAATCTCGATGCTGTTAAGGCCGGTCATCACGGCGGCGGCATTGCCCATCTAAGACTCCTTAGCGAGCAGTCACTGGGTCAATCGGCCCAGCATTGTGAATGTGATGCAGCGCACATTCACACACGCATATGCTAACCCGCGCGATGGTGCCGCGGCTATGAAATCGTCGATCGGGGTTCCTGTTGCCCCGAAGTTTCCGGCCGGCGGTCTAGACTCTAAGCCGTGAAGATCCGGACCCATTCGCTGCCTGTGTCGCCGAGCGAAACGTGCTGACATTTCTCGATGCCCTCAAGCGCGTCTTGGTGGGCAAGCCGTTCCGCAGCGAGCGGCTGAAGCAGGACGCCCTGCCGCGGCGGCTGGCAGTTCCGGTCTTCTCCGCCAACGCGCTCTCCTCGGTGGCCTACGCCCCGGACGAGATCCTGCTCACGCTGGCCCTGGCGGGGGTTGCGGCGATCGCCCTGTCGCCCTGGGTCGGACTGGCGGTCATGGTGGTGCTGCTGGTCCTGGTGGCTTCCTACCGGCAGAGCATCCATGCGTATCCGTCCGGCGGCGACTACGAGATCGCCACCAAGAACCTGGGCAAGCCGGCCGGCATTACGGTCGGTTCGGCGCTGATGCTGGACTACGTGCTGACGGTTGCGGTGTCCATGTCCTCCGCGGCGCACTATCTGGTGTCCGCCGTCCCGGCGCTTAAGGGCTGGCAGCCCGGAGCGGCCGTCGCCGGCATCGCGATCCTCGCCCTGCTCCATCTGCGGGGGCTGGGACGTGGCCGCCTCACCGTGGCGATCGCCACCTATATCTTTGTGGGCACCGTGCTGCTGATGTGCCTGGCCGGGTTCGTCCTTGACCTCAGCGGCAGTCTTGGCGAGGCTCCCAGTGCGGCGTTCGACGTCGTGCCGGAACCCGGTTTTGAGGCCGGCCTGACCGGCTTGGCCGGCGCGCTGCTGGTACTGCGGGCCTTCTCCACGGGCGCAGCGGCACTCACCGGTCTGGAGACACCGGCCAGCAACGTTCCGGCCTTCGAAAAACCGCGCGCCAAGAACGCCGGCTTTGCGCTGCTGATGCTGGGCATCTCCGCAACCGTGATCACCATGGCCGTGATGTACCTGGCCCGGGCCACCGACGTGCGGGTGGTGCAGGTCCCCGCCGACCAACTGCGGCTGGACGGCGGGCAGCTGCCGGCCGGCTACTTCCAGTCCCCGGTGCTCAGCCAGTTGGCGGAGACGGTCTTCGGCGACGGCGCCCTACTCTTCTACCTGACGGTCGCGGCCACCGCGGCGATCCTGGTGCTGGCCAGCCACTCGGCGTTCAACGCCTTCCCGCAGCTGGCATCGATCCTCGCCACCGACGGCTTCCTGCCGCGCCAGCTGCGCACCCGGGGAGACCGGCTCAGCTACAGCAACGGGGTGCTGGCCCTGGCCGCCGCGGCCGTGGTGTTGGTGCTGGTTTTCAACGCGGACGTCACCCGGCTGATCCCGCTGTACGTGATCGGCGTGATCGTTTCCTTCACCTGCAGCCAGCTGGGCATGATCCGGCACTGGTCGCGTGAAATCCGGGCCACCCCGCACCGCCCGGTGCGCCGCCGGATGGTGCGCTCGCGGTTCATCAACATGGTCGGCTTCATCCTGACCGTCACCGTGCTGGTGGTGGTACTGGTGAGCAAGTTCGTTTTCGGGGCGTGGCTGGCCGTGCTCGGCATCGTCCTGCTCGGGCTGGTCATGCTCAGCATTAACCGCCATTACGTCCAGGTCGCCCGTGAGCTCGCGATCGATCCGGACCAGCCGACCACCGCGCTGCCGTCACGGGTGCACGCGGTCATCCTGGTCTCGCACGTGCGCAAGCCGACGCTCCGGGCGCTTGCCTTCGCCCGGGCCTCGCGCCCGTCCCGGCTCGACGCGGTGGTGGTGGACCTCGACCGCGACCAGACCGAGCAGACCCTGCGCGACTGGGAGAAGCTCAACATCCCGGTTCCGATCACGGTGCTCGCCTCCCCGTACCGCGAAACCACCACACCGATCATCGACTACATCAAGAGCATCCGCCGGGACTCGCCCCGCGAACTGGTGGTGGTCTACATCCCCGAATACGTCGTGGGACGCTGGTGGGAACAGCTGGTCCACAACCAGACCGCGCTGCGCATCAAGACCCGCCTGCACTTCGAGCCCGGCGTCATGGTGGCCAGCGTGCCGTGGCAGCTGGCTTCCTCCGATTCCGTCCGCCGCTACCAGGAGCTTTCATGACCGACCCCGCACCGCAACTGATCGAACTGACCATCGGCGCTCCGGCGCACGGAGGCCACTTCGTCGCGCGGCACGACGGCCGGGTGGTGTTCGTCCGGCACGCGCTGCCCGGGGAGCGGGTGCTGGCACGCGTCACCGAAGGCGGACCGGACGCTGGCTTCTGGCGGGCGGACACCGTTGAGGTGTTGGAGGCCTCCCCCGACCGGGTGCAGCATCCCTGGGCGCCGGCGGACGCGTTGGCCGCTGCCGAAGCCGGACGGCCGGCCGTGGGCGGCGCCGAATTCGGCCACATCGGGCTGGACGCCCAGCGCCGGCTGAAAGGCCGGATCTTCGCCGAACAGCTGCAACGGCTGGCCAAACTGGAACGGCAGGTCACCGTGGAAGCCCCGGCGGGGGAGTACGACGACGGACTCGGCTGGCGCACCCGCGCCGCCTTCGGCGTGGGACAAGACGGGCGCCTGGCCATGCACGCCCACCGGTCCGACGAACTGATACCGATCCAGGAGATGCCGCTGGCCGCGGACGGCGTCAACGACCTGCGGCTGTGGGAGCTTGATCTGTCGGGGCTGGAGCGGGTGGAGGTGGCCGCGCCCGCCGACGGGAGCACTCCGCTGGTGCTGCTGGTGCCGGGCGCCGGGACAACGGCCAAACGGCTGGCCAAGATCGCCGAACGGATCGAACCCGGCGTTTCGGTTGCCGCCTGGGAGCCCAAGCCAGGGCGGCTGACCCGGTTGCGGGGGCGCACGTGGGTCGCCGAGACCAGCGGGCGGCACCAGTACCGGGTGACGGGAGACGGCTTCTGGCAGATCCACCGGCTGGCACCGGCCACGTTGACGGCTGCGGTCCTGGACGGCGTTGCGCCCGGGGCGGGGGAGCGGGTGGCCGACCTGTATGCGGGCGCCGGACTTTTCACGGCGCCGTTGGCGGACGCCGTCGGGGTCACGGGCAACGTGCTTTCCATCGAGGGCTCGCCGGCCGCCAGCAAGGACGCCCGCAAGAACCTGCACGGCTTCGGGCAGGTCGAGATCGTCCAGGGCAAGGTGGAGCGGGTGCTGCGCTCGCAGCCAGACACGATGGACGCCGTCGTCCTTGATCCGCCCCGCGCCGGCGCCGGAAAGACCGTGGTGCAGGCCGTGGCCGCCCGGAACCCCCGGGTGGTCGGCTACGTGTCTTGTGATCCGGCCTCCTTCGCCCGGGACCTGGGCTACTTCCTGCAGCTGGGCTGGAACCTCGACTCGCTGCGCGTCTTCGACCTGTACCCGCATACCCACCACATGGAATCCTTCGCCGTGCTGACTCCGGGCCGCCGCTGAGCTGGGAGCGCGTGCCCGCCCGGCCCTCCCTCGCGCCGCACCCAACCCTCCCTCACCATCCGCGGCCGCTGCACCGCGATTGTGGCTGTGAGGCAGGCCACAGGCGGCGCTCCGGTTCCTGCCAACCGCCTACCCGATAGGATGGAGGCAGCGGTCCCGGACGAAGCATAGAGTCTCTGGTTTGTAAATTCTGCGGGCTTCGGCGTGCAAAGAGGCCAGAGGCCGAGCCCACAGCTGTCCCTTCACACTTAGGGATGCCTAACTAGCGGGTGGTTGCCGCCCGGACAAAGATAAAGTGTGGCGAGAGGAGTCCTGTCATGAGTAATGTGGACAGCTTCGGTTCCAAAGGCGTCTTGAACGTCGCCGGGGCCGAGTATGAAATTTTCCGGCTGAGTGCCGTTGAAGGTGCCGAGAGCCTTCCGTTCAGCCTCAAGGTCCTGCTGGAGAACCTGCTCCGCACCGAAGATGGTGCGAACATCACGGCGGACCACGTCCGCGCCCTGGCCGGTTGGAACCCCGACGCGCAGCCGGACACCGAAATCCAGTTCACCCCCGCCCGCGTGATCATGCAGGACTTCACCGGTGTTCCGTGTGTCGTCGACCTGGCCACCATGCGCGAGGCCGTCAAGGAGCTCGGCGGCGACCCGAAGCGCGTGAACCCGTTGGCCCCGGCCGAACTGGTGATCGACCACTCGGTCCAAATCGACGTCTTCGGCAACGCCGGCGCGCTCGAGCGCAACATGGAGATCGAGTACCAGCGCAACGGTGAGCGCTACCAGTTCCTGCGCTGGGGCCAGACCGCATTCGAAGACTTCAAGGTCGTCCCGCCGGGAACCGGCATCGTGCACCAGGTCAACATCGAATACCTGGCCCGCACCGTAATGACCCGCGAGGTTGACGGCAAGCTGCGCGCCTACCCGGACACCCTGGTCGGCACCGACTCGCACACCACCATGGTCAACGGCCTGGGCGTGCTCGGCTGGGGCGTCGGCGGCATCGAGGCCGAGGCCGCCATGCTCGGCCAGCCCGTCTCGATGCTGATCCCGCGCGTTGTCGGCTTCAAGCTCACCGGCTCCATCCCCGCCGGCGCCACCGCCACCGACGTCGTGCTGACCATCACCGAAATGCTGCGCAAGCACGGCGTGGTGGGTAAGTTCGTGGAGTTCTACGGCGAAGGTGTGGCCGCGGTGCCGCTGGCGAACCGCGCCACCATCGGCAACATGAGCCCGGAGTTCGGCTCGACCGCCGCCATGTTCCCGATCGACGACGTGACGCTCGACTACCTGCGCCTGACCGGCCGCTCCGAGGAGAACATCGCCCTCGTCGAGGCGTACACCAAGGAACAGGGCCTCTGGCACGATCCGTCGCACGAACTGAAGTTCTCCGAATACCTTGAGCTGGACCTCTCCACCGTGGTTCCGTCCATTGCCGGTCCGAAGCGGCCGCAGGACCGCATCGCCCTGACCTCCGCCAAGAACCAGTTCCGCAAGGACCTGCAGAGCTACGTCGGGACCGGCAACGAGGACGCCCTGGACGAGGCACTCGAAGAGTCCTTCCCGGCGTCGGACGTCCCGGCCATGACCTCCACGGTCCGCCACGCTGCCGCCGCGCAGGCCGCCGGTGCGCAGGCCGGCGCTGCGCAGGCCAATGACCGTCCCTCCGGCGGATCGGCCAGCCAGGGACGCCACGTCGCCCTGCCCAGCGACGGCCGCGCCTCCAAGCGCGTCCACGTCACCATGGAAGATGGGCGCGAGTTCGAACTGGACCACGGTGCGGTTTCCATCGCGTCGATCACCTCCTGCACCAACACCTCCAACCCGTCGGTCATGCTGGCGGCGGCCGTGCTGGCCCGCAACGCGGTGGAGAAGGGCCTGGCGTCCAAGCCGTGGGTCAAGACCTCCATCGCCCCGGGCTCCAAGGTCGTCACCGATTACTACGAAGAGTCCGGCCTGATCCCGTACCTGGAGAAGCTTGGCTTCTTCGTGGTCGGCTATGGCTGCGCCACCTGCATCGGTAACTCCGGACCGCTGGAGCCGGAGATCTCGCAGGCCGTCCAGGACAACGACCTGTCGATCACCTCGGTGCTGTCGGGTAACCGCAACTTCGAAGGCCGCATCAACCCGGACGTCAAGATGAACTACCTGGCGTCCCCGCCGCTGGTCGTCGCCTACGCCCTGGCCGGCACCATGGACTTCGACTTCGAGAAGCAGCCGCTGGGCCAGGACCCGGACGGCAACGACGTGTTCCTGAAGGACATCTGGCCGAACCCGGTCGAGGTCCAGCAGGTGATCGACTCCTCGATCAACAAGGAGATGTTCGCCAAGGGCTACGAGGGCGTCTTCGAGGGCGACGACCGCTGGAAGGCGCTGGAGACCCCGGCAGGCGATACCTTCGCCTGGGATCCGAACTCCACGTACGTGCGGAAGCCACCGTACTTCGAAGGCATGAGCGCCAAGCCGGAGCCGGTGCAGGACATCAGCGGCGCGCGCGTGCTGGCCAAGCTGGGCGACTCGGTCACCACCGACCACATCTCCCCGGCCGGTTCGTTCAAGTCGGACAGCCCCGCAGGCCGTTACCTGCTGGAAAACGGCGTGGAGCGCAAGGACTTCAACTCCTACGGTTCCCGCCGCGGCAACCACGAAGTGATGATCCGCGGCACCTTCGCCAACATCCGGCTGCGGAACCAGCTGCTGGACAACGTGGAGGGCGGCTTCACCCGCGACTTCACCCAGACCGGCGGCCCGCAGGCCTACATCTACGACGCCGCCATGAACTACCAGGCCGCCGGCACCCCGCTGGTGGTGCTGGCCGGCAAGGAGTACGGTTCCGGTTCGTCCCGCGACTGGGCCGCCAAGGGCACCGCCCTGCTGGGCGTCAAGGCCGTCATCGCCGAGAGCTTCGAGCGCATCCACCGTTCGAACCTGATCGGCATGGGCGTCCTGCCGCTGCAGTTCCCGGCCGGCGAGTCCGCTGCGTCGCTGGGGCTGTCCGGTACGGAGACCTTCTCCATCGAGGGCGTGACCGCGCTGAACGAGGGCACCACGCCGAAGACGCTGAAGGTCACCGCCACCGGCGAGGACGGCGGCACCAAGAGCTTCGACGCGGTGGTGCGGATCGACACCCCGGGTGAAGCCGACTACTACCGCAACGGCGGCATCCTGCAGTACGTGCTGCGCCAGATCTCGGCGAACTAGCCTCCCGGTCCGGCACACACCGCACAGCGGCCCAACGCAGGGCGGGCGTCCGATGGACGTCCGCCCTGCGGCGTCTGGCCACCGCACCAGCCCGCTTTCCGGCTCAGTCCCTGATCACGCGTTGACCACGTTGTGTGCACCCTCGCACCGGCGGGACGCAGAGTGGCGGATGGATGGCGGTAGGATTAACCGACGCTTTGTGAAGGAAAGGACCTGCTCTGTGGGATTGCTCGAGACCATCCGCGAGCCGCGCGACCTGCGCCGGATCGACATGGTCCAGTTGCAGGACCTGGCCCGGGAAATCCGCCAGTTCCTGATCACGAACGTCGCACAGACCGGCGGACACCTCGGCCCGAACCTTGGAGTCGTCGAGCTGACCCTCGGCATCCACCGCGTGTTCGATTCCCCGCAGGACAGCATCGTCTTTGACACCGGCCACCAGTCCTACGTGCACAAACTGGTCACCGGCCGGCAGGACTTCGGGACGCTGCGGCAGCAGGGCGGGCTGGCCGGCTACCCGGACCGCGGCGAATCGGTGCACGACATCGTCGAAAGCTCGCACGCGTCGTCGTCGTTGTCCTGGGCAGACGGTATCTCCCGTGCCCGGCGGCTGACCGGCGAAGGCGACCGCTACGTCGTCGCGGTCGTGGGCGACGGCGCCCTCACCGGCGGCATGGCCTGGGAAGCCGTGAACAACATCGCCGCGGACCGCGGGCGGCGCGTCGTGATCGTGGTCAACGACAACGGGCGCTCCTACGCCCCGACGATCGGCGGACTGGCCGACCAGCTGGCCGCGCTGCGCCGGACCACCATCGACAAGGTCCGCACCCACCAGGCCTACGAAGGCACCCTGGACTGGTGGAAAAAGAAACTGCAGTCGGGCGGACCGCTGGGCCAGTTCGCCTACCGGAGCCTGCACGCCACCAAGAAGGGCATCAAGGACTGGTGGGCGCCGCAGGGCCTGTTCGAGGACCTCGGCATGAAGTACATCGGGCCGATCGACGGGCACGACCTGGAGGCCGTGGAGGCCGCGCTGACGCAGGCCAAGAACTACCGGGGCCCGGTGATTGTCCACACGATGACCGAAAAGGGCCGCGGCTACGCCCCCGCCCGCGCCCACGAGGCGGACCAGTTCCACGCCGTGGGCGTCATCGACCCCGAGACCGGCGAACCCGTCGAGTCCGGCGGCCGGCAGTCCTGGACCTCGGTCTTCGCCGACGAGATCGCCGAGATCGCCGACGAACGCCAGGACATCGTCGGCATCACCGGAGCCATGCTGATCCCGGTGGGCCTGCAGAAATTCGCCAGCAAGCACCCGGACCGTGTCTTCGACGTCGGCATTGCCGAGCAGCACGCGCTGGCCAGCGCCGCCGGCATGGCCTACGGCGGACTCCACCCGGTGGTGGCCCTCTACGCAACCTTCCTGAACCGGGCCTTCGACCAGCTGTTGATGGACGTCGCCCTGCACAAGGCAGGCGTCACCGTGGTGCTGGACCGTGCCGGGGTCACCGGCCCGGACGGCCCCAGTCACCACGGCATGTGGGACATGTCGCTGCTGCAGATCGTGCCGGGGCTGCACCTGGCCGCCCCGCGCGACGCCACCCGGTTGAAGGAAGAGCTGCGCGAGGCGGTGTCCGTCAACGACGCCCCCACCGTGGTCCGTTTCTCCAAGGGTTCGGTGGGGCCCGAGGTTGAGGCCCTCGAGCGGCTCAAAGACGGCGTTGACGTCCTGGCGCGCCGGCCGTCCGGCTCCACCGAAAACGACGTGCTGATCGTCAGCGTGGGCGCTATGAGCGAACTGGCGCTGGACGTCTCGAACCGCCTCGGCGCGCAAGGGATCAGCTCCACCGTCGCCGACCCGCGCTGGGTGCTGCCGGTGCCCCGCTCAATCATCGGCCTTGCGGCCCGGCACCGGATCGTCGTCGTGATCGAAGACGGCGTCCGCGCCGGCGGGGTCGGATCCCGGATCCGCCAGGAGATGCGTGCCGCCGGCGTGGACACCGCGCTGAACGAGGTCGGCCTGCCCGTCGAGTTCCTGGTCCACGGAACCCGCGCCGAGGTCATGGAGCGCGTGGGCCTCACGGCGCAGCAGGTGGCCCAAGACACGGTCGCGCAGGTGCTGGGCACCAAGGTCCCGTTCGCGCGCCCGCTGCCCGGACAGGAACTGCCGACCGGCCAGATTCCCAAGATCCAGTGACCGGCCGCATGCCCGCCGAGGCCCAGCCCGGCGACATGGTGGTGTTCCGTAACTGGAAGTACGACGGCGGTGCCCACTGGTTGGTGCCCGGCACCTACCTGGGCGCGGACGGCTTCGGCGACTGGATCTTCCAGCCGGCCGGCTCCCTGGTCGCCCGGCCCGGCATCGCCTTCTTCGCCGCGTCCGACGCCGTGCAGTTACTGCCCCGCGAAGGCGACTACGTGGCGACGTTCTACGACGACAGCTACCCCGGCGACTTCCGGATCTACATCGACCTGGCCACCGGCATCCGGGTAGACCCGCTGCTTCCGGCCGGCTGGGAAGTCCAGCTCACGGACATGGACCTGGATGTGGTCCGCACCGCCAGCGGCGGCGTGTACATCGACGACGAGGACGAATTCGCCGAACACCGGGTCAGCATGGACTATCCGCCGGCGCTGGCCGCACGGATCCAAGCCAGCTGCCTGGCGCTCCATGAGCAAGTGGCGGCAGAGGCCGCCCCGTTCGACGGCACGGCCCTGACATGGTTGAACAAAGGACGGACATGAGTTTCCTTCGCGTGTACAAGAAGAATGACGACGGCGGGTTGGTGTTCCGCGAGGCGTGGTTCGACGAAGACTACGGCCAGTTCGTGGTCAACCACGGTACGGTGGGCCACGAGAGCACCACCCAGGACAGCCGGGACGTCGACCCCGAGGCCGCAGAGTCGCTGATGGACGCGTTCGCCGCGCAATGCGCCGAGGACGGCTACGCGGAGCTCGCGCCGGGGGAGCAGCACTGGGTGATTGCCCAGTATGCGTTGAAGACGGCGGCCGGCAGCGACCGCGACCGCTACCTGGAGGACAAGGCCAAACGCACCATCACCGAGTACTTTGCCTGGCGCGGGCTCGGAACCGTGGAGAAGACCGAGTTCGTCCCGCACAAGCTCAACATCTATGTCCTGGCGCCGGATGCGGCCAAGGCGGTGGCGGGCCTGAAGGTCTGCCTCCGCGAAGCCAAACTGGACTTCACTAAGCTGAGCATCGGCGTCGCGCCCCACGGGGACCTTGCCGCGGTGAAACAAAAGCATCCGCTGCCGGCCAAGACGGCGTTCAGCCTCTAGGGCCGGCCGGCCGCGGGGGCGGCGCTAGCTGCCCTCCGGCAGCTCCAGGCCCGCGGCGCGCGCCGCCTCCCGGTAGGCGGACGCCAGCGTGGCCACGCTGTGGTGGGCGTTGAGGCCGCTGGGATTCGGCACCACCCAGAGTTCGGCCCCGCCGAGCGTCTCCGGCTGACGGCCCAGTTGCGCCTTCGGCCGGTCAAAGCCCACCCGGTAGGCGGTCACCCCGGCGACTGCCACCACCCGGGCACCCAGGGCTTCGACCCGTTCGGCCAGGAGCCGGGCTCCGGCCCGCAGTTCCTCGGTACCCAGCTCGTCCGCCCTGGCGGTAGCCCGCGGGACGATGTTGGTAATGCCGACACCGCGGGAGATCAGGTGGTTGCGATCGGCCGCTGCCATGCCGTCTCCGGCGCGGATCAGATGGCCGGTAATGCCGGCGGCGGCCAATGCCGGATAGAACCTGTTGCCGGGCCGGGCGAAGTGCGAGCCGGTGGCAGCGGACCAGAGACCGGGATTGATGCCCACGAACAGCAGGCGCAAACCCGGGCCCAGGAGATCGGGGACCAACGCGTCCCGGTAAGCGAGCAGTTCAGCACGGGTAAAGGGCACAAAACCACTCTTTCACAGGCCCTGCGGTCCCGCCGCGAACACGGCACGGGCTGCGGAACGACGAAGGCACGGCGCCCCGTGAAGAGGGGCACCGTGCCCGCGCCGCGGCCCGCTCAGGCGGGACCGGTGAATCAGTCGGTGCCGGCGTCGAACGCTGCGCGATCCAGCGCCTCATCGGCTGCGCGGTCGGCCGGGTCGAGCTCGGCGGTGTCCGCGATTTCGCTCGCGCCGCCGGCTTCCAGCGCGCCCACGAGCTCGGCGGTCGGACCGCCCACCAGGCCCTGCGCGGCGTACTGCTCCAGGCGGGCGCGGGAGTCGGCGATGTCCAGGTTGCGCATGGTCAGCTGCCCGATGCGGTCCAGCGGCCCGAAGGCAGCGTCGCCCACACGCTCCATGGACAACTTGTCCGGGTGATAGCTCAGCGCAGGCCCGGAGGTGTCCAGGATGGTGTAGTCCTCGCCGCGGCGCAGTCGCAGCGTGACCTCGCCGGTCACCGCGGAGCCAACCCACTTCTGCAGTGATTCGCGCAGCATAAGCGCCTGCGGGTCCAGCCAGCGGCCCTCGTACATCAGGCGGCCCAAGCGGCGGCCCTCGGCGTGGTAGCTGGCCACGGTGTCTTCGTTGTGGATGGCGTTGAGCAGCCGCTCGTAGGCGATGTGCAGCAGGGCCATGCCCGGGGCCTCATAGATGCCGCGCGACTTCGCCTCGATGATGCGGTTCTCGATCTGGTCGGACATGCCCAGACCGTGGCGTCCGCCGATGGCATTGGCTTCCTGGACCAGGGCTACGGCGTCGGCAAATTCGGTGCCGTTGATCGCCACCGGGCGGCCCGCCTCGAAACGCACCGACACGTCCTCCGTGGGAATGTCCACGTCGTCGCGCCAGAAGGCCACGCCCATGATCGGCTCGACGGCCTCCAGGCTGGTGCCCAGGTGCTCCAGCGTCTTGGCCTCATGGGTGGCGCCCCAAATGTTGGCGTCGGTGCTGTACGCCTTCTCGGCGGAGTCGCGGTAGGGGAAGTTGTGCGCGGTCAGCCATTCGGACATCTCCTGGCGGCCGCCGAGCTCAGAAACGAAGCGCGGATCGAGCCACGGCTTGTAGATGCGCAGCCGCGGGTGGGCCAGCAGCCCGTAGCGGTAGAAACGCTCGATGTCGTTGCCCTTGTAGGTGGAACCGTCGCCCCAGATGTCCACGCCGTCTTCCCGCATGGCGCGCACCAGCAAGGTGCCGGTCACGGCGCGGCCCAGCGGGGTGGTGTTGAAGTAGGAACGGCCGCCGCTGCGGATATGGAAGGCGCCGCAGGCCAGCGCGGCCAGGCCTTCCTCCACGAGTGCGGGCTTGCAGTCGACCAGGCGGGAGATGTCGGCGCCGTACTCGGTGGCGCGGCCGGGCACCGCGTCGATGTCCGGCTCGTCGTACTGGCCGAGGTCGGCCGTGTACGTGCAGGGCACGGCTCCGCCGTCGCGCATCCACGCAACGGCAACGGACGTGTCAAGTCCACCGGAGAAGGCGATGCCGACGCGTTCGCCGACGGGAAGGGAAGTCAGAACTTTGGCCATGGTTTCGATCATATGTGCAGCGGCACTCAAAGACAGAAGCGGCAACGCCGCGGCCGCTACGTGACGTGTGGGAACTCACTCCCGCCTTCGGTGCGGGGGCTGGAGCCGGGATAGGATGCGAGGCGAACGGCAAATCTCCCACGTGACAAGGATGTAGCGATGGAATACCGGCGTCTCGGCAAATCCGGCCTCACCGTCTCGACGGTGGGGCTCGGCTGCAACAACCTGGGCCGGTCCAATACCCCGACGGAAACGCAGGAAGGCACGGACGCGGTGGTCAACGCCGCGCTGGACGCCGGGGTGACCCTTTTCGACGTGGCCGACACCTACGGAAAGACTCCGGGGCTGAGCGAGGAGTTCCTGGGCAAGGCACTCGGAACGCGGCGCGATGACGTCGTGGTTGCCACGAAGTTCGGCATGGACATGCGCGGCGCGAACGGCGATGACTTCGGTGCCCGCGGCTCGCGGCGCTACATCGTCAAGGCCGCCGAAGCGTCGTTGCGGCGGCTGGGCACCGACTGGATTGACCTTTACCAGTTCCACACGCCCGACCCGCTGACTCCGGTCGACGAGACCCTGTCCGCCCTGGACGACCTGGTCCGCGCCGGCAAGGTCCGCTACATCGGCCACTCCAACCGGGCCGGCTGGCAGATCGCCGAGGCGGAATTCACGGCGCGGATGGGCGGCTACACGCCGTTCATTTCCAGCCAGAACCACTACAACCTGCTGGACCGCCGGGCGGAGCTGGAAGTCACCCCTGCCGCCGAGGCCTACGGGCTGGGCCTGCTGCCGTACTTCCCGTTGGCCAACGGCCTGCTCACCGGCAAGTACAAGGACGGCAAGGCGCCGGAAGGCAGCCGGCTGACTCACTCGCGCACCAACATGCTCAAGGACGCCGACTGGGAGCAGTTGGGCGCCTTCTCCCGCTTCGCCGCCGACCGCGGCCTGAAGGAAATCGAGGTGGCGTTTTCCTGGCTTGCAACGCGGCCAGCGGTCGCATCGGTCATCGCCGGTGCCACGAAGCCGGAACAGATCCGGCAGAACGCCCAGGCCGCGGGCTGGCAGCCGACCGGCGAGGACCTGGCCGAGCTGGAAGGCATCTTCCCCGCGGTGCCGAAAGTGGCCCTGTTCTGATTTCTTCGAGGGGGCCGCGGGAGGAGCCGATGGAACGCTGGGAATGGTTTTACTTTGAGGGCGCCAAGCAAGGCTGCCTCTACCGCCGGTGGGCGGATCACGTCCTCACCACGCGGATCGCCTTCGGGAGCGGACCGGACGGGTACCGCGCGGAATCGGTCGTCCGGTTCGAGCCCGGGACACGGCGGTGGGACACCTCTTCTTACCGGCAATGGCCGGGCCGTATCGAGGCTTTGGCCCGCCGCGAGGATTTCGGGCTGCCCGAAACGAGCCTGCCCAGCTACGGGGAGTACCTCCTGTTGGCGGACATGGTCGGTTCCGGCACCCAGGCCGTGGAGTTTTTCCGGCTGGACGACGCCGCGCCCGCCGAACCCGACAGCGGGGCATGGACGCGGGTCTCGCTGGCCGGCACCGAGGACGTCCTGCTGACGGACGGCCGCCGGACCGTGTGCGACCGCTATGAAGTGGTGCAGAGTGCCCGCATGAGGGAAACAGTCGCCGGCCTCCCCGGCCGGAAGGACTATGCACTGGACGCCGGGGCCGAACTGGTCGGCGTGCACTGGGCGGCCGGCGGCCGTGTGGTCAAGAGCGACTGGCGCGGAGCCGAGTCCTTCCTCGCGCCGGATCGGGCGACGGCAACCGCCGGGCTCGACCGGACGCTAATTGACTTCCTGGACGCAGGATACGGGGCCCGGGCGGCTCCGGCCGACTAGGACGCCTGCTCCGGGGCTTCCCGCCCCGCCGGTCTCGGAGAGCCCTACGCTTTACTCGTAGTTCTTCACCGTCCGACGAAGGGTGTCTGCGTAGTCGTAGATCTCGGCCAGCGACTCGATGGGATGGCGGGTCTCCTGCTTTCCGTCGTCGAAGACACCCAGGTATTTTTGCGACCTGTTGAAATGGAGTCTGGCAATCGGCTTCCTGTTGTTGTCGTCCAGGAGTACGGCGAAGTAGGACTTTGCGTCACGGTGGGTAACGCGTGTCGGTTTGACCTCGCTGCACACAATTGCCCGTACTATCTGGAAGCCCTCTACTTCCTCAAGAGTTGTTTCGATGCCGTCATCCCGGTTCAGATCTTGCTCGACAATCTCTTCGCTGGTGACCGAATCGGCCAAGGACGCCTGGGCAGCTTGAATCACAGGTGACTCGCCCAGGGCAGCCTTCAATCTTTCGTTGACTTGGTCATTGAGGAATTGCCGGGTTGCTTTGGCCACCAGCCCAGTAAACTGCTCGCGGACCTTCTGCGTGAACGCACCGTCGTAGACCTTGGCGGTTAAAAACTTCACCCAGTCATCCTCAGGGGACTGAAAAAGACCGGAGATAGTGCGTTTGATTTGCCCGATGTACTTGAGCTCTTCAGCTGCACTGATGATCGAATCCAGATCGAAGACATCCTTGGAGAGCTTCACGAGTTCCGGGATTAGGGTTTCGTCGATGTCATTCATGTCAAGAATGAGGAATGGCTTGGCGTCCATGCGGTTCGGAGCATCAAGGTCCGTGTAGAACTGGTAGACCTCACCATTCGTCAGAATCGCGATCCGGGCATTAGTGACAGCAAAGTAGCGGTAAAGCTGCGAGGCATGTTCCACGCGAAGGTCGCCGAGCGACTTCTTACACTCGATCAGCATTTGGACTTCGCCATCACGAACGATGGCGTAGTCGATTTTCTCGCCCTTCTTGATGCCGACATCGGCGGTAAACTCGGGGACCACTTCCAAGGGGTTGAAAACGTCATATCCGAGGATCGTCGATATGAACGGCATGACGAATGCGTTCTTAGTGGCTTCTTCCGTCTCGATGATCTCGCGCTGCTGCTGAATTTTTGCGGCCAGTGCGGCCAGCCTTTCTGCGAACTGCAATGCTTCCCCCTGCTCGATTCGGACTGTTTCGCTAAACCTATAGGACGATACTGACATTGTTAACTATCGTCCAAAGCGCGGGATTTGTGAGGGTATACGTACCGCGAGTTCCAACCACCGAAAAGCTTTTTTCCGGGCAACTTGAGCGGGATGGCAGGATTAGTCCATTTCAAACGGTGACGGTGATCCATTCGCCGTCGATAGCCGCCGCGAAACGCGGCAGCGGAGCGGGCGCCGGACCGCCGGTAACTGTGCCGTCGGCGAGCGCGAAGGTCGAGTTATGGCAAGGGCACACGAATTCGGCCTTCGTCGGGGTCACGCCGCAACCTTGGTGCGTACAAACGGCGCTGTAGGCCAGGACGGTAGTTTCGTCGGGGCGGTGGATGAGGATCTTCTCCCCGCCTGCCTCGCCGCTGGCGCTGCCGCCAACCGGCACGTCGCGGAGCTTGCCGACCCGAACCGGCGTGCCGTCGCTGGCAATCGGGGAAGCGGAGGCACCTTGTGCCCCTGTGTAGTCCTGGAGCGGGGAACAAGCGGTGAGCGCGCCCACCGAACCGACGGCGGTCGTGGCGGTCAGGATGGCGCGGCGCGAAGGCAGGGACGAACTCATGTCCGTTATTCTCCCGGAAGGTGCTGGTAAATTTCCAAACCGACTGCCGATCGCGCAGGGCCAGCGGGTAAGCGATCAAGCCACTACGGTGATCCATTCGCCATCAATGGCCGCCGCAAAGCGCTGCAGCGGTTTCAACGCCGGCCCGTCGAGCACCGAGCCGTCTGCGGCGCTGAAGACAGAGCCGTGGCACGGGCAACGGAACTCCTCGCCCGCCGGCGCCACGGTGCAGCCCTGGTGAGTGCAGACTGCGTGTAGGCCAGGACGGTAGTCTCGTTGGCGCGGTGGATGAGGATTTCCTGCCCGGCCGCTTCGCCATTGGCGCTGCCGCCAACCGGCACGTCGGTGAGCTTCAGGATCTGGACGGCTGCGCCGCCGGTGGTAGCCGGGGCGGGTTTTCCGCCGGCCTCGCCGCCGTCGTTCCCCGTGGGAGCACAGGCAGCCAGTGCACACGCCGAGCAGGCCGTTGCGGAGGCGGCCAGGACCGAGCGTCGCGAGGGACCGGCGTCGGGATTCATGCGCTGACCTTCCCCGTGGGCAGTAAGGGTGCCTTCGGAAAAGATAGACGTCCGGGTTCATGGGTTGGTTCAACCGGCTCATTGAGCGTTCTACGGCCTGTCGCTTCCTGCACCGCCGTCATTGGCCTTCGCCGTCCTGTCGCCCAAAGGCGTTTTCCGCACCTGATCGTTCCGCCGCCGCACCGCGGATGCCCACACCCAGGTCATCCGCCGGACCCCTGCGTCCGTCCAGGAGACCTGCACCGCCCGGGACGTCCAGCCGAATGCCTCACCGGCGACCAGCTCGGCTGAACCCGGGAACCGGATCCACGCCCACACCGGCACCCCCGGCACAACACGGGTCACCTTGCAGTGCCCGAGATCCAGTTCCTCCGGGGTCAAAGACACCGGCTCGGCCCGCCTGGCGTAACGGGCTGCCAGCTTTGCCAGCGCGTCCCGATCCATCCCTTAAAAATAGAACAAACGTTCGAATTAGCGAAGCGTCCAGTTCAAGATGCCGGGGCCCGCTTCTATGCTCCGGCCATTCGTCTACACGGGCCTGTGTTCGTCGCCGCGGCCTTCCTGCTCCTCGAGGTGCCAGGCCTTACCCTCTCGTAGTGGCCTTCAATCGGCGCCTGCCCGCACCTCGACCACCACCTTGCCCAGCGCCTGGCCCTCGCCGACGTAGGCGAGCGCTTCGGGCACCTGCGCGAGTGGGAACACGCGGTCGATGTGGATGCGAACATCTCCTGCAATGCATCGCTCGGTGAGGAGCGAGAAATGCGCCGGACCCGGCTTGACGGCAAGAACCCCCAAACGCCGACCCGTCATGGCACCGATCAGCGTGCCAATCGTCACCACTCGCAGGAGGGCGCGCGTCGTCCCGCCGACGATCAGGTAGGTGCCACCGGGGGCGAGCGCGCGGCGATACGCGAACACCGACCGCCGGGCGACGAGGTCGATGATGAGGTCGTACGGACCGGTCTGGGTGAAGTCGTTGGTTCGGTAGTCGATCACCTCGGCAGCACCCAGGTCGCGCATGAAGTCGAGCTTGCCGGCGTTGTCCACCCCTGTGACATGGATGCCGGCGGCAGCGGCGAGCTGGAGCGCGAACGCCCCAGTTCCTCCGCCGGCGCCGTTGATCAGCATCCGCCCACCGGGCTTCGCACGCGCAACCGCTTGCACCGCGATCGCCCCCGATTGCGGCACGGTAGCGGCCTGAGCGAACGACAATTGCGACGGCTTCGCTGCGAGAGCGTGCTCCGGCGCCACCGCGTACTCCGCGAAGCCGCCTTTCAGGGCGAGATTGTCGCCGTAGACGTCGTCACCGGGCCGGAACCGCGTGACCCCTGTGCCCACCGCTTGGACCACTCCCGCGATGTCCGAACCGAGCGTGCGGCGGGCGGGTCTGAATAGGCCGCCGAATCGGGCGTAGGCGGGCGACCCGTGCAGCCCCTCCCAATCGCTCAGATTGACCGAGGTCGCGATCACCCGCACGAGCACCTGGCCTCTCCCCGGCGTCGGCGTGGCGATATCCTCGAGCCGCAGCACATCGGGCGACCCGTAGCGGTCATAGAGGATCGCTCTCATGCCCCGACGCTAGTCGCGCCCACCGGCGCGCGCAATCATTCGCCGTTCGGTGAAGACGTCCGCCCGCCTGTTGGCGGATAGCGTACTCCCGCGTCCTTCCGCGCGGCGCTCCGCGCCCGTGGAGTTTGGCGCTTCGTGGCGGCGTTCTGTGATCGCTCGGTGTCGCAGACAGGGCCGGCCCCGTCTTGCATCTCATGCGAGACACAGGGGTTTCGAGACGCGAGTCGGATGAGGAGCAGGAGCCGGCCGCCGCAGGCGGATGCGCTAACGCTCGCGTAGTGCGGGGATCTCGTCGGCGACCCGACGCTCCAGGCCCTCCAGCAGCAGCTCCAACCCGTAGTCGAACTCGTCCGCGAACGCGTAAACGCCATCGCCCAGCAGCTCGGCGCGCGAGCGCGCAATGTGCGGATACAGCTCCGCCGGCGCCGCGACCTTGACGGCGAACGCTTTCTCGGCGCCGTCCCCCGGTTTGAACGGCAGGCTCGTCTCGGTCAGCGCGAACCCGTGCACGTAGGCGTCGATCGCGGAAAACGCGTGTGTTGCGAGCGCGGCGCTGAAGCCCTCGGTCCTCAGCACGCCGAGGAGACGGTCGTGGTGTTGCAGCAGCGCTGGGCCGGGGTTGGGCCGAGATTCCATCATCCCTAGCGCCCACGGATGAGCGGTGAGCACCGACCGTGCCGATCGTGCCCGGCTGGTCAGCGCCTCCCGCCAGGTAGCGCCGACCTGGGGCAGTTCGATCCTCTCGAATACCCAGTCGGCGAGGTCGTCGAGCAGCGCCTCCTTGCTTGGGACGTGATGGTAGAGCGACATCGCCTCGACGCCGAGCACCTTCGCGACACTGCGCATGCTCACGGCGGCGACACCCCCGCGGTCGGCGACTGCGGCGGCGGCGTCGATGATTCTCTCCCTGCTCAGTGGTGTGCGTCGCGTCATGTTCCCATCCTTGCGCACTTACGCCCGTAAGGCTACACTGGCGATTGTCCCTTACAGCCGTAAGTTGCACGTTGGACGAACCCCGAGGACCTACCGATCCTCATCACAACAACGGAGCCCATGATGAGAACACGTCAACGCACCACCACGCTGGAGACCCTGCGGATCCCGGTGCAGGCCAAGCTCGCCGCCGCCTGGACCAGCTTGATGTTCTTCGTCATCTACATCGACTACTTCCACCTCTACAAGCCCGGCGCCATCGACCAGATCCGGGGTGGCGAAATCTTTGTGTTCGACATCAGCGGGCCATTGTTGACCATTTTCGTCGTGGTCATAGGGATCCCGGCCCTGATGATCCTGCTCTCCATGACGCTGCCCGCCCGTGTGAACCGCGCCACGAACCTCGTCGTGGCATCGCTCTACATCCCCGTCATGGTGTTCAACGCGGCCTCGACGAACTGGGAATGGGCCTCCTTCTACGCCCTCTCCATCGGAATCGAGGTGCTGATCCTGGCCTTCATCCTTCGCTCCGCCTGGACCTGGCCCCGCACCGCACTGTCGGCGACTATGGCGACCAGCCCGGACCGTGAAGCCGTTCGCGCCCAGCAGCAAGCGTGAACCCAAGAGCAGTGCCCGTCCTGTTCGGGTCCATCTGCCTCGGTGCCGCGGCGTAAGCCTCTTGGCGGTGGCACACCAACTACCACTGACCTGCCGGTAGGGGCCTTGCAAGGCCCCTACCGGCAGGTCAGCTGCCGTCCCTCTCGCGGCGGCCGCCGTCACGCTGCACCGACGCGACGCCTGACGCCGTGCATCTCGATATCCCAAGGAGCTGAGCACGATGACCGCGGAGATCCTGGCCGCCACCGAGCATCTGGTGCTGCGCCGAATGACCAACGACGACGCCGCCGCACTGGCGGCCTACCGAAGCGACCCGGTGCAGGCCCGCTACCAGTCATGGAGGACGCCGTACCCCCTCGACAGCGCCCGTGCGCTGATCGTCGAGATGCGCAACGTGCGATTCGCCCAACCCGGCGTATGGCTCCAGATCGGCATCGAGACCGGCGGGCGGCTCATCGGCGACATCGCGGTCCGCGTCGATGGCGACGAGGCCCGCCAGGCCACCGTCGGGTTCACCCTCGCCGCTGACGCGCAAGGCCACGGGTACGCCACCGAAGCACTGCGCACAGTCATCTCACTGCTGTTCACCCAGCACGGCCTACACCACATCTGCGCCGACTGCGACACCCGCAACGACCGCTCGGTCGCACTGCTCGAACGCATCGGCATGCGCCGCGAGGCTTACCACCACAAGTCAGCCTGGTGGAAGGGTGAATGGACCGACGAGTACGTCTACGCCATCCTCGCCGAGGAATGGGCAGACAAGAGCCACGGAACAGACCCACAACCGCCGGCCGAAGCCGGAGGTAGAGACTGCTAGCTGGCATCTGATGTCCAAGTCGAAGAGCCAAACCCCGCCCTGGTCAAAGGGGGGGATGCCTCTGTGGTTTTCGTCAAGCGGCGGTAGCGATGGGTGCGGGCTTTGGAGCTTGATAGAGGGTGCTGTCGCGGAGCATTGCCTAGAGGACGTCCGAGCGGCGGCGGGCGAAGGCGATGATGGCCTGGTTGTGCCCTGTAACGTTTAGGCCGCCCTCACCGGGCTTTTTTGCGGGCGGGATATACGCGAATCTGAGAACCCGGTATTTATAAGGCACTTTTTCCGGCCAGAGAGTGGTCTCCAAGTGTCGCGGTGAGGGACCGGCTTGCGCGACGAAGGGAGGTCTGCGGGGAGCCGAGCGGTTTTGTCGAAGCAGGGCTTCGGCCGTTGCCGGATCCGGACCTTGTCGGGGGGGCCGGATCCGGCACGGTTGCCGGCAGTAGCCGGCGGAACGGAGCCTCAGGGAGCACCGGCAGCCGGCAGGGCGGTGCTGTCCTCGGCGGAGGCGTCCTTCTCCAGCGGCGCCGGTTTAGGGGCCGCCAGGTCTCAGGGAGGTCTGGGTGTGGCAGGTTGGCCGGAATCTCTGATTTATAGGACGTCCCATTTTTCAAAGACCCCGTCCCTGCCTTCTGCTTCTGTCTGGTGGCGGTGCCGGTGCTCTGGTGAGAAGCCCAGTGATGACGGGGCCTCTCACCGTCGACCCCACGTCCGCAAGCACAGCGCAGCTTCTGGAATTAGCGTCCTGGAGTCAGGCCTCCATCGACAGGGATGATCTGCGCCGTGATGAAGCGGGCTCCGTCCCCGACAAGGAAGACCAGGACGGGCGCGAGGTCCGTGTCCGGGTTACCGAACCCCACCTGCAGTTCCTCGTCGGTGGGCGGGAATCGCCGGGTACCGAGCGGGGACATGCTCTCCAGTTTACTCGCCACATGCTCTTGACCGGCTTTTGCCTGCGTCTCGGACGATTCGCGGAACATGAGTGTTCCTGCGATCGCAGGGTTGACCACGTTCGCCGTGATGTTGTGCTTGCCCCACGCAAATGCGAGCGAACGGGTCCAGGAGATGACAGCTCCTTTCGACGCCGAGTAGTGCGCCGCGGCCGGGTATTCGCGAAGGCCAGCACCGGAACCGAAATTGATGATGCGGCCGCCCCCGTTCTCGACGAGATACGGGAAGATCTCCTGATTCGTCAGGAATATCGACCGCATGTTGATGGTCATGAGCCGGTCGAACTCATTGTCATCGATTGACTCCGGGGCAATCTGCTTACCCATCACACCAGCGGTGACTACTAGTGCGTCGACTCCGCCGAGCGCACTCGCTGCCGATGCGAACGCTTCCTTCACCTCGGTGCGCACCGACGCGTCACAGTGAAAGTAAAAGGCCTTCCCAGGGCCACTCTGATTGGCCTTGCTGACAACCGCCTCGCCGTCTGAATCGCGGATATCCAAGGCGGCTACGTGGGCCCCTTCCGCGACATAAGCACGGACAATGGCCGCACCGGTCCCATTGGCGCCGCCGACGACGACGATCCGCTTATCCTGTAGTTGCATTTTTCTCATTTCATATATGTGTGGCGCTAGGTCCACTATTAATCGGGTCTGTAGGTTAGCGGGTCAGCGGTGGAACGTTGACTCAGCAGCAAAGCCGGTCTCTGGATGTACACTCGGCTCCACGAACCCTGGCTTCTCAGTGGACAATGGCAGGCCGTAGGCACGGCGGGCGGTCCCCGAGAACATCGCTGCCTTCTCCTCGTTCGAGAAGTCGCGCACCATCTTCTTGAAAGCATTCCAGAGCACGACGTACGAGACACTGTGCATGTCAAGCGGGAAATTGCTCTCGAACATGCATCGCTCTGGGCCGAACAAATCTACCGTGGCCAGGATGTACTCACGTTGTATCGCTGCGACCGCGTCTGAGTCTGGCGGAAGAGGACTGTCGCGGGTGTCGAGGCCCGTGAGGTCCATGAAGAGGCCGCCCAGCTTGACGTGGACGTTCTCGTGCACGGAGAGAGCTTGCATTTCGCGCAACCACTGCTGGAACATTTCGTCCCTGCGGCCCGCGTATGGGCCGGCGCCGAGCGGTGCCCCGACATGATTGAGGACGATCGTCGTGTCATCAAACTCCTTAGCCAGGTCGGTCACGTCCTGGAGTTGAGTCTGGAAGACCATGGCGTCGAAGGTCAGCCCGGCCGGTGCGAGCTGGGCAAATCCTTCGCGGAAGTCCGCCTCCTTGAGGATCCCCTCCCGTGGCCCGCTGTGCAACGGTATATGGCGGTCGAAGGGCACCCGGTGCCGCACTCCTACGAATCGATCCGGGGATGCCGCGCGGTGCGCCGACAGCACCTCCTCGACGCGCCGACCGAGGAGGAGGTTGGCGTGGGCAACGATGCCCGCACAGGGGTGGGCGCTTGAAGTCCCAGAATGTAGGGCGCGAGCCGCCACGGCATCAATGTACTCGGTTTCGCCGACGGGGCGGAGGTGTTCGGGCCCGGACTGCCGGTAGAAGGACTGGGCTTCGACGTAGACGCTCGCGAATACGTTGTGACCGGCCGTCTGGTCGGCCAGCACCGCGTCCTCGCCGTAGGTCTCGAACACCGGAACAGGCGGCTTTTCCCACAAGTGGTGGTGCGCGTCGATGATCTCAAGATCGGCTTCGATCGGGTCCTCCTCAACGAGGCCCCTCCAAGCTGCGGCATCCATTTCGTATTGTCTCCTTGGTTATTGAGGGGACTAAACCATCCTCGCAACTTTCCACTTGCACTTACTCGCGGGGACGCTCTCGTAGGGCCCCCAGGCGACTGGTTGCGTTGCTCCGCTCCGTCAACCCCCCCCGCTTCACCTGCCGTCTGAGGCGAAGCGGGGGGTGCCATGCGGCGGCACTACCTTCGCGTTTCAATCCCTTCCCTGCACCAAACGGACCCGCTTGAATCATCTTTGCCTGATCCGTTCACTGTGGGCTGTGGTCCGGGCCACATCAAATATTTGACCAGCCCCGAGACGAGATGTCTAATGCATAGTTCGAAGCGATCCATGCATCCAATGCAATCATTTCTCTTGAGGTGTTGGAATCCGAGCGGCAGGCCTTCCCGTCTTGGTCGACAGGGCCTCATCAGAAGGAAACGCCACTCGGGAGGTGTATTCCGGAAAATCTGATTCGCGGCTCGATTTTGAAAGTTCGTCGGCGTACCTTCGACAAGACATCGAATCGCTGTCAACATCGCGTCAACCCGGCTCACCTCGCCGGCCTGCCGCCCGAAGTGCTGAGCCTTCTGGCAAGGGCGGATGGCCGGCGAAACAGCCACGTGACGCTATATGCCCCGTGAGGCAATATGCCCGGATTTGCGTGTGGACGCCTTTCATAGGTCGCCACGAAGCAGCATTGGACAGTTATGAGTCGAGCGGCGGGTTGCTACTCGCCTGCCGCTTCATCCTGTAGCGTCGGCGACGCTGTGCCGCTAGCCATTCCACATCAAGGACTGAAAGGGGCCTTGCCAGCCCGAATGGGCGTTTGGAAATACATACCTGCCGGGCACCGGTGGAAGGATCATGCCGTGTCTATCGGCGTACGGAACTCCGGTTATTAGTGTCGGCCCTGGGGCTGACTCAGCCAGGGGAAGTAATGGCTAGACCTGTCTCAGTTGCGCCTCGCATCGCATCGAGTATCTCCGTGCGTGCGTGTGTCGTCGAGGGAAGGGGCGTGGCGTGTGCTGATCCGAAAGATCGTGCTCAACGAGCAGCAGTGCGGGAGGGCTCGCGAGGGTCAGTTGCAGCGGGATCGAGTTACTGGGCAGCGGCAGGCGCTGCCATGCTCCCTGATGTCATTTCACGCATAGCTGGCGGTGCATTGTCAGCGGCGGACCGAAGCAGTCCGAGATCACCCTCGACGATATCGAATGCGCCGTTCTCGAAGCCGTAGCTCAACGGTGCACGTGGTGAATATCTGCCGCCTGGGCCGTGCCAATCGTCTCATTCCAGATGGGCTCTAACTGGTCGGCATCCTGATGGGAGCGTGCCGCCTTGGCAGCCCAGCCACCGTCCGCAGGCAGGCCGGTGATCTAGGCATCGGCCGGGCGGTCAGAGGGAGGCCGGGGCCGAGGGCCAACCAGGAGGCAGTCATTGGGCGGCTGAGGCGATGGACCGCATCTCGCTGATCTCCCCGCGCAAGGCGCTCTGCATCCCCTGGCGTTCACCGATACCTAGCATCATCATGCGCGATCCGTTCTTATAGAGCTTCTCGACATTGGACGCCAGCCCAATTGGACAGCTGATCTTCCCTGCCGCCTGGATCGCCTCGATAGCGCCGGCGACGATCTCTGCGACCTCCGGGTCCCACAGGCTCCGTCCCATGCGAATGGACAGGTCTCCCGAGCCAAGCAGGAAGGCGTCGATGCCGTCCACCTTGAGCATCTCGGGCAGGTTTTTTATGCCGAGCGGGGTCTCGACGAGAGCGGCGACGAACACCTGGTCGTTCGCCTGCCGGCAGTACGTCTCCGGGGCGAAGTCGTCTCCGAAATCGTCCCCCTCCCACTCATTCATCCAGCGTTTCACCGGCGGGACGTTGCACCAACCGCGTTCCCCTTCGGGGGCGAACCGGGCTGCCCGGACCATCATTTCGCAATCTTCGACGGTCTCCACGGTCGGGACGACAACTCCCTGTGCACCGGCGTCCAGGGCCTGCTCGATGAGGCTCTGCTCCTTCTCGCGGACGCGCACCAGCATCGGCACATTCATCGCCGCGCCGGTCATGATGCAGGCCGCTGCGGACTCGATTGACTTGCCTGTGTGCTCCAGATCGATTATCAAGTAGTCGACACCGCACCGTGCGAGGTACTCGGTGATCTCCGGATAAACGATCTGCTGGAACATGCCGATCACCAGATCCTGCTCGGTGACCATTTCTTTGAGGATTCTTTTTCGGGTCATGCTGCCCGGGCCTACCTTTCGGTGTGGGTGGGGTTTGGTTCGCGGGGATCACGCAGAGCTTTTACGGAGTCAGTTGTGCTCGCAGTTGGTGCTGCATCCAGCCCTCCTAGCCGGTGTCAGACCTGGCGGCCGACCTCAACGACTGCGATCTTCACGTCCTGATCCGGATGCGGGGCCCAGGCATGTTCTCCACCTCGCTGAACGAAGGTGTCCCCGGCGTGGAGCGTTACCGTATCTCCGTTGCGCATTTTCACGTCTACCGCTCCCTCAAGTACGACTCCGAAGTCGATCGTGGCAGTGGAATGCCAGCCGCCGTCCTCGGTGAGGCTGTTCATCACCACCCCCGCACGGTCGAGTGCCTCTGCATACGTTTCCGGTCCCAAGTGGTCGCCTGCGTGCTTGGGAAAACGGAGCAGTTGGAAGTTCACCGCACCAAAGGGCGGGAACAGGTTCTTGAAGTCGAGCGTGGGGTCGTCCCCGGAGAAGTTTAGCGGCGACGAGAGGTCCTCCTCCCACAGGACCGCGATGTTGTCCACGCCGGCCTGCCACTGAACCACACGAGGCGCTTCGTCATGGAAGAGAACGCGGCTGACGCCTTCGGCGTCCTTGCCCATGATCAGACGTTTAGTAGGCACATTTTTCCTAACTGAAGGGTTTTGGGGCACGGATTTGGATTCGCCATAAGCGACGACGAGCACATGCCCAGACACGTGATGCTCGATACTCAACCAGAAGCAGCAATTGGATGTCTATTGCATCGTTTACGTCTATCCATGCGCTTCATGCATGAATGACCTGTTGGGGGACCACCCGGCTGAAGGTGCGGACATACCAGCCGTCCGATCCGGCGACGAACGCCACACACCCTGTCGCGTTCCCGCTCGGGTCCGGTCGAGGTCGCATGCCACCACGAGCTGGCCCGCCCGGGCAGCCCCGCCATCCGCGACGAGCATTTATCCCCGACAGCCGCGCGAAAACCCTCGGTGACCGCCTCGGAAAGGCCCGCACAGTTGACATAGCCATAACCTGGCCAAAATCGCGGGTACAGCTGCAGTCGCCGTGCCCTGGGCAATGCCGCCGCTGCCGGCCGAGCTCGAGGAGTTGATGCAGCAGCTGAAAATGCCGCACCCGCAGCCTAATTCGCCACCAGAGGGCAGGACTTGCCGGTGCTTGACAGGCCTTAGATCGCCAGCCACCGCACGGCACGACCGGTGGTGAAAATGGCTCTTCTGTGGGTCGACTGTTCGTCGACCCACAGAAGATTTGTGTTGGCAGTCAAGCATGCAGATCGTGCGGCTGCCTTAGCCTGTCGCCGGTTTCATTGCATGGCGGCGTCGGTCAGGGCTTAGATATTTTCCAGTGACTGTTGCGTAGTCCGCTGCCCGAAGAACTGAAGCAGCAATCCTGACAGGAGAATCACCGCCGCGAGGATCGTGTAGAGCATCTGGAACCCAAGCGAGCTGTAGATCGAGGCGACGACAACTCCGGACACGATGCCTGCCATCCGGCCTGCGGCGTTGGCAGTGCCCGCGCCTACTCCGCGGACGTGTGTCGGAAAGACCTCGGGCAGGTAGGTGAAGAACGCCACGGTTGTCACCCCGATGCCGAAAACGGCTAGAAAGGCGGTGATCATGTTGATGGTTGGATCCGGGACGAACGCGAAGACAAGTAGTGAGGCAGATGAGAGCGCGCAGCCGATAAAGACTGTCATTCGTCTCTCGAAGCGGTCGGCGAAGTAGAAGAGGGCAACTGCAGCTGCTGGAGCGGCGATGCCTACGGTTCCAGCAAACGAAAGCGCGGCTGTCTGATCCATGCCGCGGTCGGTGAGGATCGTCGGGATCCAGGCAACGAATCCATAATTTGCGAAGAGAAAGAGGAACCAGGCCAGTGATGTGACGATGAGGCGCCGCAGGTACACAGGCTGGAACAGGTCGCGCGATGTGCCCTGCTTCGTTACGGGAGGTTCGGGCTCGGGGTCGGGCAGGACCAGACCACGGGCCTGCGCGCGTGACTCCAGCCTTGTCACCAGGCTTGCGGCCTTCTTGTCTTGGCCATTGGCCGTCAGCCATCGGACCGACTCGGGCAGCCAGATCGCCGCGAAAACGGCAAGCACAAGTCCGGAGGCGCCGATGACGAAGACCCATCGCCAGCCCGCCACGTAGTTGGGCGCGATAGCCATCGCCGTGAATGTAGTCAGGGGAGCTCCGACGAATCCTATAAACGTCATTACGGTGAAGAACCGTCCGCGGCTCATCTTCGGAAACAGTTCGCTCATATAAACGATCACGGCGCCGGTCGCTGCCTGGGCGCCCAAGCCGGTCAGAACTCGGCCGGCGAGGAGTATTTCGAAGTTCGGCGCGACTGCCGAAACCAGGGACGCCAACGAGTAGAAGACTGCAGAGTAGATGAGGACCGGTCGTCGTCCGAACTTGTCGGAGAGTTGGCCGCCGATGATTGCGCCGAAGGCCATCCCAATGAAGACGGCCGAAGTCAGGACACCGATCTGGCCGATGGAAAGGCCCCATTCCGCTCGGATGGACGGCGCCAGAGCCGAGAAGACGGTGACGTCAAAAGTCTCTACAAGGTAAAAAAGTCCTAGAAGCGTGAGCCAAGCTATGTGGGTCGCCGTAATTGGTAATCGGTCGAGCCGGGAGTTCAGATTCGATGCGGTGAGCTGGGGCGCTGTTGCGGCAGCTTCCATGGTTGTCCTTTCAGTCTGCCACCGGGTGAACGTGAGGACAGACGGTTTTACGCGCCGTCGGGCGTTCGACCTGGGGTGGCGGAGATTAGCAATGACGCCACTGAGGATCTGGGTCTGGTCACATCGGTAGCCCTGCGGCCGTGCCCGGCCCTCTTCGGCAGGATGGCCCGTTTTGGTATTCCAAAACCTTCCTCAGGGACACCAAATGCGACGGGAGTCACAGAGGACAATGCAACCAAGCCCCTCCGGCAGAGTCCATTGCATAGTTGGCATAGACTTATGCGCTCGTCGCAAATCAGCTCATTGCGCGGGTGATGAAGTCGCGCACGACCTCGAAGACTTTCTCCGCCTGACCCGATAGGCCCAGATGCGGTGACCATTGAAGAACCCAGTGCGTATCCGTGGGTGAGGGAAGCTCGATGGGAAGTGCCACGAGACCCAGCTCCGGGCGCAGCCGGGCAAGAACCGTGTTCGCAACAACGATATAGTCTGTGTTCCGCGCCAGCGCGCAGAGGAGCCCGTAGTCGTCGGATTCGACGGTCGGCCGATGGAGGTTGAGTCCTTCCAGAAGTCCGGGCTGCAATGTGTCGGTCAGGAAGCTGCCACCCGCCACCGGATACTGTGCCAGGTGCTCGGGGGTGAAGTCATCCTGGTCCAGCGGATGACCGGCCCGCACAAGCAGGCCGACTTCTCCGCCGAGAATCCGGTGGGTGATGTATCCCTTTGCGGTGGCAAAGTCATCGGAGTTCCTCGGCACGCCTCCGACAAAAAAGTCCAGTTCGCCGTGAGACAGCATCGCGGCCAAGCGGCTGTTCGTCTCGACCACAACCTGCACACGTAGTCCCATCGCTGCCAGTTCCGGCAGCAGTTCGGGCAGGAACGCAAGTGCAGAAACCGCGCCCACTCCGACCCGTACACGTGCCTGGCGGCCTTCCGATGCAATGAGGCTGATCTCCTCCGCCACACCGTCAGAGCGCTTCAACAGCGACTCTGCCAAGGCGATGAACTTGGCGCCGGCTTCGGTCAGGCGGGCGCCTGTGCGGCTTCGCTCGAAGATGCGCAGTCCGAACTCCCGCTCCAAGCTCTGCACGCTTCGCGTCAGCGCCGACTGGGAGAGAAACAAGTTTGTGGCGGCGGTCGTGAAGCTGCCCTCGCGGGCTACCTCCACGACGTACCGGAGCTTTTGCAGGTCGATCGTCATGTGCATCAACCTGGCATGCACTGAATACATTTGTCAACGCAAAGCATGCATTGGACAGATGGGATTGGGGCGGGCCACCATGGTGGTGGTGACCTTCTTCACAACGCCTTGCACCCATGAATAGGAGTGGATTTCCCTATGACGACACGTACCGATCACATGACCCTTGCCGCTTTCGCGTCCGCCTCGAGCACCTATGGCTCGCTTGGCGCCTGGAGACATCCGCGCACAGATCCGCGCATTCTCACGGCCGACTACTACATCAATCTGGCCCGCATCCTGGACCGGGGCGGGTTTGATGTCCTGTTCTTCGACGATCGGCTCGCGATGCCTGGCGTCTACGGCGGCTCGGTGGCACAGACCGCACGCTTTGGGTCCCGCGCGGTCAAGCTCGACCTTCTGACGATCCTCGCGATGGTCTCGTCGCACACCACGCGAATCGGGTTGGGCGCGACCTATTCGACGACGTACCATGCCCCTTACCAGGTCGCCCGGGCCTTTGCGACGCTGGACCACCTGACTGGCGGGCGCGCCGTCTGGAATGTCGTTACCTCGCTCAACGCTAACGAGGCGGAGAACTACGGCACCGACTACAAAAATCCTGAGAGCCGCTACGACCGGGCCGATGAGTTCCTCGAGATCGTGACGTCGTTGTGGGAGAGCTGGGAACATGACGCCCTGAAACTCGATCATGAGACCGGCATCTTCGCTGACCCGGACAAGGTCCACGAAATCAACTATGTGGGCAAGTTTCTGTCGTCACGGGGGCCGCTGACCGTCCCGCAGCCCCCGCAGGGCTGGCCTGTTTTGCTGCAGGCAGGACAGTCGGGACGAGGCATGGAGTTCGCGTCGCGCTGGGCAGACCTCACCTTCACAGTGCCGCGGGACCTGGAAAAAGCTCAGCAACACTATGCCGAGCAGCACCGGCTGCTTCCAGACGCGGGACGTGACGGTTCGATGATGAAGATTCTGCCCGGGGTCCAGGTCATCGTAGGCGAGGACGAGGAGACCGCCCGTGCGAAGGAAAGGTACTTTGACTCACTTTCCGCACCCGAAGAAGAGCTGATTTTCCTTTCCGAACAGGCGAACTTCGATTTCGGCAAGCTGGCGATGGACAAGCCGCTGCCAGATGATCTTTTGGACTCCGTAGGCGGGGCCAGGGGGCTTGTGGCCAGGTATGTCGATGCTGCGCGAAAGGAGTTTGGCCCCGACGCGACCCTGCGGGACTTGGCGGAGAGCCAGACCCGCAACAGTGTCTTCCGCTTCACGGGGAATCCGGAGCAGGTGGCGGACCAGCTCGAGGAATGGTTTGTCGAGCGGGGATGCGACGGCTACGCGATCGTCCCTGCGGACACACCGGGAACATTCGAAGACTTCACGCGGTTGGTCGTCCCGGTGCTTCGGCGCCGTGGATTGGTCCCCGAATTAGAGGAAGCTCCGACGCTTCGTCAGCGCCTCGGACTCCCTCATCGTGCCACTCGTTGATTAGGAACCCTCAGACATGAAAACCTACGACTACCTGACACGCCATCCGATCCAAATCCCTGAGTTGGACCTGGCCGAGTCGGTGAGCGCGGACCAGTTCAAATCCGCCTTCCGGCTGCACCCCGCCGGTGTCGCGGTTGTAACCGCTGATCCGTCCGGTTATGAGCCAGTAGCCATGACGGTGAGTTCGCTGGCGTCGGTGAGCACCGAGCCTCCGCTCCTCATGTTCTCGGCATCCGCTCTCTCATCGTCGACGCCGGCACTTGAGAGATCGGAAACCGTTGTCGTCCACATGCTTGGCGCCGATCATCTTCGGCTTGCGCAGCTGGGGGCAACCAGCGGGGTGGACCGGTTCGCCGACAAGGACAGCTGGAAACGACTGAAGACCGGTGAGCCGGTGTTCCACGGCGTCTACGCCTGGCTCCGAGGCAAGGTGGTGTTCCGACTGGAAGCAGGCAACTCAACGATCTGCATCGTCCATGTGACTGAGGCGCGGCTACCGGACTCCGTCGAGGCCGCCACGGCTATCGACCCTCTCGTCTACCACGCACGTACATGGCATAGGCTCAACGAACAGTCAGCCGCGAGGTAGCTCGCTCCGAATGCCGCTCGGTCATGGCGTCGGCTCAGAGTCTTGAACTTTCCCGAGGATGATCGGCCGTTCCTTTGCAGCGAACGCCCCGAGGAACGGCCGGTCTCCCCTCCAGCTGGTTAGGGTTTCAAGGGCGGCTCTATCGAACAGAACCTCCGGCTGCGGTGTTCGGCTTCGCAGCAGTTCAACACGCAAACCCCGCTTCTTGCGGAGTTGGGCGCGATTGTTCCGGGCCGCGGCTTTTATCTCAGCGTTGACCGGTTCGACGAACGGCTAACTTCAGCGCTTTGCGAACGTTGCTGGCGCTGTGACCGACTTCGCCCCCCCAACGGGCGAGCTAGACGACGCTGTGGGGGCATCGCTAGGAGCACGTGATTGTTTCGCTCGGGGGGACAGGCTCTCGTGCGCACGCTGACCGCTCTGCCGGGATTTTCGCTTTGAAGAACCGCGTGTGCTGCCTTAGTGGACGTTGCGGCGGCGGCTTGGTTGTTATGGCCAGTGGTCGCCAGGGAAAGTGAAGTGCCCGCCCTAGGGGCATGTTGTTAGGACAGGATAATGAGCACGATCAATGCATCTCCTGGCGTCAGGTTTCCCTCTGACGCTGAGATCACACCGGATCACGTTGTCATCGCTGCGGTGGTCGAGTGGCGGGGCAGGATTGCCCTTTTCAGGAGGAGCCGCAGCCTTGGCCATGACAGCGGTCGTTGGCACTGTGTTACTGGGTTTGTGGAAGCCGGGGCCACGCCTGAACAGCAGGCCTTTGAAGAGCTGTTTGAAGAAACAGGTCTGCAGGCCAAAGACCTTTTGGACCTTCGGCAGGGACCGGACCTAGTGGTCCCTGACGGCTCGGGAACCCCCTGGCTTGTGCACACGTTTACTGCCCGCACCTCCCGGCGGCGGTTGAAAATCGACTGGGAACACGATTCCTACCGTTGGACCGCCCCGCACAAGGCGAAGCGCTTTGCCAACCGGGTCAGCTGGCTGGACAACGTGCTCGAGGCAACCGGTCACAGCCCCGCAACCCTCCCTGCATGCCAACCCTAGGCCGAACCATTTCCCCAAACCTGCCAGATTAGTGAGTGAGCGATGAAAGTTTTGAGCAGAGCGGGCGCCCGAAACAGCGGTGCCCTCCGGCTTGAAGGCGTAGTTGAGCATGGTGATGCCCGCGGCCGGGAGCTTGGTTACCCCACGGCTAACATCTCCGTGCCGGACGGGAAGATCCGGGACGGTGTCTGGGCGGGCACTGTCTGCCTTGGGCCGGAAGGGCTGGGCGAGACATATGCTGCCGCCGTTTCAGTGGGGCGCCGCCCAACCTATTACCGCAAAGGAACTCGCCTGCTGGAAGCTCACCTTCTGGACTACACCGGTGACTTGTACGATCACATCGTTATGGTGAATCTGCACGTTTATATACGCCCCCAGCGCAGATTCCAAGGAACCGATGAACTGGTAACCCAGATCAGGGACGACGTGGCGTGCGCACGTAACTGGGCCCTGGGCGCTGGCGAGGAATTTTGGTCGTGAGAGATCACGCGCGGCAACCCGAAGGCACCGCATCGAACCAGCGGTTCACGGCCGCACCTCCTCCTCCCCAGCAATGGCGGCTGCCGGCCCAAACGGGCGCAGCCGCTGCTACCCAAGCCCCCGTAAGCCACGTGACACGCAACCGAGCAACGCCCGGTAAACACCGCGCATGGAGCCTGCTGATCAACGCCCTGGTGGAAATCCGGCACAACGGCCAGATCATCAGAACTGGCTTCGTCGAAGACGCCATGCCTGACTCCTCCGTACTCTGGATCGCCGCGGACACCAATGGCCCGCGCCAAATGTTTGAAGCGTCCCAGGGACACCAGGTGTGGGTCACGCCGCAGGAACTGCCCGACGGCCTCCGCTACCGGATGACTAAGAACCAGATCTGCAGAACCGCATCCGCGCCCAACGCATAAACAACCACCCCAAGCCAAACAGCTGAACCTACAACAGGCAGCTGTGCCGGCAGCCCACCAAAGTAACCGTGAAGGGACCGGCCCTTTATGCGTTGTTGCGTGCATCACGATTGGTTGCCTCCGCAGGGCCACATCGTACAGCCTTGGGCATCAACATGTTTTGTCCACCGCGCTTTTATAAGCGGCCCCACAAGGAGCACCACTTATGACCGACGTCCTTTGGTTTTCCGAACTTGGCCTGAACGACCTTGACCAGGTCGGGGGCAAAAACGCCTCGCTTGGCGAGATGATCCGCAGCCTGAGCAGGGCCGGGGTCAGGGTCCCGGACGGTTTTGCCACGACGGCGGACGCCTACTGGCGCTTCCTGCGTGAGTCCGGCCTTGACAGGCGCATCGCGGGGATCCTCGAGGGCCTGGACAGCGACAACGTAGAAGCCTTGGCGCAGGCAGGGACGCAGATCCGGGACCATATCGTCCAGACCCCGTTCCCGGCCGGTTTCGAGAAGCAGATTCGCACCGCTTTCGCCGCGCTGACCGATAAGCACGGCGGGGATGCAGAGGTTTCCTGGGCGGTGCGCTCCAGCGCCACGGCCGAGGACCTGCCCGACGCCTCCTTCGCCGGCCAGCAGGAGACCTTTTTGAACATCCGGGGTGTGGAGAATGTCCTGCGGGCGATCAAGGACGTCTTTGCCTCGCTCTACAACGACCGGGCCATCGCCTACCGGGTTCACCACGGCTTTACGCACTCCGAGGTCGCCCTTTCGGCGGGTATCCAGCGCATGGTCCGCTCCGACCTCGGCGCCTCCGGCGTCATGTTCACGATGGACACCGAGTCAGGGTTCACCGACGCGGTGTTCATCACCTCCTCCTACGGTCTGGGCGAATCGGTGGTCCAAGGCGCCGTGAATCCGGACGAGTTCTACGTTCACAAGCCTGCCTTGACCGCGGGCCGCCCGGCGATCCTTAAACGCGGGCTGGGCGAGAAGGCCGTGCAGATGACCTACACCGAGTCCCGGGAGGTCGGCCGGACCGTCGATTTTGTGCCCGTGCCCCCGGCGCAGCGATGCCGCTTCAGTCTCACGGACGAGGATGTTCAGCAGCTGGCCCGGCATGCGGTGGCGATCGAGGCCCACTACGGCCGGCCCATGGACATCGAATGGGGCAAGGACGGGGTGGACGGGGAACTATACATCCTGCAGGCCCGGCCCGAGACCGTCGAGTCCCGCAGGGCCACGGGCACCGTCTCCCGCTACACGCTGAACGAGCGCTCGGCGGTCCTAGCCAAGGGCCGGGCCATCGGCCAGCGCATCGGTGCCGGCCAGGTCCGCGTGCTGACCTCGATCGACCAGATGACCTCGTTCCAGCCCGGCGATGTCCTGGTGGCAAACATGACCGATCCGGATTGGGAACCGATCATGAAGAAGGCCGCCGCCATCGTCACCGACCGCGGCGGGCGTACCTGCCATGCGGCCATCATCGCCCGGGAACTGGGCGTCCCGGCCGTAGTAGGCACCGGGAACGCCTCAAAGGTCCTGGCCGACGGTGCGCCGGTGACCGTCTCCTGCGCCGAGGGCGAGGCCGGCTTCGTCTACGAGGGCCTGCTCGATTACTCACTGCAGGAGACCAGCCTGGACACGCTGCCGCCGGCACCGGTGAAGATCATGATGAATGTCGGTACCCCCGAACAGGCTTTCAGCTTTTCCCGGCTCCCGCACAGCGGTGTCGGGCTGGCCCGCTTGGAATTTATCATCAACCGTCAGATCGGCATCCACCCCAACGCGCTGCTGGCCGTCGCCGGCGAGATTGAGC
This sequence comes from Arthrobacter sp. Y3221114, assembly GCF_059092625.1. Taxonomy (NCBI): domain Bacteria; kingdom Bacillati; phylum Actinomycetota; class Actinomycetes; order Micrococcales; family Micrococcaceae; genus Arthrobacter; species Arthrobacter sp. Y3221114. Next base: position 175,301 of record NZ_JBNHHW010000001.1, read on the forward strand.
GTCCGGCCACGCTCTCGGACGACACGGTGCAGCAGATCCGGGAAAAGATCGCCGCCTATGACGGGCCGCGGGACTACTACGTGAGGCGCCTGGCCGAGGGCATTGCCACCATCGCCGCGGCCTTCGCCCCGGAACCGGTGATCATCCGGCTCTCGGATTTCAAGTCCAACGAATACGCCAACCTGCTCGGCGGTCCCGCCTTCGAGCCGGCCGAAGAGAACCCCATGATCGGCTACCGGGGAGCCTCCCGGTACCTCTCGGACTCATTCCGACAGGCCTTCGAGCTCGAGTGCGAGGCACTGAAATTCGCCCGCAGCGAGATGGGCCTGACCAACATCAAGCTCATGGTCCCCTTCGTGCGCACCTTGGACGAGGCGCGCGGCGTGACCGAACTGCTCGCCGCCAACGGGCTGAGCCGCGGCGAGGACGGCCTGGAGATCATCATGATGTGCGAGCTGCCCGCCAACGCCCTGCTGGCCGATTCGTTTCTGGAGTACTTCGACGGCTTCTCCATCGGCTCCAACGACCTTACCCAGCTCACCCTCGGTCTGGACCGGGACTCGGCGCTGGTCGCCGGGGCATTCGACGAACGCAACCCGGCGGTCACCAAGCTCCTGGAAATGGCCATCTCCGCCTGCCGCGCCCGCGGCAGGTACGTGGGCATCTGCGGCCAGGGCCCCAGCGACCACCCGGACTTCGCCGAATGGCTGCTGGAGCAGGGCATCAGCTCGATCTCACTCAACCCCGACGCCGTGACCGACACCTGGCTGCGCCTCGCGAAGGCCGGCAACCGCTCCGCGGTCTGAGTGACCGACATGCAGAGGCAGGACACCGCGGGGGCCGGACAGCATCCCGCCCCCGCGGTGTTCTTCCTATCGGACAGCACCGGCATCACCGCCGAGACTCTGGGCAATACCTTGCTGACCCAGTTTCCCGGCCACCGGTTCGAACGCCGCACCATTCCCTTCATCACCTCTGCCGGGGAAGCGGAAAACGTGGTGAAGGCCATCGACGCCGTCGCCGCGGTAGGCAGGCGGCCGATCGTCTTCTCCACGGTGGTAAATCCGGAGATCCGGGCGCTCCTCTCGCAGAACAGCGGGCACTTCATCGACCTGCTCGGCGCCCACATCGCCCAGCTGGAGGACGTCCTGCAGACCACGGCCAGCGCGGAACCTGGCAAGGCCCACGGCCTTGGCGACGCCATCCGCTACCAGTCCCGCATGACCGCTGTCGAGTACGCCATCGAGCACGACGACGGGCAGTCCATCCGCGCCCTGGAACGGGCGGAGCTGATCCTGATCGCCCCCTCGCGGTGCGGCAAAACCCCGACGACAATGTACTTGGCGCTGCAGCACGGCATCCTGGCCGCCAACTTCCCGCTGATCGACGAGGACTTCACCAGCCGGGCCCTGCCGGAACCGCTGCGTGTTTTCGCCCGCAAATGCTTCGGCCTGACCTCCCTGCCGGTCCGGCTGAGCCAAATCCGCCAGGAGCGCCGGCCGGACAGCACCTACTCCTCGTTGTCCCAGTGCAGCTGGGAACTGCGCAACGCCGAGGACCTATACGAGGTCAACCGAATCCCGTACGTGAACTCGGCATCCATGTCAGTCGAGGAAATCTCCGCCACTATCCTCCAACAGATGAAACTGTAAGCATTGGCAATCTATTGTCGGCCGGCCAGGACTACCGGAGCTGTCTCGTGCCGCCCGGGTGGCTCGGTTTCCGCAGAAATGGCAGAGTTACAGCCTGATGAGGCAAACGCCGATAACCGTGAGTATGTCCTGACAGGTGCCTCGATGAAGCATCCTCAAACTTACTCATTAGGGCCTATAAAGAAGGGCGGGCAGCAGGGGCGAGGTCCGATGGGCCTCGCCCCTGCTGCTGTTTAGGGTGCTCTTTCGCCTAGGACGTGGATTCCCGTCCAGCGGCCGATCGGGCGGAGCCGCCGTGGTGTGGGCGGGGGAGCGGCTGGACTTTACCGCCCTGCAGCAACGCTTGAGTACGTCTGCGAAAATGCTCCCCGAGCTTGTACGGAGGGTCCCGTCCCACTTCGTGGCCTTCGACTTGCTCGCCGTGGCCGGACATGACATCCGAGCAGAGCCCCTGCACGTCCGCCGCGAATCCCCTATAACTACGTACTATTTCTCTCTTTTTACGGGGGGGTGTCCAATATCTTTTTCCTTGAGGGATAGAAAATGAGGGACTGTCTCTTCAAGTGAAGATACAATCCCTCATTTTATCTAATAGACGATTCTTTTATGTTCAACGTGCGAAGCCCTAATAATTTTTTGGGCCAGCTACTCCAAGGAAGACGAAGCGATCCTTACCTGTGTTCCTCATCCCACGGGTCTGGCCTGCTTCAGCGAGAATTGCCATCCCTTTAGAAACCTCGACTTCTTTGCCATCTCCAGCAAAGTGAAGGCCGGATTCTCCTTCGAGGCAAATCCAGACAGAATCTTCATTCAGATGCATGTGTACAAATACTTCCTGTCCTGGTTCTAAACACCACATAGCACCAAGAATCTTATCCGATTGATGGACAAGAACCTTCTGTGGCACATTTGCGTCAAACTTTGCGAGTTTTCCCAGATCAAATATTCCTTTTTCCATTTAAAAGCAACTCCTATCTATCAATAGTGTTAGAGCTTGACAGCCCCGGAAAGGTCCTTATTCACCTCGCTCTTCCAAGCGCTCTCACGGATCGCCGCCGACGCCAACCGCGCCGTGGTCCTCCTGCGAACCTGACCGACAGCCCGGACGACAACAAGCAGGAAAGCAACACCAACGGGACAGTGGAATCCCACGCCGAGCCCGACGTCACGGGTCGCTCAAGCATGCCCAACAAGAAAGTTCAGCCGCAATGACCAACCGGATCGCCGCTCAAACGCCAGACGCAATCAGATGAAAAATCGGGGCTAACGGAACACTGCCGAACTCCAACCCGGACAAACCCTATATGGCACGAAGCGACTGTCCAGAAAGCAATGGGCGCGACGAGGTGTCCAATAAGGATGGAGTTGGCTGCGGAAGCCAAACTATTCATGTTGTGGTACTCGCCAAGCCACAGTCTGTTGAACCCAAGGCGATCGAGTAGTTGAGCCGCTTCTAAAGACTGCTCTATCGCCTCACGCCTGGTTTACCCCTCAGACACGCTGACGTGATCGAGCACACTCAAAGGTAGATGTTGTCTCAATTCGTTCCCTAATCTTCATTTTGGTTCTGAGAATCGCGATGGTTTTCTTGCGCTTAGAACCAGGTTTCGGCCAGCAGTTGCAGCGATCGATCTCGCACGGCTGGATCGAACGCGTAGGTAGAGACGATGAGCTCATCGGCACCGGTGCGCTCCACGAATTCTTCCAGCTGTGCTTTTGCCGTTTGTGGTGTGCCAACTGCTTTGATCCGCAGCATGGGGTTGTTGCCTGCGCCGTGTGTGCGAAGTGTCGCGGGGTCCACCGGGGGCTGGAGTTTGCGCCGCCGCCCGGTCATGGCATCGCCAAAAATTTGTTCAACCACCGTGAATTCCCGTGCCGCTTCGGCGTCGGTGTCAGCGACCATGACGTTGATGCCTGCCATCACGTAAGGTTGCTCGATTTGAGCGGTAGGCGCGTCTGCGGTGAAGGATTCCCGGTAGACCTGGATGGCCTGATCGATCTGATCGGGGGCGAAGTGGGAGGCCAGGGAGAACGGCAAACCCAGCCGGCCGGCGATCGATGCTCCGTTGGCGGTGGATCCGAGCACCCAGATGGGCACTTGGGTCCCCTCTGACGCCGCAGAGACAATCGGCACACTGTGCGCGGTGCCGGTATCGCTGAACCAGCCCTGTAGGTCGTAAATACTTTTAGCAAAGGCTTCCGGTTCGGCCGATGACCGGCTCAGCGCCTGAGCGGTCATCCCGTCTGTGCCCGGAGCCCGTCCCAGGCCCAGATCGATCCGGTCCCCATGCAGGTTGGCAAGGGTGCCGTACTGCTCCGCCACCATCAGCGGGGCGTGGTTGGGCAGCATCACTCCGCCCGATCCCACACGGATCCGTTCGGTGACCGACGCGGCTTGAGAGATCAGCAGCGCGGTCGCACTGGAAGCCGTCATCGGCGAGTTATGGTGTTCGGCAAACCAAAGCCGGTGATACCCCAGCCGATCCGCTTGCTGCGCCGATTCCATCGAGGCCGCGATGGCCTCTTGGGCGGTGGACCCATCGGAGATGTTGACAAGATCAAGAATACTCAAAGGTACATTCATGGGGGATTTCCTTACATTCGTGGGATGGTGAAGCTCCAATGCGTACCTTCCCGCCTAAACGGAGCCGCTGTCCGCTTTCCTGTTGGAAGTATAGACGGAGACACTCTCCGGTCAAACTTGCAGGAAGGGACATTGCATGGTGGGTCGAAGCCCCGCCGCGCAGACGCGGTGCGCAACCAGGCAAAGATTATCGAGGTCGCCCTGACCCAATTCTTCAAACAGGGAGTCAAGACCTCGTTAGAGGGCATCTAAGGAAGCCGGCATCGGCGCAGGGACGCTCTACCGGCACTTCCCGACCCGCGATGAACTGATCGCCTCGGCCCTGGCCGCATGTCAAACCGAGCTCCAGTCCGTGCGCCAATCCCTGATGGCATGCGAAGACCCTCTCACCGCGCTGCAGAAATGGCTCCTCATCGTGCCCGATTACGTCAAGACGTTCGAGGGGCTGGCTGTAGCGTTGCTCGACGCACTCAGGGACCCATCCTCCGCAATGTCTCCGACCTGCGTGGAAATGCAAGACATTACCGCTCAATTTCTTCAAAGGGGGGCCCAGCTAGCAGGAACAGCCAGACCAAACATCAGCGCCAAGAACTTATTCACCGCACAACTCGCCCTAGCCTGTGTCGAAGACCTAACCATGGACTTCCGCGAGAGCGCGGAACCACTGGAGGATCTACTCCGTCATGGGTACATCACATCCGACAGCAGCCCCTGGCAGTTGGTTCTCATATTGGTGCGACACGGCAAGGTCCCGGGAGTCAGGGGCCGATGAGTTGAGAACGCGCCAGCCGTCCCGTCCTGGCAAACGGTTGATTTACGAGACGCTCAGGACGGTCTCATTTCTTGGGCGCCAGGACCTGAGGGAGATTCTGCCCATATGAACGGGAGGTGAAGCCTTTTCGAATGCGGTGAAACCTTTCGGGCTTTGCCGAACACTAAACGGCATGGGAGCCAAGAAACCGGGCAAGAGGGGCCATGGCACCAGAATCCCAACCGGCCTGACCATCGTCAAGGCAGCGGACACCGGGCAAAGTCCGGTACCGGCCGGGCAGCCATCTTGATGGTTGCACCTAGCCTGCCGACCAGCCGTGGCGGAGCACCGTGCGCAGGGAGTCCGAGGTGGTACGGTCTGCTGTCAGTACCTCCCCTGCCCATGCCACTGCCAGCGCTGCGAAGTATAGGTCACGGCCGCTCAGTCCCTCCCTGGCCTGGCCGTCCTGCTGGGCCCTGTGCAGGAAGTACTCGGTCGTATCAATGAGGCCCTGGCACGTGGGTGTCAACGGAGACGTGGGCGTCATCCAGGCCGCCCGCAGGGGCTCGGTCAGTCCCTGGTAGACCCTCATCCAGTCGCCGAGTGTCTCCAGCCAACGCTGGAGGGCTTCGCCGGAATCTGCGTCCCCGGCCTCGATCGCCTTGCGCCGGAGGTCGAGCTCGGCGCGCCGGGACTCGAGGAGCGCCGCGACGAGTGCGTCGCGCGTGGGGAAATGCCGGTACAGCGTACCGGGACCCAATCCGGCGCGCTTTGCGATGGCATCCATGGAAACGTCCAGGCCGGAGTCCGAGAAGCACTCCTCGGCCACCGCGAGGATCCGCGCCCGGTTGCGCTGGGCATCAGCGCGCTTTCCACCCGCATTCGCGGTTGCTGTCATGCTTGCGGACCTCCTGTTTGCCTAAGCGGAGAGTAGCTCCATATAGTCGTAAACGTCAAAACGGAGAGCCTCTCCCAATGATCCTGCCCCCGTCCGGCAAACACACGGAACGCGAGCCAGTCTCCCAAGCAGGACCACTCACGGTACCCGAGGACCAAAGTAAGGAGCCGTGTGTCAGCTTGGAGTTGCCGCTGTGAAAGGCTGCAGTTATGGACAACTCATCCCGGGAACATGACCTCGTTCTCTACGGAGCGACGGGTTTCGTTGGCCGACTGATCGCCGGCTACGTCGCGGAGCATGCACCGGCCGGCATGCGAGTCGGACTCGCGGGCCGGTCGAGGTCCAGACTCGAGGCGGTTCGGTCGCAGTTGCCGGTCGCGGCACACGGATGGGCCCTCATCGAAGCCGACTCGGAGGACGCGGACTCGATCGCTGCCCTGGCCGCGGGCACGCGCGTGCTTCTCACAACCGTCGGTCCATACACGAAACACGGATTACCTGTCGTCGACGCCTGCGCACGGGCCTGTACCCACTACGCCGACCTCGCGGGTGAGGTGTCCTTCGTCCGGGAGGCGATCGATCGCTACGACGCTCTGGCCAGGACGAGCGGGGCCCGGATCGTGCACTCCTGCGGCTACGACTCCGTGCCGTCCGACCTCGCTGTATTGCTGCTTCATCAGGCAGCAGAAGCCGATGGCGCTGGCGGTTTGGTCGAGGTCCAACTCGTTGCTACGGCCAAGGGTGGCATCAGCGGAGGCACGCTCGAGTCGATGCGCGGGCAGCTCGACGCGATGCGATCGAGCACCGCCCTGCGGTCATTAGCCGCGGACCCCTACGCTCTGAGCCCCGACCGCACACGGGAGCCGACGACACAACAGCCTCCTGACGCCGGTCCTGTGCGCCGTTCCGATGACGGCACCTGGACCGCGCCTTTCATCATGGCCGCGGTCAACACTCGGATAGTGCGCCGCAGCAACGCATTGCAGGGTTGGGCCTACGGCCGCTCCCTTCAGTACGGCGAGGTGATGGGGGTAGCCCGCGGACCGGCAGGAGCGGTCATCGCCAGGGCAATGGCACTCGGGCTCCGGGCATTCACGGGCGCGATGGCGTTCCCGCCGACCCGGGGAGTGCTCGACTGCTGTCTTCCGGCACCAGGTTCGGGTCCGAGCACCCGCACGCAGCGCGCGGGCTGGTTCCACTCCCAGGTAACCGCCCGCACCGAGAACGGGCACCGATACCAGGCGATTGCTGCTGGCCCCGGCGATCCCGGCTATGCCGCCACCGCCGTGATAGCAGGGGAGACTGCACTCGCTCTTGCCCTCGACGGTGACCGGCTGCCGACTGCGAAAGGGTCGCTAACACCGGCCACTGCACTCGGCAACGTGCTCATGCAGCGACTCCGTGCGGCCGGCCACACTTACCAGGTAACCAAACTCGCCTGAACCCAGATCCTGCAGGTCCCCTGATAACGGGGCAATCATTGACTGGACCAGTCCGACTAGCGGCGCGATGGGATTTCGCCGAGGGAGTATGCCAGGGTCATCTAAAGATCGCGACCAGCGATGCTTCCAAATCGGCTTTTAACCCTGGGCCGCCCCGGCGCGCACCTTCACGCGCTGAGTCCAGACCAGCACTCTGCTCCAGGTCGTGGAGCCCTTGAGCAGCCACTCCCTCTGCCCGTTTTTAAGGGCCGATAACGGTGAGTATGTCCAGACATGCGTCTCAATGCAGAAGCTCAGAAGAGACAGCAATGAACCCGGATGTAGCCCGAACACGTCGCACCGGCGTTATTCAGGCCATTGCATAAACCCTCGCTCATCTTTGTCGCGGTGGGGGACTTTGTCGCGGTGGGGGGACCGGCTTTCGGGCGCCTGCTTCTGACATTATGAGGTGGTGAAACTCGACCCTGTTGGCCCAGCCGACCATGACGCAGGCATTCGGATGTGGCAGGAATACTGTGCTGCTCACCCGGAGACGGTAGCTGCGTCCCCGGAATACACAATTGAACACTTCGGTGATACGCAGCGGTTAGCTGATGAACTTCTCGCTCATGTCCTCAGCGGAAAGAAACGCGCGACGGCGGAGCTCGTTGCGGACTTCATAGCGCGAGGTGACCAGGTGCCCCGGATCGGGTCACACTGGATTGCCTGTGATGGGAACGGCACTCCGAGCATAATCATTCGCACTATTGAACTGCGCATTGGTTCTTTCAAAAGTGCTGATGCTGCTTTCGCCCGCGACGAAGGCGAGGACGATTTGAGCCTAGACAGTTGGCAGCGTGAGCACCGCCGCTACTGGACTCGCGTATCAGCAGCCCAAGGGCGTCAATGGGCAGAAACCGACGAGATCGTCTTCGAACGATTCAGGGTGGTTTGGCCACCTCAATATGCAGATTCGGCGCAATAAGTCAGCCGCACGTTGGCTCGTAGGGGATCCCTTGCCGATAGCCAAGAAATCGTCCGCCCAGGTGGCTCGCGTTTAGCCTTCCCGATGGCGTCAAGCGCCCCGACGTGAAGTCGGCTCTGGTCGAGCAACTTGCCGCGCCTAGCCGTAGTGCCACAGAGAATGCGGTAGCTGACAAGTTCCCCGACGTCATCGGGCCCATAGTCGAGGAGCTTGAGAACTATCGCAGCCAACTGCAACAACCGTCCCCGTGGCGCATCGGCTTACGGACGCTCCTTCGAACTAATAGGCTGGCTAGAATGAACGGTCCACAGCAGCTAATTCCCGTCAGCTATGTCATTTTTAGGCGGGAAGATTTTGTCCTCCTGCAGTTGCGCAAAGGAACTGGATACCTTGATGGCTATTGGGGTACGGCAGCCGCCGGTCATATCGAAGCCAATGAATCTGCTCACGAGGCAGCGTCCCGGGAAGTCCAGGAAGAGCTTGGCATCTCAATCAATGCTGCTGACCTCATGCCTTTGACCGTTATCCACCGTGAGCAAGGACGGGAGGGCGCGCACATGGGAAGAGTGGACTTCTTTTTCCAATGCATACTCTGGCCTTCTGAGCCACGCCTCATGGAGCAAGATAGGGCCGTTGGCCTCAGGTGGTTCCACCTCGATGACTTGCCAACTCCCGTGGTTCCACATGAACTCCACGTCCTTGAGTCCCTGAAGTCCGGAATGCCAGGGATTATCGCGTTCGAATTCTCTTCAAGCTCCGCGGAGTGATATTGCAGAGAATCCGAACGAGTGCGTGTTGACCAAACCTCGCCCGTTACGGGATCGGCGGTCCTCAGGACCGGCGGCACGCCTCGATGTACCGCGGCCCGCGGCGAAGTTAACCTGATGCATTGCACGGTCACGGACGCAGCCCTGCCGGGCCAACCATCCTGTCAACAGCTGACGGTTCGAGTTAAGCCCATTGGTGTCAGGGGCCCTCCGCACAGCACAATACGGGGTGGTTGCAGTTATGTGACTTGCTTGTTGACGGCCGCGCAAAACTCGTCGACGGTCTCAAAAAGCTTCCGGGACTCAGACTCGCCCGTATCCCTGAGAGGGTTCGCTGAAGCTGCAATAATCCCAAGAATTGAAGCGACCCGAAAGATCGTCGTCATGGTCCGATTGGGAGTAACTGACGACTTGTACAATGGGGCCACTCCTGTCGCTTTCGTAGTTTCTTGAAGCTTCATTGCTGAGACACGGCAAGTCTAAGAGAATCGCGGCTATCGGCGTTCGCAGAGGCAGGGACGTAGGGTTGTAAACCCTGTTTGGGGTTCCCAACCTCGACCATTTAGCCTCCAGTCCACAGGGGAATCATGAGCGCAAGCAGCAAGAGCAGCAGCAATGCGCCGAGGCTAGACGGGATCCAGTACCACTGGACATCTGCAGTCCGAACAGTGAGAACACCATGGCACCAGCTACGGCGACAACCACCAGCGCGTTGTCGGTGACGAAAAAGAGGACCAGCGAAGCCAAAAGCACAACCGTCGCCGCCATTGGTCCGGCAGTAGGTCGCCGCGCTGGAGTAACGACTGCCGCCATGGTCTCACCTTTCGTTACTGGCATTATGCCTGTTCACTTGCGCCTAGCGCTTCCGCCAGTCAGTCCACGCAGGTGATGATTGCCCTATGATCAGCCAGCGAGCCACACCCTTCCGCACCATCCTCGGAGCCCTTGCTGTTGGGGCACTGCTGGCTCAGCTGCTGATTGTTCCGCGGGTCGCCGCAGAGTACGCCGGTGCCTACCCCGAGGTTGCGTACCTGGCGCCCCCGTACGTCACGGCAATCGTGATTGCCATCGGCGGTTTCGAGGTGGCCTTGCTGGCGTCCTGGCAGCTGCTTTCGGCCGCGGTGGCGGGCAACGTGTCGACCCGCCGGTCAAAGCGATGGGCCACCGTCATGACGGCTTCGCTATGCTTCATGTCGTTGATCGTTGCAGGCGTTTTTGTCCACGCCGGATCCGTCGCAAACGTCGGCGGGCCGCCCATGTTGTTCGGCCTGCTTGTCTCTCTCGCCCTTGTGCCCGTTGCGTTCAGTGTGAGAGCCAAGGCACTGGGGTTCTTGGTTGCCCCGGCTTCGGCGGCTGCGGTTACCGCTCCGGGTGGAACTTTCGGCCGTTGACCCGTTCGGAGGCGCCGACCCGGTCCAGGTAAGGGGTGATGCCGCCCAAATGCAGCGGCCAGCCCGCACCCATGATCATGCACAGGTCGATGTCTTCCGGGGCGGCCACCACGCCTTCTTCCAGCATGAGCCCGATCTCCTCGGCGAGGGCGTCCTGGGTGCGCCGCAGCAGTTGCTCGGAGCTGCTGGGGGAGTCTCCGAACTCCAGCAGCGCCAGGGTCGACTCGGGAATCACCTGCCGGCCGTCGTCGTCGGTGATCCAGAGGGACGTGATGCCGTTGTCGATGAGCCGCTGCTGGTTGGCGGAGACCCGGAAGCGGTCGCCGAAGGCCGCGTTCAGCGACTCGGTGACATGCTGGGCCACCGGGATGCCGACCATGGCCAGCAGGGTGAACGGGGTCATCGGCAGGCCCATGGGCCTGAGCGCGTTGTCGGCAATGTCGGCGGGCGTGCCCTCGTCGAAGGCGGTGGCCACTTCCCCCATTAGCCGCAGCAGCACGCGGTTCACGACGAAGGCGGCCGCGTCCTGGACCAGCACGGTGGTCTTCTTGAGTGCCTTGCCCAGGACGAAGGCGGTGGAGAGCACGTCGTCGCTGGTCTTTGGCGCCCGGACGATTTCCAGCAGGGGCATGACGGCCACCGGGTTGAAGAAGTGAAAGCCGACCACGCGTTCGGGATGCAGCAGGTCCGCTGCCATCTCCGTGACCGACAGGGATGAGGTGTTGGTGGCGAGGATGCAGTCCTCGGAGACCACTGCCTCGACCTCGGCGAAGACCTGCTTCTTGACCGCCAGTTCTTCGAACACGGCCTCGATCACAAAGTCGGCATCCGAGAACGCTTCCTTGGAGACCGAGCCGGTGACCAGGGCCTTGGTGCGGTTGGCCGCGTCGGCCGAGAGCCGCTTCCTGGCCAGCAGCTTGTCCACTTCGGCGTGGACATACCCCACGCCCTTGTCCACCCGGGCCTGGTCGATGTCCGTCAGGACCACCGGAACTTTCAGCTGGCGGGCGAACAGCAACGCCAGCTGGCTGGCCATCAGGCCCGCGCCGACCACGCCCACCTTGGTGACGGGCCGGGCGAGCTTGGGGTCCGGCGCGCCGGCCGGCCGCTTGGAACGCTTTTGCACCAGCTCCAGGAAGGCGTAAACCGTGTCGCGGAAGTGCGGGCTTTGCATCAATTCCGCCAGCGCTTCGACTTCCAGCCCCGCGGATTCCTGCTGGCTCTTGCCCCGGCCGGCGTCCATCACGTCCAGGACTTTGGCCGGCGCCGGCGCGGCGTTGGACGTCTTGGCTTCCACGAACTTCCGGCCGGCCGCGAGGGCCTTGTCCCAGTCCGCCTCGGTGGCCGCGGAGGTTTCAGCACGGCGGCCGGCGACCAGCCGGCGGGCGTCGTCGTCGGTCAGGATCCGCGCGGCCCAGGCCAGCGACTGCTCCAGGAAATCGGCCGGTTCGAACAGCACATCGGCGATGCCCAACCGGTAGGCGGCCGCACCGTCGAGCGCCTTGTTGTTGCTCAACGGGTTCTCGACCATGACCTGGACGGCATTCTCCGGGCCGATCAGGCGCGGCAGCCGGTAGACCCCGCCCCAGCCGGGGATGAGGCCCAGGAAGGCTTCCGGCAGTGAGATGGCGCCGGCGCCGGTGGAGACGGTGCGGTAGTCGGCGGCGAGCGCGATCTCCAGCCCGCCGCCCATCGCCGCCCCGTTGATGAAGGCGAACGTCGGCACGCCCAGGGAGGCGAGCGTGGCGTAGGCATCGTGGCCCAGCCGGGCCATCGTCCGTCCGTCTTCGGGGCCGGTGAGCCTGCCCACGGCGCCCAGGTCGGCTCCGGCGACCAGGTAGTAAGGCTTGCCGGTGATGGCGACGGCGGAGATCCCGCCCGCCGCGGCCCGCGCCTTGAGCCCTTCGAGTGCCGTGCCGAGTTCCACCAGGCTGTTGGGGCCCAGGGTGGTCGGCTTGCGGTGGTCCAGGTCATTGTCCAGGGTCAGCAGCGCCAGGGTGCCGGCACCGGGCAGTTCCACATCCTGCACGTAGGAGTGGGTGACGGTCTCGTCCGGGAACTTCGCGGCCAGGGCCGTGTAGTCGGGGTTCATGCGTGGTCCTCTCGTGCCTGTGCTGCCGCGGGGGCGGCGGTTCCGACAGTTGCGGCGGCCGTATCGGCGGTGCCGCCCGAATAATCTGCATGGTGCGGGTTCTCCCAGATCACAGTTCCCCCCATGCCCAGCCCGATGCACATCGTGGTCAGTCCGTAGCGCACCGACGGGTCGTCGGCGAACTGGCGGGCCAGCTGCGTCATGAGGCGAACGCCGGAGGCGGCCAGGGGATGGCCGACGGCGATGGCCCCGCCGTACCGGTTGACGCGGGGATCGTCGTCGGCAATTTCGTAGTAGTCCAGGAAGGACAGCACCTGTACGGCGAAGGCCTCGTTGATCTCGAACAAGCCGATGTCCGCGATGTCCAGGCCCGCCATCTTGAGGGCCTTCTCGGTGGCTGGGACGGGCCCGATGCCCATCACCTCGGGCTCAACGCCGGCGAAGGCGTAGGAGACCAGGCGCATCTTCACCGGCAAGCCGAGCTCGCCGGCTGCCTCCGCAGAGGCCAGCAGGGAGACCGTGGCGCCGTCGTTGAGGCCGGCGGCGTTGCCGGCGGTGACCCGGCCGTGCGGGCGGAACGGGGTCCGCAGCCCGGCCAGGTCTTCCACGGTAGTGTCGGGCCGCGGGGGTTCGTCCGCGCTGTGCAGCGACCAGCCTTCACCCGGTTTGCGGCCGGCCACCGGCACCAGGTCGGGCTGGATGCTGCCGTTCCGGTAGGCCGCGGCGAGCTTTGCCTGGCTGGCCGCAGCATAGGCGTCGGCGCGTTCCCTGGTGATCGCGGGGAAGCGGTCATGCAGGTTCTCGGCGGTGTTGCCCATGTTCAGCGCCGCAGGGTCCACCAGGCGCTCGCCGGCGAACCGCGGATTCGGATCCGCCCCCTGGCCCATTGGATGGTTCCCCATGTGTTCCACGCCGCCGGCCACGACCACGTCGTACGCGCCGAAGGCGATGCCGCCGGCCGTCGTCGTCACGGCGGTCATGGCGCCGGCGCACATCCGGTCAATGGCGAAGCCGGGGACGGAGCGGGGCAGGCCGGCAAGAAGCGCGGCGGTGCGGCCGATGGTGAGGCCCTGGTCGCCGGTCTGTGTGGTGGCGGCGATGGCCACGTCGTCGATGCGGCCGGGCGGCAGCGACGGGTTGCGGCGCAAGAGTTCCCGGATGCACTTGACCACCAGGTCGTCGGCCCGGGCGCCAGCGTGGATCCCCTTCTCACCCGCCTTGCCGAACGGGGTGCGCACGCCGTCGACGAAGACGACATCGCGCAGGGCGCGGGGCGGGGACATAGGGCTCACCTGATACCTCCATGAGATGCGGGACACAGTGCTAGGCAAGACGTTACCCGCCGGTAACTTAGCCAGCAAGTACGGCTGCTGGTCCGGTGGAGCGAGTGCCCAGGGTGCGCTGCGGCGGCTACGCTGGGCGCAGACAACCGGCGGGGGGACATGGAAGCAGAAGAGCAGCGGCACCGGGCGGCGGCGGCCTCTGCCGGCGCCTTCCTGGTGCTGGCGGCGTCGGTGCTGTGGGGGACTACCGGAACGGCCGCCACCTTCGCGCCCGGCGTCGGTCCGCTTGCCATCGGCGCGGTGGCCATGGGAGTGGGCGGGCTGTTTCAGGCGCTGACCGCGCTGCGGCCGATGGGGCATGCCCGGCCGCAACTGCGGGTGCGGTGGAAGCTGGTGCTTTTGGGGGCGGTCGCCGTCGCCGTGTACCCGTTGGCCTTTTACAGCTCCATGCACCTGGCCGGCGTTGCCGTCGGCACGGTGGTGAGCATAGGCTCCGCCCCCTTGGCGTCCGCGCTCATTGAACGGGCTGTCGACCGTCACATCCTGGGGGCCCGCTGGGCCGGCGCCGCCGTGCTGGGGCTCTCCGGAACCGCCCTGCTGTGTTTCGCGGCCGCCGGAGGCGGCGGCAACGGTGCCGCGGACGGCGGCGGTGCCGGGGGCGCGGGCGGCACGATTGCCGGCATTGCCCTGGGCCTGTTAGCGGGACTGACCTACGCCCTCTACTCCTGGGCGGCGCATCGGATCATCGGCGGCGGTGTTCCCGCCCGTGCCGCCATGGGTGCCATGTTCGGCCTGGGCGGACTGTTGCTGATGCCGGTGCTGCTGGCCACGGGCGCTCCGCTGCTGGCCTCGTGGGGCAACGCGGCCGTGGGGGCCTACATGGCACTGGTCCCGATGTTCGCCGGCTACGTGTTGTTCGGCCTCGGCCTCGTGCGGGTGCGCGCCAGCACCGCCACAACGCTTTCGCTGGCGGAGCCTGTCGTGGCCGCGGTGCTGGCCGTCCTGGTGGTGGGCGAGCGGCTGGCGCCGGCCGGCTGGATCGGGATCCTTCTGGTCATCGTCAGCCTGGCCGTCCTGACCGTGCCCGGCCGCCGCCCGCGTGGCTCCGCGGCGGGGCAGCAGAGGGAGTCAGGCGGGGGAATGCCGTTCACGCCGGCGCCGCCGGATGGTGCCGGACACCACCCCCGCTGAAGAATCGGCGGGCCCTGCAACGGTTGTGGAGGTCCGCCGGCGCGCGGGGGTGCCCGCCGTGCCGCCGGCGGTGGCGGCCTCGGGCTCAGGGTTCTCCTTGAGTGCCAGCGGCTCCGGGTTGGCGTACGCTTCGGCGAGCAGCCCGGCCGTCAGTTTGCGTTGCCAGGGGCGTGCGCCGAGTTCGGCCAAGGCGGCGTCCACCGACTGTTCCGTGACGGGCTCCGGCGGTCGCCATGCGGTGCGGCGCAGGTAGTCGGGGGTGAGCAGGTTCTCCACCGGCATGTCCAACTGCTCGGCGAGCGATGCCAGCCGGGGGCGGGCGGTCTGCAGCCGGGCCGCGGCGGCCGGGTCCTTGTCCGCCCAGGAGCGCGGCGGCGGGGGAGCGTTGGTGGGCAGGTGCAGGGGAGGCAGGTCCGTCTCGCCCCGGGCCGTGGCGACGCAACGCAGCCAGCGCGGTGCTTCACGCTGCGCGGCCCGGCCGTGGAACCCGTGCGTCTCCAGCAGCTGCGGGACGGTGGCGGGCATGGCCTTGGCCGCGGCGACGATGGCCGAGTCCGGGATCAGCCGGCCCGGTGCAACATCGCGCTTGGCGGCCAGCGCTTCGCGTTCGTTCCAGAGTTCGCGCACGGCGGCCAGCTGCCGGCGGTCGCGGATCTGGTGCAGCCCGGAGGTGCGGCGCCAGGGGTCGACGCGCGGCGGCGACGGCGGGGCGGCGCGCACCGCCTCGAATTCCTCCAGCGCGTATTCGAGCTTGCCGGTGTCGCGCAGCCTGCCGATCAGGGCGTCGCGGAGCTCGATGAGCACCTCGACGTCCAGCGCGGCGTAGCGCAGCCACGGCTCGGGCAGGGGGCGCGTGGACCAGTCCGCCGCGGAGTGCTCCTTGGCCAGCGTGAAGCCGAGCAGGGATTCGATGACGGCTGCCAGGCCCACCCGGGGCAGGCCGGCCAGCCGGGCCGCGAGTTCGGTATCGAACAATTTGTCGGGCCACATGCCCAGCTCGGACAGGCAGGGCAAATCCTGGCTGGCGGCGTGCAGGATCCACTCGACGCCGCGCAGGGAGTCATTGAGCAGCTTCAGGTCCTCAAACGGCTCGGGGTCGATCAGCCAGGTGCCGGCACCCTCACGCCGCAACTGGACCAGGAAGGCCCGCTGCCCGTAGCGAAAGCCCGAGGCCCGCTCGGCGTCGATGGCGACCGGACCGGTGCCGGCCGCCAGCGCAGCGGCGGCCCGCTGCAGCCCCGACTCGGTGGCGATGACCAGCGGAACTCCGTCGCGCGGCGCATCGAGGTGGATCAGCTGTGGGGTCTGCTCCCGGTGTTCTGCGGCGTCGTTGGAAGTGCTCTGGTCAGGGCTGTTGTGCCCGGACGTGTCCGAAGTCAAGGAGCTCATGATCCGTTCAGTTTAGGCCAGCAGCATGCGCCCGGCCGAATGGCAGGACGCGCCGGCACGCGGGGTGCCCTGCAGGCGGGCGTCGGCTGGTCAGTTGCGGCGGCGGTGCGGCAGGGCGGCTACCCCTTCCGGCAGCGGCGGCAGCCCGGCGTAGGTGCACACCATGTCGCTCCACGCCTCCAGGTGGGAGCGGATGTCGGCGGAAGCAGGCGTCCAGGAGGCGCGGAGCTCGATGTCGATCGAGTCCTGCTGCCCGCTCAGCGTGCCGTAGCTTTCGGACAGGATGCGGGTAGCGGTGCCCCCGGCGTTGCGGTACGGGGCGCCGTGGTTCTCCAAGGCTTCCACCAGCCAGTCCCACGCCACGGAGCCGAGCATGGTGTCGTTGCCCATGTCGGCGTCGAGCTCGGCGCGGATGTAGGTGACGATCCGGAAGGTTCCGTCCCAGACCGCCGAACCTTCGGGATCGTGCAGCAGGATGAAGCGGCCGGTGGCCAGCTCCGGGCCGTCGGCGGTCTGCAGGGCCGTGACCACCGGGCCGTGGAGCGGCCGGGGGCCGGGTTCGGCGATAACTTCCGCGCCGAGGGCCACCGCGAAGGGTGCCAGCCGGGAGGGCGCGGGAATTTCCTCCAGCCGCAGTTCATTCCGGCACTGCGCCTGGCGCAGGGCCGACAGCGCGCGCATGAACTCAGGCGGCACTGCTGAGAGATCAATCGCACTCACACAGCCAGATTATGCCCTGGTGCCATAAGACGTCAGGCAGGCGCGCCGTGGAGCGGCGGGCATCCCGGCGCGGGACTAGGAGAGTTCGCTGCGGATGGCCGCCGCGAAGGCGTCGATGTCGTCTTCGGTGGTGTCGAAGGAGCACATCCAGCGGACCTCCCCGCGCGACGAATCCCAGTCGTAGAAGCGGAATTTTTGCCGCAGCCGGTCCGCCACCCCGGGCGGCAGCGCGGCGAACACGGCGTTGGACTGGGTCGGCTGGGTCAGGGACAGCCCCTCGACGCCCTCGACGGCGGCGCGCAACCGGGCGGCCATCGCGTTGGCGTGGGAAGCGGAGCGCAGCCACAGGTCGCCGTCGTACAGGGCGATGAGCTGGGCGGAGATGAACCGCATCTTCGAGGCCAGCTGCATGTTCATCTTGCGCAGGTACTGCAGTCCGTTGGCCGCATCCGGGTTCAGCACCACCACGCATTCGCCGTAGAGCAGGCCGTTCTTGGTGCCGCCGAGCGAGAGGATGTCCACCCCGGCGTCGGTGGTAAAGCTGCGCAGGTCGGTGCCCAGGGAGGCGGCCGCGTTGGACAGCCGTGCCCCGTCCATGTGCAGCTTCATGCCGCGTTCGTGCACGTGGTCGGCGATGGCGCGGATTTCCTCAATGCTGTACAGCGTGCCCAGCTCGGTGCTTTGCGTGATGGACACGGCCAGCGGCTGCGCGCGGTGTTCGTCGCCCCAGCCCCACGCCTCGCGGTCGATCAGGTCCGGGGTGAGCTTGCCGTCGTCGGCCGGCACCGCCAGGAGTTTGATCCCGCCCACGCGTTCGGGGGCACCGTTTTCATCCACGTTGATGTGCGCGGAGGAGGTGCAGATGACGGCGCCCCACCGCGGCAACAGCGACTGCAGCGACAGCACGTTGGCGCCGGTCCCGTTGAACACAGGGAAAGCCTGGGCGGCGTCGCCGAAGTGTCCGGCGATCACCTGTTGCAGCCGCGCAGTATAAGCGTCCTCGCCGTAGGCAACCTGGTGCCCGGTGTTGGCGTGGGCCAGCGCGGTCAGGACCTCCGGATGGACACCGGAGTAATTGTCCGAGGCGAAGCCGCGCAGGTCGGTGTCGTGCAGGGAACCGGCAAGCAGGGGGGAGTCAGTCACGTGTTTCAGTATTCCTTAATGAGTGGGTGCCGTCACAGCCGGGCCCGGGTCAGGCCAGCCGGATGCGTTCCCCGTTGAGGCGGGCGGCGTCCAGCGTGAACAGGGAGGCGGCGGCGCGGCCCAGGTCTGCCACGTCGGTAAAACCGGCGAATGCCTTTTCCGGATCTGCCCGGCGCATGGCGTCGTCGAGCAGGGCCTTGACGGCCAGGACGACGGCGGCGGAGCGCTGGGGGGCGGGATCCTCCTTGCGTCCGGACTGGGCCCGGCGGAAGGCGTCGGCCACCGAGAACATCCAGCTCTCTGCGGCGGCTTTGGCGGCGGCGTAGTTGGCGCCGGACGCGGTGGGGGAATCCGTTGCCGTGCTCGAGACGATGGCCACGCGGCCGGACGCGGAGGCCTCCAGCTGGGAATAGAACGCCCGGGTGGTGTTCCGCAGCGTGCCGATCAGCTGCCGGTGCAGGAAGTCCCAGTCCTCGTCCGACTGTCCGGCCAGGCCCCGGCCGCCGCGCCAGCCGCCCACCAGGTGGATCAGGCCGTCGGCCCCGCCGTGCCCGGCGGCGACGGCGCCGGCCAGCTCTTCCACGGCCCGGCGGTCGGCGAGGTCGCACTGGTAGGAGGCCACGGCGTCGTTCTTCGCGTAGGCGGCGTCGAGCCGGTCCTTGCTGCTGCCGACCGCCAGCACCGTGGCGCCCGCGCCGGTCAGGGCAGCGGTGACGGCCTGGCCGGAGGCGCCGGATGCCCCGGCGACGACCACCGTCAGGCCAGCCAGCCGGCCGGGGCCGGGCGCGGCGGCCAGCAGCCGTTGGGCATCGGGCGACCCGTCGCCGGTGCCCTGGTGTTCGGCGGCGGCCATGTCAGGCCGACTCTCCGGTGATCCCCGAGGTGGATTCGATCACCGGCTTCATCTTCCGCGAGAGGGCCTCGTAGAACATGGACAGCGGGAACTCGTCGTCCATGACCTGGTCGGTGACCTCGCGCGGCAGCCCGGTCAGCGGCAGGGCATCGGGGCCCTTGGCCCAGACCGAGGCCGGGTGCGGGGTCAGCGTCTTGGTCAGCATCTCGTAGGCGGCCAGCCAGTGGGCCACCTTGGGCCGGTCGATGGAGCGCCAGTACAGGTCCTCGATCTCCCCGCCCAGGGCGACGACGGCGTCCGCGACGTTGTCCCAGTCGATGGAGAGCTTGCCGTCCGTCCAGTGCAGCACCCGGTGCTGGTGCAGCCAGGCGAACAGCAACTGGCCGCCCAGGCCGTCGTAGTTGCGCACCCGGTTGCCGGTGATGGCGAAGCGGAAGATCCGGTCGAAGATCACCGCGTACTGCACCAGCCGGGCGTGCCTGCGGACCTCATCGGACGCGGTGGCGTCCTGAACCAGGCGCACCGACTCGCGGAAGGCGGTCAGGTCACAGCGCAGTTCCTCCAACGAGTACAGGAAGTACGGCATCCGCTGCTTGATCATGAACGGATCGAAGGGCAGGTCGCCGCGCATGTGCGTGCGGTCGTGGATCAGGTCCCACATGACAAAGGTTTCCTGCGTCAACTGCTGGTCGTCGAGCAGGGCCGCAGCTTCTTCCGGCAGGTCCAGCGAGGTGATGTCGGCCGCGGCGCGGACCACTTTGCGGAACCGGGCAGCCTCGCGGTCGGCGAAGATGGCGCCCCAGGTGAAGGCGGGGGTTTCCCGCACGGCCACGGTCTCCGGGAAGAGCACGGCCGAGTTGGTGTCGTAGCCGGCCGTGAAGTCCAGGAAGCGGATGGGCACGAACAGCTTGTTGGAGTAGGAGCCCGATTCCAGTTCGCCGATGAAGTCCGGCCAAATGACTTCGATCAGCACGGCTTCGACCAGCCGGTCGCTGCTGCCGTTCTGCGTGTACATCGGGAAGACCACCAGGTGCCGCAGGCCGTTGATCCGGTGCTGCTGAGGCTGGAACGCCAGCAGCGAGTCCAGGAAGTCCGGGACGCCGAAGCCGCCGTCGCGCCAGCGGCGGAAATCCACAACCAGTTTCTCCAGGTAGTCGGCGTCGTGTTCGAACAGCGGGGCCAGCTGGCCGATGGCGTCGATGATCACGTCCGTATGTCCGGCGGCAGCGGGTTTGTTGCCGTCGTCCGGTACCGAGCCGTCGTGGACCTGGAGTCCGCGCAGCGCGGCGGCCGCCTCCTTCAGACGCAGCCAGGCCGGGTGCTGCGCCGGATTGCCGTGCACGGCGGCACTGTGGTTGCTGCGGGTGGGGGTGATGGTCATCGTCGCCTCGCCTTTCCATCGGGCCGGCTCTCCCGGCGCCTGACGTTGGAATATGTAGCGAGCGTAGCAACGCAACAGCCCTACTTACGTCAAAAGCGACCTCACGTAAGGAACTGTAATGCTCGGTGCCGCGGCGGGCGGGAATGATTAAGCCCGGCTCGTGCTGGCCGGGCTCAATCAGATGAAACTTATAAGCGCCGCAGGCGCGGGGGGAGGCGCGGTACGAAAAGCTACTGCGTGTCCTTCAGCGTCAGGGACACCGAGTTGATGCAGTAGCGCTGGTCCGTGGGAGTCCCGTAGCCCTCGCCCTCGAACACGTGCCCGAGGTGCGAGTCGCAGCTGGCGCAGCGGACTTCGATCCGCTCCATCCCCATAGTCGAATCCCGCAGGTAGCGGACGGTTCCCTCGGCCAGCGGCGCCCAGAAGGACGGCCAGCCGCAGTGGGAGTCGAACTTCTCCTTGCTGGTGAACAACTCGGCTCCGCAGGCGCGGCAGCTGTAGACCCCCTCGGTATGGGTGTCCCAGTATTCGCCGGTGTAGGGGCGCTCCGTGCCGGCCTCGCGGAGCACATGGTATTCCTCCGGGCTCAGCTCCTGCCGCCATTCATCGTCGGTCTTGGTCACCGGGAACTGCCCGGCCTCTGTGTTGCTCATATTCTCTCCAACGCTCACGAGTCGCCAATGTATCCCGAGCCCGAGTACAGGTGCAGGACCGGAATGCCCAGCTTGTCCTGCGCCCGGTTGGCCCAGTCGGTATGGAAGGTGTCGGAAATGGAATGCGGCCGGGTGATGACGACCGCCCGGTCTGCAGGATGTTCCCCGACGTACTTGACCAGGGCGGACACTCCGTCGTCCTCAACGATGTCCACCGTGGCGTTGAAGCCCGCTTCCGCCAGCAGCCTGGCGGAGATGCGCCTGGCCTCGTCGGCCTCGTGCCGGGCCTCCTCCGGACTCGGCTGGCCGTGCGCCAGCTCGCGGAACGCGGTGCCGACCTCCAACATGCTCAGCCGCTCGACGAAATCCAGCAGCAGGTTTCGCTTGGTGTCCTCGGGAATCAGCACCCGGAAGGTGGCCTGCTCGCCGGCGGTCTGCTCGCCGGCCAGCCAACCGAAGTTCTTCAGGTCGGCGTCATTAAGCGGTTCCTCGGTCAGCACGACGATGGTTTCGGTCATGCGCCCAGCCTAATCAGCAGCGCAAGCCGGGGACAACAACGCGGCACGCCGACGGCCGCGCCGGTTAGCGGTGGGCACCGGCACCGGCAAGAATGGAGCCATGGCTGTGTTCGAACGCTCATACCGGTCCGGCCGGAACACTTCTGCCGGCGACGGCGAGCTGCCCCGTGCCCGCTGGCTGCTGCTCGGTGCCTTGGCGGGAGCGGGTGCCGGATCCGTACTGGCGGGAGCGACGTCGGGGCTGGCCTCCTATTTCGCCCGCCAGGTGCTCACGCCGGTCCGCGAGCATGTACAGGATCTGGAAATCCTGGCCGTCGTCGGATCCGGCGTGGAGCAGGAAATCATCCTGCCGGCGACCCTGGACACCACCGCGCCGGGCGTCTACAGCGTCTATTTCGACGGCGGACGCTCGGTGGCGCGGGTGGGTGAGGTGACGTCCTACTCGCCGCGGGAAGGCACGGTCCAGCGCAGGGTCGAGCGGGTGTATGCCGGCGACCTCGCCGCCGCCACGCGCGGCTGGTGGGGCGGTGCGGCCTACCCGGACCCGGCCGCCGTCGGGCTGGCCAATGAGGAAGTGGAGATCGAGGTGGAAGGCGGCATCGCGCCGGCCTGGCTGGTCCGCGCCGAGGCGGACGCGAAAACCTGGGCCATCATGGTGCACGGCCGCGGAGCGTCCCGGGCCGAGGGTATCCGCGCCGTCCGGTCGGTCCGCGGCCTGGGCATCTCTTCGCTGCTGATCTCCTACCGGAACGACGGCGAAGCCCCCTCCGCCCCGGACCGCCGCTATGGGCTGGGCATGACCGAATGGCGCGACGTCGAGGCGGCGATCGGGTTCGCCCTGGCGAACGGGGCAGAGGATGTGGTGCTGTTCGGCTGGTCGATGGGCGGGGCAATCAGCCTGCAGGCCGCCGACCAGTCCCGCTACCGGAGCCGGATCCGTGCGCTGGTGCTGGACGCCCCGGTGATTGACTGGACGGATGTGCTGGCCCACCAGGCGAAGCTGAACCGGATTCCGGACGCCGTGGGGCAATTCTCGCAGTGGCTGATCTCGAACAAGGCCGGACGGCTGCTGACCGGCCTGGCCGCGCCGCTGGACCTGAAGATGATGAACTGGGTGGCCCGGGCCGACGAGCTGCGCGTGCCGACGCTGATCGTGCACAGCGAGGACGACGACTTCGTGCCGCACGGCCCGTCGGCGGCGCTGGCCGAAAAGAATCCGCTGGTCACCTTCGAGCGTTTCAGCGGGGCCGGACATACCCGCGAATGGAACGTGGACCCGGAACGCTGGGAGCGCGTCGTCACGTCCTGGTTGAGCCGGGTGCTCCGTCCGGTGGGGTAAGGGCTAATCTGCCTTGAGCGGGGCGAAGGACGCGCCGGTCAGGGCGGCCAGGTCCGCCGGCGCGATTTCGATATCCAGTCCGCGGCGGCCGCCGGAGACCAGGATGGCGCTGAAGTCCCGGGCGGTGGAATCCAGCACGGTGGGGCTGGCGTGTTTCTGTCCCAGCGGCGAAATTCCGCCCAGCACATACCCGGTCCGCCGCCGGGCTACCTCCGGGTCTGCCATGGCCGCGCGCTTCCCGCGCAGGGCCGCGGCCAATTTCTTCAGGTCAAGGCTGGAACTGACCGGCACGACGGCGACCGCCAGCGATTCGTCCACGACGGCCATCAGGGTTTTGAACACGCGGGCGGGATCCATCCCCAGCGCCTCCGCGGCCTCCCGGCCGAAGCTGGGCGCCGCAGGGTCATGGGCATAGGTGTGCAGCACATGCGGAACCCCCGCCCGCTGCAGCAGCGTGGTGGCGGGGGTTCCGGCGGATGGCTTGTGCTTGGCCATCGTCAGGCCGAGGCAGCGCGCAGTCGCCGTGCCTCGGTGATGAGGCGCTTGATGCGGTACAGCATGGCGGACATGCCGCGGATCCGCAGCGGGGTGATGGCGCGGGTCAGGCCCAGGTGCTCGGCGATATCATCGGGAACGGCCAGGATCTGCTCCGCCGGCAGCCCGTTGAGCCCCTCGTGCAGCACGGAGGCGAAGCCGCGCGTGGTGGGAGCCTCCGGCGGGGCCGAGAAGTAGATCTGCACGTCCTGGTCCGGGTCAGCGCCCAGCTCCAGCGTCAGGAAAAGCGGCGACTGGCATTCCACCACCTGCTCCAGCAGCTCCGGATGGCCGGCGAAACGTTCGGGCAGCTCGGGAAGCTCCCGGGAGAACTCCAGCAGCAGCTGCAGCCGCTCGGCCTCGGTGACCGCCTGGAAGTCGTCGATGATTTCTGCCAGCGGTTCGGGAATCGTCTGCTCGGTCACGGTCATACTTGCGCTCTCTCTTGCGGTTTCGGGCTCCCCAACGTCAACGTTGTGTGCCGGTCGGCTATTCCTTAGCGCGCCGAGGCGGGGATCCCGCCGGGCTCGGCGCCCCTGACGATCGGCACGCGGACGGCATTGCCCCATTCGGTCCACGAGCCGTCGTAGTTGCGGACCGTGTCGAAGCCCAGCAGGTACTTGAGCACGAACCAGGTGTGGCTGGACCGCTCGCCGATCCGGCAGTAAGCCACCACATCGTCGCCCGGCTTCAGCCCGGCGTCGTCCAGGTAGATGGCTTCGAGCTCTTCGCGGGAACGGAACGTCCCGTCGTCGGCCGCCGCCCGCGCCCACGGGACGGACGCCGCCGTCGGGATGTGGCCCCCGCGCAGCGCGCCTTCCTCGGGGTAGGCCGGCATGGTGGTGCGCACGCCGGTGTATTCCTCCGGGGAGCGGACGTCCACCAGCGGCTTGCCGAAGTGGTCCAGCACGTCGTTAAGGAAGGCGCGGATGGGTGCGTCGTTGCGCTCGACGACAGGGTAGGTCACCGCGGCGGGCCGCGGCGTCTCGGTGCTCAGTTCGCGGCCCTCCGCGATCCACTTGTCGCGGCCGCCGTCCAACAACCGGACGTCTTCGTGGCCAAACAGGGTGAAGACCCAGAGGGCGTAGGCTGCCCACCAGTTGCTCTTGTCGCCGTAGAGCACCACGGTGGCGTCCCGGCTGATGCCCTTGGAACCCAGCAGCGCGGCGAAGCCCTCGCCGTCCACGTAGTCGCGGGTGTCCGGATCATTCAGGTCGGTGTGCCAGTCAATCTTCACGGCACCCGGAATGTGCCCGGTTTCGTACAGCAGGATGTCTTCGTCGGACTCCACGACCACCAGCCCGTCAGTGCCCAGATTGTCAGCCAGCCACTGCGTGGAGACCAGGCGGTCGGGGTTGGCGTAGGCGGCAAACTTCTCGTTGTGCTCGGTGGCAATGGGCATGGCAACCTTTCCTTGACGTGCAGTTTTCCATAGCGTGCAGACAGCCGTGCAAAACGGCCGGGGACTTCTGTTCAGCCTAACCACTGGAGCGGGCAAAAGCTTCCGGGGCCTCACCCCGCGTCACATCGGGGCCGGGGGGAGAGCCGAGGCCCGCCGGGCGGGCTGTGGCCTGGCTTACACCGGCTGCCGCCGGCGGGCGGGGTAGCGTATCGTTTTGCTGGCGGCATTCCGGCCGCTGTGCATTCTCCGAGCCCATGTCAGGAAGGCAGCGGTTAGCCTACGTGCCCCAGATCGAACAGCTTTCACGCCGGACGCCGAAGGTGTCCGTGGACGAACTGCTGGCGGGCCTGCACCCGTCGCCGCGTTTTGGCGAAGTGTCCTTCGCCAGCTACCGACCGGACCCGGCCCAGCCGTCCCAGAGCGAGGCCGTGAGGGCGCTGCAGCGTTTTGCCGCCGAGGTCGACCGGCCCAAGCCGAAGGGCCTGAAGAAGCTGTTCGGCGGCGGCAAGCCGGAGGGCCACTCCGGCATTTACCTGGACGGCGGGTTCGGTGTCGGCAAGACCCACCTGCTCGCTTCGCTGTGGCACGCTGTGGATGGCCCGAAGGCCTTCGGCACCTTTGTGGAGTACACCAACCTGGTAGGCGCGCTGTCGTTCCGCAAAACCGTGGAAGCGCTGAGCAGTTACCGCCTGGTCTGCATCGACGAGTTTGAACTGGATGATCCCGGCGACACTGTTCTGATGTCGCGGCTGATGCGCGAGCTGGCCGACGCCGGGGTCAAGCTTGCGGCAACCTCCAACACCCTGCCGGGCTCGCTGGGGGAGGGACGCTTTGCCGCCGTCGATTTCCAACGCGAGATCCAGGTGCTGTCCGACCAGTTCGACGTCATCCGGGTGGACGGCGAGGACTACCGGCACCGCGGGCTGCCGGCCGCTCCCCAGCCGCTCAGCGACCACGAACTCAAGCGGCGGCTGCATGATTTCGATGGCAAGGTGGTGGCGGCCGACGAATTCTCGGATCTCGTCAACCACCTGGCCGGGGTGCACCCCAGCCGGTACAAGCAGTTTCTCGACGGCGTGGATGCGGTCGCCTGGCATAACGTGCACACGATCACCGAGCAGGCGGTGGCCCTGCGGTTCGTGGTGCTGGCCGACCGGCTCTATGACAAGGACGTGCCGATCATCGCCAGCGGTGTGCCGTTCGATGAGCTTTTCACCCCGGAAATGATGTCCGGCGGCTACATGAAGAAGTACTACCGCGCGGTGTCCCGCCTGACCGCGCTGGCCCGCGAGGGCCAGGCCGGCGAACCAGCGGTCTAGCTCCCGCAGCCGGGCGCGCACATGCCGCCACGGTGCAGGAGTAATGCCCTGCGCCTGATGACGATACGACCGAGCAACCGACGCGACCGACGCGGTGTTCAACACCGTAATCTGCCTGATACGTTCCCCCACCCATCCCCGCCAAGTTGCTTGGTCAGGTGATCGGGCTGGGAATGCGCGGAAGCATCAGGAGGGTCGCTCCGCTGGCGCTGCTCGACTCCGCTGAATGGCCGAGACTGGGCGCCCCTACTCCGTGATGCCAAGCATGGTGCAGATGTTCGGCATGCTGTTGGCCGTGCACAGCCGGTACGTTCCAGGGCGAATGCTGTCCGGAATGATGAGGGTGTCTGGGCCTGGTCCCCCGACGCCAATATCCTTCCATGTTTGGCCCCTGGGGTCGTTCGCAGGCCACCAAGATGGGGAACCAGAGCCGCCGTCACCATCGGTCGTGGCAATTAGGTAGTAGCGGACATGCCAACTGTTAGCGTCCTGTTCTTCCAGAACCCAGGGGATTCCCCGAGAAGTTTCCTCGGGGAATCGGACCTTGATCGTCTGCCCCGGCTTGGCAGGAGAAGGCGAGACTTCGAGCAGTTCGGGATGCATCTGCGCGTCGGGATCGTTCACCCCTGCCGTGCCGGCTGGTTCTTGGAAGGGGGTTCCTCCGGATGTTGAACTTCCACAGCCGGACAACGCCAGCAGTACGACAACCCCAGTCGTCAGTTTGGCTATCATGCATGACCGCACCTTGTGTGTGATATACAACGGTCTGCGTCACGGTAGCGGCGGAACAGCATGGAGAGGAAGGGTGGGACGTTGCGAAGCAATAACTTCTTGTTGATGCGGCCAGATGACTAGGGTCTGGGCCGCTCTCCCAAAGCTACGCGGCCCCGCTCTGCCCCGGTTCAGGATTTGGGGTGATGATCGCGTCACGGATGACAGCCGCTCGTCCCGCTGTTGCGCAGATTCCCAGCAGGGAGCCGAGACCAATCGGCAGCAGGATTCCAAGGGTGGGAGTGAAGGCCAGTGCGGCTGCGGGCAGTGCGGTGAACAGGGCGTAGAAACTGAGGACGTGCGGCCATTGTCGCCGGACTGGGCGCAGCAGGTAGCCGAGCAGGTAAGCCAACGGGCCCAGCCCGATGGCTACGAAGAAGCTGACGAAAGCAAACATCGGCCACAGACGGGACCACCTCATGCCAATGACGCTGCTGAGCAATACCAGGAAAGAGCGCGACGGCAGGGAACTGTCCCGGGACGACATCGCCCGCGCGCTTGTGTTGATTCCAGAGATGCCGTAGGACGTCAGCGCGTGGGCTGTGCTTAAGGGTCTTCCCATCGGCAGGGCGCAGACAGGAGAGCCGTTTGGGTTCGGGCTGGATGGCCAGCCAGTGCACCGGTATCCGGTTCCAACTTCTTATCCATCGGTTGTGAAGCTGGCGCGGGCCTAAAGATCCCCGCGTCAATAGCCCTGCATCCCAGTAACCACGGGGAAGTTGGCTCAAGAGATACTTTCCAACCCGTCCGCGACAAAACTTTGCAGAGATCGAACGGAAGTTCATCGGTGCGCGGACGGCTGCGGCAATGCAGGAGGAAGCCGCCCAGGGGGAACACATGGGCAGGGCTGCCGGCCTGCCGGTCGAGGTCATGCTGCGGATCCACGGTGACAGCGAGCGCGGTCTATCCTCCGGAAGATTGCGGAAGCTCTGACGGCGGAAAGAATCCCGACTGCTGCGGGCAGGGCGTGGCACGCATCCACCGTCAAGGCTGTGCTGGAGTCGGTCACGCTGCGGCGTGCCCTCCAAGACACAGCTCATCGGGATGGTTGACAGTCACGATAGGCAAGGCGATGATCGCGCTGTGATCACACAGCAAGCTACACCCCTCCGCATTCTCCTCGGAGCGCTTGCTCTTGGCGCCCTGCTGGCTCAACTTGTGGTTGTTCCACGGGTCGCGGCTGAGTACGCCGATGCCTACCCCGAAGTTGCGTATCTGGCGCCCCCGTATGTCACGGCGATCGTGGTTGCAATCGGCGGATTCGAGGTGGCTTTGCTGGCAGCATGGCAACTACTTTCGGCCGCGGCGCGGGGAGGGGTTGTGGCCGCTCGGTCAAAGGGCTGGGCCAACGTCATGGCACTTTCCCTAATCTCCATGGGAGTGATCTTCGCGGGTGTCTGCGTACACGCCGGGTCCTTCGCATCCGTCGGCGGGCCTGCCATGCTATTCGGGGTTCTTGCCTCTCTCGCCCTTGTGCCCGTCGCGTTCGGACTCAGGAACAAGGCAGTGGATTTCTTGCGGACAGAGGATGTGGAGCCGCCGGCGGTTGCCAACCAAGACTAGGGCCGGCTTCTCAACAGCCGGCGCAGGAACGGGACGGGCTGACGCCCGTCCTTCTCCGTATCTGGAGCTTGGTGAGAAGTAGGTGCAGGAGGCTCTGTGCGGTTCTGTGCCGGTCCTATCGTGGGACACTAACCTGACTCGAGCTGGAGCGGACGAGGAATCAAAATCTCGAAAGGGAATTCATGAGATCCAATCAGCCCCTGCCAGATAACCCCTGGCCGCAGGACATGGTCATCTCTGCGAAAGACGCGCCGAACCACCTATCGCTCCTGCTCTTCATCCGTAGCGCTTGGAACATTGCCCCGGATGTCAACATTCCGGAGTTGAACCCGGCACCGAAGCCCGGTGCCTCGCGACCGCCTGCCACTGCAGACAGGACTGAGTGGGGCACCCGTTGGCAGCAGGCTTGGGAACGAGCTTGGGCCTGGTACGACACGGGGGACCAGAAGAACCAGCATCCAACGCCGGAAATCCGCGCCGATCAGGAGATGCACGTGGCCTTCCCCCCGGGCTGGACAACCGAATACGGCTGGGATGGCGTGGACATCGACGCCTTCAACCATTGGCAAATCCAACTGCAGCCCAACCACATGCTCCCTCTTGAACTACACCCCGAACGCCGCTGTCTGCCGGCTCTGATTGCCGCTTGGAAAACAGGCTTGGACACCGTCCTGGTCATGCCTTATCAGGGGGACTACGCCAAGCGCATCAGCCCAAGGCATCTCGTCGTCTCGGCGCAGACCCATAACGATCCCGAGAGCTACACTCGGGCCTTGGCCTCCAGGCTCCCACCCGGTTAGCTATCGTTTGCCGAGCAGGCGGCGCAGGATTGGGACGGGCTGACGCCCGTCCTTCTCTGTCCGAACCCATGGCTATTGCGCTACGTCGTCGGCGATATCCTGGCGCAGGTTTTCCAAGCGGAGTTGATCAACCCGGAGCCTGAGCATGGCGTTCAACAGGAACAAGGTACGCACTGCGATGGCCGCGAGGATCGCCACTGCAAGGGGCGCAAGGGTGGCAGTCCAGGAAAGAGCGGCGGCAATAGTGCCGAGAAATGAAATGTCGTCCACGGTTCAACCCCCATTGATCTCGTGTACCGTAGCCAAACGCCCCTGAGTGATCGGGAGGAAGGCCCCGGCCCCTTACCGGGTTAGAGCCGGTTCCGATGTCGAGCCTTGCGGCAGGGTGTTTCACTGGGGCGAGCACTCCCCAGAATCGAAGGAGTGCCAGCGCCTACGGCGAACCAGCGGTCTAGCTCCCGCAGCCGGGCACGCGCGGCGAATAAGCGGCCTCACGACAAAGGGTGCCGGCTCGCCTCCCGGCGGTCCGGCACCCTCCTTGGCGTGCTTAGGGCTAGGCGGACGGAGTGTTCCCGTCGGACGGTGCCGGGCCATCCCTGTCGCCGAACGTGTCGACGAAACCGGATGCCTTGGCCTGCAGGCCGCCTACCTGCTTGGAATACTTACCGCCGGTCTTGGCGTCGATGTAGTCACCGGCGCTGCCGACGGCACCCTTGATCTTGCCAGAGTGTTCTCCCACGAGACCGGCTGCCTTGTCCTTGAGTCCTCCGGCCCTGCCCTTGAGCTCGTCAAATACAGACACAGCCACCTCCTTTCCGACGGGGGGCCTTTCGCCCCTGCACATCCATCGTAGGCACCGCGCCGCGGGCGCTCAACGGAGTAGACGGCTTAAACAAGGACGGCTCCCGCCAAGGGAGCCGTGGAATGGTGGGCGATACTGGGATCGAACCAGTGACCTCTTCCGTGTCAGGGAAGCGCGCTACCGCTGCGCCAATCGCCCCGGTGTGCCCGAGGCGGGCCGCTGGAGAAAACTCTGAAAAGAGAGCGGACGACGGGATTCGAACCCGCGACATCCACCTTGGCAAGGTGGTGCTCTAGCCAGCTGAGCTACGTCCGCGCGAAACGGTTCCGAATTACTCCGGACTTCGTTCCAGTGGGCGATACTGGGATCGAACCAGTGACCTCTTCCGTGTCAGGGAAGCGCGCTACCGCTGCGCCAATCGCCCGTGATCTTTCACGAGATGTTTGCTCATCACAAACGAGGTGGGGACGGGATTCGAACCCGCGTATACGGCTTTGCAGGCCGCTGCCTCGCCTCTCGGCCACCCCACCGTGCCTATCCGCAGTTGCGCCAGGACCGGCCAGCGACGCTGGCTCGTAACAGTGACTTGCGAGCGGACGACGGGATTCGAACCCGCGACATCCACCTTGGCAAGGTGGTGCTCTAGCCAGCTGAGCTACGTCCGCAGAAGTTTTCCATCACTTTTCCGCGATCCGTTCATCGAACGGCCCGCGGCGTCGCTGTGATTTCCAACGAGTAAAAACTCTATAGGACGATTCCCGCTTCGTCCAATCGGCCCGGTGACGGGGTGAAACGACAACGGCCACAGCCTCGCTCCGACGCGATTTTTGTTTCAGCGGGTCTGTGGGCTAGCATTTCTAGACGTTGCAGGAAGCGCCGGGCGCATCCGCAGCAAACCCGGGCGATTGGCGCAGTGGTAGCGCGCTTCGTTCACACCGAAGAGGTCACTGGTTCGAACCCAGTATCGC
The DNA here is from genome assembly GCF_059092625.1 of Arthrobacter sp. Y3221114. Taxonomy (NCBI): domain Bacteria; kingdom Bacillati; phylum Actinomycetota; class Actinomycetes; order Micrococcales; family Micrococcaceae; genus Arthrobacter; species Arthrobacter sp. Y3221114. Next base: position 206,471 of record NZ_JBNHHW010000001.1, read on the forward strand.
CCACCACAGCAAATATCCCGGCCAGGCAGCAGTGCCCGGCCGGGATATTTTCGTTAACGGGCCTTGGGCCCGCCCCCTGTGAACAGGCGCTGTGGCCGGCGGACCGGAACGGTCAGTGGAACCTGAGAAGATTTCCTTATGACTGCACCACTCCTTGCGCATGCCACCGCCAACGGCCGGATGTACGCGCGCTCCACCTCGGAGCCGCCGTCGGTTCCTTCCATCACCACCGTGATCGCGCAGGAGCCGACCACGCTGGACGGCTGGTTCGCCCACATGGCAGCCACCTCCCTGGCCTCCGATGCCAGGCTGGCCGAAGCCGCCGGGGACCCGGGCCGGCTGCGATCGCTGGCGAAGGAAGCGACCCTGGCCGCGGACCGCTACCGGGACGCTGCCGCGCTGCGCGGGGACCGCGTCCACGGCTACTGCGAACAGGTGGCACTCCGGGCGCTGGACAGGGAGCACGACGTTGCGGGTGCCCGGGAGGCGCTCAAGGCCAACGGCGAAGAAGCTTTCGCCGCCAGGTTCGACGAATGGTGGCAACTCTATGGCGTGGAACCGATCGCCCCGGAGATCACCGTCTGGAACCAGGAGGTGGGATACGCCGGCACGCTGGACCTCGTGGCCAGGATCGGGGGGCGGACCTGCCTGATCGACTTCAAGACCAAGGGCACGGACCGCAACGGCCAGGTCAAGGCGCTCAATGACAAGGTGGTCATGCAGTTGGTGGCCGGGATGAAGGCACAGGAGTCCTTGGTCGACGCCGCGACGGGAAGCTGGGAGCCGTGGGCGCACGGTGACGATCCGTTGCTGCTGGGCGTGGCGATCGGTGAGACGGAAGTCCGGCCCATGCGCGCCAACCCGGAAGTGCTTCGATGGCACTGGTACCGCTTCTGCTCGCTGCGACGAGCGTGGGAGACGCATCTGCAGGTAGCCGAGGCGGGCCGGGCGCTGCTGCCGATTGCGCCGCCCTCCGCGGCCCCCCTGCAGGCGGCCCAGCAGGCCCACTAAACTGGACCGGAACCAACGGCAGCGTACTCGAAGCGGCAACAGTGAGGACAAGAACTACATGGCGATCCTGAGCATCCGGATTATCGGCGACCCCGTGCTGCGAACCAAGGCGGAAACGGTCACCGGGTTCGGGCCGGAGCTGGCCAAGCTGGTGGCGGACATGGACGAAACCATGGAGGACGTCGACGGCGCCGGGCTGGCCGCCCCGCAGGTTGGCGTGAGCCTGCGCGTCTTTACCTTCCGCGTGGACGGCAAGCGCGGCCACGTGGTCAACCCGGTGCTCGAACTCAGCGATGACTTCCAGGACGACGTCGCCGAAGGGTGCCTGTCCATCCCCGCGTTGGGCTACCCGGTGCGCCGGCGCCGCTGGACGCGGGTGACCGGCCAGGACATGCACGGCAACCCCGTGGAGTACGAGGGCGAAGGCATGCTGGCCCGCTGTTTCCAGCATGAGGCCGACCACCTGGACGGCATCCTCTACATCGACCACCTCACCGGCGAGGACCGGAAGAACGCGCTGCGGTCCATCCGCAACGCCGGTTACAACGGCGTGGCCGGCGAGACGCAGGCCCAGCGCGCCGCCAACGTCGGCTCCGGCTTCAGCCGGGGACCGGCCGCGGCTGGCGCCGGTTCCTTCGGGCAGCCGCTGGCATGACGGACGGCGGCAGTCGCTTGCGGGTCCTTTTCGCCGGCACTCCCGGCGTGGCAGTGCCGTCCCTCGACCGGCTCGTCGAGGATGGCTTCGAGATCGTGGCCGTGCTCACCCGCGAAGACGCGCCGGTGGGGCGCAAACGTGTCCTGACCGCCTCGCCGGTGGCGGCCCGTGCCGCGGAACTGGGCGTGCCGGTGATCAGGGCCAACCGGATCGGGCAGGCAGCGGCCGATGCCATCCGGGCAACCGCTCCGGATGTGGCGGCCATCGTGGCCTACGGCGGCCTCGTCCCCGAAGCTGCGCTCGGCATACCCGAACATGGCTGGATCAACCTGCACTTCTCGCTCTTGCCCGCCTGGCGCGGCGCCGCGCCGGTGCAGCACGCCGTCATCAACGGTGACGACGTCGTCGGCGCCTCCACCTTCCAACTGGAGAAGGGGCTGGATACGGGCCCAGTGTACGGCACCCTGACCGAGGCGTTGGGCCCTGCGGAGACCAGCGGCGAGGTGCTGGAACGGCTCTCGCGCAGCGGCGCGGTGCTGCTGTCCCAAACGCTGGCAGCCGTTGGCGAAGGCACGGCAGTGGCGGTGGCGCAGTCCGGCGATGTCAGTATTGCGCCCAAGCTGTCCTTGGAGGACGGCCACATCGATTGGCGGCAGCCGGCGCTGGCCATCCGCCGCCGGATCAACGGTGTCACCCCCGAGCCCGGCGCCTGGACCATGCTTGACGGGCAGCGCTTCAAGCTGGGCCCGGTACGCCTGCGGCCGGAGCACCGCGATCTGCCGCCGGGGTCCGTCAGGCTGGCGGGCGGCTCGTCGGCGTCGGCGCTTGTGGGCACCGGTTCCCACGCCGTGGAGCTGGACAGGGTCCAGCCGGCGGGCAAGAAAATGATGGATGCAGCAGATTGGGCCCGCGGGCTTGGGCAGCGTGAGGATGTGCACTTCGAATGAGCGGCCGGAATGAAGGCAGCCGGAACAGCGGACGCCAAGGTGGCGGCGGTCAGGGAGCCGGACGTCGGGATGCTGCGGGGCGGGAGCGCAACCGCGGCGGCACCAGGCAGTACTCCCGGTCGGCTCCGTCGCAGCGGACGAGGACGGCGGATCCGGCACGGCTGGCGGCCTTTGAGGTGCTGCGCGCGGTGGAACGGGACGACGCGTATGCGAACCTGGTGCTGCCGGCGAGCATCCGCAAACACCGGCTGGACAAGCGCGATGCCGGCTTCGCCACCGAGCTGGCCTACGGGGCCCTGCGCGGCCTGGGCACCTACGATGCCATCCTGGCCCGCTGCGTGGACCGGCCGCTGGACCAGCTGGACCCCGCGATCCTCGATGCGCTCCGCCTCGGCGCCCACCAGCTGCTGGCCATGCGGGTGCCGGCCCATGCCGCCCTGGACCAGACGGTCAGCCTGGCCCGCGCGGTGATTGGCGCGGGCCCCGGCTCGCTGATCAACGCCGTCCTGCGCAAGGTCACCGCCCGGGACCTCCAAGGCTGGACCGCCGAGCTGATTGCCGGGGAGACCGATCAGGTCAAGGCGGCGGCGTTGGAACACAGCCATCCGGAATGGGTGGTGCGGGCCCTGCGGCAGTCCTTGGCCGGGCACGGACGCAGCGTGGACGAATTGGAAGACCTGCTGGCGGCCGACAACGCCGCGCCGGTCGTGAACTTGGTGGCGCTGCCGGGGCTGGGCACGCTGGACGAGGCGTTCGACGCCGGCGCCGAGCGGGGGGAACTGGTCGAAGACTCGGCCCTGTATGCCGGCGGCGACCTCGGCCGGCTGGCCAGTGTCCGGGCGGGAACCACCCGCGTCCAGGACGCCGGCTCCCAACTCGTGGCGCGGGCACTGGCCGCCGCCGCGCCGGTAACGCCGGGCGAACGCTGGCTGGATCTCTGCGCCGGCCCCGGCGGCAAGGCCGCCCTGCTGGGCGCGCTGGCCGCCGAACAGGGCGCCACCCTGCTCGCCAACGAGGTGGCCGAACACCGCGCCGAGCTGGTCCGAAAGGCCTTGGCCCCGGTCCCGGCCGACGTGTGGGAGATCCGTACCGGAGACGGCCGCGAGGTGGGCGATCTGTATGCCGGGCAGTTCGACCGGATCATGGTGGACGCGCCCTGCACCGGGTTGGGAGCCCTGCGCCGCCGCCCGGAATCGCGGTGGCGCCGGAAGCCTTCCGACGTGGCCCAGTTGGGTCCCCTGCAGCGCGAACTGCTCGACGCGGCCGTCGCCGCCGCCAGGCCGGGCGGCCTGATCGCCTACGTCACGTGCTCTCCGCATCCGGCGGAGACGACGGCGGTGGTCGCCGACCTGCTGCGCCGGAACCCCGGGCTGGAGCTGCTGGATACGTCCTCCGTCCTCGACGGGGTCAGTCTCCCGGGGCAGCTGGAAGCAGGGCAGCCGGGCGGCGACGCGGTGGGCCGGTCCGGCGGAACGACCGCGCAGTTGTGGCCGCACCGGCATGGCACCGATGCCATGTTCATGGCGCTGCTGCGCCGAACCAAGTAGGTCAACACCGGTTCCGACACCCCTCGACACACACAGACAGACAGGCAGGCAAGCATCCGATGGCACAGTGCTGCATCAACCCCAGCATCCTCTCGGCCGATTTCGTCAACCTCGAAGCCGAACTGCGGCGCATCAGTACCGCAGATGCCGTGCACGTGGACGTGATGGACAACCATTTCGTGCCGAACCTGACCATCGGGCTGCCGGTGGTGCAGCGGATCCGGGAAGTCAGCACCCTGCCCCTGGACGCGCACCTGATGATCGCCGATCCCGACCGCTGGGCGCCGGCCTATGCCGAGTCCGGGATTGAATCGGTGACCTTCCATGTGGAAGCGGCGGCCGCTCCGGTCCGGCTGGCCAGGGAGCTGAGGTCCCGCGGTGCCAAGGCGGGCATGGCGCTGAAGCCGGCCACCGCCGTCGAGCCCTATCTGGATCTGCTCCCGGAGATGGACCTCCTGCTGATCATGACGGTCGAGCCGGGCTTCGGCGGGCAGTCTTTCCTGGACGTCACCCTGCCCAAGATCCGCAAGGCCGCCCACGCGGTGGCGGGTTCCGGGCTGCCGGTGGCGATCCAGGTGGACGGGGGCGTCACCGAAGAAACCATCGTGCGGGCCGCCGAGGCCGGCGCCACCGTCTTCGTGGCCGGATCCGCCGTGTACGGCAAGGCCGATCCGGAGCAGGCCATCGCTTCGCTGCGGGCCGCGGCCAGCCGGCAACCCACCTCCTGAGGCTCCTGTGACCGCTGTTACAGGATGTGACGGGAATGGAACGTGCCAACGGGCAGTTGTGAGAGCATAGTTACGCAAACACAACGTGCTCCGGGGTCGGTGTAAGTCCGAACCGGCGGTTATAGTCCGCGACCCGCTGCCGAGAGTTCCACCCGGAACTTCACGCAGCGGTTGAACCGGTGGAATTCCGGTACCGACAGTTAAAGTCTGGATGGGAGAAGCACGTACAGGTGGCAGCCATGGGGCCACCGGGTACGGTCGATGACCGTTATCCCGTAAAGCCCCGGATCTTCCGCTCTGTCGTTCCCCGGAGCCGCCGCGGCTCGAAAGGAACGGCATGGATTTTCTGCGGTGGCTCTTTGAAGCCCAGATTCCCGTAGCCGGCAGCGCCCTGCTGCTGCGCGAAGTTCTGGGCAACGTCTTCGGCCTGCTCAGCGCGCTCGGCGGTATGCGCCGGAAGGTGTGGGCCTGGCCCATCGGGATCGTCGGCAACGTGCTGCTGCTGACCGTCTTCCTCGGATCGCTCTTCGGGTCCGCCAATACCGCCAACCTGCTGGGCCAGGCCGGACGGCAGGTCATGTTCATCGCCGTGGCCGTGTACGGCTGGAGGCGCTGGCGCTCCGCACGCAGCGGCGACGGCCACGCCATCACACCGCAGTGGGCCAGCGGCAAGGCGCGCCTCGGCCTGGTCGCCGCCTTGCTCCTGGGCACCGTCGCCCTGACCCCGGTGTTCGCGGCCCTCGGCTCCTACGAGCCGGTCTGGGCGGACGCCTGGACCTTCGTCGGTTCGTTGCTGGCCACCTACGGCATGGCCCGCGGTTGGGTCGAGTTCTGGCTGATCTGGGTGGCGGTGGACATCGTGGGTGTACCGCTGCTGTTCAGCGCCGGCTACTACGCCAGCGCCTTCATGTACCTCTTCTACGGCGGATTCACGCTGGTTGGATTCTTCGTCTGGTGGCGTGCCAACGCACAGGCCAAGCCCGGGGTCGAAACTTTGCATCCCGATCCGCGGATCGGGCGCCCCGCCGATGATCAGGTGCAGGCGTGACGGGCCAGGCGGCGGTTGGCACGGCCCGCAATTTTTCGACGGCGGAGCAGCGCGCCATGGAGCTGGCGCTGGACGCCGCGCGGCAGGGCGTGCGCGGAGCAAACCCCCTCGTGGGCGCCGTCATCATCGACCCGCGGGGCGAAGTGGTCAGCATCGGGTACCACCGGGGCGCCGGCACACCCCACGCCGAAGTCGATGCGCTGGCGAACGTGTCCCCGGAGCGCGCCGCGGACCTGGCGGACTGCACCATGCTGGTCACCCTGGAACCGTGCAACCACCGCGGCCGCACCGGCCCCTGCTCAGGTGCCATCCTGGACGCGGGCATCCGTTCGCTGGTCTACGCCACGGCCGACCCCACCGAGGTGGCCGCCGGCGGGGCGCAGCGGCTGGCCGAGGCCGGCGTCGCCGTGCGCACGGGGCTGTTGCGCGAGCAGGCGCTGGACCTGAACCATCGCTGGGTCCAGTCCCGGCGGGAAGCCCGGCCGTTCACCACGCTGCACGTCGCGCAGACGGTGGACGGGCTGATTGCCGCTGCGGACGGCACCAGCCAGTGGATCACGGGGGAGGAGGCCCGGGCGGACAGCCACGGCATCCGCTCCCGCGCGGACGCCATCATCGCCGGCAACGGAACCATCGCCGCCGACAACCCGCGGCTCACCGCCCGCGATCAGGCCGGACACGATACCCCCGGCCAGCCGCTGCGCGTGGTGATGGGGCGCCGGAAGGTCCCTGCAGACGCCGCCGTCCGCGGCACCGATGGCCGCTTCCTGCAACTGGCCACCCACGACCCGGCCGAAGTCTTGGCCGAACTGGCACGGCGCGGCGTCGGCCACGCCATGATCGAGGGCGGAGCCACCGTCGCCTCGGCTTTCCTGCGCGCCGACCTGGTCGACGAACTCGTGCTCTACCTGGCACCCCTGATGCTCGGCGCCGGCACGCGTGCCGTAGCCGATCTCGGCATCGGGACACTGGCGGAGGCCGGCCGCTGGCGTTGGGACACGGCCGGCGGCAGCACCCGAACCTTGGGCGCGGATCTGCGCCTGCACCTAGAACCCCTGCCGTCCCACGGCATCCAGAAAGGCAAATGAATGTTTACCGGAATCATCGCGGAACAAGGACGCGTTGAATCGCTGGACCTGAGTCCAGCCACCGACAGTGCTGTGCTGACCTTCACCGCACCCGGAACGGCCGCCGGCCTCGGACTCGGCGGGTCCATCGCCGTCAACGGCGTGTGCCTGACCGCAGTCGCGCTGGAAGGCAGCCGGGTCAGCGTGGACGTGATGGGGGAGACCCTCACGCGCACCACCACCGGATCGCTGCAGCCGGGGCAGACAGTCAACCTGGAACGCTGCGTCCCGGCCGGCGGACGGCTGGACGGCCACGTGGTCCAGGGGCATGTGGACGGGGTCGGCACGCTGGCCGAACGCGAGAACCTGGGCGACTGGGAGCGGCTGCGTTTCACCGTTCCCGTGGAGCTGGCCCGTTACATCGCGGAGAAGGGATCCATTGCCGTCGACGGCGTCTCGTTGACGGTCACGAACGTCAGCGACGCCGGTGCCGCGACCCAGTTCTTCGAGGTCGGCCTGATTCCCACCACGCTGGCCGACACCGGGCTGGGAGCGAAGCAGCCCGGAGACAGTGTCAACCTGGAAGTGGACGTCCTCGCCAAGTACGCCGAGCGGCTCCTGGCGTTCACCACCGGAGCCAGGGCATGAGCGCCGCGGTGGAGCCGCGGATCGCGCTCGACACGATCGAAGCCGCGGTGGCGGCGGTCGCCGCCGGCCGCCCCGTCGTCGTCGTTGATGACGAGGACCGGGAAAACGAAGGCGACATCATCTTCGCCGCCGACGCCGCCACCCCTGAACTGATGGGCTGGACCATCCGCTATACCTCGGGCGTCATCTGCGTGCCCCTGCCGGCTGCCCGGGCCGACGAGCTGGGGCTGCCGCCCATGGTCGAGGTCAACCAGGACGCCAAGGGGACGGCCTACACGGTGTCCTGCGACGCCGCCGACGGCGTGACCACCGGCATCAGTTCCGCGGACCGTGCGCGCACCGCCGCGGTGCTCGCGGCAGCGGACAGCACCGCCGCCGACCTGACCCGGCCCGGCCATGTCTTCCCGCTGCGGGCGGTCGACGGCGGCGTGCTCGCGCGGCGCGGACATACCGAAGCGGCCGTGGACCTGTGCCGGTTGGGCGGGCGGGCCCCGGTGGGCGTGATCGCCGAACTCGTGCACGATGAAGGGGACATGATGCGATTGCCGGCGCTGCGTGCTTTTGCCGACGAGCACGGCTGCCCGCTGGTGTCGATCGAGGACCTCGCGAACCACCTGGCCGGGCGCCCGGACACCGCCGGCCTGCCGAAGGCGGCGAACCATGGACGGTAAGGACATCCGCGAAAAGACTCCTGCCGCCACGGTCGAGGGCGGGCCCGCGGTCCAGCTGCCCACCGCCTTCGGCAGCTTCACGGCCCAGGCCTGGACCGACGCCGCCACCGGCGTGGAGCACCTGAGCATCACCTCCCAGGTCCGGCCGGCGGCTGCACCGCTGGTCCGGCTGCACTCCGAATGCCTGACCGGCGATGTGTTCGCCTCCTACCGCTGCGACTGCGGCGAGCAATTGGAACAGGCGCTGGCCATGATCGGCGAGCACGGCGGGACGGTCCTGTACCTGCGCGGGCAAGAGGGGCGCGGCATCGGGCTGGCCAACAAGATGCGGGCCTATGCGCTGCAGGAAGCCGGCGCGGATACGGTGGAGGCCAATGAGCAGCTGGGCCTGCCCGTGGACGCGCGGGATTACTCTGCCGCTGCCGCCATCCTGCAGGCGATGGGCATCGGCGCCATCCGGCTGCTGAGCAACAATCCGGCCAAGAGCAGCATGCTGGTGGCGCTGGGAATCGACGTGGTCGAGATGGTGGCCGCCGAAGTTCCCTTCCGGGAGCAGAACCGCCGCTACCTGGAGACCAAGCGGGACCGCATGGACCACCGGCTGGCCGTCCTGCAGACAACACCGGTGCAGCAGAGCTGACGCCTGCGCCCGGCAAGCATCCACCATTAACCACCGACTAACCACCGACGAGAGTTTCACGAGGGAAGAACATGAGCGGACACGGAGCACCCACCATCGACATCACCGGCCTGCAGGCGGAGACCGGCGCCCTAAGGCTCGCGATAGTGGCCGCCAGTTGGCACACCGAGATCATGGACGGGCTGGTCGACGGCGCGCTGCGGGCGGCAACGGAGGCAGGGATCGGGGAACCGGCCCTGGTCCGGGTGCCCGGTGCCTTCGAGCTGCCCGTCGCCGCCGCCCGGCTGGCACCGCACTATGACGCCGTGGTTGCGCTCGGCGTCGTGATCCGCGGCGGAACTCCGCACTTCGAGTACGTCTGCCAGGCCGCCACCGAGGGCCTGACGAGCGTCAGCGTGCAGACCGGGAAGCCGGTGGGCTTCGGGGTGCTCACCTGCGACACGGAGCAACAAGGCCTGGACCGAGCCGGCTTGGCGGGCTCCAGCGAGGACAAGGGCCACGAAGCGGTTACCGCCGCCCTGGCGACCGCGGCCACGCTCCGAGGCCTCGGCGTCTGAGGCCGGACCGTCGGGCGGCGCGGCGTCTGACGTCGGACCGCCGCGCGGCGCCGCGCCTGACCGGACCGCCGGGCGGCGCCGGAGGCATTCGTCACAATGGGAACGGCGGTTTGCCGCGCCCATGCGCTCCTGACGTAGTCTAAAGGGCGTGAAATCCTTCGAATCCCTGTTTGCGGAACTGAGCGAAAAGGCGCAGCGGCGCCCGGAGGGCTCCCGTACGGTAGCCGAGCTGGATTCCGGCATCCACGGAATCGGGAAGAAGGTCGTCGAAGAGGCCGCCGAAGTCTGGATGGCAGCCGAACACGAATCCGACGAAGCAGCCGCCGAGGAGATCTCCCAGCTGCTCTACCACCTGCAGGTCCTGATGATCGCCAAGGGCCTGCGGCTGGAAGACGTCTACAAGCATCTGTAGCGGGACGCCGCCCGAGCCGGCGCCCCGCCCAGACCCAGGCCGATTCCACACTTGCGCGGCCCTGCTGCGGCCGCGACGATTCCAGAAAGACTCCACATGCTGCGTGTAGCTGTTCCCAACAAAGGCTCCCTGTCCGAAGCCGCCTCCGCCATGCTGGGCGAGGCGGGCTATCTCCAGCGCCGCGACAGCCGCGAACTGGTCATGACCGATGCGGACAACGATATTGAGTTCTTCTTCCTGCGTCCGCGCGACATCGCCGTCTACGTAGGCGCCGGCACCCTGGACGTCGGCATCACCGGCCGTGACCTGTTCCTGGATGCACAGGTGGAAGCCGTCGAGCTGATGAACCTGGGCTTCGCGGCGTCCACGTTCCGGTTCGCCGGCCCGGTCGGCGAGTTCAGCAGCGCCGGGCAACTGAACGGCAAGCGCCTGGCCACCAGCTATGACGGGCTGCTGCGCAGCTACCTGGCGGAGCACGGCATCGACGCCTCCGTCGTCCGGCTGGACGGCGCGGTCGAATCCTCCGTGCGCCTCGGCGTGGCCGACGCGATCGCCGACGTCGTGGAGACCGGCAACACGCTCCGGGCCGCCGGCATGGAGATCTTCGGCGATCCCATCCTGAAGTCCGAGGCCGTGTTGATCGGCCGCGCGGGCGAGACCTCGCCCAACGGACTGGACGTGCTGATGCGCCGGCTGCGCGGCGTCATTGTTGCCCGCGAGTACGTCATGATGGACTACGACATCCGCAAGGACCTCGTGGACGCCGCCGCGGCGCTGACCCCGGGGCTGGAGTCACCCACCATCTCGCCGCTGCGCGATACCGGCTGGGTGGCCGTCCGCTCGATGGTCCGCCGCACGCAGACCAACCGCATCATGGACGAGCTCTACGACCTCGGCGCACGGGCCATCCTGGTCAGCACCATCCACGCCTGCCGCATCTGACCGCCCTGGAGTAAGCCATGACTGTTGCCATCCGTGTGATCCCCTGCCTGGACGTCGACGCCGGACGCGTGGTCAAGGGGATTAATTTCGAGGGCCTGCGCGACGCCGGTGACCCGGTGGAATTGGCGCACCGTTACGACCGGGCCGGAGCCGACGAGCTGACCTTCCTGGACGTCACCGCCTCCTCCGGCAACCGCGAAACGACGTTCGACGTCGTGGCCCGCACCGCCGAGGAAGTCTTCATCCCGCTGACCGTGGGCGGCGGCGTGCGCGAGGTCGCCGACGTCGACAAACTGCTGCGTTACGGGGCGGATAAAGCCGCCATCAATACCGCCGCGGTCGCCCGGCCCGATGTGATCGACGAGATCACCCGCCATTTTGGCTCCCAGGTGCTGGTGCTCTCGCTGGACGCACGCCGGACCGAGGACCCCTCGGTGGCTTCCGGATTCGAAGTCACCACGCACGGCGGCCGCAAGGGGACCGGGATCGACGCGGTGCAGTGGGCACGCGAAGCGGCCGACCGCGGAGTGGGGGAGCTGCTGCTCAACTCCATCGATGCCGACGGGACCAAGGACGGGTTCGACCTGGAAATGATCCGGGCGGTACGGGCCGCGGTGAAGGTCCCGCTGATTGCTTCCGGCGGCGCCGGCAAGCCCGCGCATTTCCCGCCGGCCGTCGCCGCGGGGGCCGACGCGGTGCTGGCCGCATCGGTCTTCCACTTCGGGCCCGACGACGCCATCGCCCAGGTCAAGCAGGCGATCCGGGACGCGGGCTACCCGGTCCGTTGAGTCCCGGAGCCGGGAAGCGGAAGCTCAGAGGCCGATTTCGGCGCTGTCCAGCAGGGCCACGGCATCGTCCTGGCCCTCGAAGGTGACCAGGGCATGCTTCGCCCGGCCGGACGCATGCATCAGCAGTTCGCCCGGTTCTCCGACGATCGCCACCGAGACGGGCGCGCGTTTGGCCACGTGCCGCGGACCGTCCGGACGCACCAGCACGATGCCCAGGTCCACTCCGCGGTACAGCAGGGCCGCGCGCCTGATGAGTTCGTCCCACAGCGCCGACGAATAGTCCTCGTCCAGCGCCCGCGGTGCCCAACGATCGGTAGCCCGCCGGACGTCTTCGGTGTGGACGAAGAACTCCACCAGATTGGCAACCCTGTCCACCCCGGGCACCCGGAACGGGGACAGGGCCGGTGGTCCGGCGCGGAAGGCTTCCACCAGCCTGGCATAGCCGGCCGGTTCCCGGGCTTTGTCCGCCACCTTCCGGGTGGCCTGGTCCGAGACCCTGGAGAGGGGCTTGAAGGCCAGGCCGAGGGCGGCACCCACACGGTGCTCCCGGATGTACAGGTGGGCGGCCAGTTCTGCTGTCCTCCACCCCTCGCACAGGGTGGGCGAATCCGGCCCGGCAGCCAGCAAGGTCTCGGCCAGGACTTCACGGGACGGATCTACGAAATGCATCACCATGAACCTAGCACGAAGAAGGCGCCCGCGGGCCGGTAAATGGGTCCGTGCCCGCCGTCCTGGCGCGGGCGGGAGCCGTCGGGACTTGGCACTAGACTTGTAGCGATGCCTTCCGAGTCTGGTTCCCCGAATACAATGCCGTCCGCTGCCGGCGCTACGGCCCTTGACCCCGCCGTTGCCGGGCGGCTCAAGCGCGACTCCGCCGGCCTGGTGGCCGCGGTCGTCCAGCAGTTCGATTCCGGCGAGGTGCTGATGCTGGGCTGGATGGACGACGAGGCGCTGCACCGCACCTTGACCAGCGGCCGCGTGACCTTCTATTCGCGCTCGCGCCGGGAATACTGGCGCAAGGGCGACACCTCCGGCCACGTGCAGTACGTGAAGTCCGTTGCCCTGGACTGCGACGGCGACGCCCTGCTGGTCCGGGTGGACCAGGTCGGCGCCGCCTGCCACACCGGCACCCGCACCTGCTTTGACGGCCGCGGCCTCGACGCTGTCGCCGGCCACGGCGCCGAACCGGGCGGCGACGCAGGAGCGTCCGTCACCTGAACGGAACCCACGACCACCGCAGTATCAGCCACTGAAGCGAAAGACAGATAACGCATGCAGGACCTTGGCGTCATCAGCCCCAGCCTGGAGGAATTCCGCGCGCTTGCGCGCGACCGCAGGGTCATCCCGGTCTCCATCAAGGTGCTCGCCGATGACCAGACTCCCATTTCCATTTACCGCAAGCTGGCGGATTCCCGGCCGGGAACCTTCCTGCTGGAGTCGGCCGCCGTCGGCGGAGTCTGGTCCCGCTATTCCTTCATCGGCGCCAACTCGCGGGCCACGCTGACGACCAGGGACGGACAGGCGCACTGGCTGGGGGAGCCGCCGGTGGGCGTTCCGCGCGCGGGCAACCCGGTGGAGGCGCTGCGCGCGACCGTGGAGGCGCTGCGGACCGAACGGTTCGATTCGCTGCCGCCGTTGACTTCCGGCTTGGTGGGCTTCGTCGGCTGGGAGGCCGTGCGGCACTGGGAGAAGCTGACGTCCCCGCCCGAAGACGACCTGAACCTGCCCGAGCTGGCCATGAACCTGGTCACCGATCTGGCCGTGCACGACAACGCCGAGGGCACAGTCACGTTGATCGCCAATGCCATCAACTTCGACAACCGCGACGAGCGCGTGGACGAGGCGTGGCTGGACGCCGTCAAACGCGCCAAGCACCTGCTGGCCCAACTCGCTGAACCGCTGGCGCAGCAGGTGTCGGTGCTGGAAGACGCCGCGCTGGAAACCGCGGACCTGATGAACAGCGTCACCCACCGCTGGGCCCGTGAGAAGTACCTGGCCGCCGTGGAGCGCGGCAAGGAAGCAATCGTCGACGGCGAAGTGTTCCAAGTCGTGATCTCGCGCCGGTTCGAGGCCGAATGCTCAGCCGAGGCGCTCGACGTCTACCGCGTGCTGCGGAACCTCAATCCCAGCCCCTACATGTACCTGTTCAGCCTGGAAGATTCCGACGGCGTGGGCTACTCGATCGTGGGATCCTCCCCGGAGGCGCTGGTCACGGTGACCGGCGACGAGGTCATTACGCACCCGATCGCCGGCTCCAGGCCCCGCGGGCACAGCGTGGAGCATGACAAGGAACTGGCCGAGGAGTTGCTGGCGGACAAAAAGGAACGCGCCGAGCACCTGATGCTGGTGGACCTGGCCCGCAACGACATCTCCAAGGTCTGCAAACCAGGCAGCGTCGACGTCACGCAGTTCATGGAGGTGGAGAAGTTCAGCCACATCATGCATCTGGTCTCCACCGTGGTTGGCCGGCTGTCTCCGGATAAGACCGCCTACGACGTGCTGGCCGCGACGTTCCCGGCAGGTACGCTCTCCGGCGCACCCAAACCCCGCGCCCTGAAGCTGTTGGACGAACTGGAACCGCACCGCCGGGGCATTTACGGCGGCGTTGTGGGCTACCTAGACTTTGCCGGGGACATGGACATGGCCATCGCCATCCGCTCGGCGCTGCTGCGCGGCGGCGTTGCCTACGTCCAGTCCGGGGGCGGGATAGTGGCCGACTCGCAGCCGGAGGCCGAGGCGTTGGAAACCGTGAACAAGGCGGCGGCGCCGCTGCGGGCAGTGACCCTGGCGGCGAGGCTCCATCGGGCTAATCCGGCACACGTACCGGTCAAGGGGCAGCAATGAGCGACGAGAACACCTCCCCGGCGCGGGACACGGAACCGGAGCGGCGGCCGTCCCCCGCGCGTTGGCAGCGCAAGGGCACCGTGGTGCTTGCCGCCATCGTGATCTCGTTGGCCGCCTTTGGCACCACGACGCAAACCTGGCTCACGGCCCGGTTCCCGGGAACCCGGGTGCAGACCCCCGACGTGAGCGTGGCTGGCAGCGATGCCGCCACCGCCGTGACAGCCCTGGCACTGGTGGCACTGGCCGCCGCGTTGGCCGCTTCCATCGCCGGCCGGATCGCCCGCATCGTGATCGCCGTGCTCCTGGCGGCGGCCGGCATCGGCATCGCCGCCGCCAGCTTCACCGTGGTCGCCAACCCGGCCGGGGCGGCTTCGGCGGCCATCGGCGAGGCGACCGGGCAGATCGGGGGAGAGGCCGCCGTCGACATCACGGTTTTCCCGTACCTGGGGGCCGTTGCCGGTGTCCTGCTTTTGCTGGCGGCTGTCTGGCTGATGGTGGCCGGACGGTCCTGGGCCGCGTCGAAGAAGTATGTGCCGGCGACCGAGCGGCAGGCCGACGGCATGCCATCGGACAGGGCCGGCAGCGTCGACGAAATCGACAGCTGGGACCAGCTCAGCCGGGGCAAGGACCCGACGGACTGAACCGCCGCCAGCGGCCGGCACCGGGAACCGGGGCATTCGGCAGCCGTGTCACACTGGCCTGCCGGTCCCGCAAACAATGGCAGAATGAAGTAGCAGAACCGTTTTTAGAGGGAGATACACCATGGGCAACCAGGCCACCGCCACCGAAACCGCGATGAAGACGGACCCGGCAGGCAGCATCCACGACGAGGTCATCGGCCACGGGAACAGCCCGGCCGCCTGGACCTGCGTGCTCATCATGATCGCGGGCTCCATCGTGGCAGGCATCGGTTTCGCCATGGCCTCGTCCCTGGTCTTCTGGGCCGGCATGGCGGTCGTCTTCATTGGCCTGATCGTCGGCGGAATCATGAAGAAGGTCGGCTACGGCGTGGACGGCAGCAAGATCCAGGGCAGCGGACACTGAGCGTGACCGTTCTCGACGACATCATCGTTGGAGTCCGCGAAGACCTCGAGTCCCGGCGCGCCCAGGTTCCCTTGGCGCAGATCCAGCGGCTGGCGGCCGGCGCGCCGGCCCCGCGTGATGCCTACGCAGCCCTGGGCGGCAACGATTCGCCGCGAACCGCGCTCAAGGTGATCGCCGAGGTTAAGCGCAAGAGCCCCTCCAAAGGCGACCTGGCATCCATCAGCGACCCGGCCCAACTGGCGGCCGGTTACGAACGCGGCGGCGCTGCGGTCATCAGCGTGTTGACGGAGCAGCGTCGGTTCAACGGCTCGCTGGCGGATTTCGACGCCGTGCGCGCCGCGGTGGACGTGCCGCTGCTGCGCAAGGACTTCAACGTCGATGAATACCAGATCTTCGAGGCACGCGCCCACGGCGCGGACCTGGTGCTGCTGATCGTCGCCGCCTTGGACGACGACCGGCTGAAGGCCTTGCTGGCGCTGACGCACGAACTGGGCATGGAGGCCTTGGTGGAGACCCATACCGCCGAGGAGATCGACCGGGCCGTCGCCGTCGACGCACGCATCATCGGCGTGAATGTCCGCAACCTGAAGACCCTCGACGTGGACCGCTCGGTGTTCGCCGGGCTGGCAGGCCGGATTCCCTCCAGTGCCGTGGTGGTGGCCGAGTCGGGAGTCCGCGGAGCGGACGATGTGCGTGACTACGCCAGCCAGGGCGCCAACGCCGTCCTTGTGGGCGAAGCGCTGGTCATCACGGGTGATCCGGAAGCGGCCGTTGCCGAATTTGGCGCGGCGGGCGCCGAGGCCATTGCCGCGCGCCGCTGAGCCCGCGGGCCACACAACTTAAGAATCCTTAGAGGGGCGGACGGGGGCCATCTGCGGCTCCGCGTCCTGCCTCCAGTAACAGACAGGACGGCCATGACGCAGAGCCCCGATACCCCGGCGGAGCCCGGAAACATGCAGGAAGCCGATGCCTTCCTGGCCGGAGACAGCCTCCGCCATGCCCCCGGCCCCTACTTCGGTGCCTTCGGCGGGCGGTGGATGCCGGAATCCCTGATTGCTGCGCTGGACGAACTGGAAGACACCTTCGAAAAGGCCAAGGCGGATCCCGAATTCACCGCCCAGGTCGCCGAGCTGAACAAGAACTATTCGGGCCGGCCCTCGCTGCTGACCGAAGCCAAGCGCTTCTCGCAGCATGCGGGCGGCGCCCGGATTTTCCTCAAGCGCGAGGACCTGAACCACACCGGCTCACACAAGATCAACAATGTGCTGGGACAGGCGCTGCTGGCTCGGCGGATGGGCAAGACCCGCATCATTGCGGAGACCGGTGCCGGCCAGCACGGCGTGGCCAGCGCCACCGCCGCCGCGCTGCTCGGCATGGAATGCGTGGTCTACATGGGCGCCGAAGACACCCGCCGACAGGCCCTGAACGTGGCACGGATGGAACTGCTCGGAGCCACCGTCGTGCCCGTCACCGCCGGGTCGCAGACGCTCAAGGACGCCATCAACGAAGCCCTGCGCGACTGGGTGGCCAACGTGCACAACACCCACTACCTGCTCGGAACCGCTGCCGGCGCCCACCCCTTCCCGGCGCTCGTCCGCTACTTCCATGAAGTCATCGGCGAGGAAGCCCGCGCCCAGATCCTGGACCAGACCGGCCGGCTGCCGGACGCCGTCTGCGCCTGCATTGGAGGCGGTTCGAATGCCATCGGCATCTTCCACGGCTTCCTGGACGACCGGAACGTCGCGCTGTACGGCTTTGAAGCCGGCGGCGACGGCGTCGACACCGGCCGCCATGCCGCCACCATCACGCTGGGCCGGCCCGGAGTCCTGCACGGCGCGCGCTCCTACCTCATGCAGGATGAGGACGGCCAGACCATCGAGTCGCATTCAATATCGGCCGGGCTGGACTACCCCGGCGTCGGACCGGAGCATTCCTACCTGTCGGACATCGGCCGGGCCAGCTACGAACCGGTCACCGACAGCGAAGCGATGGATGCGTTCCGGCTGCTGTGCCGCACCGAGGGCATCATCCCGGCGATCGAATCGTCGCACGCCCTGGCCGGAGCGCTGCGGGTGGGCAAGCGCCTGACCGAGGGACGGGACAATCCGCAGGACGTCATCATCGTCGTCAGCCTTTCGGGCCGGGGCGACAAGGATGTCGCCACCGCCGCCGAGTGGTTCGGCCTGCTTCCGGAGGAATCACCCGAAGCAAGCATCGGTTCCGAAGGAGAGCAGCTGTGAACAACACCGCCACCGTCAGCAAGTCCGCCGCGGCCATCGACAGGGCCCTGGCCGACGGCCGGACCGCACTGGTCGGCTATCTGCCCGCAGGATACCCGGACGTCCAGACCACCATCGACGCCGCCGTCGCGCTGGCGGAGAACGGTGCCGATGTCATTGAAATCGGCATCCCGTACTCGGATCCGGTGATGGACGGCGCGGTCATCCAGGCCGCCACGGTCCAGGCGCTGAAGGACGGTTTCCGGGTCAGCCAGGTGTTCGATATCGTCGCCGGGATCACCGCCCGCTGCGATGCCGCCGTCCTGGTGATGACGTACTGGAATCCGGTCATGCGGATGGGCGTTGACGAGTTCTCCCGCCGGTTGGCCGAGGCCGGCGGCGCCGGGCTCATCACCCCGGACCTGATTCCGGACGAGGCGGCCGAATGGTTCGAGGCTTCGGACAAGTACGGGCTGGACCGCGTGTTCCTGGTCGCCCCGTCGTCCTCTCCGGAGCGGATGGCGATGACGGTCAAGGCCAGCCGCGGTTTTGTCTACGCGGTATCGATCATGGGCGTCACCGGTGCCCGCGAGAGTGTGTCCAGCGCCGCCGAGCGTGTGGTCCGGTCGGCGCATGAGGCCGGAGCCGAACGGGTCTGCGTTGGCCTGGGGGTTTCCAGTCCCGAGCACGTGCGCGAGATCGGCGCGTATGCCGAGGGCGCCATCGTGGGCACCGCGCTGGTGGCCGAACTCGGCAACTCCGGTGTGCCGGCACTCGGCAAGCTCGCGGCGCGGCTGAGCGAAGGCACAGCCCGGGCCTGACAGAATAAGCGGTGGCCAGCGGTCCGCCGCGGCCGCGCCCGACCCGCAAACTCCGGCCAAGAGGACTCACCTGGTGTACAGCACGACTATTGCAACGGCCGTACCGGCATCCATCCCCAGCCCCGGCTGGTCCGGATTCAGCATCGGCCCGCTCACCATCCACGCCTATGCCCTGTGCATCCTGCTGGGCATCGTAGCGGCAATCTGGCTCACGCACCGCCGTTGGAAGGCCCGCGGCGGGCCGGAGGAGTTCATCTGGGACGTGGCCATCTGGGCCATCCCGTTCGGCATTGTCGGCGGCCGCCTGTACCACGTGTTTTCCTCGCCCGATGCCTACTTTGGGCCGAACGGCGACCTCGGCCTGATCCCGCAGATATGGCGCGGCGGGCTGGGAATCTGGGGTGCCGTGGCACTCGGCCTGGTCGGTGCCTGGATTGGCTGCCGCCGGGCCGGCTTCAAGCTGCCGGCCTTCATGGATGCCGCTGCACCAGGGGTACTCCTGGCCCAGGCGATCGGCCGCTGGGGCAACTGGTTCAACCAGGAGCTCTTCGGCGCTCCCACCACGCTGCCCTGGGGGCTGGAGATCGACGCCGACAACCCCAACTTCCCGGCCGACGCGGAACCGGGGACCTTGTTCCACCCCACCTTCCTCTACGAGTCGCTGTGGAACCTGGCCGGGGTGGCCCTGCTGCTGCTCTTGGACAGGCGCTTCAAATTCCGCCGCGGCATGCTGTTCTGGCTGTACGTCGCGTTCTACACCCTCGGCCGGGTTTGGATCGAAATGCTGCGCATCGACGACGCCGAAATGGTCACGCTCTTCGGGATCACCCAGCGGCTGAACGTCTGGACGTCGCTGCTGCTGCTGGTCGCCGCCGTCGTGATCTTCGTTGTGCTGTCCCGCCGCCCGCGCACCGCGGAAACCGACTCCCTGTACCTGCCGGGCCGGGAGCCGTCCGGCGCCGCGGCGGCGGAATCCGGGCAGGCAACGGTCCTGCAGGGGAACGCCTCCAAGCACGACGGCGGTGCGCGAGCCGCGGGAGTCGGATCTTCCGTGATCGCGGGGGAGACGGGGGAAACCCCTGCCGGGACGCCCGACCCGAAGGGCGGGGAGCCTGCCCCACAGGGCGCGGCGCCGGCGGCGCCGGCCGTTGAGCCGGGATCGAAGGACACAAAGCCCACCCCGGACGAAGCGCCGGCAGCCGAGGAAGCAGGGCAGCCTGCGGCGCCCGCCGACGCCGCCGCCGAGAACGACCCGCCCCGGGCGGACAACAACCGCCCCCGGAACTAGTTTCCCCGCGCAGCCGCCGGAACCGTAGCATCCCTACGTTCCGGCGGCTTCGTGCGTTCCGGGCCTCCGATAACAATCCGGAAGGCGGTCGGTAAAAAACCCGAAAAGCCTGTGTCGCGGGGTGCCTGCCGTGCTATCGTCGCTCTACCGCAGAACAGACTCGTTCCGCGGGCCGGTCCCACCCTGACGGGCGGGCCGAACGATCAGTACGCACCTCCCGGACCACCGACCGGGCGCAGGCATGCGGCGTACCGACCACACTGACGTGGATTCTCCGCCGGACAAGGCGCACCACCCAGTGCGGTCCCGGCGGCCGTGGCCGATTGACCGCACAGTTCATCCTGGCGGCCCCCATCCGACCCCTTGGACACCGAATACGCTGTGCGGGGTGAGCTGGCCATAGAATCCCGGTGCATCACCGGCCGGCTTGCCCACAAGCCGCCCGGGCGGGGCCAGCGCCGTCCCCTTCTCACCTACATCCAGGAGAAGGAAGTTCAGATGACTCCTCCGTTCAAGGGGTCCAGCACCCCGCGCAGCCTCGGCGGCGGACACGGGCGCCGGCACACCACAGTGCCCTCGCCGTTCAGTCGTTTCGCCGCCTACCCGGAAAAGTCCGGGCTGTACGACCCCGCCCACGAAAACGACGCCTGCGGCCTCGCCGTGATTGCCACCCTGCGGGGCGAGCCGGGCCACCACATCGTCGACGCGGCGCTGACGGCGCTGCGCAATCTGGAACACCGCGGCGCAGTCGGCGCCGATGAAGGAACCGGCGACGGCGCCGGGTTGCTCACCCAGATCCCCGATGAATTCTTCCGCGCGGTGGTGGGCTTCGAACTTCCGGCGCCCGGCCGGTATGCCGCCGGGACCGCTTTCCTGCCCAGCGACGAGTCTGAAGCGGCGGCGGCGCGGGACGGCGTGGAATCCATCGCCGCTTCCGAAGGCCTGAAGGTCCTCGGCTGGCGCGACGTCCCGGTGGTGGCCGAACTGGTCGGCGCCCTGGCGCGGTCCTGCATGCCCCACTTCGCCCAGGTGTTCCTGGGCCTCGACCCGGCCGATGCCGGCGGCAGCGACGTGGATGCCCGCGTTTTCCGCGTCCGCAAGCGCGCGCAAAACAAGTACGGGGTGTACTTCCCGTCGCTGTCGTCGAAAACCATCGTCTACAAGGGAATGCTCACCACCGCGCAGCTGGAACCCTTCTACCCGGACCTCTCCGACCCCCGCTTCAAGACGCAACTGGGTATTGTCCACTCCCGCTTCTCCACCAACACTTTCCCCTCGTGGCCGCTGGCCCAGCCGTTCCGCACCATTGCGCACAACGGCGAGATCAATACGGTCAAGGGCAACCGCAACTGGATGCGGGCCCGCCAGTCGCAGCTGAAGGGCCCCCTGCTGGGTGAGACGCCGGAAGAGCTCTTCCCGATTTGCACGCCCGGCGCCTCCGACTCCGCCTCTTTTGACGAAGTCGCCGAACTGCTGATGCTCTCAGGCCGCCCGATTACGCACGCGATCATGATGATGATTCCCGAGGCGTGGGAGAACCACGCCACGATGGACCCGGAGCGGCGTGCTTTCTATCAGTACCACTCCATGCTGATGGAGCCGTGGGACGGCCCCGCGGCCGTTTCCTTCACCGACGGCAGGTTCGTTGGCGCGGTGCTCGACCGCAACGGGCTGCGCCCGGCCCGCTACTGGGTCACCGAGGACGGGCTGGTCGTGCTGGCCTCGGAGGTCGGCGTCGTCAACATTGAACCGGCGAAGGTGGTCAGGAAGGGCCGGGTCTCGCCGGGGAAGATGTTCCTGGTGGACACCGAAGCCGGCCGGCTGGTCGAGGACGAGGAGATCAAGGCCGACGTCGCGGCGGCCAACCCGTGGGGCGAATGGCTCAAGGAAAACATGATCCGGCTGGAGGACCTGCCGGAGCGCGAGCACGTGGTGCACACCGCCGCGTCGGTCAACCTCCGCCAGCGGACCTTCGGCTATACGCAGGAAGAGCTGCGGATCCTGCTGGGCCCGATGGCCCGCACCGGCGCCGAGCCGCTGGGGGCCATGGGCACCGACACCCCGATCGCCGTGTTGTCCAAGCGCCCGCGGCTGCTGTTCGACTACTTCGTGCAGTCCTTCGCGCAGGTGACCAACCCTCCGCTGGACGCCATCCGCGAAGAACTGGTGACGTCGCTGCGTTCGTCGATCGGTCCCGACGGCAACCTGCTGGCCACCGGCCAGGTGCGCACCACCCAGGTGTCGCTGAACTTCCCCGTGGTCAACAACGACGAACTGGCCAAGATCGCCGCGATGGCAGACGAGGAAGGCAACCGCCTCACGCTGAAGGTGAGTGGCCTGTACCGGCCCGACGGCGCCGCCGCCGAGTTGGCTGCCCGGCTGCAGGAAATCTGCGAAAAGGTTTCCGGCGCCGTCAACCGCGGCGTGAAGTTCATCGTGCTCTCGGACCGGGACTCGAACGCCCAGTGGGCGCCGATCCCGTCGCTGCTGCTGACCAGTGCCGTGCACCACCACCTGCTCAAGAGCGCCAACCGGACCAAGATCTCGCTGCTGGTGGAAGCCGGCGACGTGCGGGAGGTCCACCACGTCGCCGCTCTCATCGGGTACGGCGCTTCCGCCGTGAATCCGTATCTGGCGATGGAAAGCTGCGAGGAACTGGTGCGCAACGGCGACATCCAGGGCGTCAGCGAAGCCCAGGCCGTGCAGAACCTGATCAAGGGCCTGGGCAAGGGCGTGCTGAAGATCATGTCCAAGATGGGCATCTCCACCGTCGCCTCCTACTGCGGCGCCCAGACGTTCGAAGCCATCGGACTCGCCCAGTCTTTGGTGGACCAGTACTTCGCCGGAACGCAATCGCAGCTCGGCGGCGTGGGCCTGGACGTCATCGCCGCCGAGGCCGCGGCCCGGCACGCCCAGGCCTACCCCTCCGACGGGATCGAAGACCCCCACCGGACCCTCGAGAACGGCGGCGAGTATCAGTGGCGCCGTGAAGGACCGCCGCATCTGTTCAACCCGGAGACGGTGTTCCGGCTGCAGCATGCCACCCGCGAACGGCGCTACGACGTGTTCAAGGCCTACACCCGCGGCGTGGACGACCAGGCCAAGGAGCTCATGACGCTCCGCGGCCTGTTGAAGTTCAAGGCCGGCACCCGCCCGCCCGTGCCGCTGGAGGAGGTTGAACCGGTCTCCAGCATCGTCAAGCGTTTCTCCACCGGGGCCATGAGCTACGGCTCCATCTCGCAGGAGGCGCACGAGACGCTGGCCATCGCCATGAACCGGCTGGGCGGGAAATCGAACACCGGCGAGGGCGGCGAGGACGTCGACCGGCTGCTGGACCCGGTGCGCCGGTCGGCCATCAAGCAGGTGGCGTCCGGCCGGTTCGGCGTCACCAGCCTGTACCTGACCAACGCCGAGGACCTCCAGATCAAGATGGCCCAGGGAGCCAAGCCCGGCGAGGGCGGCCAGCTGATGAGCCAGAAGGTCTACCCGTGGGTGGCCCGGACCCGGCATTCCACACCGGGCGTCGGCCTGATCTCGCCGCCGCCGCACCACGACATCTACTCGATCGAGGACCTGGCGCAGCTGATCTACGACCTGAAGCGTTCCAACCCCTCGGCACGCGTGCACGTGAAGCTGGTGGCCGAAGTCGGGATCGGCACCGTGGCGGCAGGCGTGACCAAGGCGAAGGCCGACGTCGTCCTCGTATCGGGGCACGACGGCGGCACCGGGGCCAGCCCGCTGAACTCGCTCAAGCATGCCGGCGCGCCCTGGGAACTGGGGCTGGCCGAAACGCAGCAGACGCTGATCCTCAACGGCCTACGGGACCGCGTGGTGGTGCAGGTGGACGGGCAGTTGAAGAGCGGCCGCGACGTGATGGTCGCGGCGCTGCTGGGCGGCGAGGAATTCGGCTTCGCGACCGCGCCGCTGGTGGTCTCCGGCTGCATCATGATGCGCGTCTGCCATCTGGACACCTGCCCGGTGGGGGTTGCCACGCAGAACCCGGAACTCCGCCGCCGCTTCACCGGCAAGCCCGAGTTCGTGGTGAACTTCTTCGAGTTCATTGCGGAGGAGGTGCGCGAGCTGCTGGCCGGACTGGGCTTCCGCAGCCTGGCAGAAGCCATTGGCCACGCCGAGCTGCTGGACACCCGCGAAGCGGTCGACCACTGGAAGGCCGACGGCCTGGACCTGGCACCGATCCTGCGCGGCTACGGCACCGACTCCGACGTCCCGCTGCGCAACATGACCACGCAGAACCACGAACTGGACAAGCACTTCGACAACCAGCTGATCGCCATGAGCTCCGACGCGCTGACCCACCGCGAACCGGTGCGGATCAGCCTGGACGTGATCAACACCGACCGGTCCGTGGGAACGATGCTCGGCCACGAAGTGACCAAGCGCTTCGGCATCGAGACCCTGGCGGACGACACCATCGACGTGACCCTCACGGGCCAGGCCGGACAGTCACTGGGCGCCTTCCTGCCCGCCGGCATCACCCTGCGGCTGCTCGGCGACTCGAACGACT
Source organism: Arthrobacter sp. Y3221114 (assembly GCF_059092625.1). NCBI lineage: Bacteria > Bacillati > Actinomycetota > Actinomycetes > Micrococcales > Micrococcaceae > Arthrobacter > Arthrobacter sp. Y3221114. The sequence goes on from NZ_JBNHHW010000001.1 coordinate 230,873, forward strand.
ACGTCGGCAAGGGACTTTCCGGCGGCCGGATCATCGTCCGGCCGGACCGGGCCAACACGTTCGTGTCCGAACACAACGTGATCGCGGGCAACGTCATTGGTTACGGTGCCACCAGCGGGGAGATGTTCCTGCGCGGCCAGGTGGGCGAGCGGTTCCTGGTGCGCAACTCGGGCGCCACCGCCGTCGTCGAAGGAATCGGCGATCACGGCTGCGAGTACATGACCGGGGGACTGGCCCTGGTCCTGGGCCGGACCGGACGCAACTTCGGCGCCGGCATGTCCGGCGGCGTGGCCTACGTGCTGGACCTGGACCGGAGCCGGCTCAACACGCAGAGCACGGACAACGGCGAATTGCAGCTGCTGCGGCCGGACCCGGTGGACGAAGAAATAATTGCCGCCCTGCTCAAGAAGCACGCGGAGGAAACCGGCTCACGGCTGGGCGCGCGCCTGCTCGAGGACCTCGAAGACACCCTGACCCGCATCACCAAGGTGCTGCCGCGCGACTACGCGGCGGTGCTGCAAGCCCGGGCGAACGCCGAAGCCGAAGGGTTGGACCCCGACGGCGACGTTGTCTGGACCCGAATCCTGGAGGTAACCGGTGGCTGACCCACGCGGATTTATGAAAGTGCGGGAACGCCAGACCCAGCCCCGCCGTCCGGTCCCCGTGCGGATCATGGACTGGAAGGAAGTCTACGAAGCGCAGGAGAAGGGCGTGCTCCGCAGCCAGGCCGGCCGCTGCATGGACTGCGGCATCCCGTTCTGCCACCAGGGCTGCCCGCTGGCCAACCTGATCCCGGAGTGGAACGACCTGACCTGGCGCGGCAAGGACCAGGAAGCGATTGAGCGGCTGCACGCCACCAACAACTTCCCGGAATTCACCGGCCGGTTGTGCCCGGCGCCGTGCGAGGCGGCCTGCGTGCTGGGCATCAACCAGCCGGCGGTGACGATCAAGCAGGTGGAAGTCTCCATTATCGAGGAAGCGTTCGACCAGGGCTGGGTGACTCCGCACGCGCCGGAGCGGTTGACCGGGCACACGATCGCCGTCGTCGGATCCGGTCCCGCTGGGCTGGCGACGGCGCAGCAGCTGACGCGGGCCGGCCATACGGTCGCGGTGTACGAGCGCGACGACAAGGTGGGCGGCTTGCTGCGCTACGGCATTCCCGACTTCAAAATGGAGAAGCACTACCTCGACCGCCGGCTGGAGCAGATGCGTGCCGAGGGCACCCGGTTCCGCACCGGGATCGAGGCCGGCAAGGACATCAGCTGGGACCAGCTGCGCCGCCGCTACGACGCCGTGGTGATCGCGACCGGTGCCACCGAGCCGCGGGACCTGCCGATCCCCGGGCGCGGGCTGTCCGGCGTGCACTTCGCCATGGACTACCTGGTGCAGGCCAACCGGGTGGTGGCCGGCGAGGCGGTCCCGGACCAGATCGACGCCCGGGGCAAGCACGTGGTGATCTTGGGCGGCGGCGACACCGGCGCGGACTGCCTCGGCACGGCGCACCGGCAGCAGGCGGCATCGGTGACCACCCTCGCCATCGGCAAGCAGCCGCCGGCCCAGCGTGCTTCGCACCAGCCCTGGCCGACGTTCCCCACCCTGTTCGAAGTGGCCAGCGCCCACGAGGAAGGCGGCGAGCGGACCTACCTCGCCTCCACCGTGGAGTTCGTGGGCGAGAACGGCGTGCTCACCGCGCTGAAGGTCGCCGAAACCGAGTTCGTGGACGGCCGGCGTGTGCCCAAGCCCGGCACCGAGCGGGAGATCCCGGCGGACCTGGTGTTCCTGTCCCTGGGCTTCACCGGGCCGGAGCAGGCCGGGCTCGGCGCGCAGGTCAACGCGGCCTTCGACGAGCGAGGGAATGTCGCCCGCGACGGCGGCTACATGACCGGCACCAAAGGTATCTTCGTGGCCGGCGACGCCGGGCGCGGACAGTCCTTGATTGTGTGGGCGATCGCCGAAGGGCGCGCCTGCGCGGCCGCCGTCGACCAGTGGTTGACCGGAAGTACGCGGCTGCCGGCCCCGGTGGCCCCGGACGACCGTGCGATCGCGGTGCTGCCCTAGCGGGGCACGCCCTGCGCAATGGCCGCATTCTGATTAGGGTAGGGATATGAGACGCGCAAAAATCGTTGCAACCTTCGGCCCTGCCATCGCCAGTTACGAGAGCACCTTGGCTGTCCTCAAGGCCGGCGTGGACGTGGCCCGGATGAACATGAGCCACGGCGACTACGGCGTGCATCAGCAGACCTACGACAACGTCCGCAAGGCTTCGGCCGAACTGTCCAAGCCGGTGGGCATCTTCGCCGACCTGCAGGGCCCGAAGATCCGCCTGGGACGCTTCGTGAACGGCCCCCACCACCTCGCGGTGGGGGACCGCTTCACGATCACCACCGAAGACGTGGAGGGAACCGCCGAGCAATGCTCGACCACGCACAAGGGCTTGCCGGGCGACGTCAACGTGGGCGACTCCCTGCTGATCGACGACGGCAAGGTGGCGCTCAAGGCCATCGAGGTCGACGACGTCAAGGTGGTGACGGAAGTCACCGTGGCGGGTGCGGTGTCCAATAACAAGGGCATCAACCTGCCCGGCGTGGCGGTCAATGTCCCGGCCCTGAGCGAGAAGGACGAGGAGGATTTGCGCTGGGCGCTCAAGACCGGCGTCGACATGGTGGCCCTGTCCTTCGTACGCAACGCCGCCGACGTCCAGCGGGTCCACGAGATCATGGACGAGGAGGGACGCCGCGCCCCGGTCATCGCCAAGATCGAGAAGCCGCAGGCCGTGGACGCCATCGAAGAGATCATCGACGCGTTTGATGCCATCATGATCGCCCGCGGCGACCTGGGCGTGGAGCTGCCGCTGGAGGACGTGCCGCTGGTGCAGAAGCGCGCCGTCGAACTCGCCCGCCGGTGGGCGAAACCGGTGATCGTTGCCACCCAGGTGCTCGAATCGATGATCGACAACCCGCGGCCCACCCGGGCGGAAGCATCGGACTGCGCCAACGCCGTGCTCGACGGCGCCGACGCGGTCATGCTCTCGGGCGAAACCAGCGTGGGCAAGTACCCGCTGGAGACGGTCCAGACCATGGCCCGGATTATCGAATCCACCGAGCAGCACGGGCTGGACCGCGTGCCGCCGCTGGGCAGCCAGCCGAAGACCCGCGGCGGCGCCATCACCCGGGCGGCCGTGCAGATCGCCGACCAGCTCGACGCCAAGTACATCTGTACCTTTACCCAGTCCGGGGACTCGGCCCGCCGGCTCAGCCGGCTGCGCCCGGCGCGGCCGGTGTTCGCGTTCACCCCGCTCCAGTCCACCCTGAACGTGCTCTCGCTGACCTGGGGCATCCAGCCGCTCGTCGTCGAGTTCGTCGAGCACACGGACCACATGACCGCCCAGGTGGACCGGATCCTCTACGAGCGCGGGCTGGTGGACATCGATGACCTGGTCGTCATCGCCGCCGGTTCGCCCCCGGGCAAGGCCGGTTCCACCAACTCTCTGAAGGTGCACCGCGTGGGCGACCTGGCGGATGCAGGCGAACTGCTGGACGGCCAGTCGCACCCGCGGCCGGAGCGGGTCGGCCCCTGGCCGACGTCGTAGGCGAAGGGCCGGTGTAGGCCACGGACAGAAGAACGGCCTCCGGATCATTCCGGAGGCCGTTCCCGTTTGCCTTAGTTCACCTGGTTGATGATTGTCTCGGCGACTTCGCGCATGCTCAGCCGGCGGTCCATCGACGTCTTCTGGATCCAGCGGAACGCTTCCGGCTCGGTCAGGCCCATTTTGGTTATGAGCAGGCTCTTGGCCCGCTCCACCAGCTTCCGGGTCTCGAACTGCTCCTGGAGGTCGGATACCTCGGACTCCAGGGCGGCGAGCTCCTCGTGGCGGGAGAGCGCGATCTCGATGGCCGGAATCAGGTCCGCCGGAGTGAAGGGCTTCACCACGTACGCCATGGCACCGGCGTCGCGGGCGCGTTCCACCAGCTCTTTCTGGCTGAACGCGGTCAGCAGCACCACCGGGGCAATGCGTGCCTTGACGATCTGCTCCGCCGCCGAGATGCCGTCCATCACGGGCATCTTCACATCCATGAGGACCAGGTCCGGCTTCAGTTCCTGGGCAAGTTCCACTGCCTTTTCGCCGTTGTCGGCTTCGGCAACGACGTCGTAGCGCTCGCCCCTGAGGATTTCGACGATATCCAGGCGGATCAGTGTCTCGTCCTCCGCGACGACGACGCGGCGAGCGGGGACAGACTCGGTTTGTTCAGACACTGGCGCTCCTAGGGTGTTGCGTTGCCATTGATTTGGCGTCGGTTCCGTGAAATAGCCTATCGGCATGTAGAGTAGATTCGCGCACCGGGGAGCATGACGGTTTTCACAGTTGGAGACCGGCTTCGCGACCGGCGCATTGCCCGAGTGGCGGAATGGCAGACGCACCGCACTCAAAATGCGGCGGGTAAAACCGTGTGGGTTCGAATCCCACCTCGGGCACAAAAGGCTCCCTTCGGGGGGGCCTTCTTGTTTTAGCGGTGATGCCCTCGGGCCGGGAATGTGCAGGACTCCGGGAAGACTGCGACGACCACGCCCTTGCCGCTGCCCCCCTTCCGGGTGTCGAATCTGTTAAGAGCAGGTGAGTGCGCAGGACGATGATGCCTACGACGCCAGGAGGCGCTCATGTCGGGGAAATCGGCCAACGGGTTGGCGAAGGGTTCTGGACGGAGCGCCGATCTGCGGCGGGCGGAGGACTCCGCCGCGGCGACGGCGTCCCGGCCGGAGCAAATCCGCAACGTGGTGCTCGTGGGCCACTCCGGTGCCGGGAAGACGATGCTCGCGGAGGCCATGCTGGCGGCGGCGGGAGCCACGAACCGGATGGGTTCCATTGTGGACGGCACCACCGTCAGCGACTCGGACCCCTCGGAGATCCACCAGCAGCGTTCCGTCGTGCTCTCCGTCCTTCCCTTTATGCACGACGACGTCAAGATCAACCTCCTGGACACGCCGGGCTATTCGGACTTCACGGGCGAACTGCGTGCCGGTCTTCGCGCCGCCGACGCGGCCCTGTTCGTGGTGTCCGCCGTGGATGGGGTCGATGCCGCCACCACCGCGCTGTGGGCCGAATGCCAGGGCGTCGGGCTGCCGAGGGCGGTGACCATCAGCCGGCTGGACCACCCGCGGGCCGACTTCGACGCGGCGCTGGACGGCTGCCGCCGCGCCTTCGGCGATTCGGTGCAGCCGCTGTACCTGCCGGTGCGCAACGGGGCGGAGCTGACCGGGTTGCACGGACTGCTGTCCGGGACTGTATCGGACTACAGCGACGGGGAACGCCACCCCGCCTTCCGCCCCGCGGACGCCGGGGAACTGGAGGGCGCCGAGGAAGCGCGCAGCGCCCTGATCGAAGGGATCATTGCCGAGAGCGAGGACGAGTCCCTGATGGACCGCTACTTGGGCGGCGAGGACATCGGCCTCGACGTTCTGCTCTCCGACCTGGAGACCGCCGTCGCGCGCGGATCGTTCTACCCGGTGCTGGCCACCTCCTCGGAGACAGGGCTGGGCATCGCGGAGCTGTTGGACATGCTCAAGCGGGCGTTCCCGTCCCCCCGTGAGCGCCCGTTGCCGGCAGCGGCGGGACTCTACGGTTCGCGGAGCACCACGCTGCGCTGTGATCCCGACGGTCCGCTCGCCGGCGAAGTGATCCGCACGACGACGGACCCGTTCCTGGGCCGGGTCTCCCTGGTTCGGGTTTTCTCGGGCACCCTGCGGGATGACTCCGCCATTCACGTGTCCGGACACGGGCTCGCCGACCGGGGCCATGCCGACCACGACAGCGATGAACGGGTCACGCACCTGCACGCCCCGCTCGCCTCGAGCTTGCGGTCGGTGTCCTATTGCATCGCCGGCGACATCTGCGCGCTGACGAAGATCGGCACCGCCGAGACCGGGGACACGGTGTCGTCGAGGGAACAGCCGATGCTCATCCAACCGTGGGACATGCCGGAACCCCTGTTGCCTGTCGCGGTGGAGGCTGCCACGCGCAACGATGAGGCCGCCTTGGCGAAGAGCCTGGCCAAGGTGGCCGCGGGCGACCCGACCCTGCGGGTAGAGCGCCATGCGGAGACGCACCAACTCATCCTGTGGTGCATGGGCGAATCGCACGCCGAGGTGGTGCTCGACCGGCTGCGCGGGCAGGGCGTGAACGTGCAGACGGTCGACGTCGTCACGCCCCTGCGCGAAACGTTCGCGGCGGCGGCCACCGGACGCGGACGCTACGTCAAGCAGTCCGGCGGGCACGGCCAATTCGCCATCTGCGAGATTGAAGTCGAACCGCTCCCGCGCGGCACCGGGTTTGAATTCGTGGACAAGATCGTCGGCGGTGTCATCCCGGGGCCGTACATCGTGTCCGTCGAGAAAGGGGTCCGGGCGCAGATGGAGAAAGGCGTCTCCGCCGGTTTCCCCGTCGTCGACATCCGCGTGACACTGGTCGGCGGCAAGACCCACAGCGTCGATTCCTCCGACGCGGCCTTCCAATCCGCGGGTGCCCTGGCCTTGCGGGAAGCCGCTGCGGCGGCGCGCATCCAGTTGCTCGAGCCGGTCTCCGCCGTGACGATCACAGTTCCCGACGGCTATGTGGGAGCGGTGATGAGCGACCTGTCCGCCCGGCGCGGACGCCTGACCGGATCGGATTCAGCCGGCGGGGAGCTCACCGAAATCAGCGCGGAAGTCCCGGACCAGGAATTGCTGCGCTACGCCATCGACCTGCGTGCCCTGACCGGCGGCACCGGACGCTTCCGGCGCGCGTACCTGCGGCACGATCCGGTGCCTACGGCAGCGTCGACCGGCGTCGGGCAACGGTAAGGCTGTCGGCCGGGACGGACCGGGTCACCCGCCACCGGGGTCGGGCAACGATAAGGCTGTCGGCCGGGACTGGCCGGGTCACCCGCCGGAGTGGAGAACGCGGGCGAGTTTTGCCAAGGCGTCCGTCCAGCCGGCCCGGTGAAGGCCGAGGCGTTCTTCCGTAGCGAACCCGCCCTGGGAGAGAGCAAGCCGTGTGCGGCCTTTCACGGGTTCGAGGGACAGCGTGACGATGGTTTCGCGGTCATTGGGCACGGGCTCCTCCCACCGGAAGGAGTAGGCGAGGCGGCGCGGAGGGAAGATCTCGAGAAACTCGCCGGCGAGGTGGAAGGGCGGGCCGTCGGGCGGGTTCATGGTCAGCCGGTAGGTGCCGCTTGGCCTTGCGTCGAGCATGACCTCGGGTGGTGTGAAACCTTCCGGGCCCCACCATTTGGCCACCTCGACCGACTCCGTCAGCATCCGGAACACCAGTTCGCACGGCGCGGCCAGGACCATCTCCAGCTCCAGTACGAGACCGCCAGGATGCTCGTTCATCGGACGCGGCCCCTTCCGGCACGGACCTGCAGCTGGGGGCGTGCGGGACCCTGGCCCGACCATCGTAGTCCCGCGGTCCGGCCCCGGCTAGGAGGCCCTGGACCGGAGCCAGCGCGGGTCATGGACATCCTCGGATGCCGGTGGGAGCATGGCTGTATTCGCGCCCCGGCCGCCGGTGCGGCTCCGGCGGGAGGCAGCGGCTGGAGGAAACATGCCAGGATCCGATCTTCATCTGGTTGCCGAGCGTTATCACAGCGCGCTGGACGCGTTCGTGCAGGGAAATCCCGCTTTGGTGAAGGACCTGTTTTCGAGGCAGGAAGAGGTCACGCTTGCCAATCCGCTCGGCCCGCCCGCCCGTGGCTGGGAAGAGGTCGAGGCGGCCATGGACCGGGCGGTATCGCATTTCAGCGAGGGCGAGCCGATCCGGTTTGAGCGTATTTCCACGTACATCGGGACAGACCTGGGCTACATCGTCGAAATAGAGCGGACCCGGGTGAAGGTCAACGTGTCCGACGCGGCGTCCCCGGTCTCGCTGCGCGTCACGACGATATTCCGGCTGGAGGACGGCACCTGGAAGATCATCCACCGTCATGCCGATCCCATAACTTCCCCGCGGCCCATCGACTCCATTGTCGAGCAGTAACAGGCAGGCAGCTGGCGGTCAGGCGCCGCCGACCGCCGAGCGCAGGAATTCGGCGGCAGGGCCGGCGAGCGAGGCCCCGATCTCGGCTGCTCCGCGTTTCCGGCCTTTGACGTCGAAGGAATGGTCGCCGCCTTCCTGCCAGGCGAGCACGGCGTTCGGACCGATGCGTTCGACGACGGACTCGAGCAGTTCCCGGGTTGCGAAGGTATCGCGGGTGCCCTGCAGGAACAGCATGGGCAGCGTGAGGCCATACAGATGCTCGTCCCGAAGCTTGTCCGGTTTCCCCGGCGGGTGCAGCGGATAGCCCAGGTACACGAGACCGGCGGCCGGCATTCCCTCCGCCACGGCCATCGACGCCATGCGGCCGCCGAACGATTTGCCGGCCGCCCACAGCGGTTCGCCGCCGGAGCGTGCGGCCGCTTCCCGCATGGCCGAACGCCACGCCACGATGGCAGCCGGCGGGCGGTCCGGAAACTTCCTGCCGGCCTCCCGGTAGGGGAAGTTGAAGCGCAAGGTGGCCACGCCGTCGTCGTTCAAGGCGCGGGTGAAACCCGACAGGAACGGGTGGTCCATGCCCGCGCCGGCCCCGTGGGCCACCACCAGCGATGCGAAGGGGGACCCGGGACGGGCGTAGACACCGGAGACGGTGGTGTCGCCGACGTCGATGGTCACGGGGGACTCGGTGATAGGCATGCTCCCATCATGCCCTCGCCAGAAGCGACGTGGGTGTGTTTAGGTGTTCCCATGGCCAGCGAACAGACAACGTTGACGGTCGACGGACCGCACGGCGAGCGCGAGGTGCGCATTTCCAGTCCGAGCCGGGTGATGTGGCCCGAACTGGGGATCACCAAACTGGATCTGGCGCGTTACATCGCGGAGGTGGGCGAGGCGTTCGTCCGCGCGAACGGCGATCGCCCGGTGTCGCTGCAACGGTTCTCCGACGGGATCGACGGCGAACAGTTCTTCTCCAAGAATCCGCCCAAGGGCGCGCCCGAGTTCGTGCGGTCGGTGATGGTGGTCTATCCGAGCGCCCGTTCGCACCCGCAACTGGTCCTCGACGAGCCCGCAGCGGCGGTGTGGGCGGTGCAGATGAACACCGTGGTGTTCCACCCGTGGCCGTCGCGCGCGGGGAACTCCGACAACCCGGACCAGTTGCGCATCGATTTGGATCCGCAGCCGGGGACCTCGTTCGACGACGCCATCCCGGTGGCGATCGAACTGAGGTCGGTGCTGGCGGAGGCCGGACTCAACGCGTTCATCAAAACCTCCGGTAACCGCGGGCTGCACATGTTCGCGCCGATCGAGCCGACGCACGAATTCCTGGATGTACGCCATGCCGTCATCGCGGCGGCGCGGGAGATCGAGCGGCGGATGCCCAAGCAGGTGACGACCTCCTGGTGGAAGGAAGAGCGCGGGGAACGGATCTTCGTGGACTTCAACCAGGCCAACCGCGACCGGACCATGGCGGGTGCCTACAGCCCGCGGGCCCTGCCCAACGCGGCGGTGTCCTGCCCGATCGAATGGGACGAACTCGAGACGGCCGACCCGAATAACTTCACGATCGCCACGGTTCCGGACAGGTTGAAGACAACCGGCGACCCGTGGGCCCGCATGCATGATGAGCCGGGCAAGATCGACGTCCTGCTCCAGTGGTGGGAACGCGATCTCGCGGCGGGCCTGGGGGAGATGCCCTTCCCGCCCGACTATCCGAAGATGCCGGGCGAGCCGCCTCGGGTGCAGCCCAGCCGGGCGCGCAAGAAGGACTGACCGCGCGGAACCTGCACGTCCCGCCCTCGGCGCCGCCCCCAACGGCCGGACGGCCGTTAGCTTGGCGTGTCTGCCGGCACGGCGAGCCGTCAGCTTGGCATGTCCGCCGGCCCCATTGGCCTATTCGAAGCGGGACGGGTCGCCGGCACCGTAACGGACTACCTCGGCAGTGCCGCCGGAAAAGTCGACGACGGTGGACGGCTCGGACCCGCAGTCCCCGCCGTCCACAACGGCGTCCACCACATGATCGAGCCGGTCCTTGATCTCCCAGCCCTCGGTCAGCGGCTCCTCCTCGTCCGGCAACAGCAGTGTGCTGGAAAGCAGCGGCTCGCCCAGCTCCGCAAGAATTGCCTGCGCGACGTTGTTCGCCGGAATGCGGACGCCCACGGTCTTTTTCTTCGGATGCAGCAGCCGGCGGGGAACCTCCGCGGTGGCCGGCAGTATGAAGGTGTAGCTGCCCGGAGTCACGGCCTTGATGGCGCGGAAAACGTTGTTGTCGACGTGCACGAACTGGCCCAGCTGGGCAAAGTCCTTGCAGACCAGGGTGAAGTGGTGCTTGTTGTCGAGCCGGCGGATGGTCCGGATCCGTTCCAACGCGTCCTTGTTGCCCAGTTGCGCACCGAAGGCATAGCAAGAGTCGGTCGGGTACACGATCAGCGCGTCGGACCGGACAAGGTCCACAATCTGGCCGATCGATCGCGGCTGGGGATCCTGAGGGTGGACGTCGAAGTATCTCGCCATTCCCTGAGCTTACGACTCAGGGCGCGGTTGATGCAGGAGCGGCGCATCTTGCGCCGGCGTCGGTTTCAGGAAGCGACCGAATGGTCCATCCACCACTCGGTGAAGTGGGTTGCCCGGCCCTCGCCGTTCAACCGGATCAGCCACAGGTTGCTGTAGGTGCGTCCGTCCCGGTAGGCGGTCGTTCCCTCAACCACGGAGACGTGGTCGGTCACCGTGACTTCGGCCCACTCGAATGTCGCGGCACCTGGCTCATCCTTGCGGGCCAGCCACTGCCGGACAATGCTGTCCCGGCCACGCCACGGTTCCGTCCAAGGCTCCGGCCGGTACTCGGCGTCGTCGGTAAACAATGCTCCGATCTGATCCGGGTCATTGGTTTCCCACGCCTGCCGGTAGGCCGTGATCCACGCCGCAGTCTTCGCATCCATCCCACCGTTGTACTGCCGCAGCTGCGGACCGACAACCCCTGCATGTCCTGCGGCAACCGCGGATCGACAACCCTGGCATGTGCTGCGACAACTGCGGACCGACAACCCCCGCATGTCCAGCGGGACGCACGCCAAGCTTCCACTGGTTCGGGCCGCTGGCTAGCATGGGCCGCATGGCCCGGACTATTTACTACGTCGGCAGCTCGGTGGATGGGTATATTGCCGACCGCAGCAACAAGCTCGACTGGCTCACGCAGTTCAATGACGCCGCCGGCGTCCAGGACAGCTTCGCAACCTTCATGCAGCGCATCGGGTCCATCGTCATGGGCTCCGAGACGTATAAGTTCGTGCTGGAGGAGGCACCGGAGGAATGGCCCTACGGCTCAACACCCACCTGGGTGTTCACGCATCACGAACTGCCAGGCATACCCGGAGCGGACATCACGTTTGTGCGAGGCGATGTGGGTATCTTCCACGATGACATCTGCGCCGACGCCGGCGAGAAAGACGTGTGGCTGGTCGGCGGCGGGCAACTTGCCGCACAGTACGCGTCGGCCGGCCTGCTGGACGAACTCATTCTGACGTTGGTGCCGGTGGTGCTGGGCGGCGGACAACCGCTGCTACCGGTTCCCAGCACGACTGCGCCTGCGCGGCTTCGCGGCAGCCGCACCTTGGGCGACTTGGTCGAGATGCATTACGACCTTACGCCGGTGCCGGTGTAACCTCACGCGAACGCGGTACCCCCGGGCGGTCTTCCTACGTGGGCCCGTTTGTACCGTTGGATGTGCGCGGCAGGGGCAGAGCGGTCCTTTTGCATGCCCCGCTTTGGTGGTCTTGCTTAGAAGTTCCTCGTGCGGAAACTATAGGCCGCAATTCGGTCAGGGCCACTCCACCGGTTGCCTTGCTGCAGTCGGTGGCGGTTGCTGCGTCCTCCGAAACTGTCAGTGGCGGCGCATAGTCTGTTTTCAGTAGCAGTTCAGCACCAACGTTGGCCGCCGGGTGTGGGTTTGCCGGCGGCGTCCGCGGATCCGTTCAGGGTTCGCGACCGCTCGTAGTCGAGGCCATGCAGCACGCATGCTGAAGATTGAGACGCTGTGATGTTTGATCCGGCAGTATCCGAACCTCCCGCCGCAGGACCGCCCGCCGCTGCCGCGGGTCCGGTGGGGTCTGCCGCCGTTCGCGCCGCCGCCGCTGCCTTGGAGGGCATCGATCTGGACGCGCCGGGCCCGGAACTGGTCGAAGAGCTCACCGCGCTGGAGGGCCTGAAGGCTGCCGCCGCGGCGGCGCAGGCCAGGGTGCAGGTCGCGCTGGAGAAGTCCGTCCGTGCCCGCCGGGCCGCCGCCGGGATCCCCATAGACCGGCAGGGCGCCGGGGTGGCCGCCCAGATCGGGTTGGCCCGGCGCGAGTCCCCGCACCGGGCCGCGGTCCTGCTGAACCTGTCCCGGACCCTGGTGGGGCAGATGCCGCACACTCTGGCCGCCCTGGCCGCGGGGCACCTGAACGAATACCGGGCCGAGATCCTGGCCCAGGAAACCGTTTGCCTGAGCCCGGAGCACCGGGCCCGGGTGGACCGGGAACTGGCCGGGAACCGGGAGCGGCTGCACGGGCTCGGGAACAGGGCGCTGCGGGCCGAAGCCAAACGCCTCGCCTACCGGCTGGAACCGCGCTCGGTGGTGGACCGGGCAGCGAAGGCCGAAGCGGACCGGCACGTTTCCTCCCGCCCGGAGCCGGACACCATGGTCTCGGTCCGGACCCTGCTGCCGGTGGTCCAGGGCGTGGCGGTGATGGCCGCCCTGCACCGGGAAGCGGACCGGCTGCGCAACAGCGGAGACCCCCGCTCCCGCGGCCAGATGATGGCCGACACCGTGTTCGAACGCGTCACCGGCCGCAGCACCGCCGACCCGGCCCGGCTGGAAATCCAGCTGGTGATGACCGACCGCGCCCTGCTGCACGGCGAGGCCGAACCGGCCTGGCTGACCGGCTACGGCATCGTCCCGGCCCACTACGCCCGCGACCTCACCCGGCCGCCGCACCAACCGCCGGCCACGGCAAACACACCGGACGCCCACACGGAAGCCAGCCCGCCCGGCGGGACCGGGCAGAAGGCGCCGCCGGCCGGGACCGAGCCGGGCTGGAAGACCGCCCGCGAACAGGCCCACCGCACGAAAGTGCTGACACAGGGCAGCGTCGAGGACATCTGGGTCCGCCGCCTCTACACCGCCCCCGGGACCGGGCAACTGCTGGGGATGGACTCGGCCGCCCGGAAGTTCCCCGACGGGATGCGCCGGATGATCCTCGCCCGCGACGCGGTCTGCGGCAGGCCCTGGTGCGACGCCCCGATCCGGCACATTGACCACATCGTGCCCTGGTCACAAGGCGGTAAAACCACCATGGCCAACGGGCAGGGACTGTGCGAGCAATGCAACCAGTCAAAGGAAGCCGAAGGCTGGTCCACCCGCACCCTCGACGGACCACACCACGCGGTCGAGACCACCACCCCCACCGGACACACCTACACCTCCACCCCGCCACCGCTACCAGGCACGCCGCCGCCCGGAGCGTCAGGAGCGGATCAGGCCAGAACCGGGACGGTGCCGGCGGGCATAACGATCCCGGCATTCGGGACGGCTCAGGCAACCCTGTCGAGCGCGGAGATCATTCGCCGCGCTTTGGCCGCTTGGAGGACGAACAGTGATGGAGACGCCGACGACGGCGCCCGCCTGGGCGCGTGCACTGCCGGCGGTTGGGCAGTAGTAAGGATCCCGAGGAACAAGCTCGCTCGGTCCGCCGCCTAAATTTCAGCACAAGGGGCAGTGGCACTAACCAGCGCAGGGGAGTGGCCGTTAATGCTACTTACGCGTTGTCGCGAATCAGATTGGTGATCCGCGCCGTGGAGAGGCGCCGTCCGTCGTCATCGGTCATCACGACTTCGTGGACGGTCAGCGAACGGCCCAACTGGATTGCCGTCGCGGTGCCGGTGACACGTCCCGAGGAGACCGAACGGTGATGACTGGCGCCAACTTCGATGCCGACGGCGTGGCGGCCGGCGCCCGCGTGCAGAGTCGCTGCGAAGGAACCCAGCGTTTCGGCCAGCACTACATGCGCGCCGCCATGCAGGATGCCAGCCACCTGGGTATTACCTTCCACCGGCATGGTTGCCACCATGCGCTGCGGCGTCATCTCGCTGAAAACGATGCCCATCTTCACCACGAGCGCTCCCACACCGGTGTGTATCAGCCACCGGTGCAAGTGTTCCGGGACACCGGCGTCGACGAGTTCGGCGATCGTGGCCACGGCCGAGGCCGGGGGCGAGCCCTGCGAGTGTCCCGCAGCACTGTCGCCGGGTGTGAATTTGTCGCTCATGGGAACTAGGCTGGCAGGTGTGAGTGAAACTAACAAACCGGAAGCAGCGACCGCGATAGTGGAGGCCGAGGGAGCCCCCGTTACCGGCCCGGAGAGCGAAGCTTCGGGGCCAAAGCGCCTGCTGCTGATCGATGGCCATTCGATGGCGTTCCGCGCGTTCTACGCCCTGCCGGTGGAGAACTTTTCCACGGATACCGGCCAGCACACGAATGCTGTTTACGGTTTCACTTCCATGCTGATCAAGATGATCGAGCAGCGCGAACCGACCCACATCGCCGTGGCGTTTGACCTGGACACCCCCACCTTCCGCACTGAGGAGTATTCCGAGTACAAGGGCGGCCGCAACAAGACGCCCGAGGAATTCCACGGCCAGGTGGACCTGATCGTCAAGGTGATGGAGGCGATGCAGATCCCCACCGTCACCCTGGACGGATACGAGGCCGACGACGTCATCGCCACCCTCAGTGCCCGGGCCGAGGCCGCCGGCTGGGAGGTTCTTGTGGTCTCGGGAGACCGCGACGCGTTCCAGCTCATCACGGACAAAGTCACCGTGCTGTACCCGAAGAAGGGCATCAGCGACATCCCGCCAATGGACGGCGACGCGGTGGAAGCCAAGTATTTCGTCCGGCCGGAACGGTATTCGGATCTCGCGGCGCTGGTCGGTGAAACCGCGGACAACCTCCCCGGCGTTCCGGGCGTGGGCCCGAAAACCGCTGCCAAGTGGATCAACCTCTACGGCGGCGTGGAGGGCATCCTGGACAACTTGGATTCGATCGGCGGCAAGGTCGGCGAGGCGCTTCGGGCCAATGTCGATTTGGTCAAGCGCAACCGCCGGCTGAACCATCTGCTGCGGGATCTGGACCTTCCGGTGAAGCTGGAGCACATGGTGCTGCAGTACCCCGACCGCGCCGCCATCGAGGAACTCTTCGATGCGCTGCAGTTCAACACCCTGCGCAAGCGACTCTTCGACCTCTTCGGTGAGGAGGACGCCGTCCGCGAGACGGAGGTCAACGCCCCCGCCCACGCGGTGGTCACCGATGCGGCTGCCCTGAAGGAATGGCTGGAGGAGACCAACCAGCACAACGTCGCCCTGCAGTTGGTGGCCGAAGCGGCGGAAGGCGGGGACGACGCCGTCGGGCTGGCCCTGGTGGCCCACGCACAGGCGGCGTATGTTCCGCTGACTGCCTTGGACGCAGACGCCGAGCAGTTGCTGGCACACTGGCTGTCCGACCTGGACGCACCGAAGATCGTCCACGACTTCAAGTACGCCTACAAGGTTCTCTCGCGGCGCGGGTTCGAGCTGCTGGGCGTAGTCGACGACACCGCCATTTCGGCTTATCTCATCCAGCCTGATCGGCGCAGCTACGAACTGGCGGACCTGGCCCAGTACCACTTGAAGATGTCCGTGGCGGCCCCCGAAGCTGCGGCGAACGGGCAGCTGGAGCTCGGCCTGTCCGAGGACGACAAGGCCGGACCGGCCGTGGTGCAGGCGTTCGCCGCGCTGCAGCTGAGCGAACACTTCGCCGGACAACTGGTGGATCGTGGCGCCAACCAGCTGCTGGGCGGGCTTGACCTGCCCCTGTCGCTGGTACTGGCGCGGATGGAACTGGACGGCATTGCCGTCGACGCCGGCGCGCTGGACCGGCTGGTGGACGATTTCACGGTCACCATCGACGCGGCCAGCTCGGCGGCCTTCGGCATCATCGGCAAGGAAATCAACCTGGGCTCTCCCAAGCAGCTGCAGGCGGTGCTGTTCGAGGAGCTGGGGCTGCCGAAGACCAAGAAGATCAAGACCGGTTATTCGACCGACGCCGACGCGCTGAACGACCTGTTCGCCAAGACGGGCAACGAATTCCTGGTCCAGCTGCTGGCCTATCGCGATGCTTCAAAGCTGCGGCAAACGGTGGAAGGCCTGCGCAAGACCGTGGCGGATGATGGGCGGATCCATACCACCTACGCGCAGACCGTCGCCGCCACCGGCAGGCTTTCCTCCATCAACCCGAACCTGCAGAACATCCCGGTCCGGTCGGAGGCGGGCCGCCGCATCCGCGAGGCGTTCGTCGTCGGCGAGGGCTACGAGCTGCTGCTGACCGCCGACTACTCACAGATCGAAATGCGGATTATGGCACACCTGTCCGGAGACGAAGGCCTGATCCAGGCGTTCCGGGCGGGCGAGGACCTGCACCGGTTCGTCGGTTCGCACATCTTCGGGGTCGCCCCGGAGGATGTCACCAGCGAGATGCGCGCCAAGGTCAAGGCCATGTCCTACGGCCTGGTGTACGGGCTGAGCTCCTTCGGGCTGTCCAAGCAGTTGAACATCTCCGTGGATGAGGCCCGGACACTGATGAAGGAATACTTCTCCCGGTTCGGTGCTGTCCGCGACTACCTGCGCGGCGTGGTGGACAAGGCCAGGGTGGACGGGTTCACCTCGACGATCGAAGGCCGCCGCCGCTACCTGCCGGACCTGGCCAGCGATAACCGCCAGCTGCGCGAGATGTCGGAGCGTGCTGCCCTCAACGCGCCCATCCAGGGGTCGGCCGCGGACATCATCAAGAAAGCCATGCTCGGTGTCTCGGAGGAGCTGCGCCACCAGGGACTGAAGTCCCGGATGCTGCTGCAGGTCCATGACGAACTCGTGCTCGAAGTAGCGGCGGGGGAGCGGGAACAGGTGGAGCAGCTGGTGCGGGCCCAGATGGGCGGCGCCGCGGAACTGACCGTGCCGCTGGACGTGTCGGTGGGCGTGGGCGCCAACTGGCAGGAAGCCGGACACTAGTCCGGTCGCTTGGCCGGGGCGTCGCGGGCACGCAGGGGCGGTGACGGTTCTGTGCGCTGCCTGCGGCTTCCTCTGGCGGACCGAAGGAGGTGCCGCTAGGCTCGAAGACCGTGACCACCCACACACAAGAAACTCGCCAGGACATCCGCATCGACCGGTTTGCCGCCGGGCTCGATGGCGACAAGCCGGACGCCAAGACCCTCGGCTGGTTCGAAGCGGTCAGCTTCGGGTTCCACGACGGTAAACCCGATGCCTCCGACATTGCTGCCTACACCAGGACCTACGGCACCGACCAGCGGATTCTTTGGGGCGCCTACGACGACACGCAGCGCCCGGGCGTGTGGGACCCCGCAGTACCCGTCGCTACCTACGCCACCATGGTCAACACCCTCAATGTGGGCGGCGGGCGGCTGCTGGACACCCACCTGATCACCGCGGTGACGGTCCGGGCGACGCACCGGCGCCGGGGGCTGTTGCGGCGGATGATCACCGACGACTTGAAGCAGGCCGCCGGCCGGGGACTCGCGATGGCGGCGCTTACCGCTTCCGAGGCCACCATCTACGGACGCTTCGGTTTCGGTGCCGCAACGTTCATCCGCGAAGTGGAAATTGATGCCCGCGAGCGGTTCGGTCTGCGGGCCGCGGCCACCGGGACCATGGAGTTGGCCGACCCGGCTTCGCTCCAGGACTTGGCGCCGGAAATATTCAACGGGTTCCACGCCCGGACCCTGGGCTCGATCGGACGCCAGGCCAGTTACGCCTTCCGCGTCTCGGGCCGCTGGAGCCAGGACAAGCCGTCCGAAGACAAGTCGCTGCGAGCGGCTGTACATTGCGACGGCGACGGCCGGCCGGACGGCTATGTCAGCTACCGGTTTGCCGGCTGGGACAGCAAGCCCTACACGGTGAAGGTGGTTGACCTGGTTGCCGCCGGGCAGGATGCGTACCTGGAGTTGTGGCGTTACCTCGGGTCGCTGGATCTGGTTGAGCGGATCAAGTTCCCGCTCGGGCCGGTGGAGGATCCGCTGGCGTGGGGACTGGCGGACAGCCGCGGCTACGAGGTGGCGGCGGTCGAAGACGTGTTGTGGCTGCGCGTGCTGGACCCGGTAGCGGCCCTCCAAGCCAGGCCGTACCTGCACGACGGCTCGTGCACCCTGCGGGTCACCGACCCGCTGGATATCTGCGGCGGCGTCTACCGGCTGACCGTCAGGGACGGCCGGGGTACGGTTGAAGTCCTGCCGGAGGGTGCCGGCGTCGACGCCGTAGTGCCCGTGGATTCGCTCGGGTCGCTCTATCTCGGCGGAGTCCAGGCGCGGACCCTGGCCGCGGCCGGCCACTTCTCCGGTGCCTCAGCGCAAGCCGTCTCCAGCATGGACCGCCTGTTCTCATCGGACACCCCGCCGTACTGCATCACGCATTTCTGACCCTGCCGGGGGCGCGCCGTCGAGGCGCCGCTTCGCCGTAACCCTGCGCCTCGACAAGGCGGGTCGCTTTGCCGGGATTGGCGCGACCAGTTAGACTTATTGGGCGCGTAATGCGTATGGAGAGCCCTTCGGTGAAGGGCAGGCTCCATGAGCTTCACCAAAATACATCAGTCCGTTTCCGTAAACGGCAATGCATCCCTTGTGCAGCAGCGGTCGAATGCTGCTGTGCGCCGGGAAGCAGGGCAGCAGCGGAACTCAGAAAACTATCCACATCGGAGCCCCTACTACATGACCATCACCTCCACCGAGAAGCCCGGTACCCCGCAGGTCGCCATCAACGACATCGGTACCGCTGAAGACTTCCTCGCAGCCGTCGACGCGACCATCAAGTACTTCAATGATGGCGATCTGGTCGAAGGCACTGTCGTCAAGGTTGACCGCGACGAAGTCCTGCTCGACATCGGTTACAAGACCGAAGGTGTCATCCCCTCCCGCGAGCTTTCCATCAAGCACGACGTCGACCCGGGCGAAGTTGTCGCCGTCGGTGACGAGGTCGAAGCCCTGGTGCTGACCAAGGAAGACAAGGAAGGCCGCCTGATCCTGTCCAAGAAGCGTGCTCAGTACGAGCGCGCCTGGGGCGACATCGAGAAGGTCAAGGAAGAGGACGGCGTTGTTACCGGCACCGTCATCGAGGTTGTTAAGGGTGGCCTGATCCTCGACATCGGCCTGCGCGGCTTCCTGCCCGCCTCCCTCGTCGAGATGCGCCGCGTGCGCGACCTGGCTCCGTACATCGGCCAGCAGATCGAAGCGAAGATCATCGAGCTGGACAAGAACCGCAACAACGTTGTGCTGTCCCGCCGTGCATGGCTTGAGCAGACCCAGTCCGAGGTCCGCTCCACCTTCCTCAACAAGCTGGAGAAGGGCCAGGTCCGTCCGGGCGTCGTCTCCTCGATCGTCAACTTCGGTGCCTTCGTGGACCTGGGCGGCGTCGACGGCCTGGTGCACGTCTCCGAGCTGTCCTGGAAGCACATCGACCACCCGTCCGAGGTCGTCGAGGTTGGCCAGGAAGTCACCGTCGAGGTACTCGAGGTGGACCTGGATCGCGAGCGCGTGTCCCTGTCCCTGAAGGCCACCCAGGAAGACCCGTGGCAGACCTTCGCCCGCACCCATGCCCTGGGCCAGATCGTCCCGGGCAAGGTCACCAAGCTGGTTCCGTTCGGTGCGTTCGTCCGCGTCGAAGACGGCATCGAGGGCCTGGTCCACATCTCCGAGCTGGCCGTGCGCCACGTGGAGCTGGCCGAGCAGGTTGTCTCCGTCAACGACGAGGTCTTCGTCAAGGTCATCGACATCGACCTGGAGCGCCGCCGCATCTCCCTGTCCCTGAAGCAGGCCAACGAGGGCGTCGATCCGGAGGGCTCCGAGTTCGACCCGGCCCTGTACGGCATGGCTGCCGAGTACGACGAGCAGGGCAACTACAAGTACCCGGAGGGCTTCGACCCGGAGACCAACGAGTGGCTCGAAGGCTACGAGGCGCAGCGCGCCGCGTGGGAGCAGCAGTACGCCGACGCCCAGGCGCGTTGGGAAGCCCACAAGAAGCAGGTTGCTGCTTCCATGGCAGAGGAAGCCGAGGCTCCGAGCGAGTCCGAGGCCGCCCCGACCAGCTACTCCTCCGACGCCCCGGCGGCTCCGGCCTCCAGCGGCGGCACCCTGGCTTCCGACGAAGCCCTGGCTGCACTGCGCGAGAAGCTGACCGGCCAGTAACAACGGCCCTCAGCGCCGGGGCAACCCGGCATCGCTGGCTGAGGAACCCCCGCACCGTCAGGGTGCGGGGGTTCCGCTGTGTCCGGCGCCTTTCCGGATCGCCGGAACGCCCGTCGCTGCGCGGCCGATGCCCGGTCCGGGGCCGCTGCGGTCCTTGCCGGGCGCAGACGCGGCACTTAGGGTGAGGAACGTAAGCACACCCGCGCAGGCCGTTGGCCGGAACGGAGAGAACATGGCAGATAAAGTCGATATCCACGCCTTGCAGCAATCCACCGTGTGGGACAACGAGCAGCAAAAACTGGGCGCCGTGGGGCAGGTCCATCAGGATCCGGTTACCGGAACCATCACCTGGCTCACCGTAGGCCTCGGCCTGGCCGACAGCCGCGAGAAGTTCGTGCCGATTGCCGGCGCCCGCATCAATTCACGCGACGTGTACGTCGCCTACAGCCACGACACCATTAAGGACTCGCCCTCGCCGGAAGCGTCCGACAGCCTCACTCCGGAGGAAGAGGCCGAGTTGCGCAGGTACTACGGCACCTAGAGGCGTCCATGACCGGGACACGGCAGCGGACGCCTGCCACCCGTGAACCGCTCCTCAGGCCAGGGTGCTGACGGTGACCGTGAACTTGGAGTTCCTTGCCACCTGCCGCGTGGGGCCCACCAGCCGGTTCAGCGCCGGCTTGTAGGCCAGGTGGCTGTTCCAGACCGTCCACAGCTCCCCGGCCGGTCCCAGCACCCGCCCGGCGTCGGCGAAGAGCTTCAGCGCGATGCCCGCGTGCACGGCGTTGCCGATGTGGAACGGCGGGTTGAGCACCACCAGCTGTTCGGATGCCGCCGGCAGCGAGGACAGCGCATCGTCCCGGCGGACCTGCACGCGGTCCGCCACGGCGTTGGCTTCCGCCGTGGCACGTGCCGACGCGACGGCGGAGGCCGACTGGTCGGTGGCCAGTACCCGCATCCCCGGGCGTGCAAGGGCCAGATACGCGGCGATGGAACCGTTGCCGCAGCCGAGGTCGACGGCGCGGTCCGCCTGCCGGGCGCCCGCCAACAAGGGCAGCAGGAACCGGGTCCCGGGATCCAACCTGGGCCCGCCGAAGGTGCCGCCGAAGGCAAGCAGCCGCAACGGAACCGGCAGCCCGACGTCGTGCTCTTCCGCCAGGGGAAAGCGCCCGCCCGACGCCGGCAGCGAACCGGTGGCGGTGAGCACGCGCGCTTTCTGCCGCGCCAGCCCCGCTGTCACGGAGGAGAAGGAGGAGCCGAGCACGGAGTTCATTGCCGTGGTCATGTGCTTCACCCGGCCGCCGGCGAGCACCGTGACGCCGGGCGAGGCGGCCGCCGCGATGCAGCCGGCAATCTCCTCCAGCGCATCGAGCGCACGGGGCAGTTGCAGCAGCACGAGCCGTGCGCCGTCGAACGCCGCCGGTTCCAGCGGGAGATTCCGGTAGCCGGTCAGTCCCATCCGCGTGGCATTGTTGGCCAAGGCCCGCTCGGAACTGAGCGGGTCCTGGACCACGCGCATGCCGTGCTTGCCGGCCGCCGCGAGGGCCAGCGTCAGCGCCCCGTAGTGGTCGTTGACCACCGTGATGTGGCTTCCGTCCACGCCGTCCAGCAGCGGCGCGGCGGTGTCCAGCAGCAACCTGTCCGCCGCGTCGTAGGCGAAGAGGTTGTCAGCCTCCACGTCGGGCCAGCGCCGGAGCGCGGAAAAATCGAACGCGTGCGGCTGCAGAGCGGAGTCCGCTGCCTCCCGTTCGGAGCCCGCTGCGTTCGACGCTTTGGGCGCACCTTCGTGATGCTCAGTCAAGGTCCACCCATTCCGTGCCGAGCGGTTCCGCGCCCGGGCCACCCGACGTCAGCGCGGCGAGCTGCTCCCCGAAGCGCGAGATGACTGCCGGCTGGTCGTCCATTGCCAGGTTGATCCGGACGCCGTCGGCTCCGTACTCACTGCCAAGCACCACGGTGCCCGCGGCCCGCAGCTCATTTTCCAGGCGTCCGGCGTCGGCATGCGCGGCCGGCACCGCGAACAGGCGCATCCGGCGCCGCCGGACCAGCGGCGCGGTCGCCACGGCCTGCGACACCGACTCCGAATAAGCCCGCACCAGTCCTCCGGCTCCCAGCAGGATTCCCCCGAAATAGCGTACGACGACGGCCGCGACGTCGCTGAGGTCCGTCACCCCGGGTGCCGTCTCGCGTTTGAGCAGGGCCTCCAGCATGGGGACCCCGGCAGTACCGGCGGGCTCGCCGTCGTCGTTCGAGCGCTGGACGCCCCGGTCCGGGCCCAGCAGGAAGGCACTGCAGTGGTGCCGGGCGTCGTGGAATTCGCGGCGCAGCTCCGCGACCAGGCCGCGGGCCTCTTCCTCCGTCTCCGACCGTCGCAGCACCGTGATGAACCGCGAGCGTTTGATCTCGATCTCATGCCGGTGCTCGCCGGCGACGGTGGTGTAGCTGCTGTTGGGGGACGGGGAAACCATAGGATCCAGCCTAGTGCGCCCGCCCGTGGTGGCCGGCTCCCGCGGATATGCAGGTCAGCACGGGCGGCGCCCGCCCCTGGTCCCTTGTCCGGGTCCCTTGTCCGGCGGCCCCGGACGTGCCTAGTCTGGGTGGCACAGGGCCGCGCCTGCTTCGGCGGCCGGAGAACGCAACGAACGGCGGAACCATGGCGAAGAACCAGCCGGAATTCGACCCGCGCGTCCAAGGCGGAAAGGGCCACGGCCCGGCCACGCCCGACGGCGGCAATGAAGGCCGGGTCTCGGCCGACCAGGGCGACTCGGCCAACCCTGATCCCGAAAGCCAGAACATCACGGGACTGGAACCCGGCGGTGGCGTCCCGCCCGGAGAAACTCCGCCGGCCGAAGACCAGATGAGCGCAGACCAAGGGCACGAGGAGTAGCGGGCCCAGGCCACCCCTGCCCGCCGGAGGCAGCACGACGGAGGCAGGGCGACGGCGATCGGGGCGGGCGCGGCCGACGCTGGGCTCGCGCGGCGCGGGTCCGGTCCGGCGCGGCCGACGGAACACGCGGTGGCGCGGTGCCGGCCTGCGCGCTGGCTAGACTGAGGCCGTGCTCAGAATCGGACTCACCGGTGGTATCGCCGCCGGAAAATCGCTGGCTGCCCGGCGGCTGGCCGAGCTTGGCGCCACCCTGATCGATGCCGACGCCATCGCCCGGGAAGTGGTAGAGCCCGGCACCGACGGCCTGCGCGCCGTCGTCGACGCGTTCGGCCCCGGGATCCTCACGGCTGACGGCAGGCTTGACCGTCCGGCACTCGGCGCCTTGGTATTCAACGATCCCGCGCAACGCGAGCGCCTGAACGGGATTGTGCATCCGCTGGTCCGCGCCGGCGCCGCGGCCCAGGTAGCCGCGGCAGGCGAGGGCGCCATCCTGGTCCAGGACATCCCGCTGCTGGTGGAAACCGGGCAGAGCCCCTCCTTCCATCTGGTCCTGGTGATCGACGCGCCCGAAGACGAGCGGCTGCGGCGCATGGTTGAGGACCGCGGCATGACCGAAACTGACGCCCGCTCCCGCATGGCCGCCCAAGCCTCCCCGGCAGAACGCAGGGCCGCGGCCGACGTCGTGCTGGAGAACAACGGCACCCGGGAACAATTGTTGGCCGAACTGGACGCGCTCTGGGCGGAACGGCTGGTGCCGTTCAACCAGAATCTGTTGGCCGGTCGGCTGGCTCCGCGCACCGGCCCGCCGGTCCTGCTCAACCCGCAGCCGCACTGGCCCGCGCAGGCATCCCTGCTCGCGAAGCGGATCAGTCGCGCCGACCCGCGCATCCTTGCCGTCGATCACGTTGGTTCGACGGCCGTTCCGGGGCTGCCGGCCAAGGACGTGCTGGACCTGCAGGTGACCGTGCGCAGCCTGGACGACGCCGATTCCGCCGCGGACGCACTGGCCGCGGCCGGATTCCCGCGCTGGCCCGGTACCTGGCGCGACACCCCGAGACCGGAGCATCCGGAGCCGGGGGACTGGCAGAAGAGACTGCACGGCAACGCCGACCCCGGTCGTGCGGTCAACGTCCACATCCGGGCGGCCGGCTCGCCGGGGTGGCGCTATGCCCTGCTGTTCCGGGACTGGCTGCGGGCCGACCCCGGCGCCGCCGAGGCGTATCTAGCCGAGAAACGGCGGCTCGCCGGCTTGCATGCCTCGGACGCTTCCACCGGCCGCTACGCCCGCGCGAAGGAAGACTGGTTCAGCCGGACGGCCGATCCGCAGATGAACCAGTGGGCCCGGGACACCGGGTGGAGGCCGCCGGCCGCCGGCAGCTAGCGACTTCGCCCCTCACCCGAAGGCCGGTGCGAACTGGCTGGCGGTGAAGACGGCGCCAAACGGGTCCCGTATTAGCGCATCCCGCGTCCAGTCGGTGTTGGTTTGGCCAAGCACCGTCCCGCCCAACCGTTCAGCGGCGGCGGCGGTCTCATCGCGGTCGGCGACCGCGAACGCCACGTGCCAGTGTGCCGTCTCGCCGGGCTGCAGGGCGGTGAGCCACCCGATGGCATCCGCGAACCCCGGCGGGACGTTGATGCCCGATTGGCGCTCGTGGATGCCGGGGTCACTGGTCGCCTGCAGATGGTCGCCGTAGCCGGGGACGCGAATCATGCTGCCGAAACCGACGTCGTCGAATCGCCAGCCGAAGACCTTGGCCGTAGAAGGTTGAGGCTGCGGCGGGATCAGCGGCGTGCAGGTCGCTGAAATTCCACGCGCCCGGCATGTTGACTGCCTGGGCGCCCGGCCTGTTCCGGGCCTGCCAGAGTCGGAACGGAACGCTGGCCGGATCAGCACACAGCGTCGCGCGGCCGCCCCCACCGGCACCGGTCGGGCCGGAGAGCACTTGTCCGCCCGCAGAGCGGATCCTGTCCGCCGCCGCCTCCGAATCCACCACCGCTACGTACGTGTTTCCAGGCGGGGTTTGCCGCAGCAATGCCCTCGCCGAGACCGGCGACGTCCCGGCCGTCGAGCTTGGCGATCACATAGCGCGGGGATACGCCCGGCGGGGTAGCCTCGGCGAAGGTCCAGCCAAAGAGTCCGCCGTAGAAGTCCTTGGCCGCCCCAACATCACGGTGTTCGACGTCAATCCACGACGTCACACCCTCGGGATAGGTCCGGACCGCGTCCATGGCGTGCCTTCCGATCGTCGTCGCTGCACCCACAGATGTACCGCACGCAGCGCTACGGGGCAGTGGTCAAGGGGCCATGGCGGGTCGGCCCATCCGCGGCGGGGGTTAGGCCCAGAGCGATTCCGGACCCACACTGACCGCAATCGGGTCTACCGTTAACGGCATGAGTCTTGCGCAGGACATCAAACGCGTTGTAGCGCCCTTCGAGGTGGTCAGTGAATTCCAGCCTGCCGGCGACCAGCCAGCGGCGATCAAGGAGCTGACCGAACGGATCCAGGCCGGGGAGAAGGACGTGGTGCTGCTCGGCGCCACCGGCACCGGCAAGTCCGCCACCACCGCCTGGCTCGTGGAACAGGTCCAGCGGCCCACCCTGGTGATGGTGCAGAACAAAACTCTGGCCGCCCAGCTGGCCAACGAGTTCCGTGAGCTGCTGCCGAACAATGCCGTGGAGTACTTCGTTTCCTACTACGACTACTATCAGCCGGAAGCCTACGTGGCACAGACGGACACTTTCATTGAGAAGGACTCCTCCATCAACGAGGAAGTCGAACGTTTGCGCCACTCTGCCACCAACGCGCTGCTGACCCGGCGCGACGTCATCGTGGTCGCCACCGTGTCCTGCATCTACGGTCTGGGCACGCCTGAGGAATACATCGCGGGCATGGTCACGCTCCGTAAGGGCGCCGAAATGAACCGGGACGACATGCTGCGCCGGTTCGTGGCCATGCAATACGCCCGCAACGACGTCGATTTCCACCGGGGCACCTTCCGGGTCCGTGGCGATACCGTGGAAATCATTCCGATGTACGAGGAACTGGCCGTCCGGATCGAGTTCTTCGGCGACGAGATCGAGCAGATCCAGACGCTGCATCCGGTCACCGGGGAGATCATCCGCGAGGAGACGGAAATGTACGTCTTCCCGGCGTCGCACTATGTGGCCGGCGAGGACCGGATGAGCCGGGCGGTCAGGGACATCGAGGACGAGCTGCGTGACCGGCTGCAGGTGCTCGAGTCGCAGAACAAGCTGGTGGAAGCACAGCGGCTGCGGATGCGCA
This sequence comes from Arthrobacter sp. Y3221114, assembly GCF_059092625.1. Classification (NCBI taxonomy): domain Bacteria; kingdom Bacillati; phylum Actinomycetota; class Actinomycetes; order Micrococcales; family Micrococcaceae; genus Arthrobacter; species Arthrobacter sp. Y3221114. The sequence continues at coordinate 257,303 of NZ_JBNHHW010000001.1, forward strand.
CCACCTATGACCTGGAAATGATGCAGCAGATGGGGTTCTGCAACGGCATCGAGAATTACTCGCGGCATATCGACGGCCGCGGTCCGGGCACGGCGCCGCACTGCCTGCTGGACTACTTCCCGGACGATTTCCTGTTGGTGATCGACGAATCGCACGTCACCGTGCCGCAGATTGGCGCGATGTACGAAGGCGACATGTCCCGCAAGCGCAACCTGGTGGACTACGGTTTCCGGCTGCCGTCCGCGATGGACAACCGGCCGCTGAAGTGGGACGAGTTCCTGGAACGAATTGGGCAGACGGTCTACCTTTCGGCCACGCCGGGCAAGTACGAGCTGTCCAAGTCCGACGGCTATGTCCAGCAGATTATCCGGCCCACGGGCCTGGTGGATCCCGAGGTCATCGTCAAGCCGACCAAGGGCCAGATCGACGACCTGCTGGGCGAGATCAACGCACGGGTGGAGCGGAACGAACGCGTCCTGGTCACCACGCTGACCAAGCGGATGGCCGAGGACCTGACCGATTACCTCAATGAGCACGGTGTGAAGGTCCAGTACCTGCACTCGGACGTGGACACGCTGCGCCGCGTGGAACTGCTCCGTGAACTGCGGATGGGCACCTTCGACGTCCTGGTGGGCATCAACCTGCTGCGCGAGGGCCTGGACCTGCCCGAAGTCTCACTAGTGGCCATCCTGGATGCGGACAAGGAAGGCTTCCTGCGCAGCAGCACCTCGCTGATCCAGACCATCGGCCGTGCCGCCCGCAACGTCTCCGGCCAAGTGCACATGTACGCGGACAAGATCACGGACTCGATGGCCAACGCGATCGAGGAAACCAACCGACGCCGTGAGATCCAGGTGGCGCACAACAAGAAGCACGGCGTGGACCCGCAGCCGCTGCGCAAGCGGATCGCGGACATCACCGACCAGCTGGCCCGCGAAGACGCCGACACCCAGCAGCTGCTGAAAGACTTCGACTACGGCAAGGGCAAGCGAGGGATTTCCGCGGCCGTGTCGAAGGACAAGATCCGCCGCGACGGGCTGGCCGCGGCACCGGCCGAGGATCTGGGCGAGCTGATCGCCCAGATGACGGAGCAGATGCACGCCGCAGCGGCGGAGCTGCAGTTCGAGCTGGCTGCCCGGCTGCGCGACGAGGTCTCGGACCTGAAGAAGGACCTGCGGCAGATGCGCGCCGCGGGCCACGCCTAAGCCCTCGGCGGCTGCGGCACCGGTTTCCGGCGGGCAGATGACGACGGCGGTGCGCACCCGCCGTCGTCAGGCGCACCTGCGCTACACTTGACCGAGCGTAGGGGAGTATCCCGAACACTGTGGACGTCAACACGCGGGGCATCGACGCCCCGCCGGGCGCAGTGGCCTGGCCGCAGAGCGGCAGGCGGAGAGACTTGCGGCGAACACTCGCACCCGCGCACCGCACACGCGCGGCATCTTCTGTGAAAGGCAAGGTTCCGTGTCGGACCAATTATCGCTGCCCTTTGAGGTCATTTCCTTCGTGGTTCTGGGCGCCATCCTGCTGTTCGACCTGCTGTACGTGGTCAAGCGGCCGCACGAGCCGTCCATGAAGGAAGCCGGCCTCTGGGTCGGTTTCTACGTCACACTGGCGCTGATCTTCGCGGGCATGCTGTTCTGGCAGGCCGGCCCCGACTACGGCCAGGAATTCCTGGCGGGCTGGATCACCGAGTACAGCCTCAGCGTGGACAACCTGTTCGTCTTCATCATCATCATGGCCAGGTTCTCCGTGCCGAGGAAGTACCAGCAGGAAGTGCTGATGTTCGGCATCATCATCGCGCTGATCCTGCGGGGCATCTTCATCCTGCTGGGCGCGACGCTGATCGCCCAGTTCAGCTGGGTGTTCTACATCTTCGGGGCGTTCCTGCTCTGGACCGCCTGGAAGCAGGCAACAGACTCGGGCGAGGACGAGGAAGAAGGCTCCGAGTCCGGGCTGATTTCCCGGTTGACCAAGAAGCTGCCGGTCAGCGAGCACTACGACGGCAACAAGCTGCGCACCACCGTCGACGGCAAGCGCCTGTTCACCCCCATGGTCATCGTTTTCATCACCATCGGCATGACCGACCTGCTGTTCGCGGTTGACTCCATCCCGGCGATCTTCGGCCTCACCCAGAGCGCGTTCATTGTTTTCACGGCGAACATCTTCGCGCTGATGGGCCTGCGCCAGCTCTACTTCCTGCTCGGTGGCCTGATGGACCGCCTGGTCTACCTCAAGCACGGGCTGTCGATCATCCTGGCCTTCATCGGCGTGAAGCTGATCTTCCACGCGCTGCACGAGAACGAGGTGCCGTTCATCAACGGCGGCCAGCATGTTGAGTGGATCCCTGTGATCACCACCCAGCTGTCGCTCGGCGTGATCATCGGGACCCTGGTGGTCGCCACGGTGGCCAGCCTGCTCAGCCCTGCCGGCCGTCAGGCAGCCATCGATGCGAGGTTGGCAAAGGACGCCGAACGCGCCAGGGCGGCAAACAGCGAGTCGGACGCCGAGCCAGCCCGGTCGGATGCCGCGCCCGCCCGGTCGGATGCCGGGCCCGTCCAGTCGGACGCCGAGCGCGCCAAGTCCGACACCGAGTAACGGCGGTTCATCCGGTTGCAGGTCGGCTAGGATCGGCGTGTGATCCGGCAACCAGACGCGGCGCTGAACGCAGACCCTCGCACGAGGGCCGTTCAGCGCCGCGTCGTTGTTTCCCTGTCCCTGGCCCAGCTGTTCAGCGGCTTGGGCCATGGCGCGGGGCTGGCCATCGGCTCCCTGCTGGCCGTGGAGCTCACCGGCAGCGAGGCCTTGGCAGGAACGTCCACCATGGCGATAGCCCTGGCCGCCGCGCTGGCGGCGCTGCCTTTGGCCGGTGTCGCCGCCCGTTCCGGACGCCGGCGGGCGCTGGTCACCGGTCTGCTGCTGGCCCTGCTGGGTTCGGCGTTGATGGCGCTGGCACCGGTCACCGGATCCTTTGCGGTGCTGCTGGCAGGCTCCGCCCTCTTGGGGGTCGGCAACGCGGCGAATCTGCAGGCCCGTTTTGCGGCGGTGGACCTGGCCGTGCCACAGCATCGCGGCCGGGATCTGGCCTTCGTGGTTTGGTCCATCACGGTCGGTGCCGTGGCCGGACCCAACCTGATCCGCCCGGGCGCCGATTTGGGCGCCGCGCTCGGACTGCCGGAATCGTCCGGGCCGTTCCTGTTCTCGATGGCAGGCATGGCCATCGGCGCTGCGCTGCTGCTGGTGGGCCTGCGGCCGGACCCACTGGACTATGCGCGTTCACGCGGCGGCGGGGAAGCCCTGCCGGTCAACCGCCGCGGAACCCTGCGAACGGGCGTGGCAGCGGTCCGGCACCATCCCATGGCCGCGCTCGGATTGGCGGCCGTCGTGGGCGCCCAGCTGGTGATGGTAGCGGTCATGTCCATGACGCCCGTGCACCTGCAGGCGCTGGACCATGCCGGCGGGCACCAGCACAGCCAGACAGACACGTTCGCCATCATCGGCTTCACGATCTCGCTGCATCTGGCCGGCATGTACGCCCTCTCGCCGCTGATGGGCTGGCTGACCGACCGCCTGGGACGCACCCGGACCATCGTGGCCGGGCAGTTGGTCCTCCTGGCCGCGACGGCGCTGGCCGGGTTGGGACAGCAGGACACGTGGCTGGTGGGTGCCGGGCTGGTGTTGCTGGGCCTGGGGTGGTCGGCCTCGGTGATTGCCGGCTCCACGCTGTTGGCCGAGTCGGTGCCGGAGTCCGGTCGCGTGCCGGCACAGGGCCTGTCCGACACGCTCATGGGCGCCGCGGGGGCCCTGGGTGCGGCTTTGTCGGGCCCGCTGCTGGCCGCCTTGGGGTTCGCCGGCCTGAACGCGGCGGCCGCCGCCGTTGCCGTCGTCATATTGCTGGCACCGGTTCTTGCCGCCCGCAGCGGGGGCGTCCGGGCAGGAGTTGGTTCCGGCGACAGGAGCCCATCGTGAGCCACCGGCAGGTCTTGGCCGCAGTGACCGTGGTGTCGATCCTTCTCTCGGGCTGCGGTGACGAGGGTGTCCCACGCCGCATTCAGTCAGGGGCAGGAACTGCTGACCGTGGAAGTCGAAGGCCGGTCTTTGGCGATCGGAGGACCGGTATTCTTTGGCGGGGGAACCCTCCGACAGGACCAACTCGACCATCTCTCTGAGAGCGCGCCGGAGGGATGCCTTCGGAACGAAAACTTCTACGTACAGACCATCGGGTAAAGCATTCCTGCGCATTGCCGAGGCTTGAGGGAAGGCAGCTAGACCCGGACCATGCCGAGCAGGCGCTCGAAGACGGCCTCGCCGTCGTCGGCAATGCCGTCATGATGGAACTCACCGGTTTCCCAGACCTGCAGCCCCTTCACCTGCGCGGCCGTTTCCAGCGACAGGCCGCGCTCCACGTAGATATCGTCGCGGTATACGGCGGCGGCGGCGGGCACGTCGTTCCCGGCCAGCCGGTCGGCGTCGTAGAGGGCCGGCCAGTCGGACTTCGCCGCCAGCTGCTCGGCAACCTCGCGCAGCGGCACCAGCGCCGGATCCTGCTCGAAGTACCAGGGATAGACCATCTCGCCGGTTAGCAGCGGCTCGGCCGCCTCCGGGGCGAACTGCGGGAAGTCGCGGAGTACGCGCCATGCCGCCCAGCCGGTCGCTTCGCCCTGGGCATAGATGGATTCGTGCATCAGGGCATAGAGCGGGTTGGCAGCACGGCTCACGAGTACGGCGACCTGCTCCAGGAAGGAATCCGAGAGCCGCTGGCCCGACGGAGTCGGGACAAAGGCGTCCTCCAGCAGGTAGTGCAGGGCGTCGATCCGGGTGTTGCCGCCCAGATACGACCCAACCATCTGGAACCGGCCGGTGGTCAACCGCTCGCCGGACGGCAGGTACTCGGGAACCGATTCCAGGTGTCGTGCGACGGCGGTGACCCGGGCCCGGTCTTCCGGGTAGCGGGCGAAGTATTCCCGGTTGCGGGCTTCCACCCGGGGAAAGGTGGCCCGGTAGACCCGGTCGGCTCCTCCCGCCAGCGGGGCCAGGCCGCCGGTGATCAGCACTTCCCGCAGCCCCTCGGGTGCGAGGGAGAGGTAGGTCAGCGCACAGAAGCCGCCGTAGCTCTGTCCGAAGATGCTCCATGGTCCGCTGCCGAGTTCCTGCCGGATCAGTTCAGCGTCGCGCACGATCGAATCCGCGCGGAAATGTGCCAGGAAGGCCGCCTGTGCCGCGGCGTCGCCGCGCAACGGCAACGTCTGCCGGTTCACGGGGGAGGAGAGGCCGGTGCCGCGCTGGTCCAGCATCAGGATGCGGAAGGTCTTGGCCGCCTCCTTCATCCAGCCGGCCAACGACGTCACCCGGTTGCCCCGGCCGCCGGGCCCGCCCTGCAGGAACAGCAGCCACGGCAGCCGCGCCGCCGCGGCGTCGTCGTGTTCCAGGGAGGAATACTCGCGCGCGAAGATTTCCACGGTCTCGCCGTCCGGGTCCGCGTGGTCGAGCGGGACGTCGAAGAAATACCCGGCCGTCCTCATTCCACGGCTGCGGTGTGTGCCGGTCACCCGGTGTCCCGTCACGCGTGCACCTTGCCCGCTCCCGAGCCGAACGACGCGAGGGCGTCGCCGGCCAGCCGGAACGTTGACCATTCCTCCTGCGGCCGGGCGCCGAGGCTGCGGTAGAAGTCGATGGACGGGCGGTTCCAGTTCAGTACCGCCCATTCCACCCGGGCGTACCCGGACGCCACCGCGTGGCTGGCCAACGTCTGCAGCAGGGCCTTGCCGTACCCCCGTCCGCGGGCCTCAGGCCGGACGTACAGGTCCTCCAAATAGATCCCGTGTACGCCCTCCCAGGTGGAGAAGTTCCGGAACCAGAGAGCGAAGCCCTGCACACCGCCGTCGTCTTCGGCGACATGCGCGAAGACGGACGGCTGAGCGGAAAACAGGGCGTCTTTCAGCTGTTCCGGCGTTGTTTTGACCGCATCCGGTTCCTTCTCGTACACCGCCAGATCGCGGATCAGGTCGAGGATGACGGGGACATCGGCTTCGTCGGCCGGGCGTATCACAGACATGACAAAAGCCTAGCGTCCCGGAGCGGGCGCTACGGCTTGAGCACCACCTTGATGCAGCCGTCGTCCTTCTTCTGGAATTTCTCGTACATCGCCGGCGCGTCATCCAGCCGGGCCGTATGCGTGACCAGGTCGCCGACGCCGAGGGGATCTGCCGGATCGCCCGCCAGCGGCAGCACGTCGTCGATCCATCGCCGGACGTTGCACTGGCCCATCCGCAGCGTGACCTGCTTGTCGAAGAGCGTGAGCATCGGCATGGGGTCGGCCTGGCCGGCGTAGACGCCGGACAGCGAGACGGTGCCGCCGCGGGCCACGGCGTCGATCGCGGCGTGCAGGACGGACAGGCGGTCCAGGCCTGCGGTCGACATCAGCTTTTTGGCCACGGCGTCGGGGAGGAGCCCGACGGCGAACTGTGCGGTGGCCGCAGCCGTCGCGCCGTGTGCTTCCATGCCGACGGCGTCGACCACCGACTCCGGCCCGCGGCCCTGGGTCGCATCACGCAGTTCGTCGGCGATCCTCGGGCCCCACTTCAGGGTCTCGATGCCGTGCCTGCGGGCCATTTCCAGCCGCTCCGGGACAAGGTCGACACCTATGACGCGGTGGCCCAGGTGGCGGCCGATGCGGGCGGCGAACTGGCCGACCGGTCCGAGCCCGAAGACCGCCAGCGTGCCTCCGTCGGGAACCTGGGCATAGGCCACTGCCTGCCAGGCGGTCGGGAGGATGTCGGAGAGGAACAGGTATTGCTCGTCCGGCGCCTGGTTGTCCTCGATCTTGATGGGACCGTAGTCCGCGTGGGGGACGCGCAGGAACTCGGCCTGCCCGCCCGGAACAGAGCCGTAGAGCTCCGTGTAGCCGAACAATGCAGCGCCCGAACCCTTGTCCTTGACCTGCGTGGTTTCGCACTGCGATTGCAGGCCCCGGCTGCACATGTGGCAGCGCCCGCACGCGATATTGAAGGGAACCACCACCCGGTCGCCGGGCTTCAGCCCCGGCACGGCGCTGCCGGTTTCCTCGACGATCCCCATCGGTTCATGACCCAGGACGTCGCCGGGGGACAGGAACGGGCCGAACAGTTCGTAGAGGTGCAGGTCGGACCCGCAGATGGCGGTGGAGGTGACCCTGATGATGGCGTCGGTGGGTTCCCGCAGGACCGGGTCCGGAACCTGCTCGACGCTCAGCTTCCGTTTGCCCTGCCAGGTCAGTGCTTTCACAATCGTCTCCCTGTCGCGTCGCCGGGGGAGCACACACTGCGCCCCATGGAAGGTAAGTGTGCTTTTTACCCTAGGGTCGCTGCCAACCGCCTGCAAGCGGACCCGGGCCCGGCAGCTACGCGATCAGGCCATGCGGCCGGCCGGTCCGACGTCGAGAATCCGGACCGCTGCAGCTCCCGTCTCGTTGCTGGCGGCAAGGTCGACTTCGGCGCTGATGCCCCAGTCACGGTTTCCGGCCGGGTCATCGAAGATCTGCCGCACCTTCCAGACCGCCGGCTGCTCCTCGATGATCAGCAGCGCCGGTCCGCGGGCATCGGGCCCGATGCCGATGTCGTCGTACTCCTCGAAGTAGGCGTCCATGGCGTCCGCCCAACGGTCGGCGTCCCAGCCCGCATCGGCGTCCAGTGCACCCAGTTCCTCTTCCTGCTCGTCGGCGAACAACTCGACCCGGCGGAACAGCTCGTTGCGCACCATGACGCGGAAGGCCCGGATGTTGTCGGTCAGCTTGGGCGGCTCCTGCGTGAAAACCGACTCGGCGGCGTGCTCGGCCGCCAGATCCGCCGCGCCCTTGCCCGCGGCTAGTTCTTCCCATTCGTCCAGCAGGCTCGAGTCGACCTGCCGCACCAGCTCACCCAGCCAGGCGATGATGTCGGCCAGGGCCTCGCGCAGGGCCTCCGCCGGCACGGTCTGCCGCAGCGCCTTGTAGCCGTCGGTCAGATAGCGGAGCACTATGCCCTCGCTGCGGGCCAGCCCGTAGAACTGCACGAATTCGCCGAAATTCATCGCCCGTTCGTACATGTCACGGATTACCGACTTCGGGGCAAGTTCAAAGTCGCCCAGCCAGGGCGCACCGTGCCGGTAGGTCTCGAAGGCGGCCTCGAGCAGCTCGGCCAGCGGCTGCGGGTAGGTCACCTCGTCCAGCAGGGCCATCCGCTGGTCGTATTCGATGCCGTCGGCCTTCATCGCGGCCACGGCTTCGCCGCGTGCCTTCTTCTCCTGCGCGGACAGGATCTGGCGGGGCTTCTCCAGCGTGGCCTCGATGATTGAGACCACGTCCAGTGCGTAGCCGCCGTCCTCGGGGTCCAGCAGGTCCAGACTGGCCACGGCGAACGGGGAAAGCGGCTGGTTCAGCGCGAAATTCGGCTGCAGGTCCACCTTCAGTCGGACGAGGTGCCCGTTCTCATCCGGTGCGTCCAGGCGTTCCACCAAGCCGGAGACCACCAGCTCCCGGTAAATGCCCAGTGCCTTCTTGATCAGCTTCAGCTGCGAGGCGCGTGTTTCGTGGTTGCGCGTCAGCAGCCGCTTGGCGGCGGCGAACGGGTCCCCGGGGCGCTCCAGGATGTTCAGCAGCATCGCGTGGCTGATGGAGAAGCTGGATGTCAGGGGCTCGGGGTCGCTCTCCACCAGCTTGTGGAAGGTCGGTTCGCCCCAGCTCACGAAACCGGTCGGCGGCTTCTTCTTCGCCACCTGGCGAAGTTTTTTCTGGTCGTCGCCGAACTTGGCCACCGCCTTGGCCATCGCCTTGGTGTTCTCCACCACGTGTTCCGGGGCCTGCACGACGACGGTGCCCGCCGTATCGTACCCGGCCCGCCCCGCGCGGCCGGCGATCTGATGGAATTCGCGCGCATTGAGCAGCCGGGTGCGCACGCCGTCGTACTTGCTCAAGGCGGTGAGCAGCACGGTCCGGATGGGCACATTGATGCCCACGCCCAGCGTGTCCGTGCCGCAGATGACCTTCAGCAGCCCGGCCTGGGCCAACTGCTCCACGAGCCGGCGGTACTTGGGCAACATGCCCGCGTGGTGGACACCTATGCCGTGCCGGACCAGGCGGTTAAGGGTCTTGCCGAAGCCGGCCGCGAACCGGAAACCCGAGATCAGCTCGGCAATGCGGTCCTTCTCCTCCCGGGTGCAGACGTTGATGCTCATGAGATTCTGGGCGCGCTCAATGGCTTCCAACTGGCTGAAGTGCACCACATAGACGGGAACCTGCCTGGTGGAGAGCAGTTCCTCCAGAGACTCCTGCACGCTGGTCTGCACATAGTAGTAGTGCAGCGGGATGGGACGCTCCGCCGAGCTTACGGTGACCGTCGTCCTGTCGGTGAGATCGGTGAGCTCCTTCTCGAACCGGGTTACGTCCCCCAGCGTCGCGGACATCAGCAGGAACTGCGCCTGCGGCAGTTCCAGCAGCGGCACCTGCCAGGCCCAACCGCGCTGCGGATCGGAGTAGTAGTGGAACTCGTCCATGACCACCGTGCCGAGGTCCGCGGCGGAGCCCTCCCGCAGCGCGATGTTGGCCAGGATCTCGGCGGTGCAGCAGATGATCGGGGCGTCCTGGTTGACCGCCGAGTCGCCGGTGACCATGCCGACGTTCTCCGGTCCGAAGATGTCGCACAGGGCGAAGAACTTTTCCGATACGAGCGCCTTGATGGGTGCCGTGTAATAGCTGACGGACCCGGTGGACATGGCGTGGAAGTGGGCGGCGATCGCGACCATCGACTTCCCCGACCCGGTGGGGGTGGCCAGGATGACGTTGTTGCCGGTGACCAGCTCCATGACGGCTTCGTCCTGGGCGGGGTAGAGCGACATCCCACGGGATTCGACCCACTCGATGAACCGGGTGTAGACGTCGTCGGGATTTGAGGCAGTGCCGGTGTCCGGCAGGAGCTGGAGGAGATTCATGTTCTTCCCAGCTTAGGCGGTGGCGCCCCCGCGCCATGCGGGCACCCATAATCCTCTGCCGTGGCGGGGGCGTGGCGTAACGTACTGCCCATGCACTGGGACCCGCACAAGTATGTGGAATTCGCCGACTACCGCGACCGGCCGTTCTTTGACCTGACCGGACGGATCGCTGCCGCCGATCCCGCCGTGGTGGTGGATCTGGGCTGCGGTCCCGGCGGCCTGACGGCAGCGCTCGCCGAACGCTGGCCCGGCGCCAGCGTCACCGGAGTGGACTCCTCACCCGAGATGATCCGGCAGGCGCAGCAACGGCACACATCGCCCACGGTGAAATTCGTCGCCGGGGATATCCGTACCTGGACGCCTCCGGCAGGCCTGGACGTACTGGTTTCCAACGCCGCGCTGCAGTGGGTGCCCGGGCACCAGGACATCATGCGTTCCTGGCTGCGCGCCATGAAGCCCGGCGCCTGGCTCGCCGTGCAGGTACCGGGAAACTTTGCCGCTCCGTCGCATGCGCTCATGCGCGCGCTCGCCGGCTCACCGCGATGGCAGCGCCGGCTGGACGGAGTGCTCCGCCACGAGGACGCAGTGTCCGAGCCACAGGACTATTTCGAGCTGCTCTCGGACGAAGGCTGTGAAGCCGACGTCTGGGAAACGACCTACCAGCAGTTGCTCCACGGCGCGGATCCGGTCCTGGAATGGGTCAGGGGAACCGGCCTGCGCCCCGTCCTGGCCGCGCTCCCGGCGGCAGAAGCGGCCAAGTTCGAAGCCGAGTACGCCACGCTGCTGCGCGACGCCTACCCGGCCGGCGAACACGGGACCCTGTTCGGATTCCGGCGGATTTTCGCGGTGGGGCGCAAGCTCGGCTGAACCTGCCCTCTGGTTGCGCTCGGTGGACGGACCCCGCCTCAGGGCGTGGGAGTACCGCCGTTGACGTTCAGCGTCTCGCCGGAAACGTAGCTCGACTCCGGCGAGGCCAGGAAGACGTAGGCCGGGGCGAGTTCGGTGGGCTGCCCCGCGCGGCCCAGGGGCACATTCTTGCCGAACTCCGGCAGTTTGTCCTTCGGCTGGCCCGCGCTGACCTGCAACGGGGTCCAGAACGGGCCGGGGGCCACCGCGTTGACGCGGATGCCGCGGCTGGCCAACTGCTGGGCGAGGCCCTTGGTGAAGTTGTTGATCGCGGCCTTGGTGGAGGCATAGTCAAGCAGGACCGGCGCGGGGTTGTAGGCCTGCACGGACGTGGTGTTGATGATTGTCGAGCCCGGCGGCATGTGCGGCACCGCGGCCTTGGTGATCCAAAACATGGCAAAAACATTCGTGCGGAACGTGTCCTCGAACTGTTCGTCGCTGATGTCTTCGATCTTCTCGACGGCGATCTGGCGCCCTGCGTTGTTGACCAGGACGTCCAGCCCGCCCAGCTGTTCGACGGCATGGGCGACGAGTTCGCGGGAAGCGGCGGCGTCTGAAATGTCGCCCGGCAGCAGTACCGCCTTGCGCCCTTCCTTCTCGATCACCGAAGCGATGTGCTGTGCGTCGGACTCCTCGGCGGGCAGGTAGGACAGGGCGACGTCTGCTCCTTCCCGGGCAAAGCCGACGGCCACGGCGGCGCCGATGCCGGAGTCGGCCCCGGTGATCAGCGCCTTGCGGCCGGTCAGCCTGCCGGTGCCGCGGTACGACTGTTCGCCGCGGTCGGTCTGCGGCTCCAGGTCTTTGTCCAGCCCGGGCTCCGGCTGGCTCTGCTTGGGCGGCGAGATACTGGGAAAACGGTCAACGGGATTCTGGAAGGTGTACTGATCGGACGTCATGTCTGGCTCCCTTCTTGCGGCCGCATCGAAAGCTCCGCCGGCACCCTTGGTGCTGTGCTGGATGGAAAGGCGGGGCCGGGGCGGCCGGCATGGTCAGTATGCTGATCGTTTGCCACCCTACGCTGTCGTGCATCGGTCGTACAGCCGGCAGTTGCCGGCCCTTCTCCGTGAGGATCCGGAACGACGACGTGCACGCTGCCGGCGAACGGCCTAAGGTCAGCAAGCTTTCTACTTGGGCCGCGGCGGGGTAATCTGGGGGCTGGACCTGTAGGAAAACCTGAACCGAAAGAGGTGCTGATATGGGTATGGGCGACAAGTTCGATGCTGCGAAGGACAAGGTGACCGGCAAGGTCAACGAAGCCGTCGGCGAGGCGAGGGACGACAAGTCCCAGCAGCTGAAGGGCAAGGGCCAGCAGGTCGAGGGCGGGGCCAAAGACAAGATCGCCGATGCCAAGGCCCACCTGAACGAGGACGCCGACCGCGTTGCCGACGACACCGAAGGCGGCGCCAGGCGCTAAGCCGGTTCTTTGTCGCAGATCCCCCGTGGGCCACTGGTTCACGGGGGATCTGCCGGTTAAAGCGGTGCTGCGACTACGCAGGTTCCCGGTGTTGGCGTGTTCGGGGGGGGGGGGGGGGTCGGAACTTCCAAGGCATGGCTGCGACTGGCAATCAAAGGGATGGGACAGGAATTTCGCGCCTGCGCCGGGGGAGGCGCCGGCCGCCCTTCAATTCCCACGCAGCCTGTGGTAACTGTAAGTAACCTTATAAATCAGCTTGGCGTGCTCGTCCCTGCTGGCTGGACGGTGCGCGAAGCGGCTCGAACTACCTGAAGGGACTGATATTCGTGACTACCGCAAGGGAAATCATGACCGGTGGTGTTGAATGCATCGGAGAGAACGAGACGCTGGAGCTGGCGGCCCAAAAAATGCGGGACCTCGACGTCGGGTCGTTGCCCATCTGTGGTGAGGACAACAGGCTCAAAGGCATGGTCACGGACCGGGACATTGTGGTGAAGTGCCTGGCCGACGGAAGGGATCCGCGCACGATCAAAGCGGGCGAGCTGGGCCAGGGCAAGCCGGTGACGATCGGGGCCGATGACAGCATCGAAGAGGCCATCAGAACCATGCAGGACCACCAGGTGCGCCGGCTGCCGGTCATCGATGGACACGACCTGGTCGGAATTGTCAGCCAAGCCGATGTCGCCCGCAACTACCCGGAAGACCGCGTGGGTGAACTGGTCGAGTTCATCTCCTACTGATCCCCGGTGGCCATCATGTCGGAGCAGTTGCCGGAGGCGTATGCCAAGTACCTGGCAGGATGTGAACCAACCCAGGCCGACGCCATCCTGCCGGTGCTGAAGCAATCGGCCGCGGACGGCGAGCGCGGTGTGCTGGTGCGGTTCCTCCCCAACGAAGTACAAGCCATGGCGACCGAGGAGGTCCCGTTCGGAACGATCCGGGAAGAACGCTACGACGAATAATTCGCCGGCCCGCCGTTGGCCGGAGGCCCGGGGTGCCGTGAGCATTCCGGGCTGCAGCCTGTCAAGACCCAAGCGTAAAATTAACCGAGCCGGAGCGATATTTTGATGATTCGTTGCCGGACCGGAGAAGCGCTTGTAAGCTCGCACCAGTTGGAGCCGAAACGGCTCTCGGGCTATCTGGAGGCTGCGCATGGACAGGTTCGCTGCCGGTCGGGACGCAGGGTGCTTCGTTGGTTTGGGGCGGAACTGATGCGGCACCGCCATCTGTCACCGGCTGACGAATTTCCGGTTGACCTGGCTCCCCTTGGCGACCCCGAGCTGCTGGCGCTGTACGGCAGGGCCATGCGCCAGCTCGAGCGGGAAAGTATCCAGTACGGCGCGGCCGATCCCGAGACCGAGTTCCGCCTTGAGGAGCTGCGTGTCGAGCTCGACCGGCGGGACAGCAGGGATGCGCTGCAGGCAAGCAGGCGCCGGGTCCGCGGTTTGTATGGCAAGCCGGGGGGCGAGCCGCCGGACTCGCTGTATGACGGCACCAGCTAGGCTCTGTCGCTAGCCTTAACCCGCCGGCGGATCCCGGCGATCCGCGCCGCGGGTGGGCGTACACCCTTCCCGCGTCTGCGCCTCGGCGCTTATGCTGCTCTTCCCTACCCCCGTATGATGGGTTACAAACAGTATGCTTATCAATAGTGGGATGCAGATTGGAAGGGCAGACGATCATGATTGCCAATGACAGTTCAAGTGCCCATGCCGGCCAGGACAAGAACCGGGATCCGGGAAGCGACTTGCCTGATCCCTGGTGCTCCGCGTGCAGCACCGACGAGTACCTGGTGTTCGATGCCGTAACGCTGCTGCCGCCGCAGGCTGGAGCCCCCGCACTGCCGCGATGGGACGTCAGCTACTGGTGCAGCCGCTGCGACGGTTATTACGGGCACGAAACCTTCAAGGTGCCCGCGACGGAATCCGAAAGCGTCGGAATCGATTTCGGCGCCGAGGGCTACATGCACTGCGGGGAGCCGATGCAGCCGGTGGAACGCATCGACCACTCGATCGTTGATCCCGTGGACGCCGGCTCCCCGGAAACCGGCCCGCTCCCGACCGTGCGGGTCGACGTTGAAATCCTTCGCTGCAGCTGCGGATTCAAGATGGAGGTGCCCATCTGAGGCTAAGGCGCAGCAACATCCGTGCACCCGGCATCACCCGCCGGCGCCACGGGTCGGGGTTCTCCTACCGCAGCCCGGACGGTTCGAAGCCTGCCGGTGACGAGCTCCGAAGGATCAAGGCGTTGGCGGTCCCGCCGGCATGGTCGGATGTGTGGATCTGCCCGGCGCCCAATGGGCATATCCAAGCAGCGGGGACGGACGACGCCGGACGGCGGCAATACATCTACCATCCCCGTTGGCGGGAACTGAGGGATCGGGAAAAGTTCGACCGCTCCCTGGCCTTCGGATCCACCCTGACCACCGCGCGCCGCAAGGTGACGCGGCTGCTGAGGTCCGGGGAACAAACCCGACAGGTGGCCTGTGCTGTTGCCTTCCGCTTGCTTGACAGCGCGTCCTTGCGGATCGGCTCCGAAGTCTACGCCGAAGACAACGGATCCTACGGGGTTACTACTCTGTTGGTTCGCCACGTGCAAGTGCGGGAGGATACGGTCCGGCTGCATTTTCCCGGGAAGAGCGGGCTGCAGTGGGACGTGGAACTGAAAGATCCGGATATCGCCGTCCAGCTGGCGACGGTGCAGGGCCTGAAAGCCGACGATCCGGCCATCGGTTACCGCAACGGCACCGGACATTGGTCCGGCCTGTCGGCGTCGGAGTTGAACGAGTTTATCCACGAACTCTGCGGGCAGGAGTTCAGCGCCAAGGACTTCCGGACGTGGCAGGGGACGGTAACGGCCGCCGTGGCACTGGCCGGCTACAACGGCAGACCGAATCTCACCGGCCGGCGCAAGGCCGTGGTCGCGGCCATGCACGCCGTCTCGGAGAGGCTGGGCAATACGCCCGCCATAGCCCGCAAATCGTACGTAGATCCGCGGCTCGTCGACCGCTTCATGGCCGGACAGGTTCCGGACGCTGCAACGTACTCCGCGGCGGAACGCAGCCTGCCATCCTTCCTCGGGTGACAGGGGAGCGAAAGCAGCCCGCGGCGCTAGAATTAGAGGGCCCCGGCAGGCGGGATTCCCCCCAACGTCCACGTCTGTCGGGGTTGACGCGGCCTGCTACCAGCCGCGCGATTTCCACTCGTCCAGATGGGGCCGTTCTGCCCCGAGCGTCGTACCCGCGCCGTGGCCGGGATGGACCACCGTATCGTCCGGCAGGTAGTTGAACACCCGTTCGACCACATCGCTGTAGAGGGACGCAAACCGCTCGGGATCCTTTTGCGTATTGCCCACCCCACCCGGAAACAGCGAATCTCCGGTAAACAGGTGCGGGGGACCGTCGGGTGCGCGGTAAAGCAGCGCCACGGAACCCGGTGTGTGCCCGCGCAGCTTGATGGCTTCCAACGAGAATCCGTCGAACCGGCCGATGTCCTGATGCTCGAGCGCAACGTCAGTCCGCACTTCGATCTCAGGAATATCCTCCGCGCCCGCCGCCGTTCTGGCCCCTGTAGCGGCTACCGCCTCCGGCAAGGCCCGGACATGGTCCCAGTGGCTGTGCGTGGTCACGATAAGGGCGACCTTGGCCGGCTGGTCCGCATCCCCGGCGCCGTCACGCAGCAGTTGCGCAATGGCCGGAAAGTCGTCGGCAGCGTCAATCAACACCTGGGCGCCGGAAGTCTTGGCTGTCAGCAAATAGACGTTGTTGTCCATCTCGGAAACGGAAATGCCGCGGACCGTGACTGCAGGATCTTCGTGAAGCAACATGCTTCCCAGCCTACCGACAGTCGACCCCGACGGCTCAAGATGTCATTCTGGTTGTAGCAGTGGACAGGCAGCGGGATGCTGCGGACACGACGGGGAGTGGGCGCAGGCGATGGAAGCGAGCGAGTTTGACTGGCGGATGAACCGCGACAGCGCCGTGCCGCTCTTCGAGCAGCTGAGGCTGCGGATCATTGAAGCTGCCGACGCCGGGGAACTGCCGGTGGGCACGAAGCTGCCGCCCGTCAGGCGGCTGGCCGATCATTTGGGCGTGGTCCCGAATACCGTGGCGCGCGCCTACCGGGAGCTCGAAACTGCCGGCCGGGTGGAAACACACGGCCGTGCGGGTACCGTGGTCAGCGCCGGAGCAGGCAAGGCTCGCCAACAACTGGGTGACGCCGCCGAAGCGTTTGCCCGCGCCGTTCACGGCCAAGGCATCGGCGGCAAGGAAGCACTCGCCGCCGCCAAGGCGGCGTTGGAGCGCCACGGCATCAAGTAGGCGACGCGGCAGGCGGCCGGTGCCTCGCCGAGGGAGCCCGCGGCCCCCGGCGCACCGCCGTCGTGCCGGCGGCAGCCGAGGCAGGGCGTGCCATCGCGGACAGCAGCTGTCCGCAGAGCCCTCCGGCCGTGACCGATGTAATACAAGTTCGAACGAACTTTCGATTAGAGTAGATAACGTGCTAAAAGCAAGCGAAACGTCCGTCCCGGCGACCGATTCCGAGTCCGCCACCCCCGTTTCCCGCTCCGCGGACATGTCCCGCCTGGTAGTCAAAGGCGCCCGTGAGCATAATCTGCAGAACGTCAGCGTGGACCTGCCCCGCGACGCCATGATCGTCTTCACGGGACTGTCCGGCTCCGGCAAGTCGTCTTTGGCTTTCGATACGATCTTCGCCGAGGGCCAGCGCCGGTACGTGGAATCGCTTTCCTCCTACGCGCGGATGTTCCTGGGGCAGGTGGACAAGCCCGATGTGGACTTCATCGAAGGCTTGTCGCCGGCGGTGTCGATCGACCAGAAATCCACCAGTCGCAACCCGCGCTCTACCGTGGGAACAATCACCGAGATCTACGACTACCTGCGCCTGCTGTGGGCCCGCGTCGGCCGCCCCTTCTGCCCCCAGTGCGGTGAGCCCGTGGAGAAGCAGACCCCGCAGCAAATCGTGGACCAGCTGCAGGAGCTTCCCGATGGGACGCGCTTCCAGATCCTGGCTCCGGTGGTGCGCGGGCGCAAGGGCGAGTTCGTCGACCTGTTCAAGGAACTCAGCACCAAGGGCTTTTCCCGCGCCAAGGTGGACGGCAAGCTGGTGCAGCTGAGCGAACCGCCGAAGCTGGGGAAGCAGTACAAGCACACCATCGAGGTGGTGGTGGACCGGCTGGTCGCCAAAGAAGGCATCCATCAGCGTCTGACCGATTCGGTGGAGACCGCCCTGGCGCTGGCGGAGGGCCGCGTCCTGGCTGATTTCGTGGATGTTGCCGAGGACGAGCCGGGCCGTACGCGGGCCTTCTCGGAACACCTGGCCTGCCCGAACGAACACCCGCTCGCCATCGACGAGATCGAACCGCGCTCGTTTTCGTTCAACAATCCGTTCGGCGCCTGTCCGGCCTGCACCGGTATCGGCAGCAAGCTCGAAGTCGATGTGGACCTGGTGGTCCCGGATCCGGACCGGAGCCTGTCCGAAGGCGCCATCGCCCCGTGGTCACTCGGCAAAGCCACCCAGGAGTACTGGACCCGGCTGCTCGAGGGGCTCTCCCACGAACTGGGGTTCTCCATGGACGAGCCGTGGAAGAACCTGCCGAAAAAGGTTCGGGAAGCCGTACTGCACGGCAAGGACTTCAAGGTCGTGGTGCAGTACCGCAACCGCTTCGGCCGGGAGCGCAAATACAGCACCGGTTTCGAAGGCGCATTCCAGTACATCCACCGAAAGCATGAGGAAACCGAGTCCGAGTGGGCGAGGGACCGTTACAAGGAGTACATGCGCGAGGTGCCTTGCCCGGAGTGCAACGGCGCGCGGCTGAACCCCGCGTCGCTGTCCGTGCTGATCAACGGCAAGTCCATCGCGGAAGTGTCCGCCCTGCCGCTGCGCGAGGCAAGTTCGTTCCTGGCCGGCCTGGAGCTCTCCGCCCGCGAAACCCAGATCGCCCACCAGGTACTCATCGAGATCCAGGCGCGCCTGCGTTTCCTCCTGGACGTCGGCCTGGAGTACCTGAACCTGGAGCGCGCCGCCGGCACGTTGTCCGGCGGGGAAGCCCAGCGCATCCGGCTGGCAACGCAGATCGGCTCCGGTCTGGTCGGCGTGCTCTACGTGTTGGACGAGCCCTCGATCGGCCTGCACCAGCGGGATAACCGGCGGTTGATCGAGACCCTCACGCGGCTGCGCGACCTCGGCAACACCCTGATTGTGGTGGAGCACGACGAGGACACCATCGCCGAGGCCGACTGGATAGTGGACATCGGACCGGGCGCCGGCGAGCACGGCGGCGAAGTGGTCCACTCCGGCTCGCTGCAGGAACTGCTGGACAACACGCGATCCATCACCGGTGACTACCTGTCGGGCCGGCGCCGGATTGAACTGCCGGCCAAGCGCCGGAAGATGGACAAGAAGCGCCAAGTGAAGGTGGTCGGCGCCCGCGAAAACAATCTCCGGGGCATCGATGCGTCGTTCCCGCTGGGTATCTTCACCGCCGTCACCGGCGTCAGCGGCTCCGGAAAATCGACCCTGGTCAACGACATTCTCTACAAGGTGCTGGCCAACAAGCTTAACGGAGCCAAGCATGTTGCCGGCCGGCACACCAGGGTGGAAGGCGTGGACCAGCTGGACAAGGTTATCCACGTCGACCAGAGCCCGATTGGCCGCACGCCCCGGTCCAATCCGGCCACGTACACCGGCGTCTTCGACAACATCCGCAAGCTGTTCGCCGAAACCAACGAGGCGAAGCTCCGCGGCTACCTGCCCGGCAGGTTCTCGTTCAACGTCAAGGGCGGGCGGTGCGAGGCGTGCTCCGGCGACGGCACGCTGAAGATCGAGATGAACTTCCTGCCGGACGTCTACGTACCCTGCGAGGTCTGCCACGGTGCGCGGTACAACCGCGAGACCCTGGAAGTCCATTACAAGGGAAAGACGATCGCTGAAGTCCTGGACATGCCGATCGAGGAAGCCGCGGAATTCTTCGCCGCGTTCACCCCGATCGCGCGCCACTTGCGGACCTTGGTGGACGTCGGGCTCGGCTACGTCCGGCTCGGGCAGCCCGCCACCACGTTGTCCGGCGGTGAAGCCCAGCGCGTCAAGCTCGCCAGCGAACTGCAGCGCCGTTCGAACGGGCGGAGCATCTACGTGCTGGACGAGCCGACCACTGGCCTGCATTTCGAGGACATCCGCAAGCTGCTGCAGGTGTTGCAGGGGCTGGTGGACAAGGGCAACACTGTGATCACCATCGAGCACAACCTTGACGTGATCAAGAGTGCCGACTGGGTTTTGGACCTGGGGCCCGAGGGCGGTTCCGGCGGCGGCCAGATCATCGCCAGCGGCACGCCGGAGCAGGTAGCGGCGGTCGAGGGAAGCCACACCGGCCGTTTCCTGGCGGAGGCGCTCGGCCACAAGTGAGCCTGCCGGACGGAATAAAATATTCCCCGGCAGGAATGGATTCCGGCGGATCCGCGGATCTGTGGGAAAATGCCCGAGTGACTCAATTGCCTGCGCTGGTACTTTTCGACCTCGACGGAACCCTGGTTGACCCCGCAGGCGCTATCACCACCGGAATAGCCGGCGCCCTCGCGGCGGCCGGACTGCCGGTCCCGCCGCAGGAAGGACTCGAGTCCCTGGTGGGGCCGCCGTTGGGTGAGTCCCTGCGCCGCGCCGGCGTGCCGGAGCACCGGCTAGGCGAGGTCATCGCGTTGTACAGGGCCGGCTACCGCCGGTCCGGCATGGCGGCAAGCCGCGTGTACCCGGGCATCACCGGCCTGCTGGAGCGGCTCCTCTCCACCGGCGCGATCCTCGCTGTCGCCACGCAAAAGCCGACCGGACTGGCCCGGGACCTGCTGCGGTCGAAGGGCCTGGAACAGTACTTTGCGGGGATTTACGGAGCCGAGGGCGACGATCCCGCCCCGGCGGCGGAACCAGGACTGGGCAAGGTGCCGATCCTGCAGGCTGCGCTGGACGGCGTCACCGACGCGTTCGGCCCGGTGCTGATGGTGGGCGACCGTCTCTACGACGCTGCCGCGGCGCTCCAGCTCGGCATCCCCGCCATTGGGGTCGGCTGGGGATTCGCCGCCCCCGGGGAACTGGAAGCCGCGGGCGCTGCCGTCGTCGTGCATTCCGCCGACGAACTTGAGGCCGCCATCGGGCGGCTGACCGCCGAGCAGGAGGACGGTGTCCTGTCCGGACCCCGGGGACCGGCCGCATGAGGACGTTCGAAGCGACACGCGCCTCGTTCCGCGCCGGGTTGCGGCTCAGCTGCCGGCCGACGATCGAAGGCATCGGGAACTTTCCTGCGACCGGGCCGGTGATTGTGGCGCCGAACCACCTGTCCTTCTTCGACAGCGTCATCATCCAGGCGATGATGCCGCGCAAGGTGGCCTTCTTCGCCAAAGCCGAATACTTCACCACCCGGGGTCCCAAGGGCGCCGCGATGCGGTGGTTCTTCCACAGCGTCGGCTCGATACCGGTGGAGCGGGGCGAACAGGCGGCCAGCGTGGCTGCTCTGCAGAGCGCCCTGGACGTACTGGAACGCAACCAGGCCTTCGGGATCTATCCTGAAGGGACACGGTCCCGTGACGGCAAGCTGTACCGGGGCCGCACAGGCGTGGGGTGGCTGGCCCTCACCACCGGTGCGCCGGTGCTGCCGGTAGGGCTGATCGGCACCGAACAGCTTCAGCCCGCCGGGAGGATGATGATCCGGCCGAACCACTTCACGGTGCGGATCGGCAAGCCGTTGTACTTCAAGCGGACCGGGCCGGAGCACTCGCTGCCGGCGCGCCGGTCGGCCACCGACCAGATCATGGACGCGATAGCCGACCTGACCGGTCAGGAACGCTCGAACAGCTACAACAAGACACCGTCGGCCTGACCGGCCGGACGGCACCAGGACCCAGGCGAGGAAGGGAGTGACCGGCCATGGCTAATCCTGCTTCCTACCGTCCGCGGACGGGGGAGATCCCGACCAATCCGGGCGTCTACCGCTTCCGGGACGAACACCGCCGCGTCATCTATGTCGGCAAGGCGAAAAACCTGCGGTCACGGCTCAACAGCTACTTCGCCAGCCCCAAGAACCTGCCGCCCAGGACCCATGCAATGGTGCACACCGCGGCTTCGGTGGAGTGGACGATCGTGGGCAGCGAACTGGAGGCCATCCAGCTCGAGTACACGTGGATCAAAGAGTTCACCCCGCGCTTCAACATCATGTTCCGGGACGACAAGTCCTACCCCTACCTCGCCGTGACCATGGGGGAGAAGTTCCCGCGCGTGCAGGTGATGCGCGGCGAGCGGCGCAAGGGCGTCAAGTACTTCGGCCCGTACTACCCGGCAAAAGCGATCCGCGAGACCGTGGACACCCTGCTGCGGGTTTTCCCGGTCCGTACCTGCAGCACCGGCGTCTTCAACCGCGCCCAGCGCACCGGCCGGCCGTGCCTGCTCGGCTACATCGACAAGTGCTCGGCGCCGTGCGTGGGGCGGATCTCTCCCGAGGACCACAAGGCCCTGGCCGCCGAGTTTTGCGCGTTCATGGGCGGGGAAGCCGACCGGTTCATCCGGGCCCTGGAAAAGAAGATGGCCGCGGCAGTGGCGGAACTCGACTACGAGACGGCGGCGCGGCACCGGGACGATATCGCAGCGCTGCGCCGGGTCTTCGAACGCAATGCCGTGGTGCTCAGCGAAGACACGGACGCCGACGTTTTCGCCCTCGCCCAGGACGAACTGGAGGCGGCCGTCCAGGTCTTCCACGTCCGCGGCGGCAGGATCCGCGGCCAGCGCGGCTGGGTGGTGGAAAAGGTCGAGGACCAAAGCACCGCGGACCTGGCCGAACACCTGTTGCAACAGGTCTACGGGGACGCCGACGGGCCGGACCGGATCCCGCGCCAGGTCATGCTGCCGCAGGAACCGGAGAACGCCGCCGAACTGCAGGCCTGGCTCAGCGGACTCCGCGGCAGCAAGGTCCAGATCCACGTGCCGAAACGCGGGGACAAGGCTGCCCTGGTGTCCACCGTGAGGGAGAACGCCGAGCAGGCCCTGGCCCTGCACAAGAGCCGGCGGGCCGGCGACATCACCACGCGCTCGGCCGGCCTCCAGCAGCTGCAGGAAGCCCTGGACTTGCCCGTAGCGCTGCTGCGGATCGAGTGCTACGACATCTCCCACGTGCAGGGCACCAACGTGGTGGCCTCCATGGTGGTGGTGGAAGACGGGCTGCCGAAGAAGTCCGACTACCGCCGCTTCGCGATCACCGGCGAGGCCGCGCGCGACGATACTTCGGCGATGTACGACGTGATCAGCCGGCGGTTCCGAAACTACCTGGCGGAACAAGGTCATCGGACCGTTCCGGCGGCAACCGGTGCAGGCGAAGCCCCCGCCGGCGAGGCGGGCCTCGGCGCCGCAGGAGGAGCCGCCGCGGGGGTGTCCGGAGCCGGGCACCCCGCGCAGCCGCAAGCCGCCGCCAGCGGCGGGGACACCGCGCAGCCGCAAGCCGCCACGGACGGCGGGGACACCGCCGTCGTGCTTGAGGCGACGCTGACTCCCGCGCCCAAGACCAAGTTCGCCTACCCGCCCAACCTCGTGGTGGTGGACGGCGGGCCGCCCCAGGTGGCCGCCGCCTCCCGGGCGCTGGCCGATCTGGGCATTACCGACGTGTTCGTGGTCGGCCTGGCCAAGCGGCTGGAAGAAGTGTGGCTGCCCGACGACGATTTCCCCGTGATCCTGCCGCGCTCGTCCGAGGGGCTGTTCCTGCTGCAGCGCATCCGCGACGAGGCCCACCGGTTCGCGATTGCCTACCACCGGCAGAAGCGCGGCAAGGCCATGACGGTTTCGGTGCTGGACGGCATCCAGGGCCTGGGGCCGGCCAAACGCAAGGCGCTGCTGAAACATTTCGGCTCGGCGAAGAAACTCAAGGCGGCCACCGTCGAGGAACTGCAGCAGGTGCCCGGCATCGGCCCCGCGCTGGCGGCTTCGTTGAAGCGCCAGTTGGCTGCCGGTGCCGCGGAGGAGCCCGCACCGGCGGTGAACATGGCGACCGGCGAAATCATCGAATCTTAGTTAGGCTAGAGCTGGAATCGAGGAGTGGGGGTCGGGATGGATGGAATGACGATGACGGTGGACGAGGACTTGACGCCGGAAAAGCCGGTGGAATCCGAACTCCTGGTGGTCACCGGCATGTCCGGCGCCGGCCGGACCACGGCAGCGCACGCCCTCGAAGACCACGGCTGGTACGTGGTGGACAACCTGCCGCCGCAGATGCTGGGCACGCTGGCCGAACTGGTGTCGCGGATGCCGCAGTCGCTGCCCAAGCTTGCCGTGGTGGTGGACGTTCGCAGCCAGAGCCTGTTCCGCGACATCCGCGAGGCGCTGCATGCCCTGGCGGCGAGCGGTATCCACTACCGGGTGCTCTTCCTGGACGCCTCCGGAGACGTCCTGGTCCGCCGCTTCGAACAGGGCCGGCGGCCGCACCCGCTGCAGGGCGATGGCCGCATTTCCGACGGCATCACCGCGGAACGGGAACTGCTGAGCAGCCTCAAGGACTCCGCCGACCTGGTGGTGGATACCACCGAGATGAATGTCCACGCCCTGGCCACCGCGATCACGGAACTCTTCACCGAATCCGGCCCGATCGTCCTGCGCATCAACGTCGTCAGCTTCGGCTTCAAGTACGGGCTGCCGGTGGACGCCAACTTCGTCGCCGACGCCCGCTTCATTCCCAACCCGCACTGGGTCCCCGCGCTGCGCCCCCATACCGGGCTGGACGAGAAGGTCCGCGACTACGTGCTGGTGGACTCCGGAGCCGATGAGTTCGTCAACCGCTACGTGGACGCCCTGGAGCCCGTGCTGGAGGGCTACCGCCGAGAGAACAAGCACTACGGCACCATCGCCATCGGGTGCACGGGCGGCAAGCACCGGTCCGTCGCGGTCGCCGAGGAAATCGGGAAGCGGCTGGCCCAGTTGCCGAGCGTCAAGGTCACCGTCCAGCACCGGGACCTGGGGCGCGAATAGTGGCGATCCTGACCGGACCGATGCCGCTGGTTCCCGCCCCGGGTGCCTCCCGCAGCCGGACCGGGAAGAACGGCACGCCTCCCTCCGTGGTGGCTTTGGGCGGCGGGCACGGGCTCTCCGCGTCGCTGGGCGCGCTGCGGCTGCTCACCACGGAGTTGACCGCCATCGTCACGGTGGCCGACGACGGCGGATCTTCCGGCCGCCTGCGCGAGGAATTCGGCGTGCTCCCGCCGGGAGACCTGCGGATGGCCCTCGCGGCGCTGTGCGATGACACCGACTGGGGCCGGACCTGGCGCGATGTGATGCAGCATCGCTTCAAGTCATCCCCGGGCGCCGAGCAGTCGCTGGACAACCACGCGCTCGGAAACCTGCTGATCGTCACCCTGTGGGAGCTGCTCGGCGACCCCGTTGCCGGCCTGAAGTGGGCCGGCGCGCTGCTGGGGGCCCGCGGGGAGGTGCTGCCCATGGCCACCGTGCCGCTGACCATCGAGGGCGATGTGCTGGTGGAGGGCGACGACGGACGGCTGCGGACCGCGCTGATCTCCGGCCAGTCGCGGCTGGCAGCGGCCGGCCGGAACAGCCACGTCCACGACGTGCGCCTGCTGCCGGACGACGCCCCGGCCTGCGTCGAGGCGCTGAACGCCGTCGAATATGCCGACTGGGTGATCCTTGGGCCCGGTTCCTGGTATACCTCGGTGCTGCCGCACCTGATGCTGAAGGAGATGCGCGAAGCGCTCTGCGACACCCCGGCGCGCCGCTGCCTGACCATGAACCTGTCGGTGGACACCAAGGAAACGTCCGGGATGACGGCCTCGGACCATCTGGCTGCCGTGAGGCGCTGTGCGCCCGGGATGCGTTTCGACGTGGTGTTGGCCGATCCGACCGTGATTGACGACAAGGGGCGCTTCGAGGATGCCGCGGCAGCGCTTGGTGCACGCGTTGTCTTCGGTAGAGTAGGGAGTTCAGGCGGACGCCCCGTACACGATCCGTTGAGACTGGCGAGTGCCTACCACGACATTTTCGAAGGCCACAAGGATTAGGTAAGGAAAAGGTGCATGGCGCTGACCGCAGCAGTCAAGGATGAGCTCGCTCGCCTTGACATCAAGAAGTCCCAGGTCCGGAAGGCGGAGGTCTCGTCGACGCTCCGTTTCGCCGGCGGGCTTCACATCATTTCCGGCCGCATAGTAATCGAGGCCGAAGTTGATCTGGCTGCGACCGCCCGGCGGCTGCGCACCGCCATCTCGGAAGTGTACGGCCACAGCGGCGACATCATCGTGGTCTCCGGCGGTGCTCTGCGCCGCGGGAACCGGTACGTCGTGCGCGTGGTCAAGGACGGGGAGTCCCTCGCCAGGCAGACCGGCCTGCTGGACGGCCGCGGCCGGCCTGTTCGCGGCCTGCCGTCCGTGGTCGTGAACGGTTCGGCCGCCGACGCCGAGGCCGTCTGGCGCGGCGCCTTCCTGGCGCACGGTTCGCTGACCGAACCCGGCCGCTCTTCGGCCCTGGAAGTCACCTGCCCCGGCCCGGAAGCCGCGCTGGCGCTGGTGGGCGCGGCGCGCCGGCTGGGCATCGCGGCCAAGGCCCGGGAAGTCCGCGGCGTGGACCGGGTCGTCATCCGCGACGGCGACAGCATCGCGGCGCTCTTGACCCGGATGGGCGCCCATGATGCCCTGATGGTGTGGGAAGAACGCCGGATGCGCAAGGAAGTGCGGGCCACCGCAAACCGGCTGGCCAACTTCGACGACGCCAACCTGCGGCGCTCGGCCCAGGCCGCCGTTGCAGCGGGTGCGCGCGTGGAGCGTGCCCTCGAGATCCTCGACGACGAAGTGCCCGAGCACCTGCGGTATGCCGGTGAGCTCCGGGTGGCACACAAGCAGGCCTCCCTGGACGAGCTCGGACGTTTGGCGGACCCGCCGATGACCAAGGACGCCATCGCCGGCCGGATCCGCCGCCTGCTGGCCATGGCCGACAAGCGGGCGCTGGAGCTGCGCATCCCGGGCACCGAAGCCAACGTGACGCCGGAGATGCTGGACGACTAGGCACGGCGGTATGCCGGGCATCGCCCGGTACCGGTCAACGAAGACCGGCCCGGGAGCTGCCGGACGGACAAGCCCGTCCGGCTGGATCATTCGACCCGGCCGCAAACAGCGGTCGGGAGAAGGCGGAGGGAACCATGAGCAAGCACGAACTGCCCGGGCTTAACTTCGCTTATGCGGCCCCGGGGCCGCACCTCCCGGCGGGGATCATGGAGCCGCACCGCTCCAAGCACCACGCCGCCTACGGGACCGGCGCGGACACCGCGCCGGTACCGTCAACGGGGCCGACGTCGCCGCCCGCTTCGTCGCCGTCCGCACCGGCGCTTCCGCGCTGACCACCCCCCGGCCACGCAGGCCAAACAACATGGCACGGACCGGCGGGGGAGCCCCGCCGGCCACGGCCCCATCCACGAGGTAGAGGCTCATGACTACTCGAGTTGGAATTAATGGATTCGGCCGGATCGGCCGCAGCTACTTCCGCGCCGCCCTGGCGCAAAACACGGACCTGGAAATCGTGGCGGTCAACGACCTGACCGATGCCCACACCCTGGCCCACCTGCTCAAATACGACAGCGTCCTGGGCGTGCTGAAGGAAACGGTTGAGGTGGATGCCGGCAACCTGATCGTCGGCGGACGCAAGGTCAGCGTCCTGTCCGAAAAGGAACCGGCCGACCTGCCGTGGAGCGACCTCGGCGTCGACATCGTGATCGAATCGACCGGCAGGTTCAACAAGGGCGGCGGCGCCCGCAAGCACATCGACGCCGGTGCGAAGAAAGTCCTGATCTCGGCCCCGGCCAAGGACGAGGACATCACCATTGTGATGGGCGTCAATGACAGTGAGTACGACGCCGGTTCCCACCACCTGATTTCGAACGCCTCCTGCACCACGAACTGCCTTGCGCCGATGGCGAAGGTGCTGCACGAGACGTTCGGCATCGAGCACGGACTCATGACCACCATCCACGCCTATACCGCCGACCAGAACCTGCAGGACGGGCCGCACCGGGACTTGCGGCGCGCCCGGGCGGCGGCCATCAACCTGGTGCCGACATCAACCGGCGCAGCGAAGGCCATCGGGCAGGTCCTCCCTGAACTGCAGGGCAAGTTGGACGGCTTCGCGGTCCGTGTGCCGGTGCCGACCGGCTCAATGACCGACCTGACCGTTACGGTGTCCCGCGAAACCGATGTGGACGAGGTCAACGCGGCGTTCAAGGCGGCCGCCGGCGACCCGCACTGGGCCGGGATCATCGCGTATACCGAGGACCCCATCGTGTCCTCCGATATCGTCACAGACCCGGCCTCTTCGATCTTCGACTCGGGACTGACTAAGGTTATGGGTAATCAGGTAAAAGTTGTCGGCTGGTACGACAACGAGTGGGGCTACTCCAACCGCCTGGTGGACCTGACGACTCTGATCGCCTCAAAGCTGTCCTAGGTCCCGCCTGTCCCGTCCTCCGCACGAAGGAAGAAATGACTGCACATTCTCTTGATGCCCTGCTGGCCGCCGGGGTCCGCGGACGCCGCGTGTTGGTCCGCTCGGACCTGAACGTCCCCCTGGAGGGTGAAGTCCCGGAGCTGAAGGTGTCCGACGACGGGCGTATCCGGGCGTCCCTGCCGGTCATCACCAAGCTCGCGGAAGCCGGAGCGCGGGTCATCGTGACGGCCCACCTGGGCCGCCCCAAGGGCGCACCCGAGGAGAAGTTCTCGCTGCGCCCCGCGGTCGCCCGGCTGAAGGAACTGGCACCGGTCACGGTCAAGTTCGCCGCGGACACGGTGGGTCCGGCCGCACGGGAGGCGGCCGCCGGCCTGCAGGACGGGGAAGTGCTGGTGGTGGAGAACGTGCGGTTCGATCCTAGGGAAACCAGCAAGGACGACGCCGACCGGGAGGCCTTTGCTGCCGAACTCGCCGCCCTGACCGGTGACGACGGAGCCTACGTGGACGACGCCTTCGGCGCCGTCCACCGCAAGCATGCCTCGGTCTTCGACATCGCCCGCCGGCTTCCGGCCTACCAGGGCGACCTGGTCCGCACGGAGCTGCAGGTCCTGAACAGGCTCACCGAGGCCCCGCAGCGGCCCTATGTGGTGGTCCTGGGCGGTTCCAAGGTCTCGGACAAGCTGGCCGTGATCGAGAACCTGCTGGGCAAGGCCGACTACCTGCTGGTCGGCGGCGGCATGGTTTTCACCTTCCTGGCGGCTCAGGGCTACAAGGTCGGCTCCAGCCTGCTGGAGCAGGACCAACTGGACACCGTCCGCGGCTACCTCGCGCGCGCCAAGGAACTGGGCTGCACGTTCATCCTGCCGACCGACATCGTGGTCGCCGAGAAGTTCGCCGCCGATGCGGCCTGGGAAGTGGTTCCGGCGGACAGCATCGAGTCGGCATCGTTCGGCTCCAGCGGCATCGGCCTGGACATCGGCCCGGAGTCGGCCGAAGCCTTCGCCCACCAGGTCCACTCGGCGAACACCGTCTTCTGGAACGGTCCGATGGGCGTGTTTGAGTTCGCCGCGTTCGCCAACGGCACCCGCACGGTAGCCAAGGCCCTCACCGGGAGCGACGGCTTCACCGTCGTCGGCGGAGGCGATTCCGCCGCCGCCGTGCGTGCCCTCGGTTTTGACGACGGCGCCTTCGGACACATCTCCACCGGCGGCGGTGCCAGCCTCGAATACCTCGAGGGCAAGGAACTGCCCGGCCTGGCAGCACTGGAGGACTGATCGCAGGCACCCCTGCCGCCTCGGGCGGCAGGGGTTGCCGGTACCGCCCAAGCCCGACGGCGCCGCCCCTCAGAGCAGCACGGCGTCCACCGCGACGCCCAGAACAGATGGAGACCTCAGTGACCACCTCGACCAACGGCAAGTTCGACCGCACCCCGCTGATCGCCGGCAACTGGAAAATGAACATGGACCATGTCCAGGGCATCACCCTGTTGCAGAAACTGGCGTGGACGCTGAGCGATGCCCGGCACGACTTTGCCCGGGTCGAGGTCGCCGTCTTCCCTCCGTTCACCGACCTGCGCGGCGTGCAAACGCTGGTCAACGGCGACGACTTGAAGCTTATCTACGGCGCCCAGGACCTCTCGCCGCACGATGCCGGCGCCTACACCGGTGACATCTCCGGACAATTCCTGGCCAAGCTGGGCTGCCGGTATGTGCTGGTCGGGCATTCCGAGCGGCGCGAGATCCACGGCGAGGACGACGCGTTGCTGAACGCGAAGCTGAAGGCGGCCTACCGGCACAAGCTGACCCCGGTGCTGTGCGTGGGCGAGGGCCTCGCCGTGCGCCAGGCCGGGAACCACGTGGAGCACACGCTCGGTCAGCTGCGCGCGGATGTAGCGGGCCTGGATGCCGGGCAGGCGGCGGGGTTGGTCATCGCCTACGAACCGGTGTGGGCGATCGGCACCGGGGAAGTGGCCGGCCCCGAGGATGCCCAGGAGATGTGTGCCGCCATCCGCGCTGAGATGGCCGTCCTCTTCGATGACAGCGTGGCAGCCGGGGTACGTTTGCTCTACGGCGGCTCCGTGAAGGCGGCGAACGCGGCCGCGATCCTGAACGAGCGCGACGTGGACGGCGTGTTGGTCGGCGGCGCCAGCCTGGATGCAGGCGAATTTGCTAATATTGTCAGGTTCGAACACCACCTGCTGACAAAGTGATGTCTGCCCGCCACTGGGATATCCCGACAGCTGACGAAAGGCCACTGTGGAAGCTCTGAAGATCACGCTGCAAATCCTGCTCGGCATCACGAGCCTGCTGCTGACCCTGCTCATCCTGCTCCACAAGGGGCGCGGCGGCGGCATGTCCGACATGTTCGGCGGTGGGATGACCACCAGCCTGGGATCGTCCGGCGTCGCGGAGCGCAACCTCAACCGGTTCACCGTCGTCCTGGGGCTTGTCTGGGGCGCGGTCATCGTGGCCCTCGGCCTCATGATGCGTTTCAGCGCGGAATCCTGACCGACGCTTCCGGCGCCCGTCTCCGCGCCGGGCTCCGCTGTCTGGGTCCGACGGACCGAAGACTTCGGCCAACCCCTTAACCCATCGCTGTTCGACCCGTAGACTGGTGCCCGATGCAGGGGGCATCGATTCTTCTCAGCGGGGAGCAAACATGGTTGATCCGTCGAATTCTTTCCGCGCGGTACGGGTGGGGTCCGAGTCGGGTGCCGGGCTTGCGGGCTGGCAGGCCGTGACCGGGCGGACGGTAGTTCCGGTGACCAAGGTTCCTGTCACGTATTGGTGTCCGAAGGGGCACCAGACCACACCGGTCTTCGCCAATCTCAGCGAAGCCGACATCCCGCCGTCGTGGGACTGCCCGCACTGCGGCCAGACAGCAGCCAGGGAACCGGGCGGGTACACCACCGAAGCCCGCAGCAGCGACGAGCCCTACAAGAGCCACCTGGAGTACGCGAAGGAACGGCGCAGCCCGGACGAGGCGGAGGCCGTGGTGGAACAGGCGCTCGAGAAGTTGCGGCGACGGCGTCGAGAGGCGCGCTAGCGGGCCGAACCCACCGGCAATGCCGGGCGCCGGAGGAACCGCTGTTAGCCGTCGCCTCTTTCGGTCGCGGACAGCAGCGCGTGCGGCAGCTTGGACGCGGCGTCCTGGTCCAGCAGCCACACGGTGCGCTTGCGCCCGCGCGCACCGGCGGCGGGAACCTGCACCGGGTTGGCGCCGGCCAGGGCCAGTCCCACGGCACCGGCCTTGTCCTGGCCGCCCACCACCAACCAGACCTCGTCCGCGGAGTTGATCGCCGGCAGCGTCAGGGACACGCGCTCCGGCGGGGGTTTCGGAGCATCGGTCTCGCCGACCACCGAACGCTCTTCCTCGCGGATGCCGCCCATCTCGGGAAACAGCGATGCGATGTGGGCATCAGGACCGACGCCCAGCAACAGCACGTCGAATCTGGGCACCGGGCCGCTCGTGCCCTCTTCGGCCGCGGCCTGCCGCAACGCGGCGGAATAGGCCGCGGCTGCAGCGTCCGGGTTGGCGTGTTCGCCGGCCGCACCGAAGGGGTGCACCCGGTGCGGGTCCAGGGGGAGCGCGTCCAGCAGCGCTTCGCGGGCTTGCCGTTCGTTGCGGTCCTGGCTGTCCTTGGCGACGAACCGCTCGTCGCCCCACCAGATGTTGACCTTGGACCAATCGAAGCCGGCGGGGGTGTCGACGGCGGCGACCGCCTTCAACGTGTTGATGCCCAGGCTGCCGCCGGTGAGCACCACGGTGGCATCGCCGCGCTCGGCCTGGGCCGCCGCCAGACGCTCCACCAGCCTCCGGGCAGCCGAGCCGGCGACGGCGGCGGTGTCGGAATGGACTACGACGTGTGGGTCAGCGGTCACTGCGGCGCACGCTCCTCAAATTGGTCCGGGGTAATCCATGGATCAGCACCTCGCCGAACACTTCGTCCGGGTCCAGCCGGCGGAGTTCTTCGGCCAGGCATTCCTCCAGCGGACGGCGCGGCAGCGTAATGCGCTGCACCGGCAGTCCGGGCATGATGAGTTCGGCCACGGACGGGCCGGGACGCAGGATCCGGATGTCGCCGGTCGTCCGGGAGATGCGCACGCCCCTGATGCCGGTCCCCGCCGTGTCCTCCACGATGGTCACCGGCGCGTTCAGGGCCAGCGTCAGCCACGCCGCCAAGAGGACGGTGCTGGGGGAGTCGGAGGCGCCCTCCACGGCAACCGAGGTGACCGGAGCGGGTTCCAGCTGGTCAAAGACGGCGGCCAACTGGACGCGCCAACTGGTCAACCGCGTCCAGGCCAGGTCCGTGTCCCCGGCGGTATAAGTCTCGCGCAGGCTGAACAGTGCCTGCTGCGGGTCGGGCTCCCTGTCGGAATCGGTGATGCGGCGGTGCGCAATCCGGCCGATGGACGTGCGCGAAGCATCCTTCGGCATGCCGTGCGGCCACCACGCGACGATCGGGGCATCGGGCAGCAGCAGGGCAGCCACGAGGGACTCGCTTTCGGCTGCCAGCTGGCCGTAGCCGTACAGCACCACCACTTCGGCTGCTCCGGCATCGCCGCCGACCCGGATTTGGGCATCCAGCTTGGTCTTCGCCTCCGACCCCGCATCGACCAGGGCAATGATCCGGCAGGGATGTTCCCGGCTGGCGGCGTTGGCGGCGTAGATTGCTTCTTCTTCGTAGCCCAGCGAGGTCACGACCACCAGGGTCAGCACGCGCCCCAGGGCCACCACGCCGCCTTGCTCCCGCATGGCCACGATTTCCTTCGAGACCTTCGACGTGGTCGTGTCCTTGAGCTCTTTAATCACGGCCTTCTCCAAGTGCGTCCGTCACGGGCCAACAGCTCATCGGCCGACGCAGGTCCCCAGCTGCCAGGGGAGTACGGTTCCGGTCGGGTGCGGCTATTGGCCCAGTACTCCTCGAACGGGTCAAGGATCTTCCAGGACAGTTCGACTTCCTGGTGGCGGGGGAACAGCGGCGGCTCGCCGAGCAGTACGTCCAGGATCAGCCGCTCGTACGCCTCCGGGCTGGACTCGGTGAACGCGTGCCCGTAGCCGAAGTCCATGGTGACGTCCCGGACTTCCATCTGTGTGCCGGGCACCTTGGAACCGAAACGCATGGTGACCCCTTCGTCGGGCTGGACGCGGATCACCACCGCGTTCTGGCCGAAGTCGTCCTCATGATGGTTGGGGAACAACAGGTTGGGCGCGCGTTTGAACACCACCGCTATCTCCGTCACCCGGCGGCCCAGCCGCTTGCCGGCACGCAGGTAGAAGGGCACCCCGGACCAGCGCCTGGTGTGGATGTCCAGCCGCAGCGCCGCATAGGTCTCGGTGACCGAGTCCGGATTGAAGCCTTCTTCCTCCAGGTAGCCGGCGACTCTCTCGCCGCCCTGCCACCCGCCGGTGTACTGGCCGCGGGCGGAATGGGCCGACAGGTCCTCGGGGAGCTTGACGGCGGCCAGCACCTTTTCCTTCTCCGTCCGCAGGTCCTCCGCGTTGAAGGAAATGGGTTCCTCCATGGCCGTCAGGGCCAGCAGTTGGAGCAAGTGGTTCTGGATGACGTCGCGCGCCGCCCCGACGCCGTCGTAATAGCCTGCCCGGCCGCCGATGCCGATGTCTTCCGCCATGGTGATCTGCACGTGGTCCACGTAGTTGGCGTTCCAGAGCGGCTCGAACAGCTGGTTGGCGAAGCGCAGGGCCAGGATGTTCTGGACCGTCTCCTTGCCCAGATAGTGGTCGATCCTGAACACCGCGTCCGGCGGGAAGACCGATTCGACGATGTTGTTCAGTTCACGGGCGGACTGAAGGTCGTGCCCGAAGGGCTTCTCGATGACCACCCGACGCCACGGCATGCCGTCTGCTTGATCGGTTGCCTGGGCCAGGCCGTGCGACGAGAGCATCTTGCACACCTGCTCGAAGGCCTTGGGCGGGATCGAGAGGTAGAAGGCGTGGTTGCCCTGGGTTCCGCGCTGCTCGTCCAGCTCTTCCAAGGTCCCGCGGAGCTGCTCGAAGGCGGCCTCGTCGTCGAAAGCGCCCTGGACGAACCGGATGCCGGCCGCCAGGTGGGTCCAGACGTCCTCGCGGAACGGGGTGCGGGCGTGCCGCTGCACGGATTCCTTCACCTGGGCGGCGAACTCGTCGTCGTCCCAGGGCCTGCGGGCGAAGCCGACCAGCGCGAAGCTGGGCGGCAGCAGCCCGCGGTTGGCCAGATCGTAGACCGCCGGCATGAGCTTCTTGCGGGCCAGGTCTCCGGTGACCCCGAACAGCACCAGGGAGCAGGGGCCTGCAATGCGGTCAAGCCGGCGGTCCCGCGGGTCACGCAGTGGGTTGGCGAGACGCCGTTGTCGTGCGGAAGGGGCCATTACTGCTTTCCAGCCAGTCGGGACACGGCGTCCATCACCTGGCGCACGCCGGCCGCCCGGTCGGCCAGATGCAGGCGCAGGACGGGGCGGCCGCCCTCCACCAGCACGTTGGCGTCGCCGGCGGCCTGGGCATCGATGAGTTCGCCGAAGCTGAACTCGCGTCCGGGGATGGGGATGTCCGTCGCGGCCTCGCCGGTCAGCTGCAGGTAGACACCAATGCCCGGTCCGCCCTTGTGGAACTGACCGGTGGAATGCAGGAACCGCGGGCCCCAGCCGAATGTCACGGGCCGTCCGGTCGCGTCGGCCAGCCGGGGCCGGATGCCTTCCAGCTCGGCCTGGCCGAAGCGGTCGAGGTAGGCCTGGACGCTCACGTAGCCGTCCGGTCCCAGTTTGCCCAGCAGGTCGCGCAGCGCGTCGTCCAGCGACGCGCCCATGGCCAAGCCGCTGCCGCGCACCTGGACGGCGCCGTCGGTGAAATCGGGCAGCGCCGCCGCCGGACGTTCGTCCAGCAGCCCGCGTGCCGCCACCTTCGCCGCCTCCACGTCCGGCTGGTCGAAGGGGTTGATGCCCAGCAGGCGGCCGGCTACCGCCGTGGCGTACTCCCACAGCAGCAGTTGGCTGCCCAGGCTCCCGCCCACGACAACCTCGTCGGCTCCGACTGTCACCTCGTGATCGGGGGAGACCAGCCGGACCACCAGCACATCCTTGGCTCCGGAGACGGTTTCCGGATCGCCGGCGTTGACCACCACCGGCAGCAGTCCGGTCCCCAGCTTGCCGGTGGACTCGGCGACCAACTGCTCGGCCCAGTCGGCGAAGCCGACGATGCCGGAACCTTCGTCGGCGATGGCTACCTTGTTGCGCAGCGGCTCGGTGCCGGCCAGCGCTGCGCCCAGGGCCAGGGCCATGTTGTCCGCGGAATCCTCGGAGAGCACCTCGGCGGCCTCTTCGGCGTCGTCAAGCAGTCTTTCGATGTCCACGCCGGCCAGTCCGGCGGGAACCAGGCCGAAGGCGGTCAGCGCGGAGTACCGCCCGCCGACGTTGGGGTCGGCGTTGAACACCGCCCGGTACCCGGCTTCCCGCGACGCCTCATCCAGCGGGGAGCCGGGGTCGGTGACCACGATGATCCGCGAAGCGGCGTCCAAACCGGCGTCGGCGAAAGCCTGCTCGAAGACACGGCGCTGCGAATCGGTTTCCAGCGTGGATCCGGACTTGGACGACACGATGATGGCCGTGTCGGCAAGCCGTTCTGCCAGCGCGGCACCCACCTGCTGCGGATCCGTGCTGTCGAGGACGGTGAGCTCCACGCCGGCGGTGTTGGCGATCACTTCGGGCGCCAGCGAGGAGCCGCCCATCCCGGCCAGCACAAAGCGCGTCACGCCCTCGGCCGTTAGCGCCTTGCGCAGCTCCAGGATCTCCGGAACCAGCGGCCGGGACAGCGCCGCGGCGTCCACCCAGCCGAGTCGGACGGCCGCCTCGGCTTCTGCCTCCGGGCCCCACAGGGTGTTGTCCTGGGCCGCGATGCGGGACGCGACGCGGTCATCCACCAGGGTGCCGATATGACGGCGGACGGCGGCGAGTGCGGCTCCCGACGCTTCGAAAGCCAGCGAACTCATGACTTCCGGGCTCCGGGCACCGAGTCGAGAGCGTTCTGGACGGTCTCCCGCAACTGCTGCCAGCTGGCCACGAATTTCTCCAGGCCCTCGTCCTCGAGCAGTTCCACCACCTCGTTGTAGGAAACGCCGGCCTGCGCGATGTCGTCGAGCACCTTGTTGGCTTCGGCGTAGGTGCCGGTGATCCGGTCTCCCTCGACCTTGCCGTGGTCGGCGACGGCTTCCAGTGTCTGCTCCGGCATGGTGTTGACCACGTTCGGGGCCACGAGTTCGGTGACGTACAGGGTGTCCGGGTAGTCCGGGTTCTTCACGCCGGTGGAAGCCCACAGGGGCCGCTGCGGCCGGCCGCCGGCGGCCGCCAGCACCTGCCAGCGTTCGGTCGCGAACTGCTCCTCGTAGATCTGGTAGGCCAAGCGTGCGTTGGCGACGCCGGCCTTGCCCTTCAACGCGGCGGCCTCTTCGGTTCCGGCCGAGTCCAGGCGCTTGTCGATCTCGGAATCCACGCGGGAGACGAAGAACGAAGCCACCGAGTGGATGGTCGCCAGGTCCTTGCCGTTTTCCTTGGCCTGCTCCAGCCCCAGCATGAAGGCGTTGATCACTTCGCGGTAGCGCTGCAGCGAGAAGATCAGGGTCACGTTGACGCTGATGCCGAGCGCGAGGGTCTCGGTGATGGCCTCCAAACCTTCGCTGGTGGCCGGGATCTTGATAAAGGCGTTGGTGCGGCCCACGGCCT
This sequence comes from Arthrobacter sp. Y3221114, assembly GCF_059092625.1. Taxonomy (NCBI): domain Bacteria; kingdom Bacillati; phylum Actinomycetota; class Actinomycetes; order Micrococcales; family Micrococcaceae; genus Arthrobacter; species Arthrobacter sp. Y3221114. The sequence goes on from NZ_JBNHHW010000001.1 coordinate 293,746, forward strand.
TGTGCAGATGCTGGGCCTCGGCAACCGTGCCGCGCGCGTCACGGGCCAGCCGGGGGTCCACCTCGATCGACACGCGGCCGTCCACACCTTCGGTATCGGCGGCGAGCGGGGAGAACAGGTCGCAGGCCTCGGCCACGTCGGACGTCGTGATGGCGAAGACCGCCGAATCCACGTCCGCGCCGTCGGCGGCCAGCTGCTGAACCTGTGCCTCGTAGCTGCGGCCGTCCTGCAGGGCCGCCGCGAAGATGGAGGGATTGGTCGTGACGCCCACCACGTTCTTTTCGTCGATCAGGGCCTTCAGGGTCCCGGAGTTGATCCGCTGGCGCGAAAGGTCGTCGAGCCAGATGGAAACGCCGGCATCGGAGAGTGCCTGGGTATTCGCGTTGGACATTGCGTCCTCCTTAGGAATTGGTGGTCTGGGAGAGCGAGTCGCGGGCGGCCTCGACAACAGCCTCGGCCGTGAGTCCGAACTCGCGGAACAGGGTCTTGTAGTCAGCGGAGGCGCCGTAGTGCTCCAGGGACACGCTGCGGCCGGCATCGCCGACCAAACCGTCCCAGCACTGCGCAATGCCTGCTTCCACCGACACGCGGGCCTTGATCCCGGCCGGAAGCACCGACTCGCGGTAGGCGGAGTCCTGCCGGTTGAACCACTCGAGGCAGGGAACGGAAACCACGCGGGTGGCGATGCCGTCGGCCTGCAGGGTTTCGCGGGCCTGGACGGCCAGCTGCACTTCGGAGCCGGTGGCGAGCAGGATCACCTGCGGGGTCGTGTCCGTGCCGCCGGACTGAGCCTCGGCCAGCACGTACGCCCCCTTGGCCACGTTGTCGGCGGAGGCGAAGCCGCCTTCGCCGCGCTCGTAGACCGGCAGGTTCTGCCGGGTGAGCACAATGCCAGCCGGGTTGCTGTGGTTCTCCAGCATCGTCTTCCAGGCCTGCGCCACCTCGTTGGCATCGGCCGGGCGGACGACGTCGAGGCCCGGAATGGCGCGCAGGCTCGCCAGCTGCTCCACAGGCTGGTGGGTGGGTCCGTCTTCACCCAGCCCGATCGAATCGTGCGTCCACACGTAGATGGAGGGGACGCCCATCAGGGCGCCCAGCCGGATGGCCGGCCGCTGGTAGTCGCTGAAGATCAGGAACGTGCCCGAGAAGGCGCGGGTGTTGGAGCTGAGCACAATGCCGTTGACGATGGCGGCGGCGGCGTGCTCGCGGATGCCGAAGTGCAGCACCCTGCCGTACGGCCCGCCGGACCACATGTCGGTCTGGCGCGACTCGGGAACGAAAGACGGGGAGCCCTCGATGGTGGTGTTGTTGGATTCGGCCAGGTCCGCCGAACCGCCCCACAGCTCCGGCAGCACCGGGCCGATGGCGTTGAGCACCTTGCCGGAGGCGGCCCGGGTGGAGACGTCCTTGCCGGCCGGGAACTCGGGCAGCGCCGCCTCCCAGCCTTGCGGCAGCTCGGAAGCCTGCACGCGGTCCAGCAGCGCGGCGTTCTCCGGGTTGGCCTCGCGCCACGCCTGGTAGCCGGTCTCCCAGTCCGCGCGGGCCTGCTTGCCGCGCACGGCTACCTGCCGGGCGTGGTCCAGAACCTCCGGCTCGACGGCGAAATGCTGCTCCGGATCGAAGCCGAGCACCTCCTTGACGGCTGCGACTTCCTCGGCGCCCAGGGCGGAGCCGTGGATCTTGCCGGTGTTCTGCTTCTTGGGGGCAGGCCAGCCGATGACGGTGCGCAGCGAGATGATCGAGGGCCGGGAGGTCTCGGCCTTTGCGGCTTTCAACGCCTCGAACAGGGCCGGGACGTCTTCGACGTACTCGCCGGTCCGGGTCCAGTCCACCCGCTGGGTGTGCCAGCCATACGCTTCGTAGCGCTTGAGCACGTCTTCGGTGAAGGCGATGTCGGTGTCGTCTTCAATGGAGATCTTGTTGTCGTCGTAGAGCACCACCAGGTTGCCCAGCTCCTGGTGGCCGGCCAGGGAGGAGGCCTCCGAGGTGACGCCTTCCTGCAGGTCGCCGTCGGACGCGATCACCCAGACGGTGTGGTCGAACGGGCTTTCGCCGGCGGCAGCATCGGCGTCGTACAGGCCGCGGGTGCGGCGCTGGGCATAGGCGAAGCCGACGGCGGAGGCGAGCCCCTGGCCCAGCGGTCCGGTGGTGATTTCAACGCCCGGGGTGTGCTTGTACTCCGGGTGGCCCGGCGTGAGCGATCCCCAGGTCCGCAGCGCCTTCAGGTCCTCCAGTTCCAGGCCGTAGCCGGACAGGAACAGCTGGATGTACAGCGTCAGCGAGGTGTGGCCGGGGGAGAGGACGAACCGGTCGCGGCCCACCCAGTGCGGATCGGTCGGGTCGTGGCGCATGAACTGCTGGAAGATCAGGTACGCGGCCGGGGCCAGGCTCATGGCGGTGCCGGGGTGGCCGTTGCCGACCTTCTCCACTGCATCGGCGGCGAGGACACGCACCGTGTCCACCGCCCGCTGGTCCAGCGATGTCCAGGACAATTCCTGATCTTCCATGTGTGGCACCGGGTGGGCCCCTTTCTGATACGTCCAGTTGGCAGCCGACGGTCCGGAAAACAGCCGCAGCCGCGGACCGAGTGGACCATTCGCCGTTGATACTGCCTCGAGCTTGCTGCGCCCCATCACCGCGGATTGGCGCTTGTTCCCCACTCTATCCGTTGAGTCTGCAATGCGCAGGACGTGCCGCAGTGCCCGCAGTCACAGGCAGCCATTGATTGACGCCGGCAGGCGCGGGCGGGCCTGCGCAGACGCGGGCGGGCCTGGGCAGGTTTCGGCGAGGGCCGGCGAAACCGGTTTCTACGAGACATAGAAGGAGTATGATGTAGGTGCACCTTGGCCCGTCCTTCAAGGCTGGGCGCTTTCGTGTGTCAGACGAACTCCAGCAGAACTGAGTGGTTTTTCCTTGAATATCCAGACCGTTCCGGACCAGGCGTTGGCCGTTCCGGCCAAGCCCGGCTTCTCGCGCAAGGCCAAGGCCTACATAGCGCTCACGAAGCCCCGCGTGATGGAACTTCTGCTGGTGACCACGCTGCCCACCATGATCTTCGCCCAGGGCGGTTTTCCCGACCTCTGGCTGATGGCTGCCACGATGGTCGGCGGAGCCCTGGCTGCCGGAGCGGCCGGCTCCTTCAACTGCTACATCGACCGGGACATGGACAAGCTCATGCACCGGACCGAGAACCGCCCGCTCGTGACGGGGGAACTGACTCCGCGCGAGGCCCTGGTGTTCTCCTGGGTGCTCGCCGTGGTGGCCGTGGCGCTCCTCTGGTTCGGGGCAAATCCGCTGGCCGGCATGCTGGGCGTCGGCGCGATCTTCTTCTACGTCGTGATCTACACGCTGATCCTTAAGCGCCGCACCTCCCAGAACATCGTCTGGGGCGGCGCCGCCGGGTGCTTCCCGGTGCTCATCGCCTGGGCCGCCGTGACCAACACGGTGGCGTGGCCGGCGGTGATCCTGTTCATGGTCATCTTCCTGTGGACCCCTCCGCACTACTGGCCGCTCTCCATGAAATACAGCGACGACTACAACGCCGCCAACGTGCCGATGCTGGGCGCCATCGCCAGCGCCCGGCAGGTTTCCGTTCAGGTTGTCCTCTACGCCTGGGCCACCCTGGTCTGCTCGCTGCTGCTGGCTCCGGTCGGCGGCGCCGGCTGGGTGTACACGATCGTGGCACTGCTCAGCGGTTCCTGGTTCGTCTACGAATCGCACCGGCTCTACGCGCTGACCAAGCGCGGAACCGAAAGCACCGCCGTCACGAACAAGAGCGCCATGCGGGTGTTCCACGGTTCCATCAGCTACCTGACGGTGCTGTTCCTGGCCCTGGCCCTGGACCCCTTCATCGGCGGTCCGGTCTTCGGTTAGCGCCGCCCGCCCAACGCCGGCTTGATCCCTTCCGGCCGGCCCGGCCGTCAGGCTGTCCTGCCCGCGCTGCCCTAAGATTGCGGCATGAATCCCTTCCGCGGCCTGATTGCCTATCCGGTGACCCCCTTCCATGACGACGGCGGTGTCAACCTTCCGGAGCTGATTCGCCATATCGCCGCGGTGAGCGACGCCCCCGTCGACGCGATAACGGTGCTCGGTAGTTCGGGCAACTTCGCCTATTTGGACCGCGCGGAGCGACGGGATGTCGTCATAGCGGCGGTGGAGTCGGCCAGGGCGGTCCGGCCCGGGCTGCCGGTGTGCGTCGGCGTGAGCGCGGTGGGCACCCGTGAACTCCTGCAGAACATCGACGACGCCAATGCTGCCGGCGCCGACGGCCTCCTGGTCTCCACGGTCTCTTACTATCCCCTGACGGACGAGGAAGTGGCGGCGCAGTGTGTTGCCGCGGCCCGGCAGTCCGGCCTCCCTATCTGCCTGTACAGCAATCCCCGCACCACGCAGTTCAGCTTCAGCCTGGAGCTCGTGGCCGAGCTGGCCGCGGAGCCCCACATCGTGGCCGTGAAGGAATCGGCCCCCGATGCCGAAGTGTTCCGCGAGCGATATGAAGAACTCCGCCGCCTGCTGCCGGTCGAAGCGGGCGATTTCAGCCATGGCATGAGCGGTGACGCGCTGATCGCGGAGGCCGGCTTCGCGGCCGACGCCTGGCATGGCGGGCCGATTGCCGTGCTGCCGGCGCACTACCGGGTGCTGCGCGACGCCTTGCTGGCCGGCGATGAGGATACTGCCGCCGCAGCACGCGCCGCGTTGGCTCCGCTCATGGCCAACTACGGCTCGCTGCGCCCCCTCAGCAATCTCTACGCGTTGGCCAGGGCCGCCGGGATCGACGCCGGTGATCCGCGGTTGCCGCTGCACCCCTTGCCCGGGAGCAGCCGCCGCGAACTCGCCCGCCTCATGGAAGGCATCGAGGCGTTCCGCCCGGCTGATGGGGCACCGGCAGGACAGTAGCGACAGCCCGCCGCTTGATCGGACTACAGCGGGAATTTGCCGGTGGAACGGTCCCAAACATTCGTGGCCGCGACGGTCAGCAGGGCGGAACCGAGCATGTGCAGCAGCACGAGGCCGACCGGCAGCCCGGTGAAGTGCTGCAGGTAACCGATGCCGCCCTGAAGCAGGACCACGGCGGCCAGCCACCAGAGAGCGGTACGGAGTTGCGGGGAGGTGGCGTGGCGGTAGGCGAGCACCAGCGCCAGCACGATGGCCGCGACCAGCAGGTAGACCGGCACCACGTGGATCCGCGTCACCAGGTCCGCGCTGAAGTTGTGCCGCGGGGCACTGGCGTCACCGGCATGCGGGCCGGTGCCGGTCACGATCGTGCCCAGCACGATGGACGCAGCAGAGGTAGCGGCGATGGTCCAGCCCAGGGTTGCCTGGATGCGCGGGACCGGAGCGACGGCCACCGCGGTGCCGCCGCGCAAGTACATACCGGTGCGGTTCACCAGCAGCGTGGCCACGGCGACCAGTGCCGCCGAGGCCAGGAAGTGCAGGCTAACCACCCACGGATTCAGATCGGTCCACACGGTGATGCCGCCGATCAGGGCCTGCACCGGGATGACGCACAGCAGTGCCACCGCCAGGCCGAACAGGGTGCGGTGCGACCGGCGCATCCGCCACAGCGACACGAGCATGGCCACGGCGATGATGACCAGGATGAACGTCAGCGTGCGGTTGCCGAATTCGATCAGCCCGTGGATGCCCATCTCGGGCGTCGGCGTCATGGAACCGGGTACGCAGTTCGGCCACTCCGAGCAACCCAGGCCGGACTTGGTCAGCCGCACGGCGCCGCCGGTGATGATGATGCCCATCTGCGACACCAGCGAGGCAATGGCCAGCCCGTGCACGGTCCTGTTGACCGAGACGGGCAGCCGGTCCTGGAGGCCGCGGGACTTCGGGGTGGCGGTGGTCATTGACTTAGCTCCATTTGAACCAGCGGATGGCGGCAAGGCTGGCCACTACGGTCCAGGCCAGCAGCACGATTGATGCGGTGAGATTGAACTGCGCGTCGATGAGCGCGCTGCGCAGGGCGTCGCCCAAAGCAGTCGAGGGTAGCACGTGGGCGGCCGGCTCGAAAACGTCGGGCCAGCTGGCCACTGGGAAGAGGATACCGCCGGCGGCCGCCAACAGCACCCACAGCAGGTTGGTAATCGCCAGCGTGGCTTCCGGCCGCACGGTCCCGGCGATCAGGAGACCAAGCGAGGTGAAAGCCGCGGCACCGAGCACCAGCTGCGCGGCTGCCGGCGCGATGCCGCCGAGTGCGGGCTGCCAGCCGAGGAACAGGAGGGCAGTCCCGCCCACCACCACGACTTGGATCACCATGATGGCCAGCACGGCGAGAATCTTTCCCAGGATCAGGCCGCCCTGTCCCAACGGAGTGGTGGACAGGAACCGCAGGACGCCATAGCGGCGGTCGAAGCCGGTGGCGATTCCCTGGCCGGTCAAGGCGGTGGACACCGTGCACAGGGCCAGGACGCCAGGGGCCGCCATGGCGATCCGGTTGTCCGTGAAGGTGTCCAGCAGCGGTGTGACGGTCAGGCCGATGAGCGCCAGCAGCGGCAGGATGATCGCAATCAGTAACTGCTCGCCGTTGCGCAGCATGCCCAGGGTCTCGTAGCGGCCCTGGAGGGCGATCCGGCGGATCAAGGGGGCGGGCGCGCTCATCGCAGGTCCTTCCCGGAAATATCGAGGAAGACATCCTCCAGCGAACGCGGTGCCATATGGATGGACGCCGGCATGACATTGTGGGCCGCCCACTCCGCCGCCAACGCGGCCAGCAGTGCGGGGGTGATTTGGCCGGCCACCGTGTAGCGGCCGGGAACGTTCTCGACGGCGGTGAACGGCTCGGGCAGGGCGAAGGACAGGCCCGGGGCGGCATCGAAGGTCAGCAGGCGTTCGACGCCGGCGCTCTCGTCCGTGGCCGCCGTGAGTTCGGCGACCGTGCCGTGCACTACCGTCCTGCCGGCATCGATGATGAAGACGTAGTCGGCCAGCCGCTGGGCGTCGTCCATGAGATGCGTGGTGAGGATGATGCCCAGCCCCTCGGCCCGCAGTTCCTGGATCAGGTCGAACACCACGGCCCGGGACTGTGGGTCCAGTCCGGCGCTTGGTTCGTCCAGGAAAAGGACCTCCGGATCGCCGACCAAGGCGGCGGCCAGGGCCACCCGCTGCTTCTGTCCGCCCGAGAGCCTGCGGATGGGTGTGTTGGCGAATCCGTTGATGCCCAGCCGCTCCGCCAGCTCGTCCACGCTGCGGGGGTCCCGGTACATTCCGGCAACGTGCTGGAGCAGGGCCAGCGGCCGGATGGCCTGCGGCAGGCCGCCTTCCTGCAGCATGACGCCGACCCGGCTCCGGAGTTCCGCTCCCGCCTGGTAGGGATCCTGGCCGAGGAGCCGAACGGTGCCGCCGTTGGGACGCATGAGGCCCTGCGCGCAGGCTAAAGTGGTGGTCTTGCCCGCGCCGTTCGGTCCGAGCAAGGCCGTGACCTGCCCGGGGTAGGCGCGCAGATGGACCCCGTCGATGACGCGGACCATCTTGTTGTCCAGGGCCTCCACCGGTCCCAGATCTTTCACGAGTCCCTGGATATCCAGGCAGGGTTCGGAGGTAGGCACCCGAACATTCTACGGGACGTAGAGCGGTCCACGGAGGGATGCTCCGCTAAGGCCTGCCTTACTGGTAGGGCGGAATAGAATACGTCATGATTGTGTTGTGTATTCCATGACCAGTAGTGCTTCTTTGCGTGCCCAGGCACCGGAGTCCGAGGAGCGGACCCGGGACCGGGTGTTGAATGCCGTTTTGGAACACGGACCCGTCAGCGCCGCCGGGCTCGGCGAGATACTGGGCTTCACCCCCGCGGCCGTGCGGCGCCACCTGGATGCCCTGTCCCGCAAGGGCTTGATCGAGGTCAAGCTCACCGCGAATTCGGCCACCGGAGCAGGCCGACCGGCCCGGAAGTACGTGCTGAGCCGGCAGGGCCAGACACGGCTCGGCAACGACTATCTGGATATTGCCCGTACCGCGTTGGCGGCCTTGGGCGAGGCCGCCGGCCGCGAGGCGGTCGCTGAGTTCGCGCGGAACCGCTACCGGGACATGGAAGAACGCTACCGTCCGGTGGTGGAGGCGGCAGGGCCCGGAATCGAAGAGCGGGCCAAGGCCCTGGCGGAGGCGCTGAGCGCCGACGGCTTCGTTGGCTCCACCAACGTGGTGGGGTCCAAGGCGCCGCACAGCACCATGCTGGCCGTCCAGCTGTGCCAGGGGCACTGCCCGGTGCAGCAGCTGGCAGCAGACTTCCCCGTCTTCTGCGACAGCGAAACTGAAGTTTTCTCCCGGCTGCTAGGGGTGGATGTCAGGCGACTGTCCACGCTGGCCAGCGGGGGACATGTTTGTACGACCCACATCCCGGTGGGTCGAACAAGGTCTGCGGTTCGACCCGTCGAACCGGCGACAGGCACGAGACGAGTATCCATCAATCTGCAAGAGAGGCCGTGATGACGGACCAAGTGGATCAGAGCATGAGGAACGCGGTCGGGACGACCGATGTAGCCGACACCACCATTTCCGAAATCCTGGAAAAGAACCCCGAGCTGCATGGCATCGGGACCTACGAATACGGCTGGTCCGACGCCGACACCGCCGGCGCCAACGCCCGCCGCGGTCTGAATGAAGAAGTGGTCCGCGACATCTCCGCCAAGAAGGGCGAGCCGGAGTGGATGCTGGATCTGCGTTTGAAGGGCTTGAAGTACTTCGACCGCAAGCCGATGCCCACCTGGGGCGCCGACCTGTCCGGCATCGACTTCGACAACATCAAGTACTTCGTCCGTTCCACGGAGAAGCAGGCCAAGACGTGGGAGGACCTGCCCGAGGACATCCGGGTCACCTACGAAAAGCTGGGCATCCCCGAGGCAGAGCGTGAACGCCTGGTTTCCGGCGTCGCCGCCCAGTACGAGTCCGAGGTGGTCTACCACCAGCTCCGCGAAGACCTGGAAGCCCAGGGCGTGATCTTCCTGGACACCGACACCGGCCTGAAGGAACACCCGGAGATCTTCCAGGAGTACTTCGGTTCGGTTATCCCGGTGGGCGACAACAAGTTCGCCTCGCTGAACACGGCCGTCTGGTCCGGCGGGTCCTTCGTCTACGTCCCCAAGGGCGTGCACGTGGATATCCCGCTGCAGGCCTACTTCCGGATCAACACCGAGAACATGGGCCAGTTCGAGCGCACGCTGATCATTGCCGACGAAGACTCCTACGTGCACTACATCGAGGGCTGCACGGCGCCGATCTACAGCTCCGACTCGCTGCACTCCGCCGTCGTTGAAATCATTGTGAAGAAGGGCGCGCGCGTCCGGTACACGACGATCCAGAACTGGTCCAACAACGTGTACAACCTGGTCACCAAGCGGGCCATCGCCCATGAGGGCGCCACCATGGAGTGGGTCGACGGCAACATCGGCTCCAAGGTCACCATGAAGTACCCGGCCGTCTACCTGACCGGCGAGCACGCCAAGGGCGAGACGCTGTCCATCGCCTTCGCCGGTGCCGGCCAGCACCAGGACACGGGCTCGAAGATGGTCCACATCGCGCCGAACACGTCCAGCGCGATCGTGGCCAAGTCCGTGGCCCGCGGCGGCGGCCGCTCGGCCTACCGAGGCCTGGTCCAGGTGCGCGAAGGCGCGAAGAACACCAAGAACAGCGTGGTCTGCGACGCCCTGCTGGTGGACACCATCTCGCGGTCGGACACGTACCCGTACATCGACGTCCGCGAAGACGACGTCACCATGGGCCACGAGGCGACCGTGTCCCGCGTCAGCGAAGAGCAGCTGTTCTACCTGATGACGCGCGGCATGGCCGAAGACGAAGCAATGGCGATGATCGTGCGCGGTTTCATCGAGCCGATCGCCCGCGAGCTGCCGATGGAATACGCCCTCGAGCTGAACCGCTTGATTGAACTGCAGATGGAAGGATCCGTAGGTTAATGACTGAGATCACTGAGAAGGCACGTATCGGTGCTCCGGCCATCGACGGATTCACGGAGGAAGGCGAAAACCTCTCCCCGGCCAACGCTGCCGCAGGCCCGCTGGCCGGGGCCAGCGCGAAAAGCCACAGCCACGGAGGCGGCGTCGGGGTTCCGGACAGCTCCCGCGCCGGCCGCCTGACCTCGTACAAGGCAGAAGACTTCGGCCAGCTCACCGGACGCGAGGAAGACTGGCGGTTCACCCCGCTCAAGCGCCTGCGCGGCCTGCAGAGCGACGCGCTGACCGGTACCGCACCGGCCGTCACCGTCACCGGGCCCGAAGGCGCCGACCTGCCGGCCGGCGTCCTGGTCGAGACCGTGGGCCGGAGCGATGCACGCATCGGCGTTGCGGGCATCCCCGAGGACCGCGTCTCCGCGGCGGCCTGGGAGGCGTTCACCGAAGCGACCGTGGTGACCATTCCGGCCGAAGCCCAGCTGGATTCCGGCGTCGCCGTGGTGGTGGAAGGCAACAGCACCGAGCTGTCCGCGCAGCACCTGGTCATCGTGGCCGAAAAGTTCTCCAAGGCCGTCGTCGTACTGGACCACAAGGGCAGTGCAACGGTCTCGCAGAACGTGGAGATCGACGTGCAGGACGGCGCCGAACTCACCGTCGTCTCGGTGCAGGAATGGGCCGACGACGCCGTTCACGCCTCCTCGCAGCAGGCCCGCGTGGGCCGCGACGCGAAGTTCAAGCATGTGACCGTCAGCCTGGGCGGCGACCTGGTCCGCGTCACGCCGTCCACCCGTTTCACTGCCACCGGCGGCGATGTGGAAATGTTCGGCCTCTACTTCGCCGACGCCGGACAGCACCTTGAGCACCGCCTGTTCGTGGATCACGCGATGCCGAACTGCAAGTCGCGGGTGCTGTACAAGGGCGCCCTGCAGGGCAAGAACGCGCACACCGTCTGGGTGGGCGACGTGCTGATCCGCAAGGAAGCCGAAGGCACCGACAGCTACGAGGCAAACCGGAACCTGGTGCTGACCGACGGCGCGCGCGCCGACTCGGTGCCGAACCTCGAAATCGAGACCGGACTGATCGAAGGTGCCGGCCACGCCAGCACCACCGGCCGCTTCGACGACGAGCACCTGTTCTACCTGATGGCGCGCGGCATCCCCCAAGACGTCGCCCGCCGCCTGGTGGTCCGCGGTTTCCTCAACGAGGTCATTCAGCAGATCCGGGTCCCCGCCCTCGAAGAGCGGCTCAACGCCGCACTGGAACGCGAGCTCGAGGCGGGCAACCTCTGATGAGCGGGACTCCGCGCGGCGAACTGGTGTGCCAGGCCTCTGACGTACAGGTCAATCAGGCAGTGCGCATCCTGATCGATGACTACCCGGTAGCCATCGTCAGGGACTCCGAAGGCGAACTCCACGCCATCGGGGACACCTGTTCGCACGCGGACGTCTCCCTCTCCGAAGGCGACGTCGAAGGCTGCGCGATCGAATGCTGGGGCCACGGCTCCCAGTTCGATCTGCGCACCGGCGAGCCGCTGAGCCTGCCGGCGTTCGAGCCCGTCCCGGTGTTCGCGCTGACGCTCGACGGCGACGGCGTCTACGTGGACGTCACGAACGTCCTCAACGGGGCGCCCGCCCCGGACCTCAACTAAAAACTTCAATCACGTGAACGGCGCCCGCTCCCACCGGGCGCAAAGGAGAAAGCAGACAGATGTCTACTCTTGAAATCAAGGACCTGCACGTCAGCATCGACACCGAGCAGGGCAGCAAGCAGATCCTCAAGGGCGTGTCCCTGACGATCAAAACCGGTGAAATCCACGCCATCATGGGCCCGAACGGTTCCGGCAAGTCCACCTTGGCGGCCACCATCGCCGGGCACCCGCGCTACAACGTCGACTCCGGCTCCATCACCATGGACGGCGAAGATGTGCTGGCCATGAGCGTGGACGAGCGCGCCCGCGCCGGCCTGTTCCTGGCCATGCAGTACCCGGTCGAGGTACCCGGCGTGACCATGACCAACTTCCTGCGCACCGCCAAGACCGCCCTCGACGGCGAGGCCCCGAGCCTGCGTACCTGGACCAAGGACGTCAAGGAAGCGATGGGCCAGCTGCGCATCGACGCCGACTTCGCCCAGCGCAACGTGAACGAAGGCTTCTCCGGCGGCGAGAAGAAGCGCGTGGAGATCCTCCAGCTTGAACTCTTCAAGCCCAAGTTCGCCATCATGGACGAAACCGACTCCGGCCTGGACGTGGATGCGCTCAAGGTGGTCTCCGAAGGCCACAACCGGGTGCATGCCGGGGGCGCGATGGGCACCCTGCTCATCACCCACTACACCCGCATCCTGCGCTACATCAAGCCCGGCTTCGTGCACGTCTTCGTGGATGGCCACATCGCCGAAGAGGGCGGCCCCGAACTGGCCGACCGTCTCGAAGAAGAGGGCTACGACCGCTACCTGACAGCAGCAAAGGCCTGATCATGACAGAAGCCAAAGCCCCGCAGACGTCCCTGGAGGACGTCGAGGAAGCGCTCAAGGACGTCATCGACCCTGAGCTGGGCGTCAACATCGTGGACCTCGGCCTGCTGTACGGGCTGAAGTACGCCGACGACGGTGCCCTGCTCATCGACATGACGCTGACCACCGCCGCCTGCCCGCTCACCGACGTCCTCGAGGAGCAGACCGGCCAGGCGCTGGACGGCGTGGTGGACGAGTGGCGCCTCAACTGGGTGTGGATGCCGCCGTGGGGTCCGGAACGGATCACCGACGACGGCCGCGACCAGATGCGCGCCCTCGGCTTCAATATCTGAGCCCGACGAATCGACGACGGCGGACCGGTCACCTTCGGGTGGCCGGTCCGCTGCTGTGTTGGCACCGGCCCGCGGGGCTAGGATCATGTCATGGGAGTGTCGAGGGCGGCATTAAAGCGGCGGCGGGGACGCTATGACGAGGTCCATGTCGCTGCGGCCTACCACGGCCTGACCGCGCTGCTGGCCGTAGTGGGCCTCGTCGTCGGAATCACCGCCGTGCCGGCGGCGCCCGGCTATGCCGCCGCCGCCGCGCATGCCTGGTGGAACTACGCCAGCGCGCCGGGGGTGCAGGCCGCGCTGCTGGTCTTTGTGGTGAGCCTGACGCTGTTGATGGATTCGACCATGGCCGGGGGACGGCTCTGGCGGGCAGCCCGGACCGCCACCCTGGCGGCCATGCTGCTGGTCTTCCTGGCCCAGTTCACCCGGTTCCGCGGTTTTCCCGAAGCCGCCGGGCTGACCGCGGCAGGGGTGATGGCGGACCGGCTCCTGCATTACGTGCTGCCCGTGGTCGTCCTGACCGGCTGGCTCATCTTTGGTCCGCGGCCCCGCATCGGCGCCGGGGCGGTGATGCTCGGCCTGGCCTTCCCGGGTTTCTGGCTGCTCTGGACGGGGGTCAGGGGTGCCGCGACGGGCTGGCTGCCGTATGGTCTGGGGACGGCGGGGCCGGGGGAGCTGCTGATGACGGGGATCGGCCTGATCCTGGTCTGGCTGGGAGCGGGCATGGTCTTCCTGCTGCTGGACACAACGATGGGCCGCGAGCCCGACGGTTATCTGCCCGGCTTCGGACCCGGCGATCCCGACGGCGGCAGGGCCGGGACCTCCGGGGGCGCACCGCCCTTCGCCGCGGGCATCAGCGAGACCGACCCGGTGGACCCGCGCGACCTGTAGCCTTCACAGCCTGCGTCAGGCGGGGCGGTCGAGGTCCGGGGCGGAGAAAGTGTCGCACCGGCCGGCATCCCCGGTCCGGTAGCCGTGCAGGAACCAGCGCTGCCGTTGCTCGCTGGAGCCGTGGGTCCAGGTGTGGGGGTTGACCTGCCCCGCGGCGGCTTGCTGGATGCGGTCGTCGCCCACGGCGGCCGCGGCGGAGAGGGCGTCTTGCAGGTCCCGCTGGGTCAGCGGCTGCATGAACGGTTCTCCGGTCCTTTCGTCGATCTGCTCTGTGGCATTGCCTGCCCACACGCCGGCATAGCAGTCCGCCTGCAGTTCCACCCTGACTGCACCGGACTCGGGACCTTGGGGATCCTGCCGGGCGTAGCCGATGGCGCCGGTCAGGTTCTGGATGTGGTGCCCAAACTCGTGGGCCACCACATACTCCTCGGCCAGCGGCCCCCCGCTCGCACCAAAGCGGGTGGTCAGCTCGGTGAAAAAGGACGTGTCAAAGTACGCCGTCTGATCGGATGGACAATAAAACGGGCCCACCGCGCTGCTGGCCCTGCCGCAGCCGGTGCTGACGCCGCCGTCGAAAAGGACGGTCTGCGGGGCGGGATACTGCATGTTGTAGCGGGGGAGATAGCCGGCCCAGAAATCGTTGAGGCTGTTGACGGTACCCACGATGCGGCAGTCGGTGCGCTCGTTGGCGTCGGCGCCGGTGCGGCACTCTTCCTGCAGGACGGAACCTCCCGCCTGCTGCTGTTCCTGGCCGCCGCCCACGCCGAAGCCCTCCAGCACTTCGGGCGGAACACCCAGCAGGCTGGCAATGAGGACCAACAGGCCGCCGCCCCCGATCGCGATCTTGCCGCCCAGGCCGCCGCGGCGGTCCTGAACCTGTGACGTATCCAGCCGGGAGCCGCGGGAGAAACTCATTCGCCAAGGATAACCGTCCGATCACGCCGCGGAGGGGTGGGGACGGCTTCGGGTTGCCGGTAGACTGGAAAGGTTGATTTCCGCCCGTCCCGTCTGGACGGCGCCCGGGCATCCCTCTCCGCACCCCTTCGAAAGGCTTCCACTGTGATTACCGTCAACGATCTTGAGCTGCGTGCCGGGGCCCGTCTGCTCATGGAGGCGGTGTCCTTCCGTGTGGACAAGGGCGACAAGGTGGGGCTGGTGGGCCGCAACGGCGCCGGCAAGACCACGCTGACCCGCGTCCTGGCCGGAGAAGGCATGCCTGCCGCCGGGACCGTGGTGCGCACCGGAGAGATCGGTTACCTGCCCCAGGACCCCCGCACCCCCGACATGGAACAGCTGGCCCGCGACCGCATCCTCTCGGTGCGGGGCCTCGACGTGGTGACCCGCAAGCTGAGGGAAACGCAGTCGGAAATGGCCAGCACCGACGCCGACGTCCAGGCCAAGGCGATGCGCCGCTACGACCGGCTGGAGGCCGAGTTCATCTCCGGCGGCGGCTACGCGGCCGAGGCCGAGGCCGCCGCCATTTCCTCCAACCTGGCCCTGCCGGAGCGGATCCTGAACCAGCCCCTGCGGACGCTCTCCGGCGGCCAGCGCCGCCGCGTCGAGCTGGCCCGGATCCTGTATTCCGGTGCCGACACCATGCTGCTCGATGAGCCGACCAACCACCTGGACGCGGACTCGATCAGCTGGCTGCGCGAGTTCCTGAAAAACCACCAGGGCGGCCTGATCGTGATCAGCCACGACACCGGGCTGCTGGAAGCGACCGTCAACAAGGTCTTCCACCTGGACGCCAACCGCGCCACCATCGACATCTACAACATGAACTGGAAGCGCTACCTGTCCCAGCGCGAGACCGACGAGCGGGCCCGCAAACGTGAGCGCGCCAACGCCGAAAAGAAGGCCCAGGTCCTGATGGACCAGGCGAACAAGATGCGCGCCAAGGCCACCAAGGCGGTGGCGGCCCAGAACATGGCCAAGCGTGCCGAACGCCTGCTCAGCGGCTTGGATGAGGTGCGCGCACAGGACAAGGTGGCGGCGCTGCGCTTCCCCGATCCGGCACCCTGCGGCAAGACTCCGCTCACCGCCGAAGGCCTCAGCAAGTCCTATGGCTCATTGGAGATCTTCACGGACGTGGACCTGGCCATCGACCGGGGCTCCCGCGTGGTGATCCTGGGGCTGAACGGCGCGGGCAAGACCACGCTGCTGCGCATGCTGGCCGGGGTGGACACGCCCGACACCGGCGATGTGCTGCCCGGCCACGGACTGAAGATCGGCTACTACGCGCAGGAACACGAGACGCTGGATGTGGACCGGACCGTGCTGGAGAACATGCGCACGGCCGCGCCCGACCTGCAGGACGCCGAGGTGCGGAACATCCTCGGTTCCTTCCTGTTCTCGGGGGACGACGTGAACAAGCCCGCGGGGGTACTCTCCGGTGGCGAAAAGACCCGGCTCGCCCTGGCCACCATCGTCGCGTCATCGGCCAATGTGCTGCTGCTGGATGAGCCGACCAACAACCTTGACCCGGCCAGCCGGGCGGAAATCCTGGGCGCTCTGCGCAACTACAGCGGCGCCGTCGTCATGGTGAGCCACGACGAAGGGGCGGTGGAGGCCCTGAACCCGGAGCGCGTCGTGCTGCTGCCGGACGGCGTCGAAGACCTCTGGAACGAGGACTACCTGGACCTGGTCACCCTGGCCTGATTCCGGGCACAGCGCCGTCGCAATCGAAATTGCCAAGGCGCGCATCGCCGAGCGAGGTGTCTAAGCGCCGTGCAATTGCGGTTATAGACGGCGCTGCAGTTCAGTCGTCGCGGCTGAGCAGGGTGCCGTCGGTGCGGAACCCCTGGGCGTCCAGCAGGGCGTCTTCCTCTTCTTCGGCCGTCGGCCGCTTGCGCCGGCGGTTCGGAGCCGCGGCGCGCGGTGCCGGATTGGCCTGGTGGTAACCGCTCAACGCCTCCTCTTCCTCCGCGTACCGGCTCTGGTGCGCCTGCTGGCGGGCGGCATAGCCGTAGCCGACGAACAGCAGCACGCCGAAGGCGTACCACTGCATGGAGTACGACAGGTGCGGCCCTTCGTCGATGGCCGGCTTGGGGATCTGCACGGGCTGCACGGCAGCAGCGGGAGATTCCGCCGCCATCAGCCCGTAGCTGCCGGTATGGACGGGGTAGCCCAGTTCTGCCGCATAGGCGTCCAGCTGGATGGACGCGAGCTGGCCCTCCGGGGCCCCGCGGCTGACCGGGCCTTCGCCGGGCTTGACGCGGGCGACGACGGTGACGTCGCCGTCCGGGGCGGCGGGAATGGTGTCCGGGTGGCCGGCCTGGTTGTTGCCGATCGGGAGCCAGCCCCGGTTGATCACCACGGCGCTGCCGTCCTGGAGGCGCAACGGGACAAGCACCTCGTAGCCCGGCCGGCCGTTCAGGGGACGGTTCCGCACGATCCGCTGCCCGGCGTCGTCGTACTCGCCGGTGAGGACCACCGGCGTCCATTCCACCGAGTCATCGGCGGTGGCGAAGATGTCCGGCACCTCGCCGAACGGCACCGGATCGGCGTCGTAATTGTTCTCCACCGCCGCGATGACGTCGCGGGCCTGGTCCCGGCGTTCCATCTGCCAGTTGCCCAGCACCACGCACAGCGCGGCCAGCAGGGCAACGATCAGCAGCCAGCCCAGCCACTTGCCGCTGAGCAGGAATCGGTAGGACATTCAGGCACCTTCCAAGGGGAGCGTTTCGCGCCAGAGGCTGCGCTGGATCAGATAGTCCTGCAGCCATTCCCGGTGTGCGCCGCACGCGAGCCAGATTTTGCGGCGCTCGGGGGTATGGATTTTCGGATTGTTCCACAGCAGCTGCCACTGCGCATCCTGGCGGCAGCCCTTCCGCGAACAGACGGGGGAGGCGGCCGCCGCCCCGCCGCCGAGCTGGTCCAAGAGGTTCATGCGGCCGCCTTCCGCCAGCGCCGCTTGGTGACGGGGCTCAGGTTTCCGGTGAATTCGGCCGGCTCGTCGTCCACGTGGGGATCCTCCGGCGGGGTAGCGTCCGCAACGGCGGGCCCGTCGGCCGCTGTCGGTGCCGGGCCCGGCGGCTCCGGCCGGTCGGAGGCGGGGCGGACGGGCGGGGAGGACGCGCCGGGGCTGCCGGCCGCTTCCGGCTCGGCGTCGTCGATAAGTTCCCCGCTGAGGACCTGGTCGGTGTCTGCCCCGGCGTTTGCCGTGCGGGCGGAGGGGGCCTCCAGCTCCGGCTGCGGCGCCTGGTCCAGCAAGGCAGTGCTGTGCTGCAGGTTCGATTTGTCGCTGCCGCCATTGGCGATGATCACGGCGATCCACGGCAGGAAGACGGCGCCGGCCACGAAGAACCAGCGGAACCAGCTGTCGATGAAGAAGAAGAGCAGCAAACAAGCCAACCGGATACCCATGGCGAGCGTGTACTTGACCATGCGCCGGTGCATTTCATCGGTATGGCTTTCAGGGACGTCCGTAATGCTCAGGACTTCCGGCTTCTCGTCAGGCTGCTTGCTCATCACACTCCATCAGGGCTGTATCAATTCTCCCACGCTGGCCGGAATGTCTAAAGCCGCCCGACGATGACCGACCGACGGATATCCCGGGCTAGGATTCCATAGGAAAACAGCAGCTTGATGGAGGTAAGAGTGAGCAACGAACAGCAGTCCGGCCGCAGCGTGCTGGTCACCGGCGGCAACAGGGGAATCGGGCTGGCGATTGCCCGGGCCTTCGAAGCGAACGGCGACAAGGTGGCGATCACTTACCGCAGCGGCGAGGTTCCCGACGGACTCCTGGGCGTGAAGGCCGACGTGACGGATGCCGCGTCGGTGGACGCTGCCTTCACCGAAGTCGAGGCTGCCCACGGTCCGGTGGAGGTCCTGGTCGCCAACGCCGGCGTCACGCGCGACACGCTGCTGCTGCGGATGAGCGAAGAAGACTTCACCAGCGTGGTGGATACCAACCTGTCCGGCGCGTTCCGGGTGATCAAGCGCGCCTCCAAGGGCATGATCCGGCTGCGGAAGGGCCGAGTGGTGCTGATCTCCTCGGTGGTGGGTCTCTACGGGTCGCCGGGCCAGATCAACTATGCCGCGTCCAAGGCCGGCCTGGTGGGCATCGCCCGGTCGCTGACCCGCGAGCTCGGATCCCGCAACATCACCGCCAACGTCGTGGCCCCGGGCTTCGTCAACACGGAGATGACGGCAGTACTGCCGGAAGACACCCAGAAGAACTACCTGGCTTCCATCCCGGCCGGCCGCTTCGCCGAACCCGAAGAAGTTGCGAACGTGGTCCGCTGGATTGCCAGCGACGAAGCCGCCTACATCTCCGGCGCGGTGATTCCGGTGGACGGCGGACTGGGAATGGGCCACTAGGCAGGTCAGGCAGGTGTTCGGACCTGCGTTTTGTGGGCTCTCTACAACGGATAAGGCTTCGGGGACTGGCAAGATGGAACCCGAAGCCTTTTCCGGTTGAGCGTTTCCTACAACGGGCCGACCGGACCACCACTCAGAACCTCGAGGAGCAGCCATGGGCGCACTGGACGGCAAAGCAGCAATCGTAACGGGATCATCGCGCGGCATCGGCGCCGAGGTGGCCAAGCTTCTGGCTGCCGAGGGAGCGTCGGTGGTGGTCAACTACCGCCAGAAGGCACCCCGCGCGAACAAGGTAGTGGCACAGATCGAAGAAGCCGGCGGCCGCGCCGTCGCCGTTGCCGCCGATCTCACCGCGGCAGAGGGCTCGCAGGCACTGGTCGAAGCCGCCCGGCAGAACTTCGGCGGCGTCGATGTGCTGGTGCTCAACGCGTCCGGCGGCATGGAGTCCAGCATGGGCGAGGATTATGCCCTGCGCCTGAACCGCGACGCGCAGGTGAACATGCTCAAGGCGGCGGCCGAGGTGATGCCGGCAGGCTCCCGGGTGGTGTTTGTCACCAGCCACCAGGCCCACTTCATCCGCACCGTGCCGACCATGCCGGAGTATGAGCCGGTGGCCCTGAGCAAGCGCGCCGGCGAAGACGCGCTGCGCGAACTGCTGCCGGAGCTGGACGCCAAGGGCATCTCGCTGGTGGTCGTATCCGGCGACATGATCGAAGGCACCGTGACCGCGACGCTGCTGGACCGTGCCCGCCCCGGCGCGATCGAAGCCCGCCGCGCAGAGGCCGGCAAGCTTTACTCGGTGGAAGAGTTCGGCGCGGAAGTGGCCAAGATGGTCACCGCCGACGTCCCCTCCGGCCACACGGAATACGTGGGCGGGGCCGAGTCCTTCCTGCAGGCGCAGGACTAAGACGCCGCAGGGCCCGGACTACTCCCGAACCAGTCGGCGCGCCGCCTCAACGATATGCCGCGCGGAGATGCCCGCGGCGTCCAGCAGGTCGTGTGGCGCACCGGACGTCGGCAAACCTTCCACGGCCAACCGGACCAGCTTGAGGTCCGGTACCCGCGCCTGGGTCAGCGAACCGGCGACGGCTGACCCGAGCCCGCCTTCGGGATAGTGGTCCTCCACCGTGACGATCCGGCCTCCGGTGGCCCGGCACGCTGCCAGCAGCGTCTCCTGGTCGATGGGCTTGATCGAATACAGGTCAATCACCCGCGCGGCGATGCCTTCGTCGGCGAGTTGGGCGGACGCGGCCAGGCACTCGTGCACGGTGACGCCCGCGCCGACGAGCGCGACGGCGTCGTCGTCGGTGGCCCGGTGCACCTTCGCCCCGCCGATGGGGAACTCTTCGCCGTCCCCGTACAGCACGGGGTAGTCGCCCCGGGTCGCGCGGAGGTAGCAGATGCCGGAAGTGTCAGCCATGGTGCGGACCAACCGCGCGGCCGAGGGTGCGTCGGCGGGGTAGAGCACGGTTGATGTGTGGATCGCCCGCATGGCGGCCAGGTCCTCCAGCGCCATCTGCGAAGGCCCGTCCTGGCCGATCTCGACGCCGGCATGGGTTCCGACCAGGCGGATGTCCACCTGGGAAACCCCTGCCATCCGGATGAAGTCGTAACCGCGGGAGACGAGGAACGCTGCAAAACTGGCGGCGAACGGCACATACCCGCGCACGGAGAGCCCTGCCGCCGCAGCCACCATCTGCTGCTCGGAAATGAACATTTCGAAGAAGCGCTCCGGCGCGGCCTTGCTGAATTCCCCGGCCTTGGTGGAGTTGCCCACCTCGCCATCGAGGACCACCACTTCGGGCCGGGCGGCGAGGGCAGCCACCGCGTCGCCGAAGGCCGTCCGGGTTGCGACGGAATCGCCCACCGTGTAGGCGGGAAGCTCGACGGCGGCCGCGGGGTCGGGCGTGATGGCAGGATCGCCGGGTTCCGGTTCCAGCGTGGCGATCCGGAGGTGCGTGGGGCCGCCCAGCGCCTCGATGGCGGCCCCGGCGACGTCCTCCGGCAGTGCCTTGCCGTGCCAGCCGTCCCTGTCCTCCACCGCGGAAACGCCTTTGCCCTTGACCGTGCGGGCCAGGATGACGCTGGGCCGGTCGGTGGTGGCACGCGCCGTGGCGAAGGCTTCGTGGATGGCTGCCAGGTCGTGGCCGTCGATCGGCAGCGGTTGGGCGCCGAAGGCCCGGATCCTTGCGGAGTACCGGTCCAGATCCCAGCCCAGTGCGGTCGGCCCGTTCTGGCCCAGCCGGTTCACATCCACGATCGCCGTCAGATTTCCCAGCCGGTAGTAGGCGGCCTTGTCCAGCGCCTCCCACATGGACCCTTCGGTCATCTCGCTGTCCCCGCAGAGGACCCACGTCCGGTAGGGGAGCCGGTCCAGGTACTTGCCGGCCATGGCGATGCCGACGGCGACGGGCAGCCCCTGGCCGAGCGAGCCGGTTGCCACGTCCACCCAGGGCAGGGCAGGCGTGGGATGTCCCTGCAGCCGGCCGCCAAACTGCCGGTAGGTGTCGAGCAGTTCCGTTTCGTCGATCACTCCGGCGGCCCGGAACATGGCATAGAGCAGCGGCGAGGCGTGCCCCTTGGAGAAAACCAGATGGTCGTTCGCCGCCAGCTCCGGCCGCTGCCAGTCATAGCGCAGGTGGTTCGCCAAGAGCACCGCCATGAGGTCGGCCGCCGAGAGCGACGAGGTGGCGTGGCCGGAGCCGGCGCGGGTGGTGGTTCGGATGGAGTCCACCCGCAGCTGCGCCGCCAGGCGCCGGCAGGTCTCCGCCACGTCCGGATCCAGGGTTGTGGTCGTTGTGGAGTGCGTGCTCATCGCTGATTCTCCTTCGCGGCAGGTTCCGGGAATCCTGCCCGTAGGCCGGCAGCCGGGACGCTGTCCGGGGGAGGTTCAACCGACCCTACTCCGGCACATGGCCCGGCGGTAGGGGCCTCGTCCGGCGGAAATCAGCACGCCTGGATTGCCGGTCCGGCGGCCGCAGAAGCGTCAGACGCCGGCGAAGTAGCGGGCCACATCCAGGTAGGGAATGTTGATGGCGGCGTCGGCGGCCTCCCGGACGGCAGGCTTGGCGTTGAACGCAACGCCCAGGCCGGCGGCGGCGAGCATGTCCAGGTCGTTGGCGCCGTCGCCGATGGCAATGGTCTGCGCCAGGTCGATTGCCTCCGCCGCCGCCCATTCGCGCAACAATGCCTCTTTCACCGCGCGGTCCACCACGTCGCCGTCCACCTTGCCGGTCAGCATCTCCGCGTCGATGCCCAGCAGGTTGGCGCGGTGGTAGGTCAGCCTGAGCTCGGCGGCCAGCGGATCCAGGATTTGGCTGAAGCCGCCGGAGACCACGGCTACCGCGTGGCCGGCGGCCAGGAAGGCCTCGACCAGTTCCCGGGCCCCGTTCGTCAGCCGCACCGCGGCACGGACGCGGTCGATCACGTCGAGGGGAAGGTCCTTCAGGGTTGCCACCCGGGCGTGCAGGCTCTCGGCGAAGTCCAGTTCGCCGCGCATCGCCGCTTCGGTCACGGCGGCAACCTCGTCCCGCTTGCCGGCATGCTCGGCCAGCAGTTCGATGACCTCCTGCTGGATGAGCGTGGAGTCCACGTCCATCAGCAGCAGCTTGCGCTGCGGCCCGGCCAGCGACGCATCCATCACGGCCGTGCCCAGGTCATCCGTGAGGACGGGGGTCAGCGCCGCCCGCACGGCTGCGACGCCGTCGGGGGCACCGCCGTCGTACTCCACCGTCAGGACGGTGACCTGGAAACGGTCGTTGGCCGCGTTCTCCAGCTCGATGATGCTCCCGCCGGCTCCGGTGACCGCGGCCTGCACGGCGGCGAGATAGGCATCGGGGAGTTCCCGGCCGTAGGAGACGACACGGAGGAGCGAGGGCATAGTGATTCCGTTCTGCGCAAAGCTGGAGGGAGGGCCGGATCCATCATGGCAGGCTCCGGCGTCGCGTTTGGCGAATGCTACGCGTTTTAGCCTACTGTCTACTGATATGAGCGATGTACTTGAATTTGCCGGGGTCACTGTTGTCCGCGGGCGGAAAACCCTGCTCGACGGCATTGACTGGCAGGTCAAGGAGGGGGAGCGCTGGGTAGTCCTCGGCCCCAACGGGGCGGGCAAGACCACGCTGCTGCAGATCGCCGGCGCACGCCTGCACCCCACCCGCGGGATCGCCGGGATCCTGGACGAAACCATGGGCAAGGTCGACGTGTTCGAGCTGCGGCCGCGGATCGGCCTGGCCTCCACCGCGCTGGCGGGCCAAATCCCCGAGCACGAGCAGGTGCTCAACGTGGTGGTCACCGCCGCCTACGGTGTGACCGGCCGCTGGCGCGAACAGTACGACAAGATGGACGAGCGCCGCGCCTTCCGGCTGCTGGATGCCTGGGGCATGTCCACCTTCATGAACCGCACCTTCGCCACGCTGAGCGAGGGCGAACGCAAGCGCGTGCAGATTGCCCGGGCCCTGATGTCCGACCCTGAACTGCTGCTGCTGGATGAGCCGGGCGCCGGCCTGGACCTGGCCGGCCGCGAGGATCTGGTGCGGCGGCTGAGCGAGCTGGCCCAGGACGAGGACGCGCCGGCGCTGGTGCTGGTCACCCACCACCTGGAGGAAGTGCCGCCGGGCTTCACGCACGCCATGCTGCTGCGCGAAGGCGGGGTGGTGGCCCAGGGGCCCATCGCCGAGGTGTTGACCGAAGAGAACCTGAGCGCCGCCTTTGACATGCCGCTGAGCGTCAAGCACGACGGCGGCCGCTACACTGCCGTAGCCAAGCGCGCCTAAGCGGCGCCTGCCTCATGGATGTGCTGAACGCTGCCCTGATCGGGTTGGGTGGCCTGTGGGCCGGGACCATCAACAGCATTGTTGGCTCCGGAACGCTGGTCACGTTCCCCATTCTCGTGGCACTGGGCTATGCGCCGGTGACCGCGACCATTTCGAACGCGATGGGCCTGATTGCCGGCAACGTGGGCGGCGTCTACGGCTACCGGAGGGAACTGGCGGGGCTGCGCCGAACCCTGGCGATCCTGCTGCCGGCCTCGCTGCTGGGCGGGATCACCGGTGCCTGGCTGCTGCTGCACCTGCCGGAGGAAGTCTTTGGCGTGGCGGCGCCGTTCCTGATCGTGGTGGCGCTGCTGTTCGTGGTGTTCCAACCCAAGCTCCAGGCCTGGGTGCGCGACCGCCAGGCCGCGCAGGCCCGCACCCGGCCGCGTCCGTGGCTGCTGCTGGGGCTGGTCTATTTTGCCGGTGTCTACGGCGGCTACTTCGTGGCCGCGCAGGGCGTGCTGCTGGTGGGAATCCTCGGGGTCTTCCTGCACGGCACCCTGCAGCAGGCCAACGCGGTCAAGAACGTGCTGGTGTTGGGCGTGAACATCATCGCCGCCATCTCCTACATGCTCTTCGCGTTCGACCGGATCGAATGGTCGGTGGTGCTGGTCATCGCCATCAGTTCGTTGATCGGCGCGCTGATCGGGTCCGCGGTGGGACGCCGGCTGAAGCCGGTGGTGCTGCGCGGCGTTATTGTCACCCTTGGCCTGGTGGCGTTGTTCGTGCTGGTCAGGAACCTCTTCGCATGAACCTGGTGCGCCTGGACTCCGCCGCCGACCCGCGCGTGGCCGACTACGCGCAGCTGACGGACACCGCGCTGCGCCGGCGCCGCGAGCCCGCCGAGGGCATGTACATCGCGGAAAGCTCCAAGGTGCTGCGCCGGGCCATCGCGGCGGGCCACACCCCTCGGTCGTTCTTCCTGACCGACAAGTGGCTGGACGACCTGCGCGACGTCATCGGCCGGTTCCCCGACGTGCCGGTGTTCGTCGGGACGCCCGAGGTGCTGGAGGCGATCACCGGATTCCACCTGCACCGCGGGGCAATGGCCGCCATGCACCGGCCCGCGCCGCTGCCGGTCGAGGACGTGCTGGCCGGCGCCCGCCGGGTGGCAGTGCTGGAGGACATCGTGGACCACACCAACGTGGGTGCGATCTTCCGGTCCGCTGCCGCCATGGGCATGGACGCGGTGCTGCTCAGTCCACAGTGCGCCGACCCGTTGTACCGGCGCAGCATCCGGGTCTCCATGGGCACGGTCTTCCAGATTCCGTGGGCCCGGCTGCCGGAGTGGCCGGAGGACGTTAACGCGCTGCGCGACGCCGGTTTCACGACGGCGGCGTTGGAGCTGACCGGGGACGCCATCACCTTGGATGAGTTGGAGCGGCGCAGCTACGACAGGCTGGCACTGGTGCTGGGCACCGAGGGCGCCGGCGTGAAACAGCAAACGCTCGACTTGGTGGACCTGACCGTGATGATCCCCATGCGTGCGGGGGTGGACTCGCTGAATGTTGCGGCCGCCAGCGCGGTGGCGTTCTGGGCCTGCCGTGTCACTTCGACGTGAGCCCGCCGAATGCGGTAGAGTTGTTTGCTGGCCCTAATGGGGCTGCCATCTTTCCATCCTTCTAGCCGCTGGCAAAATCCAGGGGCGCGTAGAAAAGGTACAACTATGAAGTCTGATATCCATCCGGCATACGCCCCGGTTGTGTTCCGCGACCTGGCCTCCGGCGTTTCCTTCCTGACCAAGTCCACCGCGACGTCCAAGCGGACGGTGGAGTGGGAAGACGGCAACAGCTACCCGCTGATCGAGGTTGAAATCTCCTCGGAGTCCCACCCGTTCTACACCGGCAAGCAGCGCATCATGGACAGCGCCGGCCGCGTGGAGCGCTTCAACGCACGCTTCAAGGGCTTCGGCGGCAAGAAGTAACCCTTCGGCCGCAAGCCTCCAGCGAAGCCCGCACCGTTTGGTGCGGGCTTCGCCGTTTAATGCGTCGGCTTATCGGTTCGGCTAGGGCGCGGGCGTGGCGCGTCGTGCACCGGTTCCTGACGTCCCCGCGCCGGCCGCGACGTTAGGCTGCTGCCATGGCACCAACTCCACACCGTGAAGCGGTCCGCGCTGGGCGGCACCGGGACCATCGCCGCCCGCGGGTGGTCGGGGGTCCGGTCACGCTGGCTGTTTCCGCCCTTCTGCTCTCGGGATGCGCAGCAGGGCAACAGCAGCTGCCGGCCGAAATCGCCTGCACCACGCAGTACCGTCCGGACTTTGGCAGCAGCGCCGGAGAGGAGGCCGGCCAGTTGCTCCTGCCCAGGGTCGACGGCCCGACGGCAGACCGGCAGGAGTTGATCGCCGGCTCGTTCCGGCTGTCCGGAAGCTATACAGGGGAGGCCCCGGACGGGCGCGCCGTGTCCCTGGCCATCACCGACGAGGCCGGCAACGCGCTGGCGAACATGCTGTACCAACTGGAGGACGGCTCCTCCCTGCAGTCCCGCTTCGCCGGGGGACACGGGTTCACCGGTCTGCACTACATCCGCGACGGAGACGCTGAACTGCAGCTGTTCTGCGCCGCCGCAGACGGGTAGGTTGCCGGGCGGGAGTTGATCGCGCCCGATCCCAACCGGCGGGACCGCGCCCGAACCGGCTAATCCAGGGGCGGGCAGTGGCTGTGCTCGAACTTCATCCGTGTGACATCGCCGCTTTTGGCGGGGTCGAGCACATAGCCCTTCCACACCTGCTCGGGGTCTACGAAATTCATGGCGAAGTACGGATCGGCAACCCAAGTGTCGAGCATGGCAAGAGCTTCAGCCTGGCGGCTCTGCTCATCGTTCTCGAAAGCGTCAAGGAATTCACCCTCCCAGGCGCAATGCCAGTACTGAGAGGCTGCATGGTTGAAACGGATTTGTACCGCCTTTTGTAGCGCCCTCTGCCTTGCGGTTACAGGGAAGTGGAGCCTTCTGTCTTAGGGAACTTTGGGGCCACGGAGGCGGGGGCCGAAGCCCCCGCCCGTCTGACTGCCTAACAGCCATTGCGGCGTTTGTGCCGTGACTCAAGGTGGCAGGCGAACTCGAGTTTACGAGGCGCCTGCTTGTATGCCGCCAGACCCAGCGTTATCATCTCGAAGCGCTCACCCTCGATCTCAGGTGGTTCTCGTATCCCGACCTCACCAGCCGGACGCCGGCGATGGGCGCGCAGATTTGGGTAATGCTCGCCCCCGTCGTGTTTCCGAATCTCGCGAATTGCATCGTCGATCGCGTTGTTCCGTCCATGCGCTCGGCGATGTCGTCCAGCTTCGCCAGGGCCTCGGCGATTGCTGACAATGAGCTGATTGCTCATCAGGTACAGGAGCAGGCTAACGGCCCTTGTCTCCTGCGAGTCACTCAAGGCCGAAGCGGACGCCGTGATCCGGACAGTGTGCTTGGCAGCGAGGCCGGTTCTCCGGCCGACCACAGGTCCGTCAATTGGGCCGACCATCCAACCGCGCTGGGCACTGCGCCGTAGCTGAGCCGCGGGACCAGGGCGCCTTCTCCTGCCTCAACATAGGCCAGCGAAAGTGTCTGCCGCTAGCGCACGCCAAGCTGGAAGAATCCCAGCCTGGCTCACCCGGGGTCCCGCGTCTTCGGCGGGCACGAATATCCCTGACGCGGGTAGCAGTACACCACCCCGGTGCCGAGATCGGCGACCCCGGTCCCGGCCTGCGCTACCCTCGGCGTGACCCCGACCCACTCGGCGACCGGAGTGCCGTCCGAGTTCGTTTCGGTCCACACCGACACCGCCCGCACAAAGTTGTCCGTATGCGGCGAGTCGATCCGCACCTTGGCGCACCCGTCATTGTTCAGGTTCACGTGTCCCACAACGCCCCACACCGCGTTCGGGTCGTTGAACAGATTCCACTGCACCGTGCTTGGCTTCGCCGCCCAGCGCTCGTGCCCCGGACCCGCCATCACAAAGCAGTACTCGATGCCGGTGGCCGCCTGCGCCGGGGGCGCCCCGGCGAACAGCCCCAGTGCGCCCAGTGCCGCCGCCGTACACGCGGCTCCCAGCTTGTTCCTGCGTCCCATGATTTCCACTCCTTGCCCGTCAACCGGGCGGGGCCGTTCCCCCGCGCAGTCCCGCCCGTGTCCTGATAACTCCCCTCATCAAAGTGGGTTTCACGAGCAGGACAGGCCCGGGAACTCGGCGCTCGTGCACTTGACCGGGTGGACCCCCAGATCAACCTCGCCCTGTCCCGGCGTGCCCACGCTTGTTACACCCAGCCACAGGTACTGGGGAATGCCGCCCTCGCCGTTGACGATGTACTGGGTCAGACCGCGCACGTACATGTTCACGTAGTCGCCGGAGAGCGTGAACGCCACGCAGCCCTGCGAGTCCGGCTCCGAGACCGCTACGTTCGTCCAGTTGCCCCGGCTGTTGTCCGGGTTCACCTGCACAGCCGACGGGTGCTCCCACGAACTGTTCGTGCCCTCGTAGACAAAACAGAAGATGCCGCCCGAAGCGGCCTGTGCCGGGGCGGACCCGGCCAGCATGCCCAACGCAACCATTGCGGCGGCGGCACACGCGGCTGCCGTCCTTCTCATGCGTCACATGACTCACTCATCTCCCCTTCTGCTGCCCAAGGGGCACGGGTGCCCGGCGGGCATTCGAAGCCGTTCATCGGCTGGCAGTACACATCGAAGTTGCCCAGACTCTCATGCCCGGTGTTCTCTGAAGGCCGCAAAGCCGGTCTGCGGAATGATGGACTAAGAGGAGGGCCCTTGAAGCCCCGTGCCTGCCGCGCAGGTGTCTTATCCTCCCCGAGACCGGTGGAGGGTGCCCAAAAACCGGCACGCAGCTCCTCTGCCGCCCGCCTGATTTGCAGTCGATTATCCGACCAAACGTTACCGATTGTCAATAGACTCTAAAGTATTGGTAGCGGCCACGGTTCACCGGCCGGACCGCTCCCGGGCGGCGGCTCTTCCGCCGGAACATAAGCACCGTCCGCCCGCCAGCGCGGGGTACTGCCGGCACGGAAAGGTCATCCCCCTTGACCTGCTCTGCAACCTAGAAATGCATTTCCCTCAGCGATAAATGGCAGATTGTCTAGCATCAGAGCCGGCCCCACGATGTACTAATTGTCCCTGCCCTCCGGCAGCCGTTGCTTCTCCAACTGACGCCGCTTCTCTCTCGACACCAGGTTCATATCGGAAGCGTCGGGTACGGCTTTAAATACCCCTCAGAGATGACCTTTGCTACCTATTCGATAATTTCGAGTTCGGTCTTCCAACTCGGCCAGGAGCAACTCATCGTCCATTTGTCCAGCAGCGCACCAGTCAGTATCCACTGCCAATCTTTTGAGATCTCACATAAGGGCAGGCTTTGTTGCCCATGGCTCAGTCAAACGTGTATTGCGCCTGAGCGAATGCCGGGAAGCACCCGCTTCTGCGCCGCATTGGCCCAGATCGACTGCGGCGCTTGCCCCCTGCTGTGCTTCCATGATCTCCTCCTCGGTGATATCCGAGTTGCCGGCGTTGAGGTCCCGGCGCATTGCACGGTCGGCGTCCGGCTGCCTGGGCTGCGGCGGAGCGTTCCCCAGTAGTCTGTTCGGCCTCGGCCAGCTTGACGCGGTCTCCTCGGCCTTGGCCTCGGCTGCTGCGAGGGCGGAGATGGCGGTGGTCTTCGTCGTGGTGGCCCTTGCCATGGTGGGTTTCCTTCCAATTGGGAAATGGGATTGGGTTATAAGTTGGCCGAGGGGCGCCAGCGCCGAGGCCGGGACCAGAGCAAGGTGGAAGCTCTGGGGATCTGGGGCAGGCGGACGCTGGCGGGACCGGGGACAGGATCAGGATGCCCCTGCTAGCTGACTGGGACCGAGGCCGCCAGGCCTCGGGACCGTTTGCCGTGGACAGGGGCAAACATCGGCAGATGTCTACCTGCCCACGGCCTACACTCGGGACTCCGCTTGCGCTCCCTCCCGAATAGCTAGGAAGCCTCTCTTGGGGGGAAGTGGATCGCAAGATTCACTGGGGGGGTTCCTATATAGGTGAGCCAGTGAACGGGTGAATCGAGTGAGCCGCTAGTTCTCGGCCAACATTTCGCCGAGGTAGCCCTTCGGCGTAAGGCGGTTCCGCCAGCTCGTCACGGCTCCGCCGAACTGCGCGCTCAGCTTCTGTGCAGCCTCGGTATTCGTCAGTCCCTGGCAGTTCTCGAGATACCAGTCGAAGTGGTGCCGCCTCTGAGCCTCGATATTGTGGGCCTTCTCCCGCTGCTTCTCGCCTTGTTCCGCGGCTGAGCTCGTGCCTGTCACGGTCAGGTCCGCAGCGGCGGACCCGACATTCAGCGTCAACCGTTCGGCCTGTCGGGCGTTGCCTCGGGCAGAGAGCTTGATCCGGTCACCCTTGCGGTCAACATGGAGGATCCACCTCGCCTTGGCCTCGATCACAGTAGAGCCGAGGGCCTTCTGTGGCGCGTAGCCTTGGCGTTCCTGACGGTCGAGCTGTGAGCCAGGATCACTACGGCGGCGGCACCAGCCGCCGACTGGATTTGCTGGAAGACACGGTTCACGTCCACCTGCGAGTTGTAGTCGCCATCAATGCTGGAGAAGTGGTCGATCACGATTAGGTCGCGGGCAGTGGGCTTGAGCTGGGTGCTTATGGCCTTGAGTACGTCCTCGCTGACACCGGGCGCGGTGTAGACCTGGAGCCGCTGGCCAGCCTCGGGTGTGACTCCGAGTTCCAGTAGCCGGTCCCGGTACTCCATGCGAGCGCCGCCGTCAGTGGCCAGCACAATTGCCCGGTCGACGGCTTCCATAGGCCGGCCGAGGAAGGCTCGGCCCATTAGGGATGAGGCTATGAGGTTCTGGGCCACAGAGGATTAGCCGGACTTCGGCTGTCCTGTCAGCAACGTGATGCTGGAGGACACTAGTCCTTCCACTAACCATGTTGGTTCATCGATTGCCATTAGCTCCTCCAGGTTCAACGGCTCAAAGTGGGTCACGCGGACACGTCGTTAGCTGCAGTCGGAATTGCCAATAGGTCGTAACCCCACCTTCGGCCACTGATCCAGCCCAGTTCCCGCAGCTCAGCTAAGGTGCTGACCACGCGCTTGTCCGAACGCGGGCGTCCGAGGGCGGCATTGATGTCCCGCCATGACATCGGGGAGACGCTTGAGAGCTGGAGGCTGTTGGCCATGATGTCGAGAACAACGTGTTGGTCCTCGGTCACTTCGGTGGCGGCGGCAGCCGCCGCCAGAGCGGTGATGAAGTCATCGCGAAAACGATTTATCGGTCGGGTCAAAATGGGTTCCTTCCTGCTGGCCGCAGTGGCAAATCCGCTGGGACGCATGACGTCCGCGAGTAGTTGGAGGGGTAGCCGGTATCCGGCGGTGAAACGATGGTCCGGTCAGACGATTAGGCGGCATTCCGCCGGTACCGGTTCGGTCTGCCGCTGACCCAGACGCCCGCCTTCAGGGCAGGAGCGCACCCGCTGATGGTCAACTCTGCCGGATCGAGGCAGACGCGCTCGCCGTTCCTGGTGACGCGGTGCGCGTCGGCGATGGTGTGGTTTCCGAACGTTTGATGGCAGACGGGGCAGTGGCTGTGACTGTTCCGATTGGACCAGCTCTTGCCGCAGGCCGGATGCGTAACGGTCGAGGGCCTGCTCATACGGCCTCACCGTCGCCTGGAGTGAGGCGTGCGGCGGCCGCAGCCTCCGCTTTACGGATAATGGTTGCTCTGGTCGTGAGGGCATAACCTCCTGCTGGTCGCCCTGAAGGGCCGGTTAATAAGCGAAAACAAGGGGCGCGAGGGCACAAAAAAAGCCGAGGCGTTGCTTACCTCAGCTGTTTGTTTTTTATCTTGTTATCTCTTATTCAGCAGGTCACGCCCGAGAGCCGGGCTGGTTTGGAGTAGAAGCCAAACCTGAAGAATGACGCAACATGAAGCATTACATCAGATGACTTGACAATTCTCAAATCACGGGTGCGGTGAGGATCTTGTGACCACACCGCTGTCTGTCACACCAACCACGCATAATATGGCCATGTCGCCGAAGCCTACGGATCGTGAACGGTTCTATGCGCAGACTCAGAGAATGGACAATGGCTGCTTGATCTGGACGGCCGGAAAGGTTGGGCGCAACGGCTACGGTGGATTCAAGCTGTTCGGAAAGCTAATAGGGGCTCATCGGGCAGCCGTGATACTTGAGACCGGCGAGGTGCCGGCTCCAGGCTTGCAGGTCATGCATAGCTGCGATACCCCCGCTTGCGTTGAAATCTCTCACCTGCGCCTGGGGACGCGTCAAGAGAATGCTGATGACCGAAAACGCAAGGGCCGAGTGAAGAGCCCGAGGGGCGAAGCGCACCACCGACCGAGGTTTCCCGATGAGGTAGTGGAATGGATACGTCGGAGGGAAGCAGACGGAATGCGCCGCGCCCAAATCGCGGCCGTAGTTGGTTGCAGCTACGGCTATATCGCCGACGTCGTCAACGGCCGCTGCCGCACGAAACCCACGCGGGACTCGGAAAAGACGCAGCTGCTTCTGGATATTCGTGCAAGCTACGAGCGCTCCGATTACCACGCGCGCCGACAGGCGGAGATCTCGAAAGTCGTACATCCGAGCGATGAGATAGATGGAGAGGAGTGGCGGCCGACACCGCATGAACGCTATTGGGTCAGCTCTCTTGGCTGCGTCCGCGGCCAGAGGGGAGCGATACTGCGCCCCTGGTCGCAGAGCACGGGCCACCTCTCAATCGGGCTTGGGGTGGCGGGAAGGGAGCTCGTGCACCGGTTGGTTTGCGAGGCTTGGCATGGGCCGGGCGAGGAGGGCATGTGGGTTGGCCATATCGATGGGAACCCGCAGAACAACACCCCGAGAATCTTCGCTGGGTAACGCCTACTGAGAACGCAGCGGACACCCGCAGGCACGGAAAGACGTTGGCTGCCACGGGGGAGCACTTCAACGCCAAGCTGACCTCAGTTCAAGTACGGGCGATAAGGGCCCAACTGCCCGGCACGAGAGGAACGGTTGCTCGTTTGGCCAGCGAGTACGGAGTAACTAGGGCGACGATAATGGGTATCCGCGACGGGAAAACGTGGAGTCATCTCTTATAGTCCCTGTTAAAGGCAGTCACTTGAGCTCCGGCAGTGTCGGTTGAAGCGCGGTCGTCCGGGCGGGTTTTCTACACCGCGCCGACGATGCACTGTCGCAGGGTTCTTTGAGTAGGGCTGTCGCGGAGGCTGCCCACGCAAACACCAGAAAGACAATGACGGAAACTTATGTGCGGACTAAGATTTAAGAACATGCGGGATGGGGCCACACCGGTCGCTCAGCCGCATAGCGTAGGCGTCTGGAAATGCGCGAATCACCTGCCGGCGGCAGGCATACTCCCAATCTAGTAACGCACCCGATCCCTTCATCGCACCGAGCCACTGAGGTGGGTCTTTAAATTGAGCTCTACGCTGCCCATGCTTGTATGTCTGGTCGGCGAATAGGCATCGGCCGGCACCCTTCCGGACCGGCCGCATCCGAAAGGGTGCCGTTGATCGTTAGTACTAGGGCGAATCACGCCCACCTATTCAAAGGAACGCAGATGTATCGCCATATCGCAGCGGCCTTCTCCGCAGCTGCTCTCGCTGCACTCGGAGTTTCCAGTGGTGCTGATGCCGCGACCGCGGCAGGTGCCGGAGTGTACTGCTTCGATTTCCCCAATGGGCAGCCCTACATGGAACTGCCGACGTTCATAGAAGTCAGTGCCAATGGCGTGGACAGCTGGGTGATCGTGGAGGAAAGAGCCACTGGCAGCTCTGGCTGTGACAGCTTTGTCTTAAGGGATCCCGCACATTGGGACCTGTATGTCAGGGCTGAGGCGTACGCCGTCGATCGCGACGGACGGACCTGGCAGGGTATTACACCACTTATGGGGACTCCCGGTGATCATACCGTTAACCTAGGCATCGGGACCGTCTACTGCACCAGCGGCGGCTGCTGAGTCACCCGCCGCTGCTTCCGGTCGATCGATCGACTGGTCGATTCGTCGATCGCATCCGCCACCCTGGCGCAGGAGGCGCCTGGCTGGCTGCAAAGCCTAAGTATTCTGCCCAGCCAGCAGCGGCAGGGTGCAAATCTTGGTGATGGCGTCGTGGGCGGCCCGCGACGGCTCAGAAGTAGGCAAGTGCATTGCGCCGATGAGCGCGAAGCAGGCAGCGAGGCCGGCGGCGAATCGGACGGCGGTACGGATGATGTGCTGGACGTTCATGATGGGTGCCCCCTCTACTCCTGCCAGATTGTTTGCGTGGACCGTGCACATCCCAGGCAGCCCCGTCGTTTCGCTGGGCCGGCGGGTGGAGAACGGGATTATCGAAACGTCCACGCTGTTCAGCCGCCAAGACGGCCAGCTTGAGGTGAGTCCTTCCGCCAGCCCCGCGGAGGAGAAGTTCGCGCGCGCAGGATATGAAGTTATGCAGCTGTTGGAACCGGTGCCATGACGACGGCGGTGGGACTCCTTGGCGGCGGCTTGCGCGGTGGTTTGCGCACATCCGGCCACGGCGATGAACAGGGCGATTACCGCCGCAACGCTTAGGAATTGAGTGGCTTGTTTCCTTTTGACCCCCGAACGCATTGCGGAGCGAAGGACGGAACTCATTACCTGGTTGGAAAAATTTGATCCGCGGTCTTATCTTCGTAAAGCAGGGCTCAGTCAAGAAGAAATCGCACTCTTGAGAAGTCGATTGCGACCTCAAGGATCATCAGGGGCGTAGCTCTTTCCGTGTTGTCACCAGCTGGATCGAAGCGCCGTCTGCGGTCACGCCGGAGACCAGCAGCCATCCTGCGGCGCGCGACGCCAGACCTGCCGCGGCCCTTCCCATTCGCGTGCGACGTCGGTCAACCAGATCGTAGTATCCGGGTTCCAGCCAGCGATGACGCTTGCCGCGTCTGAATCGATCTTGAGTGCTCGCGCAGCGTTGTTAAGGTATGCCACAACAGTTAGATGGATGGCATCCCATTCGTGGGCGACTCGTTCCCAGTCGGGAATCACCCAACGGCCGGCCCGTCCGGTGGTGCGGTACCAGTCGTGCCGACGGGAGGCGGTAACGTCCAGCGGGAAGGCGCGGCACAGTCGGATCCAGTCATCACCACTGCGGATCATCACGGGGAACTCGCCGTTGCATGGGGGCATGCACCGGGTCAGCCAGGATGCCCTGCGCATTACCGGCGAGCTTGACAACGGCGCCTATCCGGAACCCGCGCGGGGGAGCGAGCTGTTGGCTCAGCTGACCGGCAAGCCGGTTGACGAATCCGTGACGGTTTTCCCGCCCTTCTACGCCGACTTCGGGAAGAGCATCACACTCGGGAAGAGGATTTTCATCAACTCAGGGTGCAAATTTCAGGACCAAGGCGGCGTGGTGATTGGGGACGACTGCCTCATCGGGCACAACTCCGTGATGGCCACACTCAACCACGACCTTGCGCCGAGCCGCCGCGCGGACATGCACCCGGCTCCCATCGTCATCGCCCGCAATGTCTGGATCGGATCGAACGCCACCATTCTGCCCGGCGTGACCATTGGCGAAAATGCTGTCGTGGCGGCTGCCTCCGTAGTTACGAAGGACGTGCCCGAAAATTCCATTGTTGTGGGTTCACCCGCACGAGTGGTGCGCTTCCTTTCCTCCTGAACCCCGAATCAGGCCCGCCAGCGGAGGCGGCTGTCCGTGGAGGACGCCTTGCAGGTGTAGGTCTTGCCATTGGTCTTGCTGATGCCCTTCTTGCCCTTCACGGACGAGGCGCAGAAAGCACCGGGGGAGACCTTTAACGCCGTGGAGGACTTGGCGGCCTTCGTCGGCGTTGCCTTGCCGGCGGGCTTGAGGGCGGCGACCTTCACGGTCTTCTGGCCAGGGCAGGAGGTGAGAACCTTCCTCATGGCGGCCTTCTCGGCGGGAGTGACCGACAGGGCGTACTTCTTTTTGACCGCGATTTGGGTGGCAACGAGGGGACAACGGAAGGACTTGTTCTTGGGCAGCCACGCGCTGGCCTCGCGGTCGCCCTTGGCCCGATTCGCGGAGGCATCCACGGCCAGCAGGTTCAGCGGGTCGTTGGCCAGGGCGGTGCGCTGGGCGGTGGAGAGCTTCTGGGCACCGGACACCCATGCCTGGCCAAGGGCCACGACGTGGTCGATGTCGACCTTGCTGCCGCCACGGACGTAGCTGATGGTCCTGCCGGTGTAGGGATCCTTCAGGTTCCCGGAAACCATGACGCAGTTATAGGTGCCGAGCTTGAACCTGTCCTTGGTGAGGTCGCGCTTGAGGATGTCGTTCCGGGTATCACAGCCGTTGCGATCGATGTCCTTCCACGAGGGGCCGAACTTGTCGCGGGAATAGCCGGTCTTGGCGGCCTTCCCCTTGACCGGCAGGGTGTTCAGCACCGAGGAGGCGCTCGGCCCCGTGGCCTTCGGGCCGAGGGCCTGAGCCGGGGCTGCGGCCGTGAACCCACCAAGCAGCAGGGCTCCGGCGGTAGCGATGGCGGCCATCATTCGGCCCGGATTTTTGCGCAAGTTTTCCCCCAAATGTACCGGCAACAGCCCCGCACGGATTCAGTGCGATTGCCTGCGAATTATCCTGCCATACAAAAGGCCTGCCCCTGTGCTGCGGGCCTTCGTGTCCGCCTTCCTTTCATGCTGGATCAGCATGGTGCGAACTTCGATTCAATGAACGCAGATCCTTCCGACAAAAGCCAATCAGCTAACGGCGCCCAAGGGGAATGAAGGGGCAAATAATCCGAGAACAGGGCAGGGCGCGTCCCGGGAATAATATGATGTGGAGGATCGAAGGTTGGAATTTAGGGGCGGTGCCGTTCGTCAGAGGCGTTGCGGTGTGAGCGTGCGTCTGCCTCCTTGAGGGCCTCGAGGAACTCCAGTCGCTCATCATCATCGATGACCAACTCTGCATGCTTTCCCTGAGGAGGGGCGACGAGTCTGGGGCCTGTGTAGGTGGCGCCTAGGTATAGATCGTTGAGGGCCTCTCCGGGTTCCGTCATCGGTTGGGAGATGCTCTTTTTACCGCCCCATGCAAGCCTGGCTACAAATACCCCGACGGCGATCAGCGACAAACCCTCGATGGCGTTTCCTCCCGACTGGGGGCGTCCAAAGAAGAACAACGCAGCGATGACCAGGATTATGCCGATCACTGAGGCAACCGCGATCTTCAATGTTCTCCGCATTCCCTTCTTCCAGTTTCGGCCTTTAGCGTCAAGGCTTTTCTGATCAGGTTATCCCGACAGGGGATATCATTCGATAGTTCGAGGAAGGGCCGCCGTTTGATGTCTAGGGACTCCACAGCATGCAACGTCAGCGCAGTGAAAGGGGCCAGTAGTATTCATGAAAGAAATCCCCGTTGCGGCAGGCGTCGCATCCGGCATCTCTATGATGTTCCTTGGCCTGGTTTTGGCCTTGTTTACCTGGATCGGTTTCGGGGGAATCAGCGAGGCCGACCAAGGACTGCCTCCTTCCCCTGTCAGGATCGGTTTCGTTCTCACTTTCCTCGGGCTAGGCGCCCTCGGCTTCGTGGTTGCCCTGATATCGGCCCTTCGGGCTGTGTGGCGCCTGGCGAAACGGCGCGCCGGGTAGCCCCATGCCGCGCAGGATCTCCCGCTGGGCACTGCAGGACGTTCTTAACCCGGCGGGTCCTGGCCGACGAGCCCGTCCACCGACTCACGGATGAGATCGGCGTGGCCGTTATGGCGGGCGTACTCCTCGATCATGTTGAGCAGGATGTAGCGCAGATTCGGTAGCTCAACGTCGGGGTTGGAGACGACTGTGCTCCGCCGTCCCGGACCGCCGTCCCTCAGGGCCTCGGCGAACAAGGCACGGGAGCGGGTCACGGCGTCGCGCCACTGTTCATAGAGCTGCTCGGGGAAGTCCTCGTGGGCGGAGCGCCAGTCCCAGTCGTGGTCGGTGTCCCAGTCGACGGCGTTCCATGGCGGGAGTCGGGCACGGCCATGCAGCCACTCGGTGGACATGTCGTCCTCGAAGCGGGCCAGGTGCTTGAGCATGCCGCCCAGCGTCATTGCTGAGGGGTTGAGCTTCTGTTGCAGGCCGGCCGCGTCCAGCCCACCGGTCTTCCAGGCAAAGGTAGCGCGCTGCCGCTCCAGAAAGCCCAGCAGGGTGGCGGTCTCGTCGCCGGCAATCGGCGGCTCGGGGTTGCCCTGGTAGATCTCTTCGTTCACCGGTTGCCTCCTCGTCCTTCAGGGTGACTGGGTTTTTCGAAAGCCCTTCGCGGCCGCCAGGTCTTCGACCGCGACGCCCACGTTCTCGCGCCGTTGCACCGTCTTGCGCACGACGGTAGCAACACGGCTCCCCAGGTTCGATGCCTATAGGGGATTGGTGCGCAGGGAAGCTCCAACAACCGGGAGGGCCATCAACGACGAAGGCCTGACCAAGGGGCTGGTGAGGTTGGCCACCAAAGCTGCGCACCGGCGTCGTACTTTGCTATTTTCTAGTCCAAGACCTGTTCCTTGGGTCTCCGGACGACGGTTCAGTACCCGGTGTGCGACAAGACTGGCCAAAGGAATCACACATGGAATGGCTGATACTTGCTCTGTCCGGCGTCCTGGAAGCAGTCTGGGCCACGGCCCTGGGCGCATCGAGGAATTTCCGCCGGTTCTGGCCCACCATCATTTTCGTAGTATCCATGGCCTTGAGCATGGCCGGCCTGGCCTACGCCATGACTGCCATACCGGTAGGGACCGCCTATGCGGTCTGGGTCGGCATCGGTGCGGTGCTGACCGCGGCCGTTGCCATGGTCACCGGCGCCGAGAAAGCGACGCTGATACGCGTCCTCCTGCTGCTGGGCATCATCGGCTGCGTTGTCGGCCTCAAGGCGATCGGCTAAGGGGGCTGGCATGCATTGGACTGTCTTGTTGATCAGCGCCGTCCTGGAAGCTGTGTGGGCAACAGCGCTGGGGATGTCGGACGGACTGAGCCGCACGGTGCCCGCCGTGGTGTTCTTCGTGGCCCTGACCCTGAGCATGGTGGGCCTGGGCTATGCCATGCGCGGCATCCCCATTGGCACAGCGTATGCGGTGTGGACCGGCGCGGGGGCGGCGTTGACCGTCGGCTACGCCATGGTGTTCGGCGGAGAACCTGCGAGCGTGCTCAAACTGTTGTTCGTTGCCGGGATTATCGCTTGCGTGATCGGGCTGAAACTTGCCGACACGGGAGACGAGAAGAAGGCATGAAAAAGCGCCGGCAGGTATGGAGAGGTTGGGGGAGTTACTCCATACCTGCCGGCGCTTGGACCGGGCACGTCCGGCCCCTCTTTCACTCGCACCGTGATGAGGTGTCTATGACACTACGCACGGGTTCTGGGCGCATCCCCGGCAAGAGCTGGGAGGAACCTGAGTCCCGCGCTGGACGGGCTGCCCGCAGGCCTTGATTAGACTGGGAAAATCTTCGGCCGCACCGCGTGGCGGCCTGTACCCGTCCGCCGGAAAGCAGAAGGAGCGCACATGACCGACCACCGCCACGGAGAGTACAAGGTCCAGGGCGGCAAGCTCGTTGTCGTGGGCTTCGATGTGGCGGACGGACAGATCACGCGGCCGTCGGTCAGCGGTGATTTCTTTCTGGAACCGGATGAAGCACTGGCGGACATCAATGCCGCGCTTGACGGGATGAGCATCGAAAGCACCCACGGACACTATGCCAGCGCGATTAATGCTGCGTTGCGGCCGGACGCGCAAATGTTTGGCTTCTCGGCCGATGCGGTTGCCGTGGCCGTGCGTCGCGCGCTCAACAAGGCCACCGGTTGGCTTGACCATCAATGGCAGGTTATTCCGCCCACCCCGCTGCCGACGCACCTGCATGTCGCGATGGACGAGGTCCTGACCCGCCAGGTGGGGGCCGGGAAGCGCCCGCCGACGCTGAGGTTCTGGGAATGGGAGGCGCCGTCGGTGGTGATCGGCAGCTTCCAGTCGGTCCGCAACGAAGTGGACCCGGAGGGGGTGGAGCGCCACGGCATCACCGTGGTACGCCGGATCAGCGGCGGCGGCGCAATGTTCATGGAACGCGGTAACGCGATCACCTACTCGCTGTACCTGCCGCAGACGCTGGTGGACGGACAGAGCTTCGAGGCGTCCTACGCGTACCTCGACGCCTGGGTCATGGCGTCGCTGGAGAAGGTCGGCATCAAGGCGTTCTACCAGCCGCTCAACGATATCGCCACGCCGGAGGGCAAGATCGGCGGCGCGGCGCAGAAGCGGTTGGCCAATGGCGGAATGCTGCACCACGTGACCATGTCCTACGACATCGACGCGGACAAGATGACCGACGTCCTTCGGATCGGCAAGGAAAAGATCTCCGACAAGGGCATTTTCAGCGCCAAGAAGCGGGTGGATCCGCTGCGCCGGCAGACCGGCCTGACCCGCGAGGAAATCATCGACGTGATGATCCGGACCTTCAAGGACCGCTATGCCGCCGAGGACAGCGTATTCTCCGAGGAAGAGCTGGCCATGGCCCGGGAACTCGTGGACACCAAGTTCGGCACGGAAGAGTGGCTGTACCGCGTGCCGTAGGGTGAGCGGCGGGAGCCGCGGGCCGGCTACCGGTCCGTGCTCCTGACCAGACGGGCGTGTGCCGCGGCGGGCGAGGCGGCGAATTCGACGCATTCGTAGCCGAGAGCGGCGGCGTCCAGGTTGTCGAACACGCGCTCGC
Source organism: Arthrobacter sp. Y3221114 (assembly GCF_059092625.1). Lineage (NCBI taxonomy): Bacteria > Bacillati > Actinomycetota > Actinomycetes > Micrococcales > Micrococcaceae > Arthrobacter > Arthrobacter sp. Y3221114. The sequence goes on from NZ_JBNHHW010000001.1 coordinate 334,142, forward strand.
CGGAGCCCAGCAAGACGGGCACGATGGCCAGGTGCAGTTCGTCCACGAGCCGCGCTCGCAGGTATTGCCGGACGGCGGATGCGCCGCCGCCGAGCCGGACGTCCTGCCCGGCGGCGGCATCGATGGCCTGCCGCAGGGCGGACTCGATCCCGTCGTCGACAAAGTGGAAGACGGTCCCGCCGGCCATGGTGATGGGCGGCCGCGGGTAGTTCGTCAGCACGAAGACCGGATGATGGAACGGCGGGTCTTCGCCCCACCAGCCCCTCCACTCCACGGAGGGCCACTCGCCGCGGACCGGTCCGAACATGTTCCGGCCCATGATGGTGGCCCCGATGCCCTCCTGCCCGGCCTCGACGAAGTCGTTGTCCACCCCGGTGGAGCCGCCGCCTTCGCCGCCCATGCGCTTGCCGGCAGCGGTGCGGAACACCCACTCATGCAACTGTTCACCGCCGACTCCCAACGGGTCCTCCGCGCGCTGGCGCGGGCCGGCTGCATAGCCGTCGAGCGAGACGGAAAAATTGTGCACTCGCAGCCTGGGCACGAATCCTCCTGCGCCTTAAGCCCGAACGTCCGGGGCGGTCCGGGGCCTTGGAAGACGACAGCCTATTCCAAGGCGGCGGCGCAGGGAACTGTCCAGCGGCTATCGGTCCGCCAACGTTCGCCGATGCGCCCTCAGCCGCTCGTCCGCCGTCTTCCGCTCGGGCGCCCGTATCCGCTTATCCGCGGGCGCCGGCCTGCTGCGCGCGGAGTGCCCGCAGCAGATGGTCGCGCTGTTCAATCACGATGCGGCGCAGCGCCGCCGGCGCCTCGGCGTGGTTGGCCAGCCAGGCATCGGTGCGTACGACGACGGGGTGTTCCGCAGGTGCCTGTCCGGAGACCAGATCCTGCGCGATGGGGTAGAGCCCCCGGACCAGCCTGCCCGCTATCTCGATGCTCTTCACCGACCAGATCCGATCGAGTTCCTCAAAGTACGGTTCCGCGTACCCGGCGTGAAGTTCACGTGGGCCCTGGCAGAATCCATCGATGGTGGCGTCCAGCAGCTCGTTGGACAGCGAATCGGTATGCACCGCGGTGTGCCAGGCCTGGGCCTTCACCTCCGGAACGGGCCGGGCCGTCATGGCCGCCAGGTGGCCAGCACGCGCAGCGGCATTGCGGTCGGATTCCAGGGCCGCATCCAGTTCCGCCGCCGAAGCGTGGCCGGTGGCCGCCAGCGCCTGCCAGAAGCGCCAGCGCAGATCCGTGTCCAGCTTGAGCCCTTCCAACACAGTGGTCTTGTCCAGCAGGCCGCGCAGGAACGGCGCCTGGGCGTCAGCGGCGCGTGCGACCGCTGCCAGCGACCGTGCCCAGGTCAGCTGCCGGTCGCTGCCCGGCCCCGCAGCTTCCACCTGGCGGCGGGCGGCAGCCAAAAAGTCTGTCCGGAGGCCTGCCCGGATGGCCGCCGGCGCGTAGCGGTCCATCGCGGTCTTGGCGCAGTCCAGAACCACCTGCAACACGCTGTTCTCGGTTTCTGCCGGCGCGAAGCGCTGCACAGCCTCCACATAGTCGGCGGCGGGGAGGCGCCCGTCGCGGGCCATGTCCCAGAGGGTTGACCAGCACAGGGCGCGGGCCAGCGGATCGGTGACCTTGTCCAGAGAGGAAAGCACCGTTTCCAGAGAGCGGGTGTCGAAGACGACCTTGGCATAGCTCAAGTCCTCATCGTTGAGCAGCAGCAGGGCGGGAACGTCCCGGCCCGCCAGCGCCGGAAGCTCGGTCCGCGGGCCTGCCACATCCAGCTCCAGCTGGTCCGTTCGGACCAGCCGGCCGGAGTCGTCCGGGTTGTACAAACCCAGCCGCAACCGGTGCGGCCGGAAGGACGGCTCGTGCGTCACCGGATCGACCGCTTCCTGGACGATGGCCGCGGAGGCGATCGCACCGCCGTCGTACTCGAGGTCCACGCCCAGGGTGGAGATGCCGGCGGTCTGCAGCCACTGCCGCGCCCACCGCTCCATGTCCCGGCCGGAAGCCCGCTGAGGGCGGTGAGGAAATCGGCCAGCGACGTATTGCCGTAGGCATGTTCGCGGAAGTACCGGCGGGAGGCGCCGACGAAGGAGTCGAAGCCGGCATAGGCTACCAGCTGTTTGAGCACCGAGGCCCCCTTGGCATAGGTGATGCCGTCGAAGTTCTGCTTGGCGGCTTCCAGGTCCGGGATGTCGGCGACGATGGGGTGGGTGGTGGGCAGTTGGTCCTGGACGTAAGCCCAGCCCTTGCGCCGGTTGGCGAAGGTGATCCAGGCGTTGGTCCATTGCGTGGCCTCCGCGGAAGCCAGGGACCCCATGTAGTCGGCGAACGATTCCTTCAGCCAGAGGTCGTCCCACCACTTCATGGTGACCAGGTCGCCGAACCACATGTGCGCCATCTCGTGCAGGATGGTGTTGGCGCGGGCCTGGTACTGCGCGTCGGTGGCCCGGGAGGAGAACACGTAGGCCTCGGTGAAGGTGACCAGACCGGGGTTCTCCATGGCGCCAAGGTTGTATTCGGGCACGAACGCCTGCTCGTACTTGCCGAACGGGTAGGGGTAGTCGAAGAGATCGTGGAAGAAATCCAGGCCGGCCTTGGTGACGGCGAAGATGTGCTCCGGATCGAAGGAGTCCGCGAGCGAGGCCCGGCAGTAGGCGCCGAGCGGCACACTCAGTTGTCCGCCGTCGGGCAGGATGCCCTCCCAGGTGTCCGTGGCCGCGTGGTAGGGTCCGGCCAGGACGGTGGTGATGTAGGTGGAGATGCGCGGCGTCGGCTCGAAACGGCGGACGGAGTGGCCGGGCGTGGAGCCCATCGGCTCGGTCACGGCCACCGCGGCGTTCGAGGCCACCAGCCAGTGGTCGGGGGCGGCAACATGGAAGCTGAAGCTCGCCTTCAGGTCCGGCTGCTCGAAGTTGGCGAACACCCGGCGCGCGTCGGCCGGTTCGTACTGGGTGTAGAGGTACGTTCTGGCGTCCACCGGATCCACGAACCGGTGGAGCCCTTCGCCGCTGCTGCTGTACAGCGCGGTGCCCGTGATCGTGGCCTGGTTCTCGGCCTCGAGGCCGGCCAGCGTGATCCGGGAACCGTCCACCACGTCGTCCAGGTCCAGGTGCCGGCCGTTGAGCGTGACGGAGTGGACACCGCCGTGGATGAAGTCGGCAAACACCGTGGCGCCAGGTTCGCTGCAGCTGAACGTGACGACGGTACTGGAGACGAAACCCGGCGCGTCGGGATCCTCGGCGTTGCGCAGGTCCAGCGAGACCTCATAGCTGTCCACCTGCAGGATGCTTGACCGTGCGGCCGCTTCGTCGCGGCCGAGGTTCTGGTTCGTCACCCGGCCCATTTAACCATGCGCGGGTCCCGTCGCGGCACCTTCAGCGTCCGCCCATCGCCAGCCAGGCCGCACCGATCCCCAGTCCGGCGATCAGCAGCCAGGAGAGCAAGGCCGTGGAGATGGCCGGCAGCGAGGAGCGGAGCAGTTCCCGCAGGCGGACGGCCGAGCCCAGCCCGAACAAGGCCGCGGCCAGCAGGAGCTCCTGCACGAACGCCAAGCCGTCCAGAACCGGCTGCGGCAGCCATCCCGTGCTGCGCAGCAAGAGGAGGGCAAGGAAACCGAGGACGAAGAGCGGCACCACCGGCGGCTGCTTGCCTAGCGCGCCGGTCCGGTCCGCGTGGACGGCTCTCGCCTTCGCCGCCCGCCGGCTGTGCAAGGCCGCCGCGGCCGTGACGGGTGCCAGCATCACCACGCGCGCGAGCTTGACGACGACGGCGATGGTCAGGGCCGCTGTGCCCGCGCTCTGGGCGGTGGCGACCACCTGTCCGACGTCGTGCACGGAGGCCCCGGTCCAGAAGCCGAACACTTCCGGGGTCATGCCGGTGACAGCCATGACGGCCGGCAGGACGCCGATGGCCAGGGTGCCGCACAGCGTCACCAGGGCGACGGGCATCAGCGTGTCCTGGCTCCGGCTGCCCCGGGCTGCGGCAACGGCACCGATGGCCGAGGCCCCGCAAATGGAGAATCCGGCGGCCAGCAGCACGGGCTGGTCGCCGGGCAAACGGTGCCAGCGCGCCAGCAGATAGGTTCCGCCGAACGCCAGCAGCAGCACCAGAACCACCAGCACCAGCGCGAACCAGCCCAGCTCGGCGAGGTCCGAGAGCGCCAGCCGGGCACCCAGCAGCACAATCCCGGCCCGCATCAACGTCCGGCCGCAGAAAGCCAATCCGGGATGCGCCGCCCCACCCGACCACGATGCAGTGGGCGGCAGGTTCGCCGCGAGGATGCCCAGGACGACGGCGAAACTCATCACCGGGACAGCCGGCGCCAGCCAGTGCAGGCCGTGGGCGGCAACAACCGCGGCCGCCGCAAAGAGCAGCCCCGGTCCGACTCGACGCAGCCAGGGCGTCGCGCGCGTTCCGGGACCGTGCTGCTCCTGGTGCTGTCCGTGCCGGGTAGGGCGGGGCTCCGGTGACTGAGGGTGAGGCACTTCGCTACCGTACCGCCTGCGGTTCACCGATCGGGCTCAGTCGGTACCGTGGCCTCAGGAGAGAGCGCGAGTAGGGTGCTACAAAGCGCTCGCCTTGTGTGCGCTGCTACAAAGAGGCTGCCTTGTGCTGGGCGCTCGCCGTGGGGTCGAGGAGGACGTTCTGGTCCTTGCTCAGGACGGTCAGCCCGGACTCGGTTACCGTGAAGCCCCGCGCGCGGTCCAGTTCCGGGTCGACGCCGATGGTGGCCCCGGCGGGAATGCGGACATTCTTGTCCACTATCGCCTTCCGGACTACGGCTCCTTCGCCCACCGTTACCTTGTCCAACAGCACGCTTCCGTGGATCTGGGCGCCTTCGGCGACGAAGACGTCGGAGGAGAGCACGGACTCGGTGACTTCTGCCCCTGAAACCACCACGCCCTGGGACAGGAGGGAATCGTGCGCCGTGCCGGCGGTGCCGCTGACTCCGCGGACCAGCTTAGCCGGGGGAGACACCGACTGGCGCGTGTAGATCGGCCACCGCAGGTTGTAGAGGTTGAAGGCCGGCAGCGGGCTGATCAGGTCCATGTGGGCTTCGTAGTAGGAATCCAGTGTGCCCACGTCGCGCCAATACTGCTGGTCCGCCCCGGTGGAGCCGGGAATGTCGTTCGCGGTGAAATCGTAGACGGCCGCTTCGCCGCGTTCCACGAAGTAGGGGATGATGTCGCCGCCCATGTCGTGGTTGGTGTCCAGCCGCTCGGCGTCGGCTTCCAGCGCCTGCAGCAGGGCGTCCGTGTTGAAGACGTAGTTTCCCATGGACGCCAGGAAACTGTGCGGGTCATCCGCCAGGCCGGGAGTCGTCGCCGGCTTCTCCACGAAGGCGCGGATTTTGGTGGGGGCATCGGGTTCGGACTCGATCACGCCGAACTGATTGGCCAGCGCGAGCGGCTGGCGCACCGCGGCCACACTGGCTACCGCGCCGGACGCTATGTGCTCCTCCACCATCTGGGAGAAGTCCATCCGGTAGACGTGGTCCGCGCCGACCACCACCACGATGTCCGGCCGGGCGTCGTGGATCAGGTTCAGGGACTGGTAGATGGCATTGGCGCTGCCCAGGAACCAGCTCTTGCCGCGCCGTTGCTGCGCCGGTACCGAAGCCACATAATTGCCCAACTGCGAGGCCATGCGCCAGGTTTCGGAAATGTGCCGGTCCAGGCTGTGCGATTTGTACTGCGTCAGCACCACGATCTCCCGGTACCCGGAGTTAACCAGATTCGACAACGCGAAATCGATCAGCCGGTAGCTGCCGGCAAACGGCACGGCCGGCTTGGCCCGGTCGGCGGTGAGCGGCATCAGGCGCTTTCCCTCGCCGCCGGCGAGTACAACGGCCAGGACCTTCTTCTGTGGCATTGTCTATCCAATCGCATCCGCGGTCCATTGCCGGACCGACATATGACGTCCCCCTTGTCCACACACAGTAGAGGAAGGGTCGGGCGTGCACTACGTTAGGTGTCGTGCGTGTAGACATTGTGACAAAAGAATTCCCGCCTGAGATCTACGGCGGGGCCGGCGTCCACGTGGCCGAGCTCAGCCGGGTGCTGGCCGGCCGGGTGGATCTGCATGTGCATGCCTTCGGGGCCGGGCGGCCGTCGGACTTCCATGGCGCTACGGTGCGCACCTACGGGGTTCCGGCCGGACTGCGGGAAGCCAATGCCGCGGTGCAGACCCTGGGCGTCGACCTTGAGATGCTCGATGGCTTCGCCGGAGCGGACCTCATCCATTCCCATACCTGGTACGCGAACATGGCCGGCCATTTGGGGTCGCTGCTCCACGATGTGCCGCACGTGCTCAGCGCGCATTCGCTGGAGCCGTTGCGGCCGTGGAAGGCCGAGCAGCTGGGCGGGGGCTACCGGCTCTCCTCCTGGGCAGAGCGCACCGCCTATGAGGCGGCCGCCGCCGTCGTTGCCGTGTCAGCCGGGATGCGCAGGGACATTCTGCGCAGCTACCCCGACGTGGATCCGGACCGGGTGCACGTGGTCCACAACGGCGTGGACGTGCAGGAATGGAAACCGGATCTGGGCGACGACGCGGTGCGCGCCTTGGGGATCGACCCGGACCGCCCCAGCGTGGTCTTCGTGGGGCGGATAACCCGGCAGAAGGGTGTGCCGTACCTGCTGCGCGCAGCGGCGTTGCTGCCGCCGGAAGTACAGCTGGTGCTGTGTGCCGGCGCTGCCGACACACCGGAACTGGCAGCCGCGGTGAATGCCCTCGTGGCCGGGCTGCGCGGGACCCGCGACGGCGTCGTGGTGATCGAGCGGATGCTCCCGCGGGCCGAATTGATCCAGGTGCTCAGCCATGCAACCGTCTTCGCGTGCCCGTCGATCTACGAACCGCTGGGCATCGTGAACCTTGAGGCCATGGCCTGCGGCGCCCCGGTTGTGGCAAGCGCCACCGGTGGCATCCCGGAGGTCGTCGACGACGGCGTCACGGGCACGCTGGTGCCCTTGGCGCAGGCGACCGACGGCACAGGAACCCCCTTGGATGAGGAACAGTTCGTCCGCGATTTCGCCGCCGCGCTCAACAAGACGCTGGATGACCCTGCCGCGGCCCGGCGCCAGGGCGAGGCGGGCCGCCGGCGCGCCGAGGAGCACTTCTCCTGGGACTCCATCGCCGAGAAGACCTTGGGCGTCTACCGCAGCGTCGTGGCATAAGAGGCGCAGCCCGCGCAGCCTGCGCTAGGGCCGTGAGGGGAACCGGCGCACGAAGCGTCGCTGCCACGGGGTTTCGACGGCGCCGGGGCGGTAGTGCTCCCGGATATAGCGGACGGCCTCGGCAGGCGGAATGCCGTCCAGGATCGCGATGCAGGCCAAGGCCGTGCCGGTTCGCCCCCGGCCTCCGTAGCAGGCAACCTCCACCCGTTCGTCCCCGGCGCGCAGCCACGCTTCGCGAAATGCCGTCTCGGTATCGGAGAGGTCTTCCGGCAGCCGGAGATCGCGCCAGTGTACCCACCGTTGCTCCCACAGGGTGGACGCCGGCGGCCGGTGCTTCAAGTACAGGGCAAATTCCGGCGCGGGCCCCGGTGGCAGCGGAACACGCAGGGCGCGGCCTCGCACCAGTCGCCCCGACGGCAGCCGCAGCACTCCCGGCAGCCCAGGATCCCACGGTGGTCCCATGGCAGAGAGGATAGCCCCGGACGGAGCGCAGCGTGCGGTTTTTCCCGGCGTGGGAGAATCGCCGCATGAATGAGGAGGAGCAGACGAGCGAACAGTTGATGATCCTCGAGGCGCTGCTGGAGGCAATGGATCGACGCGACGAGGTCTTTCAGGTGATTGAGGATTCAGAGGACATGGACGAAGCAACCCGTCGCGTGGGCCAGCTTTTGGGCGTGGGCCAAGCCCGCAGCCACGCGGTCCTGAACATGCAGGCCAGAAGATTCACCCGAGACCAGCGGCGGGCCATTACTGCCCAGGCAGAAGAACTCAGGTCGAAGTTGCCCGATGGACGCTGAACTGGTCACGTGCGATCCGCTTACTGTTGAGCGTCTGGATGGCTGAATGCGAAAGCGGTCCCGCTCCTCAAGAGTGGGACCGCTTTTGAAAGAGCCGCTATGCGGGGCCAAGGCTGGGATTCGGTGGGGAAGTCCTCTACCCGGCGCGCAGAGACTAAGAGGTGGGATCGGCGTCGCGTCCCGGCGGGCGATAGCCCGCGATGGCGGCGCGGACGTCGCCTTCTTTGTGCCCGCCCTTCTTCTTGCCGAACGGCAGCACTTTTAGCAGCGGGTGCACGATAGCCATGACGACGAGGCCCCAGGCGAGTCCGAGGACGGCCGAGCACAGGGTGTTCACGAGCCAAGCCAGGAAGCCGCCGACTACCGGGATCCCAACGAACGGGGCCTCGAGGACGTGGACCAGGTCGTAGGGAGCGTGCCAGCCGAGGTCGTATGCCCCCTGGAGCATGATGTGGCCACCGACCCAGAGCATGGCGATCGTGCCGACGAGGGTGATCGCGGCCAGCACGGCGGGCATGCCCTTGACGAGCAGCGCGCCGAAGCGCTGCGAGCCCGCGGAGTCCTTGGTGGTCAGGTGCAGGCCGATGTCGTCCATCTTGACGATGAGCCCGACGGCGCCGTACACGAGCACCGTGATCGCAACCGCCACGACGACCAGGATGAGCGCCCGGACCCACAGGGACTCGTCGGCCACCTCGTTCATCGAGATCACCATGATCTCGCAGGACAGGATGAAGTCGGTGGTGATGGCGCCCTTGGTGACCTTGGCCTCAGCCTCCGGTCCTCGTTCGACCGCCGGCGCCTTGTCTGCCGCGTGGTGTCCGCGGAGCTTGTGCCAGACCTTCTCGGCACCCTCGTAGCAGAGGTAGGTGCCGCCCAGCATGAGGATGAACGGAATCACGCCCGGGATGAAGGCGCTGATGAGCAGCAGCGCCGGCAGGATGATCAAAAGCTTGTTCCGGAGCGAGCCCCAGAAGATCCGCTTGATCATCGGCAGTTCGCGGGACGGGTCTGCCCCGGACACGTACTGCGGGGTGACGGCGGCGTCGTCGATCACGACGCCGGCGGCCTTGGCCCCTGCCTTGGCGGCCCCGGCTGCGACGTCATCCACCGAGGCGGCCGCTATGCGCGCCAAGGCTGCGACGTCGTCCAGCAGGGCTACGAGACCGCCGCTCACAGGTCGCCCCCGCACTGCTCGACGGCGGATTGCTGGGCGTAGATTCCACGGTGCAACTGCGTGATCGGCATGCTCAAAAGTATACGGCGGCGGGCCACCCGTCGACGCGAGGGAGTGCATTCACCGAGGTCGGCCAGGGACGACCAATCAGCGCAACACGATGTCCACCGGTCGCGCCAGCGAGCGGCCGCGTTCCAGGATGCCCGACCGGTTGGCGGATTCATCGCGCAGGATTTCGGTGACCGAACCGAGGAAGCGGGCCAGGTCCACCTTGTCCTCCGGGGCGGCCAGCAGCAGCTGGAAACCGAATTCGTGCAGCGCGTTGATACTCGCCTCGGCGAACGCAAGCGATGATTTCACGAAGGCCTCGTCCATCATCACGGTGCCGAAGGTGCTGAAGCCCTGCCCGGCGATGCCCAGTTGGTAGGCCAAGGCCGAGGCCATGATGAACGCGGTGAAGCGCTGGCCCTCGCCGCCGGACATCAGGCTGGCCTGCAGGTTGGTGTAGGCGCGGCCGTCGGCCAGGAGATTGGTGCAGGTGATATCCACGTGCGACCGCACGTCCAGGACCTCGGCGCGCCAGCGACGCTCGTCCTCGGCGGCCAGCTTCTCCACGATCCGCTCCAGGGCAAGGTAGCGGGCGTCCATGTCCTCGGCGGTCTGGCGCTTGCCCATGACCGGCAGCGCGTTCTTCAGGTCCGTGCGGAACTTGTGCGAAGCGTCCGGCACTGCATTGGCGATTTCAATCTGCAGGTGGCTGTCCGCGTGGTAATTCACCCGCCGCAGGATTTGGTTCAGCGGCTGCAGCCGGGAAGCGATGCTGCGGCGTTCTTCGTCCAGCAACTGGAGCAGGTCGCTGAAGCGTTCGTAGGTGCGGTTGTTGAAGTACTCGCGGAACTCCGCCTCCCGCTGCGGCAGCCCTTCGCCCACGATGTCGTGGTAGCGGGCCTCGTAGTCGGCGGCGGCTTCCAGGGACGTGCCGTGGTCTGAGCCCCACTGCCTGCCGTAGGACTCGAAGATCTTTACCAGCTGGTTGCCGGCCTCCAGTTGGGTCCGCTCCAGCACGCCGCGGGAGGTCAGGAGTGCGCGCTCCACCCGGGTGCAGACGTCCCCCAGGAAGGCCAGGTCGGTGATCTCCCCGTACGGGGCAAAGAGGGCGTCCAGCTCGAAGGCCAGTTCGTCCGTCAGCTGTCCGGCGGTTTCGCCGGTGGCGGCCAGGGCGTCGCGGCGCCCGCGCGCGGCATCCAGCTCGGCGGCCAGCCGGGCGGCGTCGCCCTTGAGCACACCGATCTTCTCCGTGGCGGCGGTGAGGTCCAGTTCCGCCGTCTCCAATTCGAACCGCAACTGCTCCAGGTCCGCGTTGGCATCCCGCGCCTGCTCCAGGCGTTCCGCTGCCGCGGCCACGGCGGCGGCGTGTGCTTCGGCGGAAACCTCCTCCCAGTCGCGGGTGTCGGCCGCCACGGCCTTGGCTGCGGCCAGCCGGCGGCCCAGATCCTGCTGCTCGCGGGCGCGTTCGGCGGATTCGGCATCCGCCGTGCCATACGTCTCGCGCAGTTCCAACAACCGCGCGGCGAGGGCGGCAATCTTGTCCCGGTTGTCGAAGCCGAGCAGATAAGCGGACGCCCCGGTGTGCCGGTCGTCCTTCTCCGTGGTGCTGCTGCTGCGCTTTACCGCACCGCCCAGGGTGACGCCGCGGGCGACGTGTGCCAGTTGGTCCGGGTCGTCGACGCAGACGTAGTCGTACTGCGCCGTGATCTTGCGCCGGACCCAGTGCCCCATGGCGGTGTCCTTGGTGACCAGTTTGGTGACCAGGTCGTCGTCGCCGGCTTCGGCCTTTCCGTCCAGCGGGGCGCTGACGTCGATGATCCGCAGGAAGCCACGGATATTGTGCTCGTTCAGGTAGCGGGTGACGGCTTTCATCCGGTCGCCCGGAACCAGCATCGCCGAGGCCAGCGACCGCAGCGCGCGTTCGGCCGCCGGACGCCAGCGGGCCTCGGCGGCGACCATATCGATCAGCTCGCCGGCAAACGGAAGTTCCTCTTCCGCGATGCCCGTGGCGGCACAGATGTGCCGGCGGCGCTCCAAACTCTCGGGACGGATGTTGCTGGTGCGGCGGCGGAAGGACTCGATTTCTTCCTCCAGCGCACGGATCCGGCCCTTGAGGGTCCAGGCCTCGCCCTGGGCGTCGTTGCTGCGTTCGCGGGCCGACTCGGCTTCCTTGGCGAGATCCTTGGCCAGCACGGCGGCACGGCTGCGCGCCGCAGCGAGGCCGGCGGGACTGAAATCGGCCTCGATCCCTGCGGCCGCGATCTCGTCCCGGACGGCATCTTCGACGGACTGGCGGGCCCGCAGCTCGGCCTGGGCCGCGGCGAGCTCGCGTTCCAGGGTGGCGACGGCGGAGCCTCCTTCGCTGCCGTACCGCGACCGCAGCACCCCCGCCTTCTCCCTAAGGCCGTCCCGTGCCGCTTCGGCCGCTGCCAGCGCGGCCGCCGCTGCCGTTGCTTCCGCTTCCAGCCGGTCGATCTGCCGGCCGTGGCAGTCCAGCGCCAGGCGGCGCCGGTAGAGCGGCAGGGCCTGGTCCGCCAACACGCGATTGTGCTCCAGCTCCGACTGCGTCTGCTGCAGCTCCTGATGCAGCTGTGGGACGGGGGCCAGCAGGTCCCGCTGCTGCCGCGCGCGCTCCAGTTGCCGCCTGATGCTGCTGAGGTGGCTGAAGTCTTCCACGGCCTCCTCGGCGGCGGCCAGCGTCCGGGGCGTGTCCAGCACGTGGTTGCGGAAGAAGTCGTTCACGGTGCCGCCCAGGCCCCTGCCGGTCTGCAGCGTCCGCAGCAGGCCGAAGGCCTTGTCCTGGTCGATGCCCAGCGCTTGCCGGAAACGCTCCGCGAACGCCTTGTGCGAATCGAAGACCTGGCTGCCCGGCAGCAGCGCCTCCAGCGACGTCTTGCTGAACCGGCCGAGCATGCCGGCCTCCAGCGCGGAAATGTCCAGCGCCTTGTTGTGCAGCGCGTAGAAGCGGCCCACATTGTGTTCGGTGCCGTTGGCCGGCAGGTCCAGGAGCACGGATAGGCTGGTGGTCTGTCCCAGGGCGTTGTCGAAGGTGAGGCAGACCGCCGACCAGGTGGCGCCGGGACGCTGGTAGAACGTGGCGGTCCGTGAGCCGTCGCCGTCCGCCGGCGTGGCGCCCAGCCGCCCGCGCATGTAGCTGAACGCGGTCCGCCGTTCCTCGGCGGCGCTGCCGGCGCTGGTTTGGGCCGCCTCGTTCATCTTTGGCCGGGCGTCCAGCACCTGGAGCATGCCGTCGAAGATGGTCGACTTGCCAACGCCGGAGCCGCCGGTCAGCAACGTTCCGGCACGGTCCACGCGGATGGTGTGGGCCCCGTCGAAGGTGCCCCAGTTGACCAGTTGCACGCAGCTGAGTCGGTGCTGGCCGGGATTCAGCAGCCCGTCCATGGGAAGGATCGTTTCGATGCTCATGTCAGGCCTCCTCGCCGTCGAAAGCCGACTGGTCCGTCTCCGGTGCCTCGCTGGCCGGCGGGAGAGTGCCGGCCAGCGAGCCGATCACCGCCGGTATGTCGCCGATGTTCTCGAAGGGCAAGGCCAGCGGCAGAGCCGGGGAAATGACCCACACGTCCGGAAGTTCCGTGGCTTCCAGCAGCCGGCGCTCGTTGGACAGCTTGCGGATGGAGGCGTCGGCCAGATCCTCCACGTGCTTGGCATCGCGCTGTTCCGGGTCCACGTAGTCCTGCAGTACGTCGATCACGTCGGCCCGGCTGATCAGCGGCTCCGTCCCGGTGCCGGCATGCCGGTCCTGGATGAGCCGCATGCGCAGCAGCAGCAGAGTCTCTTCGCGCGTCATTTCCCGCTGCCGCTGCAGGGCGTTGGTGTGCGGCTCGGCCATGGGGACCGGCCGCAGCATGGCGACCTTGCGGTCTTCGTCGATGACCAGCTGCAGGAACAACTCGCTGAGCCGGGAGGCGAGGACACGGCGGTGTTCCACCACGGTGTCGTAGACACGGTCGGTGGAGCCGCCGTGCAGGTAGGGGCCGCGCAGCAGCCGGATCAGGGCCTGGCGCAGTTTCAGGGGCAGCTTGCCGGTATCGCCGTCGAAGAGTTCCGGCCCGTCCACGATCTCGTCGTGGGCGGGCTCCTCCCGAGCCTCGTCGGGATCGGCTTCTTCCAGCGGGCCGCGTTCTTCTTCCGGCGCAGCCGCCGCGTCGGGCCCTGCAGGCGCTTCGGGGAATACCTCGGCCACCTCGTCCTCGGTCAACTCGTTCATGAATCTGCAGCTTTCGTGAAGGTAACGGCAGGCAGCACCGCTGTTCGTTCGCTGCCGTCGATTTGGATCAGGGTGACGCTCTCGGTCGCGTCCGAATCGAGCACGCCGCCGGAATTCAAGGCCCGGTGCAGCAGCCAGCGCAGGCTGTTCAGGTGCCGGTGTTCCGGTTCAAGCTGGTCGTAGACCGCCGACAACGGCGCCGGCCCACGGGACTCGACAGCGGTGCGCACCGCACGGGAGAGCACCGCGGCGTCGGCCTGCGGCGTGCGGACCGCGTGGCGGATGTCCGCCTCGGTGAACTCCGGCGGTGGCGGCAACTTGGCCGGCGCCTGGTGATCCTGCGGATCATAGAGCCGGATCATGCTCACCGATTCAAAGCCGGAGCCGTAGAGCTGGGGCGCCGGTACCACCGCCCGCCGGCCAGGCAGGCCGTGACGGGACTTGAAGATGGCTGCCTCGGCCGCCCGAATCGCCTGGCGCAGCTGGACCGATTCGCGGTAGTCGTCCGACTGCACGAAGGTGTGCATGCTCTCCGAGAGCCGCCCGTAGATGCGGTGGATCTCGGCCGATTGGGCCCGCAGCTGGGGCATGAGCTGCTGCAGGGCCTTCCGGTCCTCCGGCTCCAGGCCGTCGGCGAAGTCCCGCTCGAGCACGTCGGCGATGGCCTGCCGGAAGCGCTGCTGCTGGTCTTCGTCGTTCAGGAACGCCGTGAAGCTCTCGTACGTCCGGCCTTCACTGGTGCCGCGCAGCCGCTTGTCCGCGTCGAGCACCTCGCCCATGGTGATGCCCTTGGTGGCATTCGACTCGACGATTTCGGCGCGCAGCGTGTGCAGCATGCGCTCCAGACCGTCGCGCATCCGCTTGAAGTCCGCCGGCAACCCGGCCGCCAACGCCAGGATGTCCCGTGCGGCTTCCGCGGCCGCGGCCTCGGGCAACGACGCCGGCGCGTCGCCGGCTTCCAGCGCGCGAATCTTTTCCTGCCGTTCGGCGATTTCGGCCCGCAGCACACCGATGCGCGCCTCGGGATCCGGATCGGTCTCATGGGCCAGGGCCTCGACCCGGGTGAGCAGCGTGGCCAGGCGGGAGCTGTTCAGGGAGGAGGAGGCCCCGGTTAGGCCGTCCAGGTACTCCAGGAACCGCACTGTTGCTTCGGTGGGCTCGTAAACGAACCGGCCGCCCTCGCGCAGGCGGGACAGGAACCTGCGGGCCACCCAGTCGTCGGCGTACTGGCGGGCGGACCAGTCCTCGCGCAGCGGTGCTCCGGCCCGCCGCAGCTCGGCCAGGAACGAGTCGGTGTTGCGGTGGAACTCCTCCAGCGGCAACTGCGGCCGGGAGCGGGTGAAAGCGGTCCGGAACAGTGCCGGCACCCAGGGGCTGGCGGCGGCGAGCTTGATTCCCGGCGTCGCGGACATAGCCTGCAGCTCCTGCCAGCGGGCAAGGGCATTCTGGGTGAAGGACATGCTGTGCTTTCCGCCCGCGGAAGGGAAGAGCGGGCCCAGAAAATCTTAGCCGCTCCCGCTCCGCTGACCGCGGCGGTGCCCGCCACGGGTGCGCCGTGTCGCCCGGGCCTCACCCGCTGCCGACGGCGGTGGGCCCGCCACGGGTGCGCCGTGTCGCCCGGGCCTCACCCGCTGCCGACGGCGGTGGGCCCGCCACGGGTGCGCCGTGTCGCCCGGGCTTCATCGGCTGTCGACGGCGGTGGGCCCGCCGTGGCGACACGGATCGCCCCGGCTTGGACCCCGCCGTCGTTCTCCTAGCTGTTTGCCGGCAGCTTCCGGCGGTTCCGGGCGAGCTTTTCGGCGGCTTTCCGGCGGGCGACGAGCACCTTCTCGTCCACCGGGGCATCGCCGCTGGCCCGCCGCGACCGGGCATAGGCCATGGCTTCGGCCTGGCGTTCCTGCTCGGCGCCGGTGGCAATCTTCGCGCGCAGATGCTCGGGCCCATAGCCGAAGGCGTCCACCAGGTCGCGGGCGTGCGGGCGCAGCCGGGACAGCAGGCGGTTGATGTACCCGCCCAAAATGCGGGCGCGCTGGGTGGAGAGCCGGCCGTACGTGAGATACCAGCCCAGGTTCTTCTCCACCAGCGACAGGCCGAACAGGTCCCGCAGCCAGGTCAGCACGCGGCGCGTGCCGTCGTCGTCGATCTGCGCGAGTGCGGCGGTGAAGGCTTCCCACTGCAGCAGTTCCGCATGTGCGC
The DNA here is from genome assembly GCF_059092625.1 of Arthrobacter sp. Y3221114. Classification (NCBI taxonomy): domain Bacteria; kingdom Bacillati; phylum Actinomycetota; class Actinomycetes; order Micrococcales; family Micrococcaceae; genus Arthrobacter; species Arthrobacter sp. Y3221114. Next base: position 349,757 of record NZ_JBNHHW010000001.1, read on the forward strand.
GGGCGGCCTCGATCAGCTCATGCTGGTGTTCGTTGAACAGCGCCGCGGCCTCCGCTTGCGGCAGCCTGGTGGCATTGCGGAGCGCGCCGCCGATGCCGGCGACCATGGTAGAGACCCGGTCGGTGAGCAGCTGTCGCTGTGACTCCGCATCCTTGAGGTAGTTGGCGCTCTTGCGCTCCGAACCGGTGTCCGCGAAGGTCTGGGCGACCTGGCGCAGGCCGGTGCGGTGGAAGGTGGCGTCGGCCGCCTGGTGGGCAACCCACCGGGCCATCACGCCGAAGTCCGCGTGGCGGAATTCCCTGGCGTAATCCGCCAGCAGCCGCTTGGCAACCAGTTGCAGCAGCACCGTGTTGTCGCCTTCGAAGGTTGCGTAGATGTCCAGGTCGGCGCGCAGTGCCGCGAAGCGGTTTTCGGCCAGGAAACCCGCCCCGCCGGTGGCCTCGCGGCACTCCTGCAGCGTGTCCAGCGCGTGCCAGGTGCTGAGCGACTTCAGGGCGGCAGCCAGGGTTTCCAGGTCCTGCCGGTCCTCGTCGGTGTCATGGGCGCCTGAGAAGACGTCGTCGAACTTCTCCAGCAGTTGTTCGTGCGCGAAGGACGCCGCGTAGGTGGTGGCCAGCCGGGGCAACAGGCGCCGCTGGTGACGCTGGTAGTCCAGCAATACCTCTTCGGTGGTGTCGGAGGACGCGTTGAACTGCCGGCGTTCGGTGCCATAGCGCACGGCGATGGCCAGGGCTACCTTGCTGGCGGCCACGGCGGCGCCGTCCAGCGAAACGCGGCCCTGCACCAGGGTGCCGAGCATGGTGAAGAAGCGGCGTCCCGGGCTGGCGATGGGGGAGGAGTAGGTGCCGTCCCCGGCCACGTCGCCATACCTGTTCAGCAGGTTGGTGCGCGGGACGCGGACGTGGTCGAAGTGCAGCCGGCCGTTGTCGATGCCGTTGAGGCCGCCCTTGTAGCCGTCGTCTTCGCCGCCGATTCCGGGCAGGAAGTTGTGGTGTTCGTCCCTGATGGGCACATAGAACGCGTGGACGCCGTGATCGACGCCCTGGGTGATGAGGTGGGCGAACACCACGGCGGCCAGGCCGTCGTTGGCGGCGTTGCCCAGGTAGTCCTTCCATGCGGCCCGGAAAGGCGTGTGGATGACGAATTCCTCCGTGGCTGGATCGTAGGTGGCGGTGGTGGCGATGCTGGCCACGTCGGATCCGTGGCCGGTTTCGGTCATGGCGAAGGCGCCGGGAGTCTTCAGGCTCATGATGTCCGGCAGCCACCGGTCATGATGTTCCCGCGTGCCTAGGTGCAGCACCGCCGCGCCGAACAGGCCCCATTGCACACCGGCCTTGATCTGCAGCGAGGGGTCGGCGGTGACGAGTTCCTCGAAACCGGCCACGTTGCCGCCGTGGTTGTCTTCGCCGCCGAGCCGTGCGGGGAAGGCCCGGTGCACGGCGCCCGTGTCCACCAGGTACTTCAGCTGTCCGGAGACCCGCTGCCGGTGCTCCTCCATCGTCAGGCCGTCGATGCGGTGGAGTTCCGGGCGGCCGGCCAGGTCACGGGCCGCCTGGCGAATGTCGGCCCAGCGGCCCAGCAAGAGCCGGCCGAGTTCGGCCACATCAACGGCGGCTCCGTCGTCTTCAACCGGTTCCGGGGTCTCCAGGGCGGGCGGCGTATACGTCATCGGATGTTCCTTCGGTCGTCAGGTGTGAGTCGGGTGGCCGGGCGGCCGGGTGCAGGGCAGGTTCATTCCTTGCCGGTGGTCGTGTCGGTCCGGCCGGGTGGCCGGAGCCCGCTGCGGGGGCGCTGTGGCCCGGGGCGACGCCGCCCAGCAGCCATTGGGTGAGCAGGCCCGTCATCAGCTCGCGGCTCGGTTTGGTCTCGTCGTCGGGGGCCGCCAGCCAGCATTCCCCGGCGGCCCGCACCATGCCGATGGCGGCGCGGGGCCAGTAGGATGCGGCCGCCAGTTCCGCGGCACTGCCCGCTGCCGCGGCCAGATGGCCGCGCAGGGGCGCCTCGATCATGGCGGTGACGTTGGCGAAAAAGTCGTGGAGGACGGCCGAACTTCCGTCCTCGGGTGCGGCGCCCGGCCGGGCCTCCTCAGCGCCGGGCTGCTGCGCAACCGGTGGCTCGGACGGTGCGTTGCGGGTGACGAACGCGTACACGTGCGGCGAGGATTCGGCCATCTGCAGGTAGACAGAAACCATGGCGTGGAGGCCTTCCCGGGCCGTAGTCGCGGTCGCGGCGGCCTCCTGGAGCCGGGCCTGCATCCGGCCGATCACCACCTCGCCCATGGCCTGCTGCAGCCCCGCCTTGTCGCCGAAGTAGCGGTAGAAGACGGGCTTGGACGTCCCGGCCGCTGCCGCGATCTCCTCCATGGAAGCATCGGGGCCAAGCCGGTGCACCGCGTGGCGCGCGGCCCGGATCAGCTCCCGGCGGCGTTCCGCCCGGTGACGGTCCCAGCGGGCGGAGCGGCCGTCCGCCGGCGTCGCCGGATTCGAGGCGGCCTGGCGGCCTGTGGCGGTGTTCACGTAACTCAGCGTATCAGGTACGCTTGGTTACGGTAACTGTCGTTGTTCCGCTCCGCACCCAAACCACGAGGAGAGCCCACATGGCCACTTCACCTGACGCCACCGGCACCCGCTCCGCCAACGGACTGCGCAGGGCAGTAGTCGTCGGCGGCAACCGCATCCCCTTTGCCCGCGCGAACGGAGCCTACACGCAGGCAAGCAACCAGGACATGCTCACCGCGGCCTTGGACGGGCTGGTGGCACGGTTCGGGCTGCAGGACGAGCGCATCGGCGAGGTGGCCGCCGGCGCAGTCCTCAAGCACTCGCGCGACTTCAACCTCGCCCGCGAGGCGGTGCTCGGTTCCGCGCTTTCGCCCGAAACGCCGGCCTACGACCTGCAGCAGGCGTGCGCCACCGGTTTGGAAACCGTGATGGGCCTGACCAACAAGATCAAACTGGGGCAAATCGACTCCGCCATCGCCGGCGGCGTGGACTCTGCCTCCGACGCACCGATCGCGGTCAGCGAAGGACTCCGGGCGGTACTCCTGGAACTGAACCGCGCCAGGAGCATGCAGCAGAAGCTGACCGCCCTCGCCAAGTTGCGTCCCAAGGACCTGGCGCCCAACGCGCCGGGCACGGCCGAGCCGCGGACCGGGCTGTCGATGGGCGAGCACCAGGCGCTGACCACCGCCGCCTGGAACATCACCCGGGACGCGCAGGACGAACTCGCCCTGGCCAGCCACCAGAACCTGGCGGCAGCCTACGAGCGCGGGTTCTTCGATGACCTCATGACGCCCTACCGCGGCCTGGCCAAGGACTCCAACCTGCGCGCCGACACCACCCTGGAGAAGCTGGGCAAGCTGCAGCCGGTGTTTGGCAAGAACCTCGGCGCCGAGGCAACCATGACGGCCGGCAACTCCACGCCGCTGACCGACGGCGCCTCCGCCGTGCTGCTGAGCTCCGAAGAGTACGCCCGGAGCAATGACCTGCCGGTGCTGGCAGAGGTGGTGGACTCCGAAGCCGCGGCCGTGGATTTTGTGCACGGCAAGGAAGGACTGCTGATGGCGCCGGCCTATGCCGTGCCCCGGCTGCTGGCCCGGCAGGCCCTGACCTTCGCCGACTTCGATTTCTTCGAGATCCACGAGGCCTTCGCCGGAACCGTGCTGTGCCACTTGGCGGCGTGGGAAAGCGAGGAGTTCTGCCGCAACAAGCTCGGCCTCGAAAAGCCCCTGGGCGCCATCGACCGCACCCGCCTCAACATCAACGGCTCCTCGCTGGCCACCGGCCACCCGTTTGCGGCGACCGGCGGGCGCCTGGTGGCCAGCCTGGCCAAGATGCTGCGCGAGAAGGCCGACGCCGAGTCCCGCACCACCCGCGGCCTGATTTCCGTCTGCGCCGCGGGCGGCATGGGCGTCGTCGCCATCCTGGAGGCGAACTGATGACCGATCGGTACCTGGATTTGGTTAACGCCGGACCGGTGAAGAGCCTGGCGAAGAAGCTGGGGCTGCCGCAGCCTGCCGTCCTGCGGCGCTACCGCCCCGGTGCCCCGTTGCTGCCCGGACCTGTCCTGGTGCTCGGTGCGGGCGCCGGCGCGGACACTGTGGCCAAGGAAATGCTCGGGTGGGACCTGGACGTGCGCCGGCATGCGGCACCGAAGGAACGCCTCGGCGGCATCGTGCTGGTGCTCGACGAGCTGGCAGCGCCCGAGGACCTTTCGGGGCCGATGCTCGACGCCGGCGCCAGCTTGCGGGATCTGGCGCCGGGCGGCCGCGTCATCACCGTCTCTCGCCCTGCCGACGGCGCCACCCGGCCTGCGCAGGCCGCCGCCCGCCAAGCCGTGGACGGGGCGTTGCGGTCGCTGGCGCATGAGCTGCGCGGCGGTGCCACCGCCAATGGCATCCTCCTCGGGGAAGGCGTGGAAGCCGGTGCGCCGGCCGTCCTCGGGCCCCTGCGTTTCCTGCTCTCGGCCAGGAGCGCCTACGTCAACGGCCAGTTCCTGCTGGTTGGCGCCGACGAGGGCTTGCTCCCCGCGGATCCCGACCGTCCGCTGGCCGGCAAGGTCGCCGTCGTCACCGGCGCCGCGCGCGGCATTGGCGCCGCCATCGCCGAGACCCTGCACCGCGACGGCGCACAGCTCATCGTCGTCGATGTCACCGCGGCCGGGGAACAGCTGGCGCAGGTCGCGAACCGGGTGGGCGGCACCGCCCTGCAGCTGGACATCACCGCGGCCGATGCCGGCGCGAAGATCGCCGCCCACGCCGTGGAGCGGCACCACGGGCTGGACATCGTGATCCACAACGCCGGCATCACCCGGGACAAACTGCTGGCCAACATGGATCAGGCCAAATGGGACTCCGTGATCGGAGTCAACCTCTCGTCCCAGCTGAGGATGAACGGGCAGCTGCTGGCCTCCGGTGCCTTCCGCGGGCGGCCGCGCGTGGTTTCGCTGGCCTCTGTCAGCGGCATTGCAGGCAACCGCGGGCAGACCAATTACGCTGCGTCCAAGGCAGGAATCATCGGCATGGTCCGGGCATCGGCTACCGAACTCGCAGAGGCCGGCGGCAGCATCAACGCCGTCGCGCCGGGCTTTATCGAGACGGACATGACCGCCCGGATGCCGTTCGTGACCCGGGAAGTGGCACGCCGGCTCTCCTCGCTGCAACAGGGCGGACAGCCGCGCGACGTCGCCGAGGCCGTCTCCTTCCTGGCCAGCGATGCTGCGGGCGGCATCAACGGGCAGACCCTGCGGGTCTGCGGGCAAAGCATGGTCGGCGCATGAACGAGGTGATCCTGGGGGAGATGCCCACGCTCTCGCGCCTCTACCTGACGGCCGCGTCGACTGCCGCACGGCACAAGCTGGGCGTCGGCCAGCACGCCGAGGAGGTCCCGCCGGTACGGCATACCCTGGACGGCGTGCAGATCACCCCCGAGCGGATCAGCGGGTTCCAGCAGCTGGTCCACGGCACCGTCCGGGACACCTTGCCCTCCGTGTTCCTGCACTCGGTCGCGTTCCCCGTGGCCATGAGCGTGATGACGCGGCCGGACTTTCCGCTGCCGCTGCTCGGCATGGTCCACCTGGCCAACCGGGTGCGGCATTTGCGGCCGGTCCACTTCGCCGAGCCCCTGACGGTGACCGCCTGGGCCGAGGGCCTCCGCGGCCACCACGCGGGTACGCAGGTCGAACTGCATACCCGGATCGAGGCCGGCGGCGACGCCGTGTGGGAAGGCATCTCGGACTACCTGGCCAAGGCGGTCTACCTGCCCGGGCTGGACAAGGCAGCCCGGCCGGAACGCGTCGATTTCACGCCGCCGCAGCCGACGGCCCGCTGGCGGCTCGGGCCGGAGGCCGGGCGCGAGTACGCGGGGGTCTCCGGTGACTTCAACCCGATCCACCTGAGCGCGGTATCCGCCAAGATGCTGGGGCTCAAGCGGTCCATCGCCCACGGCATGTACCTGGCGTCCCGGGTCCTGACCAGTGTGGAAGCAACGGCCAGCGAACCCTTCAGCTGGCGCATCGACTTCGCGGCTCCGGTCTTCCTGCCCGCCACGGTGGCCGTCAGGATCCATGACACGGAACGCGACGGTTCGTGGGAGGCTTCCGAGTTCACCGGCTGGGGGGAGCGCAGCCACCGGCTGCACTTCACCGGCAGCGTTCATACACTCGCCGGCTGACCGGCGCCTGGCCGGACCGGGTCAGGCGGTGGCGGCCCGGCGTTCGAGTACCTCCCGTTCGCGCTCATTCTTCGCCAGGGCGGCCGCGGCGGCGAACTCGGTGCGGGCCTCGTCGGCCCGGCCGAGCCGGGCCAGCAGCTCGCCGCGGACGCTGGGGAGCAGGTGGGAGCCGCTCAGGGCGCCCGCCGAGACCAGGCGGTCCACGATGGCCAGGGCCGTGGCGGGCCCGGTGGCCATGGACACGGCCACAGCACGGTTGAGCTCCACCACAGGGCTCGGCGCCACCCGCCCAAGCGCCTCGTAGAGCAGCACGATCTGAGCCCAGTCGGTGTCGGCGACGCTTGGTGCGGCCGCATGGCATTCGGCGATGGCTGCCTGCAGTGCGTAGCTGCCCCGGCCCCGGCCCAGCGCGTCGGCACTGGCCAGTGCGGCGCGGCCGCGTTCGATCTGGGCGCGGTCCCAGCGCGTCCGGTCCTGGTCGGCGAGCAAGACCGGACTGCCGTCGGACCGGGTGCGGGCGCCGAAACGCGAGGCCTGGAACTCCATCAGGGCCACCAGCGCGTGCGCTTCGGGCTCCCGGGGCACCAGCGAAACCAGGACGCGTCCGATGCGCAGGGCTTCACCGGCCAGGTCGGGCCGGATCCAGCGGTCCCCGGAGGTCGCCGCGTACCCTTCCGTGAACAGGAGGTAGACCACCCGCAGGACGCCGCCCAGCCGCGGGCCCCACTCATTCGGTTCGGGAACTTCGAAGGGCACCTTCGCCGCAGCCAGGGTCTTCTTGGCCCGGACGATGCGCTGTTGCACCGTGGCGACCGGAATCACGAAGAGCCGGCCGATCTCCTCGGCGGACAGGCCGGCGACGACCCGCAGCGTCAGGCACACCTGCGCTTCCCGCGAGAGCACCGGGTGGCAGGCGGTGAAGACGAGCCGGAGCACGTCGTCGGGTACGGGGTCCCAGTCCACGCCTTCTGCGTCCCGCAGCCCGCGGGCCAGCACCTGGTAACGGTCCTCCAGGCGTTCGGCCCGCCGCCACGCGTCGATCGCCCGGCGCCTGGCCACGGTGGTCAGCCACGCCGCCGGGTTGCGGGGGACCCCGGTGTGCGGCCACTGGACCAGCGCGTCGGCCACGGCTTCCTGCGCGACGTCCTCGGCAAAGCCGACATCCCCGGTGGCACGGGCCAGGGCGGCGACAATCCGGGCGCCTTCGATCCGCCACAACGCATCGATCCGGCGCCGGATTGCCGCTTGGGCTTCGGGCCCCGTCCCCCCGGGCTCCTGCGCCCCGGCGGTCAGGCGTTCTCCGAGCGGAGCTTCGCCTCTTCCTCGCGCCACCCTTCTTCCTTCCGGATGTACTCATTGTCGGCAAAATCCGCGAAATCGGCGGCCTCGGTCACGCGGCGGACCTCAAGCTTCGAGCCCGGTCCCAGCGGGCAGCGGCTGGCCCACTCCGCGGCTTCCTCCTTGGACGCCACCTGGACGATCCAGAAACCGTTGAACAGCTCGTGCGTCTCGCCGTACGGGCCATCGGTCACAATCGGCGGTTCCTCCGAGAAGTCCACGACGAATCCGCTGCCGTCGGAAAGATCCGCCAGGCCTTCTCCGGCCAGCATGACGCCGGCGTTGATCATCGCCTCGTTGTAGGCGCCCATCTTGTTGATCATTTCTTCGAACGGCATGGATTTGGACGCCTCAAGGGCTTCATCCGTGGACCGCATGATGAACATGTACTTCATGGCTTTCTCCTTCTCGGAACGAGGACGCGGGCATGCGCCTTCTACTATGCCGTCGAACGGCGGGGGTGGATATCGACAGGCCCGGAAAACTTTTTCCGGAATCTTCGCGCCGCGGTTCGGCGGGCCCGCGGCCCGCCGCCTCTATGCTTGCCGTATGACCAACGACGATCAGTTGCGTGACCGCGCCCGGATGCTCGACGCCGCAGACCCGCTGGCCGGATACCGTACCCGGTTCGTGGGCCACGACGACGGCTCCGTCGTGGCCTACCTGGACGGCAATTCGCTGGGCCGGCCGCTGGCCGCCAGCGTCGAGCGGGTCCGGGAGGTCATGACGCGGCAGTGGGGCGGCCGGCTGATCCGTGCCTGGGACGAGGCCTGGCTCCAGTTGCCGGAGCAGATCGGCGACGAGCTGGGACGGGTCGTGCTGGGAGCCGCCCCGGGTCAATGCGTGGTGGCGGACTCCACCACGGTGCTGCTGTACAAACTGGCCCGCGCCGCGATCGCCGCCCGCCCGGACCGCCGGCGCATCCTGGTGGACCGGGACAATTTCCCCTCCGACCGCTTCATCGTGGAAGGCATCGCCGCCGAGTGCGGGCTGGAGCTGGACTGGCTCAAGCCCCCGCACGCCGGGGGAGTGACGGCCGAAGCGGTCAGGGCAGCCGTCGGGCCCGACACTGCGCTCGTCCTGCTCAGCCACGTGGCCTACCGTTCCGGCTATGTTGCGGACATCCCGGCCATCACCGCCGCGGCGCACGACGCCGGTGCCCTGGTTTTGTGGGATCTGTGCCATTCCGCCGGGGTGCTGCCCGTCGAACTGGACGGCTGGGGCGTTGACCTGGCCGCCGGCTGCAGCTACAAGTACCTCAACGGCGGGCCCGGCGCCCCGGCCTGGGCCTACGTGCGGACCGAGCACCAGCACCTCAGCCAGCCAATCCAGGGCTGGCTGGGCAGTGCCAAACCCTTCGAGATGGGTCAGGGGTATCAACCGGCCGGCGGCATCCGCCGGTTCACGTCCGGAACTCCGCCGATCATCGGCATGACCGCCCTGCAGGACATGGTCGCCCTGATCGACGAGGCCGGGCTGGCAGCGGTCCGGGAAAAGTCGATCGCCCTGACCGGGTTTGCCGTCGAGGCCGTGCAGGAGGCGTTGGACGGGTTCGGCGTCGCCATCGCCTCGCCGCTCGATCCGGCCGAACGCGGCGGACACGTCACCATCGACCACCCGGACTTTAAGCAGATCACCGGCAGGCTCTGGGAGCAGGGCGTGATACCGGACTTCCGCGAGCCCGACGGCCTCCGGCTGGGGCTCTCGCCGCTGTCCACCAGCTTCCAGGAAGTGTGGCGCGGCATCGCCGCCATTCGCGCCGAGCTGGAACGGATCTAACCGCCCCGCCTGACCATCCGGATCTCGTGCAGGCCCTCCCACAGGCCGGTCAGCGGCTCGCGGCGCCCGTCCGGACTGAATCGGTTCTTGCGGTAAAACGCCTGCGCGCGCGGGTTGTCCTCGAGGACCCAGAGCAGCGCCGGCCCGCCACCGATCGCTGTCTCCAGCAGCCGCTTCCCGAGCCCGGTCCCGTGGGCCTCCGCCAGCACATAGAGCATTTGCAGTTCGTGCGGCACTCCGGCGTCGGCGTCGTCGTCCTGCACGGGGCCGCCGCCCGAACAGCCGATGATCCGCCCGCCGGGATCTTCGGCGACCCACAGCTCCGCCCCCGCCGCCAGCCCGCGCGTCCACCAGTCGATCTGCTGCTCCCGCCGGGCCGCTTCGGCGGCGAAGAAGCTCTCGGGACGCTGGGATGCGTAGGTTTCCCGCCAGGCGGCGAGCTTCATGTCGAGCGTGGCGGGGATGTCGCCGCGGGTGGCGCGGCGGATGCGGAAATCGTGAAGTGGCACCCATGAATCCTAGCCGTGCGGCCCGATCCCGTGTCCCGCCGGCCCCGGCAGGCCTCAGCGGCGGAAGTGGTCGACCGCCAGCTGGTAGCTGTGCGCCGTCAGCGCGGCGGTCTGCTCCCAGCCGAAGGACGAGGCGTGCACCGCCGCATTTGTGCCCAGGCGTTGGCGGAACTCCGGATAGTCATGCAGCTCGCGGAAGGCACCCGCCCACCGGGCCGGGTCGTGCCCATCCACCAGCAGGCCGGTGAGCCCGTGGCTGACCGCCACCGGCAGCCCGCCCACGTTGGTGGCGACGACGGGCGTACCGCACGCCTGCGCTTCCAGGGCGACCAAGCCGAAGGATTCGCTGAAGGACGGCACCGCGACCACATCGGCGCTGCGGAAGGTGGCCGCCAGTTCGCGCGGCTCCACCGGCGGCGAGAGCGACACCATGTCATCCAGCCCCAGTCCCCTGGCCAGCGCCGGCAGGTCCAGCCCCGCCGCTCCGCTGATCTCGCCGATGATGGACACCCGCAGCCGGATGTCGGGCCGCTGGCGGCGCAGTTCGGCCGCGGCGGCCAGCAACACCTGCGGCCCTTTCAGCACCTGGAGGCGGCCGGCGAAGACCAGGTGGAAGGTATCCGGACCGATTCCCGCCGCCTCCCGGTCCGCGCGCCGGCCGTCGGGGCGGAAGGTGTGCAGGTCGACGCCGGGCGGGATCACGTCAACCGTCCCCTCGTCCGCGCCGTAGAGATCGACCAACTCGGCCGCCTCGGTCAGGGTATTGGCGATCAGCCGGCCGGATCCGGAGGCTATGGCTTGTTCCCCGCGGATCCGGGAGTCCGGTTCTGGCGGTTCCCCGGGCTGCAGGTGCAGGTTCTTGACCAGTCCCATCGTGTGCATCGAATGCACCAGCGGAATGTGCCAGTCGTGTTGCAGCCGCAGCCCCACTGCACCCGAGAGCCAATAGTGGGAGTGCAGCACGTCGTACCGTGCGCCGTCCTGCTGCGTGAACTGCCGCAGCGAGGCCTCCAGCGCGTCCAGCCGCTGCGGCAGGTCTTCCTTTGCCACCGTGTCGGCCGGGGCCCCGTCGAGGTGGATCACGCGGACGCCGGCGCGGGGATGTTCCACGGGTTCCTGCCCGTCATGCAGGGAGCGGGTGAAAACGTCGACGGCGGTGCCCAGCGCCGCCTGTTCCCGCGCCAGGGCGCGCACATAGACGTTCATGCCGCCGGCATCGCCTCCCCCGGGGAGGGCCAGCGGCGAGGTATGCAGCGACAGCACGGCGATGCGGTCCGCGCCGACCATGCCCACCTCCATACCGTGTCAGCCGGGACGTCTCCGGCTTGGGGAAATCGACGTGCTGCCGAATTTGTCTAGAGCCACTTTAGCCGTCCGGATAAGCCGCAGCCGCTTGATGACGGATCAGTGCATGGTGAAGCGGCTGGCCACCGTGTCCTGCACGCCGGGCACCCGGGTGAGCGCGCTGAACAGGCGGTTGCGGGCGGCGAGCACCGGCGCCGGCAGCGGCCGGCCCAAGGCCATGTTCAGGTGCGCCTGCCAGATGGCGGTGTTGGCCGCCCGCCGCCGGTCCGCCTCGAACCTGCGCAGCGCCGTGCCGGTCGCTTCGCCCGCCAGGGCTGCGGTCACGATCGGAGCCAAGGCGGCCGCGTCCAGCCAGCCCAGGTTCATGCCCTGCCCGCCGATCGGACTGACTTGGTGTGCTGCGTCGCCGATCAGCGCGATGCGCCCGGCTATCAGCCGCCGCGGCATCCGGGAGCTGACGGAGAAGGCGCTGAGCATGGAGCAGCTGCCGGGGTCCGGCCCGGTGCCGGTCCGCCGCGCGACCAGGGAGGCGAGGCCGCCCGCGGTAGGGTGGCTGACCACGCCGGGCATCCTGGCCACCCAGCGCCGGGTACCGCCGGGGAGCGGAAAGGATTCGACGATTCCGCCCGCCTCCAGATAGAGCACGGCGGTGCTGCCGTCGACGGTGGTGTCGGCGAAGTCTCCCATCAGGTAGGCGTCGGGATACACCCGGGTCCGCACCCCGACGCCGAGTTGATGGCGCAAGGCCGAATATGCGCCGTCGGCCGCCACCACGAGCCTGGCCCGCACCGTGGCCGCACCCGCCGCCGGGTCCGGTCCCGCGCCCGCGCGACGCGCCGGCGCCGTGCCTGCACCCGCTGCCGGGTCCGGTCCGGCGCCCACGCGACAGGACAACGTCACGGCAGCCCCGTCGTCGTGCGCCGCCTCCACCGCCACCGCGCGCCGCAGGGCGCCGGGACGCAGCGCCTCCAGCTGTTCTTCCAGCAGCCGTTCGGTGATGACCTGCGGCACGGCCAGCACATAGGGATGCGCGTCGGGAATGGCATCAAACGACAACGACGCTACTTCCCGGCCGCGGCTGCGGGCCACCCCCCGGCGGATGCGGACGCCGGCCGCCAACAGCTTTGGGCCCACGCCGGCGTCGTCGAGCACGGCCAGGGCCGGCGGATGGATCCCGATCGCCCGGGAGTGGCTGCTGCGGGCCCGGCGCCGCTCCAGGACCGCCACGTCCACTCCGCGCCGGGCCAGCAGGATGCCCATTAACAGTCCCACCGGGCCGCCGCCGACCACGGCGACATCGAGCACGCGGTCCGCAATCGCTTCGTCGGGCCGGCTCCGGGGGAGCGCCGCTTCAGGCATTGGTCTCATGGATCAACAGCTGCCGGAAGCGTGAATCAGGCAGCACCCGCCAGCCGGGCGGGACGGCGGCGCGCAACTCGTCCGGGGTGTAGCTGCGGCGGATGGAGGTCAGGCCGTCCCGCCGGATGAAGGACCGGTGAAAAAACGGCAGCGTCCCGGCGGCGAACAGCACGTACGCCGTCCGGCTGCGGATGATGTCGCTGTGCACTGCGAGGGTGCGGGACAACCGCTGCGAGTCGGCCAGCAACCCGGCCAGCTCGGGGGCGGTCAGGTGGTGGAGCAAGTGGTTGGACACCACGGCGTCGAAGCTGCGTCCTTCGGCGACCAGCTCCGAACTGAAGGCCTGCCGGAACTCCAGGCCGGGCGACTGCGGCCGGGACACGGCAAAGGCATGCGCGCGCGGGTCGGGATCGATGGCCGTGATCCGCAGGTCCAGGCCGTCCCGGGCCGCCAAGCGGGCGAGCAGCCGGGGAACGTCGCCGCCGCCGGAGCCGATATCCAGCAGGGTGGGGGCCTCGATGCCGGCCAGGCGCGGGCGAAGCAGGCGCCGGTAGATGCCGTGCCAACCGGACACCGCCCGGTTGATCAGCGGAAACTGGGCATAGGTGCGCCGCAGCATGGCGGGATCGCAGTCCGGCCTGTCCATTTCCTCCACGGCGTCCGTGGCGCGGCGGGCCAGGAACGTTGAAGCATTGCGTGCCGATGGGCGTGCGGCCACGGCGGTCCGTTCCCGCCCTACACCGCCGCTGCCGCGGGGACCTGGCGGGTCTGGAGGGTCGCGGCCGGCACGGTCTTGGTGAACAGCCCGGTTTCCACTGTCAGGCCCGGGCCGAACGCCATCGAGCAGATCCGCTCCTCGGCGGACCCGGCCGGCTGTTCCAGGATGTGCTTGAGCACAAACATCACGGTGGCGCTGGACATGTTCCCGTACCGCCGCAGCGTTTCCCGGGCCGGCACGAGCTGTTCCCCGGTCAGCTCCAGCTTGGCCTCGACCTTGTCCAGAATGCTGCGGCCGCCCGGGTGGATCGCCCAGTGTTCAATGTCGCGGTACGGTTTGGCGGCCAGGGCCTGTTCACGGGCCAAGAGGGGTTCAAGGGCGCCGACGATGTGATCGTCGATGATGTGCGGCACATAGGTCCCCAGGACCATTTCGAAGCCTTCGTCGCCGATGTTCCAGGCCATGGATTCCTCGCCAACCGGGGTCAGGACGGTTTCGAAGTGGTCCAGCCGGATGGCCGGTCCGGTCTCTGCCAGGCCGCGCGCGGTGATGATCGCGGCCGCCGCCCCGTCCGCGAACAGCGAGGACCCCACGATGGTGTCCGGGTCGTTGGACGTACGCACGTGCAGGGTGCAGAGTTCGGCCGATACCACCATCACCACGGCGTCCGGATCCGCGTCGCAGAACGACTTGGCCGCGCGCAGGGCCGGGAACGCCGCGTAGCAGCCCATGAAGCCAAGGTGGTAGCGCTGGACGGCAGGATTGAGCCCGAGTGCGCGCACGATCTTGTAGTCCGGGCCGGGGTTGAAGAAGCCGGTGCAGGAGACGGTGATGAGATGCGTGATGTCCGCCGGGCCGATCCCCTCGCAGGAGGCCAGCGCCTTGCCGGCGGCCTCGATGAACAGCGGGGTAGCCTTGTCCGCGAAAACGTCGTTCCGCACCTTGGTGCTCGGCGAGAGCAGCCGCCGGGAATCGGCGTCGAAAAACACCGGGTTGTCCGTTCGCCTGGCCATCGTGAGTTCGTCGACGGCGGTGTACCGGGTGTCGATGCCTGACTGGTCGAACGATGTGGTCACCAGGCGCTGCCCCAGGCGCGTCAAGCCCGGCTGCGTGGAAAACACGTCCCGCACCTCCGACTGGATCAAGATGGTATCCGGAACAGCGGTTTCGAGGGACCTCAGCGTGACCGTCATAGTCCATTCATAGAGCAGGCAGCTGGGTAAGACAATGGACCGGCGGCCGGACTCCCGGCTGAACCGCAACGTCGGGCGGACGCGTCTTACCGGGTGATGGGCCATGCCTGGAACACAAGGAGCGGATCCCGGTGGAGTACGAAATCAATTCCCTGCCGCTGCACGTGCTCCTGGTCCACGCCACCGTCGTGTTCGTTCCGCTCGCCGCGCTGTGCGTTGCGCTCACCCTGCTCTGGCCGGCGGCGCGGCGCCGCCTGGGGATTGCCACGCCGCTGATCGCCCTGCTGGCGCTGGTACTGGTGCCGGTCACCCAGCAGGCCGGTCATTGGTTGTTCCTGAGGATCGACCAGACGCCGCAGGCCGTCGAACACATGCGGTTGGGCGACATGATGCTGCCCTGGGTGGCCGGCCTTTTCGCCGCGGCGCTGGGGCTTTGGTTGTGGTTCCGCTACGGAACGGCGGCGGACGCCTCCTCGCGGCGCAAGCTAGGCGTGGGGCACCGCATCATCGCGGCGGTGGTCTCCGTTGCCGTGCTGGCCGTGTGTGCCGGCGCCACGGTGGCGGTGGTGCTGACCGGTGAATCCGGATCGCGGGCCGTCTGGGAAGGCGCCTATTCCGAGCCCCCGGCGCTGCCCTAGCCCGGCGCGGCCGCGGCCGTGGCTCTGGCCTGACCCGCTCCCGCTCTCACGGGGTCGGCCTCCTCCTACCGGCCCAGGCGCTGGTAGGAGGAGGCGAAGTGGATGAGCGGATCGGCGCTTTCCGAACCGGCAGCGTCCCGGCCCATGGCCAGCACCTCGCCCACGATCAGCAGGTGGGTGGCCGCCGGGTGCACCGCCGTTGTCCTCAGCTCAAACCACGCCGGGGCTCCGCCGATCACCGCGGCACCGGTGGCAGGGCCGCGCCGGTACGGCACCTGGTTGAGCAGGCCTTCCACCGGATTGCCCGGGCTCGCCAACCAGTTCGCCGTGCCCTGGTGCTGCGATGCCAGCAGGCTCAGGGCCCAGGTCCCCGAGCTGGCCACGGCGTCGCAAATCCTCGACTCCTCGAAGAGGCTGACCAGCATGGTGGGCGGATCGTAGGACACCGAGAGATAACCGCTGACGGTCGCCGCGTAGTCCCGGTTCCGCCATCGTGTCGACACCACCGCCACACCGGCAGCAATGTCGGCGCTCAGGGTGCGGTACAGGTCGATGTCCCGCTGGACCACCGCACCCTGCTGGATGGGATGGGCCGCCAGTTCTCCGTCCAGTTCCATGCCGCCATCCTTGCATGCCGGCCGCAGGGCGGCGGTACGCTCCGCGAAGGGTTCAAAACGCCGGCAGCGGATGATAGGGATGATAGACAGTAAGCACCCTGACTATTGCGAGTGGAGTGGACATGGCCCAGCGGCTCGTGGCAGACCTTATCGTCGATCGGCTTAACGCCTGGCAAGTCCCGCGGATCTTCGGTTACAGCGGGGACGGCATCAACACGTTCATGGGCGCGTTGCGGCGCGCGGGCACGATCGAATTCATCCAGGCCCGGCATGAGGAAAATGCCGCCTTCATGGCTGTGGGGCACGCCAAGTACACGGGCGGGGTGGGGGTGGTCACTGCCACCCAGGGCCCCGGCGCCGTGCACCTGCTCAACGGCCTGTACGACGCCAAACTGGACAGCGTTCCGGTCGTGGCCATCGTCGGGCAGCAGTCGCGCACCGCGCTCGGCTCCGGGTACATGCAGGAAGTGGATCTGGCCAACCTCACCAAGGACGTCGCCACCTTCGGGCAGCAGGTCAGCACCCCGGAGCAGGTTCCGCTGGTGCTGGACCGGGCCTTCAAGGCGGCACTGTCCGCCCGCGGCCCGGCCGTGGTGATCATTCCGCACGACATCCAGAAACTGCCCGCTCCCGAACTCGAGCACGCCCACGGCGTAGTGGCCACCGCGCCGATCTGGCGCCCCGCGCACGTGGTCCCGGACCCGGACGACCTGCGCGCAGCCGCGGCCGTGCTCAACGCCGGGCAGCGGATTGCCCTGCTGGTGGGACAGGGAGCGCGGGACGCCCGCGGGCAGGTGGTGGCGGTGGCAGAAAAGCTCGGGGCAGGCATTGCCACCAGCCTGTTGGGCAAACCCTATGTGGACGAGTCGCTGCCCTTCGCGGCCGGAACGATGGGGCATCTTGGCACCGCCGCCAGCGGCCAGCTGCTGGCAAACTGCGACACCTTGCTGATCGTTGGCTCCAACGATCCCTGGACAGAGTTCTACCCGCCGCCCGGCGCCGCCCGGGCGGTGCAGGTGGACAACGATTCCGGTGCCATCGGCAACCGGTATCCGGTCGAGGCGGCGCTCACCGGCGACGCCGCGACCACCTTGGAGGCGCTGCTGCCGCTGCTTGAGGACCGCCCGGCGGGCCCGTGGCGGGCGCAGGTGGAGGGCTGGGTCCGGCAGTCGCGCGAGCTGTCGCGGCAGCGGGCGATGACGCCGGCGCAACCCGTCAACCCCGAACGGGTGGTCTTTGAGCTCAGCGAAAGATTTCCTCCGGACGGCCTGCTCGCCGTCGATGTAGGCAGTTCCGTCTACTGGTATGCCCGGCAGCTGCGGCTGCCGGCCGGCGCCCAGGCGCACCTCTCCAGCACGCTGGCGAGCATGGGCTGTTCCTTGCCGTACGGCATTGCCGCCAAGCTGGCCTCCCCGGAACGGGTTGTTGTCGCCCTCACCGGAGACGGGGCCATGCAGATGAGCGGCCTCGCCGAACTGATCACCGTCGGCCGGCTCTGGCAGCAGTGGATGGACCCGCGTTTTGTGGTCTGCGTGCTGAACAACCGGGAACTCGCCGAGGTGACCTGGGAACAGCGGGAGATGGAGGCCGAGCCGCGTTTCGCGGACAGCCAGGCCCTGCCCGATGTCGACTACGCGGGCTATGCACGGCTGCTGGGACTGCACGGGAAGCGGGTCGAGGACCCCGAGCAGCTCGGCGCCGCGTGGGAGGAGGCACTGGCCGCCGACCGGCCGTATCTGATCGAGGTGCTCACCGATCCCGATGTTCCGCTGCTCCCGCCGTTCCCCGCCGGCCGAGAAAACGCCGAAACCATGCAGCGGTCACTGGATCAGGAAGGCTCGGCGGCCGACGGCGCGAAGGACCTCTTGCGCACCTACACCGAACAGGAAGAAGCCGGTAACGACCCGGCCCCCGGGCAGGGGGAGTCCGGCCGGGATGCCGAGTAAATGAAAGAATCGAGGGATGAGTGCGGCGGCAGAATTCATCGACGTCACTCTGCAGCGGGAAGCCTCCTGGGAACGGGCGGAAGCGCAGAATGCAGCCGGCGAAGGATTGCGCTATTACGGTGCGTCGGTGGGCGCGGTCAGGGGCACGGTCCGGGACGCCGGGCGGAAGTTCCGGCCGCTCTCGCACGACGACGTGACCGCGCTCAGCTCCGAACTGTGGGCACCGCCGGTCTTCGAGCGGCGCCTGGCCGCCGTGGTACTGCTGCAGTCGAACCAACGCCTCTTGAGGAGCTCGGACCTGACGCGGCTGGAAGGTTTCCTGCGGGACGCGCGCACGGCGGCCTTGGCGGACCCGCTCGCCGTTGACGTCGTCGGCCCCTTGATTCAGGGGCTGACCGGCCAGCCCCGCGCGCGCGGCGAAGCGATCCTCGATCGCTGGGCGGAAGAAGTGAACCCGTGGCTGCGCCGGGCTGCCCTCCTGGCACCCTTGCGGGCGGTGCGTGCCGGCCGGGGGGATGCCGGCGGTTTTATCCGCCGGGCCCGTGCGGCGGAGGACGACGACAGCGGCATTGTCCGGGAGGCGGTCACCGTAGTGCGCGCCGAATCGGCCGCGATCGGTCAGGAGTGGATGCCGTCTCCGTAGGGACGCCGCGGCGGAGACGGCTCGGCCTTCCGCGCTGCGGGGGCACAAAAAAGCCCCGGAAGTCCGGGGCTTTCTCTGTGCGCAGGAAGGGACTCGAACCCTCACCCTCAATAAGAGGACTAGCACCTCAAGCTAGCGCGTCTACCATTCCGCCACCCGCGCAGGTGGACTTTCGCAGGATCTCCGGAGGCCCTCAGGCGCACCGATTCCGTCGAAAGCAGCGAGAAAAACTCTAACATGTTTTGCCCGAACTGTTGAATCGTGCCCGGCGTCGGTTCGACGGCGCCGGCGGCAGGGCACGGATCCGTCCGCGCGCCCTGCCGCGGCGCCCCGGCGGAACAGCTGCTGCCTTCGGCCGCTCCTGCTCGTTAGGCTGGGGACAGACATCGATTTCGAGGAGCCTTCATGACTGTACCGAGCCCGCACGAAGAAGTGGTCGAGATCTGCCGGCAATTGATCCGGATCGACACCTCCAACTACGGCAGCAACGAGGGGCCGGGGGAGAGGCCGGCCGCCGAGTATGCGGCCGGGCTGCTGGAAGAGGTTGGACTGGCGACTGAACTGTTCGAGTCCGCGCCGGGCCGGGCGTCCGTCGTCACGAGGATGGCCGGCACGGACCCCTCGGCTCCGGCGCTGGTGGTACACGGCCACCTTGACGTGGTGCCGGCACAGGCCGATGACTGGCAGGTGGATCCGTTCAGCGGCGAGGAGCGGGACGGCCTCATCTGGGGCCGGGGCGCCGTGGACATGAAGGACATGGACGCGATGATCCTCTCGGTGGCGCGGCACATGGCCCGCAGCGGCATCCAGCCGCGCCGGGACATCGTCTTCGCGTTCTTCGCCGACGAAGAGGCCGGCGGCACGTACGGGGCGCGCTGGGCGGTGGAAAACCGTCCCGAGCTCTTCGACGGCGCCACCGAAGCCATCTCGGAAGTGGGCGGCTTCTCGGCCACCATTGGCGGCCGCCGCGCCTACCTGCTCCAGACCGCGGAGAAGGGGATCGCGTGGCTGCGGCTCGCAGTCGCCGGCCGGGCGGGGCACGGTTCCCAGATCAACACTGACAACGCGGTGACCACGCTGGCGGCCGCCGTTGCCCGGATTGGAGCCCACCAGTGGCCGATCGAGCTGACGGACACCACCCGCCAATTCCTCGACGGCGTGACCGAGCTGACCGGCGTCGAATTCGATCCGGACAATCCCGACATCCTGCTCAAGGAACTGGGCACCCTGGCCCGCTTTGTGGGCGCCACCCTGCAGAACACGTCCAACCCGACGGTGTTGAAGGCCGGCTACAAAGACAACGTGATTCCCGGCCTGGCCGAGGCGCGGATTGACGCGCGGACGCTGCCCGGACAGGAAGAGCTGGTGCTGGCCACGATCCGTGAACTGGCCGGCCCCGATGTCCAGGTCAGTTACGTGCACCAGGACAGGTCGCTGGAGGTGCCGTTCGCCGGCAACCTGGTGGACGCCATGATCGACTCGCTCGCACATGAGGATCCCGACGCCGTGGTGCTGCCGTACACGCTCTCCGGCGGGACGGACAACAAGGCGCTGGCCCGGCTCGGCATCACCGGCTACGGCTTCGCTCCGCTGCGGCTGCCCGACGACCTGGATTTCACCGGGATGTTCCACGGTGTGGACGAACGGGTTCCGGTGGAGTCGCTGAAGTTCGGCACCCGCGTCCTGCAGCGCCTGCTCACCACCTACTGACTTCTTTGGACGACGACGAAAGGACCACCGGCATGCCCGCCAGTGTTGAAGAACTGCTCCCGGACCACCTGCTCGAGACCATCAGGGGCCGGGCCGCAGGCTACGACGAAGCGAACAGCTTCTTCCACGAAGACTTCGCCGACCTCGTCGAGGCGGGCTACCTGAAAATGTTCGTCCCGGAGGCAGACGGGGGCCTGGGCTACACGCTGGAAGAGGCGGCCAGGGCGCAGATGCGGCTGGCCACGGCAGCGCCGGCCACGGCGCTGGCGGTCAACATGCACCTGGTCTGGACCGGCGTCGCACGGGTCCTCAGGGCCCGCGGCGACGACTCCATGGACTACGTCCTGGCCGAGGCCGGCCGCGGCGAAGTCTTCGGGTTCGGGGTCTCCGAGGCCGGCAACGACCAGGTCCTCTTCGATTCGCGCACCGTCGCCGCACCCCGCGGGGACGGCGGTTATGAGTTCACCGGTACGAAGGTGTTCACCAGCCTCTCGCCCGCCTGGACGCGGCTCGGGGTCTTTGGCCGCGACGACTCCGGCACCGAACCGCAGCTGGTGTGGGGGTTCATCGACCGGGACAAGCCCGGCTACCGGATCAAGGACGACTGGAACACCCTGGGCATGCGCGCCAGCCAGTCCAACACCACGGTGCTGGAAGGCGCGGTTGCCGCGCCGGACAGGGTCTTCCGGAAACTGCCGGTGGGACCCCATCCGGATCCGTTGATCTTCGGCATCTTCGCGTGCTTCGAAATCCTGCTCTCGTCGGTCTACGCAGGGATCGGCACGCGCGCCCTGGACCTTGCGGTGGAAGCCGTGCACCGCCGTCGTTCGCTGAAAACAGGCAAGAGCTACGCGCAGGATCCGGACATCCGCTGGCGGGTGGCCGATGCCGCCCTGGCCATGGACGGGCTGTATCCGCAGTTGGCATCCATTGCCCGCGACGTGGACACTTTGGCCGACCACGGCAAGTTTTGGTTCGCCAAACTGTCCGGCATCAAGATCAGGGCCACCGAAACCGCCAAGGACGTGGTGGAGAAGGCGGTACGCGTCTCCGGCGGCGGCGGCTACTTCCGCGGCCGGGAACTGGAGCGGCTGTACCGCGACGTGCTGGCCGGGCTGTACCACCCCTCGGACGACGAGTCCGCGCACAGCACCGTGGCAACGGCCTGGCTGGGGCCGTTGGAAGACTGACGCGGGCCGCGCACCGCCTGCCTGGGGGTCAGGCGGTGCGTTCGACCTTGAGCACCCTGCGGCGGAGCCAGTACTTGCGGCTGCCGCCCAGGTACAGCCGGGTGCGGACCAGATCCCACTTGCCGTACTCGGCGTGCTCGGTCAGCGCGCGGCGGGCTTCGCCGACGGATTCGTCTTTATTCACGGTCAGGACCAGGTATTCGTACTGCCGGGCGTAGTCGCGTTCGCGGGTGACGGCGGCACCCAGAAATTGTTCTCTCATTGCCCTCCTGTTCTCTTCACTTATTCTCCACATTGCGGCTAACGTCTACAGCATGAGCATTGATCCGCGCGTCGCACTCGAGTCATTGGTTTCCGCCCTCCAGGAGCATCTGGCCGCCGCATCCAGCCGCCGGGGTGATGACGATCCTGCCGTGGAAGCAGCGTTCTCGTCCATCATGGAATCGTTCGAGACCTACGAGGACGCGCTCTACGATGCTTACGGCGAAGTGACGCCGCTGGTCATTTACGACGAGTCGGACGACGAGGGCATGGACGAACCCGACGACGTGGTGGACCCGTTCGACGACGATCTGGAGATCGAAGAAAAGTAGCACGCCCCGGGGCCGCCCGGACCTGATCAAGCGTTTTTGGCGCCGGCGCCGCCGCGCCCGAGTTCCACGTGATCCGTGCGCGGAATTCCCACTGGTTCAGCGCACAGAGCACCCGTTTGGAGCGGGAGTTACGGCGTGGAAATCTCGTCCAGCGCTTGGGCGATCGCGGCTGGCAGGGCGTCCAGCGGAGCCCTCAGGATGTCTTCCAGCTGGGCGGGGGTGCGGGGCCCCACCACTGCCGTGCCGACGGCGGGCCGCTGCAGCACCCAGCTCAGCGCCAGGTCCAGCGGCCGGACGTCCAGGCCGCGCGCAGCGGTGGCCAGCGCATCCACGATCCGGGCCGGCCGGCCGCTCAGGTACGGTTCCACGTAGCGGGCGTGCTGCTCCGAGGCGGCCCGGGAATCGGCAGGTATGCCGGTACGGTACTTGCCGGTCAGGACGCCGCGCCCCAGCGGCGACCAGGCCATCAAACCCGGCCCGAGGGCGCGGGCAGCCGGGATGACCTCGTGTTCGGGCCGGCGGTGCAGCAGCGAATATTCGTTCTGCACCGCTACCAGCGGAACCGGGCTGGTCGAGACCGCGCGGGCCAACTGCCAGCCCGAGTAGTTGGACACTCCCACGTAGCGGGCACGGCCCGACGACACCGCGTACTCGAGGGCCGACAGGGTTTCTTCCAGCGGCGCGCCGCCGTCGTCCCAAAGATGGACCAGCCACAGGTCCAGGTAGTCCGTGCCCAGCCGTGCCAGGCTGGCGTCCAGGCTGCGCAGCATGGCGCCCCGTGACGTGTCCACCTCGCGCCGGCCCTCGCTGCGCGTCACGCCCGCCTTGGAGACCACCAGCACTTCCTGCCGGGGGACCAGTTCGCCCAGGAACGCGCCGAGCATGGCCTCGCTGCGGCCTTCGGCGTAGGGCGCGGCGGTGTCCAGCAGCGTGCCGCCGGCGTCCAGGTAGGCGCGCAGCATGGTGCCCGCGGCCTCCTCGTCCGTTTCCTCTCCCCACGTCATCGTTCCCAGCGACAGCTGCGGGACCTTCAGCCCACTGTGACCCAAGCGATTGTGCTCCATAAAGCCAGCTTATGGCCTGCGGCGCGGTGCCCTTGGCAGCGGCCCGCCGTCCTCATCCCGTGGCCGGATCTTCGCCGCCACGGCTGTGTCCGTTTCCGTTCCGCGGGCCTGCGTGCCATAAGGTCGAGGATGTGAATTGGCTAGAAGCAATCATCCTGGGGCTCGTGCAGGGCCTGACCGAGTTCCTCCCGATCTCGTCCAGCGCCCACCTGCGCATCGTCGGAGAGATCCTGCCCGGTGCCGCCGATCCCGGGGCTGCTTTTACCGCCATCACCCAGCTGGGCACGGAGACCGCCGTCGTCGTCTATTTTTGGCGCGATATCGTCAACATCATCAAGGCCTGGTTCGGCTCGCTCACCGGCAAGGTGCCGCGGAACGACCCGGACGCCCGGATGGGCTGGCTGGTGATCATCGGCTCGATCCCCATCGGCGTGCTCGGGTTGCTGTTCCAGGACCAGATCGAATCCACCTTCCGCAGCCTGTGGATCGTGGCCACCATGTTGATTGTCTTCGGCGTGTTCCTGGCCATCGCCGACTCCATCGGCCGCCAGACGCGCACGCTGGACAAGCTCACCTACAAGCACGGCATCCTCTACGGGCTGGCCCAGGCGCTGGCCCTGGTCCCGGGCGTCTCGCGCTCCGGCGGCACCATCACCGCCGGCCTGTTGATGGGCTACACCCGCGAGGCCGCCGCCCGGTATTCATTCCTGCTGGCGATCCCGGCGGTCTTCGCCTCGGGCTTCTACCAGCTGGCCAAGAGCTTCGGCGAACCCGGGCCGTACGGGCTGGGGGAGACCGCGCTGGCCACGGTGGTGGCCTTCGGCGTGGGCTTCGTGATCATCGGCTGGTTCTTGAAGTACGTGTCCACCCGCAGCTACCGGCTCTTCGTCTGGTACCGGATCGCCCTGGGCGCGCTGTTGTTCGTGCTGCTGGGCTTCGGAGTCATCAACGCCTGACGCCCGGGAATTTATCCGGCTCCTGCATCCTTGAATGTTAGGAGCGTAATTTACGACGGCGGCCCGCCCGCCATCTGCGTCCGTTCGCCTCATCGGAAGGAAACTCAAGAGTGCTTGGTTGGAATGCCCGTGCCGTACCCGAAATCCCGGGCGGCAAAGACGAACTGACCATCCACGACACCTCCGTGGGGTCGCTGGTACGGCTTGAGCCGTCCTCCACGGGAAGCCTGTACGTCTGCGGTATCACCCCGTACGACGCCACCCACATGGGCCATGCCGCCACCTACGTGGCCTTCGACCTGCTCAACCGCTATTGGCGCGACGCCGGCCGCACCGTCAAGTACGTGCAGAATGTAACGGACATCGACGATCCACTGCTGGAACGCGCCGAGGCCACCGGCATGGACTGGCAGCTGCTGGCGAAGGACCAGACCGAGCTGTTCCGCTCGGACATGGAAGAACTCAACGTCATCCCGCCCGAGGAGTACGTGGGAGCCGTGGAATCGATCGAGTGGATCGTTCCGGTGGTGGAAGACCTGCTGGCCCGCGGCCTCGCCTACCGCGTCCCCGGTGCCGGCGGCGAGCCCGACGGCGACGTCTACTTCGACTCGGTTGCCGCCGCAGGACCGGGCTGGCACAACGGCGCCACGTCCAGGCTGACCGAAGGTCAGATGCTGCCGCTCTTCGCCGAGCGCGGCGGCGATCCGGAGCGCCCGGGCAAGAAGCACCCGCTGGACGCACTGTTGTGGCGCGTTGCCCGCGACGGGGAACCCGAGTGGCCCGGCGCCTCCCTCGGCGCCGGCCGCCCCGGCTGGCACATCGAGTGTTCGGTGATCGCGCGCAAATTCCTGCCGGAAACCTTTGACGTCCAGGCCGGCGGCTCGGACCTGAGCTTCCCGCATCACGAAATGAGCGCCGGGCACGCCTACGCGATGACCGGCAAGCCGCTGGCCAAGCACTTCGTGCATGCCGGGATGGTCGGCCTCGACGGCGAAAAGATGAGCAAGTCCAAGGGCAACCTCGTGCTCGTCTCGGCCCTGCGGGAGGCAGGCGTGGAACCGGCCGCGATCCGCACCGTGCTGCTGGGCCAGCATTACCGCAGCGACTGGTTCTGGACCGAGGATCTGCTCCGCCAGGCGCAGGCACGGCTTTCAGCCTGGCGCGGCGCGGCCCCCTGCGTGCAGGCCGAACAGGTACCCGAGCTTGCGCAGCAAATCCGCCGGGCCCTCTCCAATGACCTCCACGCACCCGCGGCCCTGGCCGAAATCGACGGCTTCGCCGAACACTCCCGCCAGCAGGCCGCGGGGCAGGCCCGGGACGGCGCCGAACAGTTCGCGGCGCTGCTCGACGCGCTGCTGGGCATCCGGCTCTAGTTCCGCGGCCGGAGCAGGAACAGCCAGGCCGGCGGGGCGGGCGGCGACCCTCAATGGCCACGAGGTCGGCGCGGGAAGGCCGCCCGCACCGCCGCGCGGTGTGCGGTTCCTGCCCGGCCGTTACTCTTTCCCGCGCTTCTTGAGGTAGCGCTCGAATTCGCGGGCGATGGATTCCCCGGTCGCTTCCGGCAGCTCGGCCGTGTCCTTGGCTTCCTCCAGCTGACGCACATAGGCGGCGACTTCCGGATCCTCGGTGGCCAGTTCGTCCACGCCGCGCTCCCAGGCTTCGGCTTCTTCACTCAGGACCGACACTTCCAGCGGGACCTGCAGGATGTCCTCCAGCCGGTGCAGCAACGCCAGCTCCGCCTTGGGCGACGGCGACTGTCCCACGTAGTGCGGCACCGCGGCCCAGACGGACATCGTGGGGATGCCGGCCAGCGAGGCGACATCGGACAACACCCCGACGATGCCGGTGGGGCCTTCGTATTGGCTGGATTCGGTATTCAGGGCGCGGCGGACGTCGTCGTCGTCGCTGGTGACCGTGACGGGAATGGGGCGCGTGTGCGGCACGTCGGCCAGGAGGGCGCCCACCAGGATGATGCAGTCCACGCCCAGCTCTTCGGCGTGGGCCAACAGCTCCGCGGTGTAGGCACGCCAGCGGTAGGACGGCTCAACGCCGTGGACAAAGATGATGTCGAGCCGCGTGTCCGGGATGCTGCTGCGGGTCAGTTTGGTCGTCGGCCATTTGATCCGGCGTTCCCCGGAGCCGGTGCGGTGCACCACGGGCCGGGTGAACTGGAAATCGTAGTAAAGGTCCGGGTCCACCGTGGCCACCTTGTGGCTGTCCCACAGCCGGCTCAGGTATTTGACGGCGTCCGTGGCGGCTTCGCCGGCATCGTTCCAGCCCTCGAATGCAGCCAGCATCACGGTATAACGCCGCGGTTTCTCGCCGGGCTTCGTCTGCGGAAACAGCAAGTGCAAACCGCGCTGCTCGCCGTCGCCTTCCGTGGGCAGGTCGCCACTGTCCTGAGTACTCACGGTTTCACCCTAATCCTCCCGGCACGGCTTGTCAGTGAGCCAACATTCGATTCGCGCAAAGCATAGCCGCCCGATTCCGGTGCCGTAGCCCATGCCGGGGCCCGTGCCGGCGGCCATGCCGGGGCCGGGCAGGAAGGGCCCGTAGACTGGATGCATGCCCGTAATTGACCCTTCCCCCGCTGCGTCCAGCCATCCGTCGTCCGGCCTGCAGGCCGTTTTCTGGGACATGGACGGAACGCTCGTCGACACCGAGCCATACTGGATCGAAGCCGAATCCGAATTGGTCGCTTCGTTCGGCGGGGTGTGGAACGAAGAGCTGGGCAAGAAGCTGGTGGGCAACGCGCTGGAGACCTCGGCCGCCGTGCTGCAGCAGGCCGGCGTCGACCTGGGTATCCGCGAAATTGTCGACCGGCTGATCGACGCCGTGACCGAACGTGTCCGCGGCCGCATCCCGTGGCGCCCCGGCGCACGGGAGTTGCTCGCGGAGTTGGCCGAGGAACGCATTCCGGCGGTCCTGGTGACCATGAGCGAGACCAAGCTGGCCGCCGAGGTGGTCCGTGCCCTGCCTGAGGGCAGCTTCCGGCACCTTGTCACCGGTGACATGGTCACGCGCGGCAAGCCGGACCCGGAACCGTACCAGCAGGCCTTCGACTGGCTCAGCAGCCAGCTGCCCGGCGTCGACAAGCAGAACGTCGTGGCGCTGGAAGACTCGGTCCCGGGGGTTGCGTCCGCCGAAGCCGCCGGCCTCGTGACCGTGGCCATTCCGCACGTCGTGCCCGTTCCGCCGGCACCGGGGCGCCCGCACTGGGAGAGCCTGTCCGGGAAGGGCCTGAGGGACTTGGAGCGCGTCCTGGTGCGCGCCGCCCAGGAAGCAGGAGTATGAGCACGCAGACACCCCGCCCGCCCGAGGAAAAGGAACGCAGCGAAGGGATTCCCCTGGGACGCATGTTCGGTGTCCCGGTGGTGCTGGCCTGGTCCTGGTTCGTGATCGCCGCCTTCATCGTGCTGATCTTCGGCCCCCAGGTGCAGCGCCTGATGCCGGAAATCGGCGTGGGAGCCTACGCCGTGGCCCTCGGCTACGCGCTGCTGCTGCTGTTCTCCGTGCTGGTGCACGAACTCGCCCACGCCCTGACGGCCCGGACCTTCCGGTGGCCGTCGGCCAAAATCGTGCTCAACCTCTGGGGCGGCCATACGCAATTCGACAACTTCAACGCCACGCCGGGCAAGTCCCTGCTGGTGGCGTTGTCCGGGCCCGTGGCCAACTTCGCACTGGCCGGCCTCGGCATGCTGGTCCTGCCGCTGTTCCGCGGCGAACCGATTCCGTTCCTGCTGACCGACATCTTCATCTGGGCCAACTTCCTGGTGGCCGTTTTCAATATCCTGCCGGGGCTCCCGCTGGACGGCGGACGGCTGGTGGAGACCGCCGTCTGGAAAGCGACCGGCAGCCAGGAAAAGGGAACCGTGGCGGCGGGCTGGGCCGGCCGCATCATCGTAGTGCTGCTGGTGATCGGCGTGATTGGCGTCCCGCTGCTGCGGGGCACAACGCCGGACCTTCAGATGGTGGTGCTCATGGTGCTGGTGTGCGGTTTCCTCTGGATGGGCGCCAGTTCGGCCATCTCGCACGCCCGGATGCGGCTGCGCCTGCCGTCCGTCAGCGCTGGTCAGCTCAAGCATCCGGCCGCGTCGCTGCCCGCCACCGCCACGGTGGACCAGGTGCAGCAGCTGATCCAGGGGCACCCGGGGCTCTCCGTGGTGCTCACCGCCGCGACCGGCCAACCCGAAGCAATAGTGGACCGCGACGCGCTGGGCCAGGTGCCGCCGCCGGCCGCCGCCCGCACGCCTGCCGCGGCCGTCTCCCGGGCCTTGGCGCCGGGGGCGTACGTCCCGGAGGCGGCCGCCGGCCAGGAGCTGGTGCAGTACCTGGCCCGGCTGGCCGGCAGCGAGTATGCCGTGATCGACGGCGAAGGCCGCGTGACCGGGGTGCTCCAGCAAAGCACGGTGGTCCGGGCCATCACCGGCAAGGCCGGCAGGCTCTGAGCCCGGCAGCCGCTGGCGCCGGGTACTTGACCGGCGGCCGGAATACAATCGACGAACCGGCCCGGCACGCACTGCCGCGGCCGCATCAACAACGACCGGAAGTGATCCACGCATGAGCTCCTCCACCAGCGCGCACGGCGCCGACCAGCGACGCGGGCCGTTCCGGCCCGGGGAACGGGTCCAGCTCACGGACGAAAAGGGCCGGATGAACACCATCACCCTGACGCCCGGTGGCGCCTTCCATACGCACAAGGGCTTCCTTCCCCATGACGAGGTGATCGGCCGGCAAGAGGGCACCGTCGTGGCCAACACGGTGGGCCACCGGTACCAGGCACTGCGCCCGCTGCTTTCGGACTTCGTGCTCTCCATGCCGCGCGGTGCCGCCGTGGTCTACCCCAAGGATGCGGCCCAGATCGTGACCATGGCGGACATCTTCCCGGGTGCCCGGGTGGTGGAGGCGGGCGTCGGCTCGGGTGCCCTGAGCATTTCGCTGCTGCGCGCCGTGGGCGACGGCGGACGGCTGCACTCGTTCGAGCGCCGCGAGGAATTTGCCGACGTTGCCCGCGGCAACGTGGAGACGTTCTTCGGCGGACCGCACCCCGCCTGGCAGATCTCGCTGGGTGATTTCCAGGACGAAGTCATCAAGGCCGAGGAACCCGGCAGCGTGGACCGGGTGGTGCTGGACATGCTGGCACCGTGGGAATGCCTCGACGCGGTGGCGACGGTGTTGGCGCCCGGCGGCGTGTGGATCAACTACGTGGCCACCGTTACACAATTGTCACGTACCGCCGAGGCGATCCGCGCCGACGGCCGGTTCACGGAACCTGACGGCTGGGAGTCGATGGTGCGCGGCTGGCACCTGGAGGGCCTGGCCGTCCGGCCCGACCACCGCATGGTGGCGCACACCGGCTTCCTGCTCACGGCCCGCCGGCTCGCCGGCGGGGTGACCGGCCTGACGCCCAAGCGCCGTCCGTCCAAAACCGGCTTCGCGGCCGAGGACGTGCAGGTGTGGACCGGCGACGAGGACGACTGGAATGCCGAGGCACTGGGGGAGCGGACCGTGTCCGACCGCCGGCTTCGCCGTGTCGCCAAGGATGCAGCATCCACCGTGCAGCGCGGAGCGTTCAAGGACCTCAATCCCGAAACCGACTGAGGCCTGACGCGGCCCGCTTCGGTGAGGACATTGGAACAACATGTCTCGGTTTGGCGTTTTCTTTCGTATACAGGTGCAGCCGGCTCGGGTGCCGGTTAGTGTCTAGGGAAGGAACCGATCACGGAAGCAGGTCGCGGTGATGAACGACCACCAGAACCAGAACAACCAACCGGCACCGGCTGAACGGCAGGACGACCAGCGCGACGCGTTGACGGTCGCCCAGCGCCAGATCAACGTACTGCGCGACAAACTGCGCCATTTGGACAAGCAACTGGCAGCAGCCACGCAAAACAATTCCCGGCTGGTCTCCACCCTCGAGACCGCGAAGACCGAGATCGTCCGGCTCAAATCCGCCCTCGAACGCGACGGTGAAACCCCCTTCAGCTTCGCGACCATCACCCAGGTCAACAAGGCACAAAGGCCGCGGCCGGGCACGAGCAACGCCGCCATGGTGCAGGAGAGCGTTGACATTGTGCAGTCCGGGCGCAAGCTGCGCGTTGCGGTCAGTCCCCTGGTCAAGATGGACCACCTCGCTCCCGGCCAGGAAGTCCTGCTCAATGAATCGCTGACGGTGATCGCCGCGCTCGGCTTCGAGCGCTCCGGCGAGTTGGTCACCATCAAGGAAATGCTCGACGGCGACCGCGTGCTGGTGGTCGGACGGGCCGACGAGGAACGGGTCGTCAAGCTGTCCGGCGCCCTGCGGACCGAACGGCTCCGGGTCGGGGACGCAGTGTCCATCGACGCCCGCAGCGGTTACGCCCTGGAAAAGATCCCGCGCAGCGAGGTGGAAAACCTCATCCTCGAGGAGGTGCCGGATATCTCCTACGAGGACATCGGCGGCCTGGGTCCGCAGATCGACCAGATCCGCGACGCCGTCGAGCTTCCCTTCCTGCATCCCGACCTCTACCGCGAGCACGGGCTGAAGGCACCCAAAGGCATCCTGCTCTACGGCCCTCCCGGTTGCGGCAAGACGCTGATCGCCAAGGCCGTGGCCAACTCCCTGGCCGCCAAGGCCATCGAGCGCAACGGCACCGACACCCGCAGCTACTTCCTGAACATCAAGGGACCGGAACTGCTGGACAAGTACGTGGGCGAGACCGAGCGGCACATCCGGCTGATTTTCGCCCGGGCACGCGAGAAGGCGTCCGACGGAAGCCCGGTGGTGGTCTTCTTCGACGAAATGGATTCGCTGTTCCGTACCCGCGGCACCGGTGTCTCCTCCGACGTCGAAACGACCATCGTGCCGCAGCTGCTGTCCGAGATCGACGGCGTGGAGAAGCTGGAGAACGTGATCGTCATCGGCGCCTCCAACCGCGAGGACATGATCGACCCGGCCATCCTGCGCCCCGGGCGGCTGGACGTGAAGATCAAGATCCACCGGCCGGACGCCGAGGCGGCCGCGGACATCTTCGCCAAGTACCTCACCACCAATCTCCCCATCCACGCCGAGGACCTCGCCGAGCACGGGCAGGACCGCAAGGCCACCATCGACGCGATGATCCAGCGCACGGTTGAGGAGATGTACTCCACGGACAAGTCGAACGAGTACCTGGAAGTCACCTACGCCAGCGGCGACACGGAGATGCTCTACTTTAAGGACTTCAATTCCGGTGCCGTCATCCAGAACGTGGTGGACCGGGCCAAGAAGAACGCCATCAAGGACCTGCTGACCAACCAGCAGAAGGGCCTGCGGATCGAACACCTGCTGAGCGCCGTGGTGGACGAATTCCGCGAGCACGAGGACCTTCCTAACACCACCAATCCGGACGACTGGGCGCGGATATCCGGCAAGAAGGGCGAACGGATCACCTACATCCGCACCATCGTGCAGGGCAAGGCCGGGCAGGAGGCCGGCAAGGCCATCGAAACAATGTCGAACACGGGGCAGTACTTGTGAGCGTCTATCGCGTGATGGGTTCGGAGACGGAGTATGGCATCCATGCTCCCGGCGAACCCCTGGCCAATTCCACGGTCCTCTCCTCGCAGGTGATCAACGCGTATGCGGCGACCATGCGGAAGGGCCTGGGGAACCTGGCCGGCACCCGTTGGGATTACACCGACGAGGAGCCGCTGCACGATGCCCGTGGATTCGACCTTTCGCGCGACCAGGCGGACCCGTCACAACTGACCGATGTCCCGCCGATCCTCGACGCCGAGCAGATAGCACTGGCCGGCGGCCGCGCGGCCGGCAATGAGTTCTACACGGACGAAGCCTCCGGCGTGCTCATGAACATGGTGCTCGGCAACGGGGCCCGGCTGTACGTGGACCACGCCCACCCGGAATACTCCTCGCCCGAGGTGACCAACCCGCTGGATGCGGTGCGCTGGGACAAGGCGGGCGACGCCGTCGTGCTGACAGCGATGCGCCGGATTGCCGCCACGCCGGGGTTCTCACCGGTGAACCTGTACAAGAACAACACCGACAACAAATCGGTCTCCTATGGCGCGCATGAGAACTACCTGATGCCGCGCAGCGTGCCGTTCAACCGGATCGTCACGGGTTTGATTCCGTTTTTCGTGTCCCGGCAGGTCGTGTGTGGTGCCGGGCGGGTGGGGCTGGGCAGCAACGGCCGCACCCCGGGCTACCAGGTCAGCCAGCGTGCGGACTTCTTCGAGGCCGAAGTGGGGCTGGAGACCACCATCCGAAGGCCCATCATCAACACCCGTGACGAACCGCATGCGGTCGCAGACAAGTACCGGCGGCTGCACGTGATCATCGGCGACGCGAACCTGAGCGAGGTGTCGATTTTCCTGAAGATGGGCACCACCGCCCTGGTGCTGTCCATGATCGAACACGGGGAAGTGCCGGACCTCCAGCTGGCAGACCCGGTGCAGGCCCTGCAGGCGATCAGCCACGATCCTTCCCTGCAGCAGAAGGTCCCGCTCAAGGACGGCAGCATGGTCACCGGCCTGGACCTGCAGGAGATCTACCTGCAGGCGGCGGTGGAGCACTGCCGCCGCCACGACACCGACAGCGGACAGACCGCGGACGTGCTTCGGCGCTGGGCTGAGGTGCTGGACACACTGCGCCGCGACCCGATGGACGCCGCCGACCAGCTGGACTGGGTGGCCAAGCTCAAGCTGCTGCAGGCGTACCGGGACCGGGACAGCATGGAATGGGGCGACCCGCGCCTGGGCCTGATCGACCTGCAATATGCCGACGTCCGGCCCGAGAAGGGCCTCTACCACCGCCTGGCGGCACGCGGCCGGATCCGGCGGTTGCTCTCGGACGCCCAGATCGAAGCCGCGGTGGGCGAGCCGCCGGAGGACACCCGGGCCTACTTCCGCGGAAAGTGCATCCAGCACTTCCCCCAGGAGGTGGTCGGGGCAAGCTGGGACTCGGTGATTTTCGATCTTCCCGACCGGCGCCGGCTGCAGCGCATCCCCACCCGCGAGCCGTTGCGCGGCAACCGCGAACTCACCGGCAGGCTCTTCGAGCAAGCTTCGTCCGCGGAGGACTTCATCACGGCGTTGCTGGGCCCCGCGAACGAGCCCCACGTGGCAACATAAGCACTAGGACCGAGTCGACCGTCCCACCAGAAGGAGGCCATCATGGCAACCCAGGACCGCAAGAACGTGGACTCGCGCCGCGACGACGAAGAGTACGACGACGAGCCCACGCCCGAGCCTGCCGCCGCACCTGCCGCGCAGGCCGAGACCGAAGGCACCGATGATCTGCTGGACGAGATCGACGGCGTGCTGGAACAGAACGCGGAAGAATTCGTGCGCGGTTTCGTGCAGAAGGGCGGGCAGTAGTTGATGGACATGCCGGCCGGCGGTCCGGGCTCCGTTTTCGCCCAGATTTCCCATTCAGCCACCGCCTCCTTCAGCGAGTACCTGGCGCGCACCGCCCCCGACCTGCTGCCGGGCGCCCGCGGAGCCCAGCAGCTGCCGGCGGGGGCGGCACCGATGGTGCCGCACGCCACCACCATCGTCTCGATGACGTTCGCCGGCGGCGTGCTCATGGCCGGCGACCGACGGGCAACGATGGGCAACCTGATCGCCAGCCGGCACATCGAAAAGGTCTTTCCGGCCGATTCCCATTCGCTGCTGGGCATAGCCGGCACCGCCGGCATCGCCCTGGACATCACGCGGCTCTTCCAGGTGGAACTTGAGCACTACGAGAAGATCGAAGGCACGCTGCTCAGCCTGGACGGCAAGGCGAACCGACTGGGCGCGATGATCCGGTCGAACCTGCCGATGGCGATGCAGGGCCTCGCCGTCATTCCGCTGTTCGCCGGTTTCGATGCCGAGCGCCGGGTGGGCCGGCTGTTCTCCTACGACGTAACGGGCGGACGCTATGAGGAGCAGGAGCACCACAGCGTGGGGTCCGGATCCGTCTTTGCCCGCGGGGCGCTGAAGAAGCTCTGGCAGCCGAATTTGGAGGAGGCGGCAGCGGTCCGCGTGGCCATCGAAGCCCTGTACGACGCCGCCGACGACGACTCGGCGACCGGGGGACCGGATGCCGTCCGGCAGGTGTGGCCCGTGATCTACACGGTCAACGCCGCCGGCGCCCGCCGGATTTCGGAGCGGGAGCTGGCCACCACGTCCGAGGCCGTCATCGGGGCGCGCGCCGTGGCCGGACGGGAGGCCTGAGCATGACGCAGCAGTTCTATGTCTCGCCCGAACAACTGATGAAGGACCGGGCGGACTTCGCCCGGAAAGGCATCGCCCGGGGCCGTTCGGTGGTCGTGCTCAGCTGCTCCGAGGGGATCGCGCTGGTCGCCGAAAACCCCTCGCCGGCGCTGCACAAGATCGGGGAAATCTACGACCGGATCGCCTTCGCCGCGGTCGGCAAATACAACGAATTCGAAAGCCTGCGCCAGGCCGGTGTCCGCTACGCCGACGTGCGCGGCTACTCCTATGACCGGGACGACGTCACCGGCCGCGGCCTCGCCAGCGTCTACGCGCAGAGCCTGGGCGCCGTCTTCACCGCCGACAGCAAGCCGTTCGAGGTGGAGCTCGCCGTCGCCGAGGTCGGCGATACGCCCGCCGAAGACCGGCTGTTCCGGCTGACCTTCGACGGGTCCATCGCCGACGAACGCGGCTTCGTGGTGATGGGTGGCTCGGCCGAGGCGGTGGGCGAGAGGCTGCGCGGCAACTGGGCCAGCGAGCGGGACTTTTCCGGCGCGGTCCGCGCAGCGGTGGCCGCCCTGTCGGGCGGGACCGGCGAGCAGGACGCCGGGCAGGGCAGGGAACTGCGTCCCGAGGGACTGGAAGTCGCCGTCCTGGACCGCGACCCGCTGTCCAACCGGGGGAGCCGGCGTGCCTTCCGCCGGTTGCCAACCGCTGAGCTGACCCGGATTTTAGGCGAGGAAACGGACGGCTAGCCATGGATCGACGCATCTTCGGGATCGAGACCGAATTCGGCATCTCCTATTCGGCGCCGGATTCGCGCCCGCTCTCGCCCGAAGAGGTGGCCCGCTACCTCTTCCGCAAGGTGGTCACGTGGGGCAGGTCATCCAACGTGTTCCTGACCAACGGGTCACGGCTCTATCTGGACGTCGGCTCCCACCCGGAGTACGCGACCGCGGAATGCGACGACGTCGCCCAACTGGTGGCGCAGGACCGGGCGGGTGAATTGATCCTCGAAGACTTAATGAACGAAGCCCAGGAGCGCCTGGCGCGGGAGGGCTTCGGCGGCAGCGTCTACCTGTTCAAGAACAACACCGACTCTGCCGGGAATTCCTACGGCAGCCACGAAAACTACCTGATCCCGCGCAAACTCGAATTCTCCCGGCTCGCCGACATCATGATTCCGTTCCTGGTGACGCGGCAGATCCTGGTCGGGGCCGGCAAGGTGCTCAAGACGCAAAACGGGTCCATCTACGCCTTCTCCCAGCGCGCCGACCACATTTGGGAGGGCGTCTCGTCCGCCACCACCCGTTCACGACCGATCATCAACACGAGGGACGAACCGCACGCAGATGCCGAGTACTACCGGCGCCTGCACGTCATCAACGGCGACTCGAACATGTCCGAGGCCACCACCATGCTCAAGGTCGGGACGGTGGACCTGCTCCTGCGGATGATCGAAGCCGGGGTCATCATGCGCGATCTCCGGCTGGAAAACCCGATCCGCAGCATCCGGGACATCTCGCATGACCTGACCGGCCGCAGGCCGCTGAAACTGGCCAGCGGGCGGGAGATGTCCGCGCTGGCCATGCAGCAGGAATACCTGTCCAAAGCGCGCGTCTTCGTCGAGGCCAACGGGGCACACAACCCGCACGTGGAACGCATCCTCGATTTGTGGGAACGGACCCTGGCGGCAGTCGAATCCGGCGACCACCGCGGCATTGAGCGGGAGATCGACTGGGCCATCAAGAAGCGGCTGATCAACCGGATCATGGACCGCCAGTCCATCGATCTGGATTCGCCGCGCATCGCCCAAGTGGATCTGACCTACCACGACATCTCCAGCCGGCGGGGCCTCTACCACCTGCTGCAGGCCCGCGGGGAGGTGGCACGGGTGGTGGAGGAACAGGACGTCAAGGACGCCGTGGACCGGCCGCCGCAGACCACCCGCGCCAAGCTGCGCGGCGACTTTGTCCGCGCGGCACGGGAAAACGGCCGCGACTTCACGGTCGACTGGGTGCACCTGAAGCTCAACGACCGCTCCCAGCAGACCATCCTCTGCAAGGACCCGTTCAGGAGCGAAGACCCACGGGTCGAGGCACTGCTCGCCACCTTGTGACCGCCACCGCATATTCTAAGCGGACCACCAGATTTCTCTGCGAGAATGTCCCGTGCCCGCAAGTCCCGCGATAAGAAAGTCGATTGTGCGCAAAATACTCTCCATCCTCCTGCCGGCCGCCTTGCTGCTCACCGCGTGCGGCGGTAACGACGCTTCGGGCTCGGACAGCCTGGATGACATCTCCGTGACCTCCGGCGCCGAGGGCGCCGCCCCCACCGTCGACTTCTCCGCGCCGCTGGAGCTGCCCGAATCCCGGGCCGAAGTCATCACCGAAGGCGAGGGGGAGGGTGCTGCCGCGGGCCAGTGGATCCGCTACCGGCTGCTGGCCAAGGACGCGGTCACCGGTGAACAACTGGGCGAAACCTACTCCGGCCTGGCCGACCAGACGGTGGAACTGAGCGAGGGCTTCGAAACCGCCGACCCGGCC
This sequence comes from Arthrobacter sp. Y3221114, assembly GCF_059092625.1. Taxonomy (NCBI): domain Bacteria; kingdom Bacillati; phylum Actinomycetota; class Actinomycetes; order Micrococcales; family Micrococcaceae; genus Arthrobacter; species Arthrobacter sp. Y3221114. Next base: position 386,204 of record NZ_JBNHHW010000001.1, read on the forward strand.
CTGTACGAGGCGCTGCTCGGCTCCAACCCGGGCAGCGAGATCGCCTACTACGTCCAGCCGCCGGCAGACGCCGGTGCTTCCGCGCCCGCCCAGAACCCGCAGCTGCTCTTCCTGACGGTGCAGGACGTCAAGGACAAGGGCGTCAAGGCCGATGCGGCCGAGGTCGCCGAACTGGAGAAGGCCGGCAAACTGCCGGAGATCACGCTCGACGACGGCGGCGTCCCCTCGGTCAAGATTCCGGAGGGCAACGACGCACCGGACAACCTCATCGTCAAGGTCATCGAAGAAGGCGACGGCAAGGAAGCCACCGAATCCAGCACCGTGAAGGCGAACTACGCGGGGTGGAACTGGGCCGCGGGCACCGAATTCGATTCCAGCTTCTCCCGCGGAGAAGCGACCGAATTCCCGCTCGACGGCGTCATCGAAGGCTGGACCAAGGGCCTGGCCGGCCTGAAGGAAGGCTCGAAGGTCATGCTGTCCATCCCCACCGAACTGGCCTACGTCCAGGGCCAGGGAGATGCTGTGGGTGACCTCATCTTCTATGTGGAGCTGACGGAAGTCCGGTAAGGGATGCCCCCGCGCGGTACGGTAACGTAGCCGACGGCAGCACCAGATACACGTCAAGCAAGAGAGGTTCAGCATGTCTTTTGGCAAGCGCGAATACGACCGCACCAAACCTGAGATCGACTTCCCCGGGACCGAAACCCCGCAGGACCTGGTGATCGAAGACATCATCGTGGGAGACGGCGCCGAGGCCAAGGCCGGCGACACCGTGTCCACCCACTACGTAGGCGTTGCCTGGTCCACCGGCGAAGAGTTCGACGCATCCTGGAACCGGGGCGCACCGCTGGACTTCCGCGTCGGTGTCGGCCAGGTCATCCAGGGCTGGGACCAGGGCCTGCTGGGCATGAAGGTGGGCGGCCGCCGCCGGCTGGAGATCCCGGCCCACCTCGCATACGGCGACCGCGGCGCGGGGTCCGCCATCGCGCCGGGCGAATCGCTGATCTTCGTGGTGGACCTGCTCGGCGTCCGCTGAGCCTAAGAAACCGAAATGCCAAGGGCGGAGCGACGGAGAACGTTAGTTCATCGTTACTCCGCCCTTCGGTGTTGACTTCACCCCGAAAGCCCGGAGCCAGTAACGTTTCAACTATGTCCGCCTCCAAGACCGAACGACTCCTCAACCTGCTGATCGCGCTCCTGGAACGTCGCCGCGGCTACAGCAAGGAAGAGCTGCGCGCGTTGATCCCGCCGTACCGGGAGGCGAACTCCGACGACGCCTTCAACCGCCTGTTCGAGCGGGACAAAGAGGACCTGCGGGAAATGGGCATCCCGGTGGAGACGTTCCCGGACGACACGCTCTACGAAAACGACAACAGCGGGCTGCGGTACCGGATTGACCGGAACAAGTACCGGCTGCCGGAACTCAACTTCAGCGCCCGGGAGAGCGCCGTGCTCTCGCTGGCCTCGCGCTTGTGGCAGCAGGCCTCGCTGGGGTCCGCAGCCGCCCGGGCCGTGCGCCGGCTGGACGTACAGGGAGCCCTGGCCGAGGGCGATCCACTGATCGGGGTGGAACCGCGCATCCGCACCTCGGAGCCGGCCTTCGAACCGTTGCTCAAGGCGGTGCTGGACCACACGCCCGTCTCCTTCGACTACCGGTCGCCCAAGGACGGCCGGCCGCAGCCGCGGCGGGTCGAGCCCTGGGGGCTGGGCAACCGCTACGGCCACTGGTACCTGGCCGGGCGGGACCTGGACCGGGACGCCCAGCGCACCTTCCGGCTCTCCAGGGTCACCTCCACGGTCAGGAAGCTGCCCGGGACGTACGGCATCCCGGAAGGCTTCGCCATACGTACGGTGCTGGACGGGCTGCAGGCGCCGGAGGACACGGGGACGGCTGTGCTCCTGCTCCGGCAGGACAAAGCCAACTCGCTTCGTGCGGCCGCGGCCGCCGCCGACGGCGTCCGGCCGCCGGCGGGCTGGGACGCGGTGGCACTTGGCTACGGCGACGCGGAGGTGCTGGCCGAGGAAATTGCCTCGCACGGCGCCAACGCCTTGGTACAGGGTCCGGACGAGCTGCGCGGCGCCGTGGTGCGCCGGCTGGAAGCCGCCCTGGCGGCCGCAACCCAAGCACCGCCGTCGTACTCCCTGCTGGAGGACGGCTCACGGCCGTCACGGAAGACGGGGTCCCTGGACCATCTGCCGCGGCTGCTGGACCTTGTCTCCTACGTCACGGCGAACCCGGGCGTGCCGCTGGACGCTACCGCCGAGAAGTTCAAGATCAGCAAGAACCAGCTGATCAAGGACCTGAACCTGCTGTTCGTCTGCGGGACTCCCGGCTACGGCCCCGACCAGCTCATCGAAGCCTTCTGGGAAGACGGCACCATCTCCATCAACAACGCCGACGAGATCGACAAGCCGGTACGCCTGAGCCTGGACGAGGCGCTGTCGCTGGTGGTTGGCCTGCAGGCCCTCGAGACCGTGCCCGGGGTGGGGGAGCAGCCCGCCGTGCGCAGCGCGCTCAGCAAGCTGCTGGCGGCGGCCGGCGGTGTTGCCGCCCGCCATACGGCGATCGCCGCGGATCTGGCGGCGGAGGACAGCACGCCCGAGGTGCTCGCCCTGCAGGAAGCCGCGGCCTCCCGGCAGAGCGTGGACATCGACTACCTCGTGCCGTCGCGGGATGAGATGACGAACCGTCGGATCGATCCGCTCCGGGTCTTCGCCGTGGACGGTCACTGGTACACCGAAGCCTGGTGCCACCGCCAGCAGGCCGTGCGGCAGTTCCGGGTGGACCGCATGCGCTCCCTGGCCGCCACCGGCGAGCACTTTGAGCCGCCGGCCGAGCGGAGCAGCGAATTCCCCGACAGCCTGTTCACCCCGCAGGAGACGGACCAGGTAGTGGTGCTGCGGATCTCCGAGCGCCTGGCCGAACTCGCCGACCGGTACAACGCGCGGCGCCGCGCGGTCCTGGAAGACGGTTCGCTGGCAGCCGAAATCCGGTTGTCCACGACGGCGGTGCTGCCGGGCCTGGTGGCACGCCACGGCGGCGAGGTCGCCGTGCTGGAACCGGCGGAGGCGGCAGGCCAGACCCGGGAATGGCTGCAGCAGGCGCTCGAGGCCTACCGCGCGGCGCCGGCTTCCGCCGGAAGCTAGAGTGGAGAGCATGCCCCTCTGGTTCTGGATCCTGCTCTGGGTTGCCCTCTGCGCGCTGGCCCTGGTGTTCATCGCCCTGCTCGGCTGGCGGATTTTCCGCCAGTTCGTGCGAACTTTGCGTGAATTCGAGGCGGCGGCCGACCGGCTGGGCGCCGGACTCCAGACGGAACAGCAGCCCGCCGAACCGCACAGCCCCCGGCTGGCCCTCTTTGCCGATCCCGCGGTACTCAAGGAGGAATACTCCCTGGGCAAGGAGCGGCGGCGCGAGGAGCGGCGGCAACGCAGGTTTGCCCGGCGCGCGGCCCGCGGACAGCGGCAGTCCCTCCGGGATCTGCGGCTGTCCTGACCCGCAGATGGCATAGGATGGACTAGACGAAAGGAACCACGCATGGGACGACTCTTCGATAACCCCTGGACCATCATTATTCTGGTCATCATTGTGCTGCTGCTCTTTGGCGCACCGAAGCTGCCGGGCCTTGCCCGGAGCCTGGGCCAGTCCATGCGGATCTTCAAGTCCGAGGTGAAGCAGATGAAGGACGACGACACGTCCGCTGCCGGCCCGGAATCGGAACCCGTCGAGGGCCGCGTGGTCAACCCGCCGCGGAACAATACTGACAACCGCGGACAGCAGCCGAATGCGAACGGCGGATCCCCATCGCCGCACCAGCAGTAAGGGCCGTGGCCGGTAAGAAAGGCCGTAAGGCCAACCCTGAGGGGCGGATGCCGCTCAAGGCCCATCTGAAAGAACTCCGCAACCGGCTCATCGTTTCCGGCATTGCCGTCCTGCTCGGCGCAGTCGCCGGCTGGTTCCTGTACGACCCCGTGATGGTCGCGGTCCAGGCGCCGCTGATGGAGATCTCGGCGGAAGAGGGCCGGCGCGCCGAAATCAACTACGGCAGTGTCGGCTCACCGTTCGACCTGAAGATCCAGGTCTCCATCTTCCTGGGGCTGCTGGTCAGTTCCCCGGTGTGGATCTACCAGGTGTGGGCCTTCATCACGCCCGGCCTGAAGACCAAGGAACGCCGTTACACGCTCGGCTTCATGTTCGCCGCGGTGCCGCTGTTCCTGCTCGGTATCTACTTCGGCTGGATCGTGCTCCCGGAGATCGTCAAGGTCCTGACCATGTTCACGCCCGAAGGCGGCGTGAACCAGATCCTGGCCACCGACTACCTGACGTTCGTGATGCGGATGTTCCTCTCGCTCGGCATCGCGTTCCTGCTCCCCGTGGTGCTGGTGGGATTGAATTTCGCCGGCCTGCTGTCCGGCCGGCGGGTCATTAAGAGCTGGCGGATCGTGGTGTTCGTGGTCTGCCTGGTGGCTGCGATGGCCGCCCCCGGCCCGGATGCCATGTCCATGTTCCTCCTGGCTGCCCCCTTGCTGGCGTTGTTCTTCGTGGCAACCGGCATCAGCCTGCTCAACGACAAGCGGCGGGAAAAGCGGCGCAAGATCCGCGAAGCGGACGTCGCCGCCGGTGTTGACCAGGCCACCCCGCTCGAACAGCTCAAGGCCGACGACGGAGAGCAGGACGGGGCCAAATAGGCCGCGGCCGGTCCGGGTCGGCGGCACCCATCGGGCGGGCGGGTTTAAGCGGATAGGCTTTTGATATGAGTTCCCCCTCCGAACGCTACCTGGCGGCCGCCGAACGGGTGGCCTTCTCCAAGACCAGGTTGTACTCGTTCAGCCAGACGCTCGGATTCGAACTCGACCCCTTCCAGCGCGAGGCGTGCGAGGCCTTGGAGCGCGGCCGCGGCGTCCTGGTGGCCGCACCCACCGGCGCCGGCAAGACCGTCGTCGGCGAGTTCGCCGTCTACATGGCCCTGCAGCGGGGACTGAAAGCGTTCTACACGACGCCGATCAAGGCCCTGAGCAACCAGAAGTACAACGAGCTGGTGGCAACCTATGGCGCCGAGCGGGTGGGGCTGCTGACCGGCGACACCTCGGTCAACCCGCACGCGGACGTGGTGGTGATGACCACCGAGGTCTTGCGGAACATGCTGTACGCCAATTCCGACACCCTGCTGGACCTGGCCTATGTGGTGATGGACGAAGTCCACTACCTGGCCGACCGGTTCCGCGGTGCCGTGTGGGAAGAGGTCATCATCCACCTGCCCGACGACGTGCAGCTGGTCTCGCTGTCTGCGACCGTCTCCAATGCGGAGGAGTTCGGCGCCTGGCTCGATACCGTCCGCGGCGACACCGACGTGGTGGTGTCCGAGCACCGTCCCGTTCCGCTGTGGCAGCACGTCATGGTCGGCTCGGACCTGTTCGACCTTTTCGCCGGCGACGTCGCCTTCGATGAGACCGCCAAGGAATCCGGCACCGGCAGCAGCCGCGCCTACGAAGTGAACCCCGAGCTGTTGAAGCTGGCATCTGCCGAGCACCGGCTCAACCGCAGCGCTAATTGGGGCCGTTCAGGCGGCCGGCGCGGGCGGCGCGCACCCGAACCCCCGCGGCAGGCGCTGACCCGGATCCGGCGCGCCAGCAGGCCGCAGGTCATCGCCAAGCTCGACAGCGAGGGACTGCTGCCGGCCATCACGTTCATCTTCTCCCGCAACGGCTGCGACGCCGCCGTCAAGCAGTGCCTGGAATCCGGGTTGCTGCTCACCACGGAGAAGGAACGCGCCGTCATCGTCCGCCGCGTGGACGAGGCAGTGCAGGACATTGCCGAAGAGGACCTGGACGTCCTGGGCTTTTGGACCTGGCGCGAAGGCCTGTCCCGCGGGTTTTCGGCCCACCACGCCGGCATGCTGCCGACGTTCAAGGAAGTGGTCGAAAAGCTCTTCGCCGACAACCTGGTCCGCGCCGTTTTCGCCACGGAGACGCTGGCGCTCGGCGTCAACATGCCGGCGCGGTCCGTGGTGCTGGAGAAACTGGACAAGTTCAACGGCGAGGCACACGTCGACATCACGGCGGGGGAGTACACGCAGCTCACCGGCCGCGCGGGCAGGCGCGGCATCGACGTCGAGGGCCACGCCGTGGTGCTCTGGCAGCCCGGCACCGACCCGGGAGCCGTCGCGGGCCTGGCGTCGCGGCGGACGTATCCGCTGAACTCCAGTTTCCGGCCCACCTACAACATGAGCATCAACCTGATCGCGCAGTTCGGCCGCGGCCCGGCCCGCGAGATTTTGGAAACCTCGTTCGCCCAGTTCCAGGCCGACCGCTCCGTCGTGGGCCTGGCCAAGCAGGTGCGCAACCGGGAAGAATCGCTGGCCGGCTACGAGAAGGCCATGAGCTGCCATCTGGGCGACTTCAACGAATACGCGCGCCTGCGCCGGGACCTGAACGAGGCCGAGAAACGCGCCTCCCGCACCCAGTCCCGGCACCTTCGCTCGGCGGCGGCATCGTCCCTGGACCGCCTGCGCCGCGGCGACATCATTGATATCTCGGCCGGCCGGAACCTCGGCTATGCCGTGGTGCTGGACCGGGACGAATCCGCCCGCGAGCCTCGCCCCACTGTGCTGACCCAGGAAAAGCACATCCGCCGCATCTCCGTGGACGACTTCCAGGGCCCGGTGGAGGTACTCTCGACCATCCGGATCCCCAAGACGTTCAACGCGCGCAGCCCCAAGGAACGCCGCGACCTGGCGTCCTCGCTGCGCAATGCCCTGCACGACAAGCGTCCGCCGCGGCGGGGGAGCGAGCACCGTGACTTCATCGTCCCCGGCGGGACACAGGCCGAGCGGCAGATCAACGACCTGCGCCGCAAACTCAAGGCCCACCCCTGCCACGGCTGCAGCGACCGGGAAGACCATGCCCGCTGGGCCGAGCGCTGGTGGAACCTCCGCAAGGAAACCGACCAGCTGGTGACGCAGATCCAGGGCCGCACGAACACCATAGCCAAGACCTTCGACCGGGTCTGCCAGGTGCTCGACAGCTATGGCTACCTGGAGACCGGCGGCGACGGCGTCGCCATCAGCCCCGCCGGCGAACGGCTCCGGCGGATCTACGGCGACCGCGACCTGCTGGTGGCGCTGTGCCTGGAGCAGGACGCCTTCGATGGGCTGACCGCCGCGGAACTGGCGGCCTTCGTGTCCTGCCTCGTGTACCAGGCCAAGCGGGAAGAGGCCGGCATCCGGCCCAAGATGCCCTCGTCCGCCATGGAAGCGTCAGTCATGATCGCCGTCCGTGAGTGGTCACAGCTGACCGATCTTGAGGAACAGCACCGGCTGCCGCTCACCGGCGAGCCGGAGCTGGGACTGGCCTGGCCGATGTACAAGTGGGCCAGCGGCCGGTCCCTGCAAACCGCCCTCAAGGGCACGGATCTGGCGGCCGGCGACTTTGTCCGGTGGGCCAAGCAGGTGATCGATCTGCTGGACCAGCTGATCAAAGTACCCGCCCTCGATCCCCAGCTCGCGGCCCGCGGCAGGCAAGCCATCGGCTTGGTCCGCCGCGGCGTCGTCGCCTACGCGGCCGTGGCCGAATAGCGCGGCCCCGCGCACCACCATGTTGAAAGGATTTCCATGAGCGACTCTGTCCTGCCCGCCGCCACGGGCCTCACGCTGTACCGCAATGGCAGCGTCTACAGCGCGGCCGACCCGTACGCCACGGCGATGCTCGTCGACGGCGGCACCGTGGCCTGGATCGGCTCGGAGCATGCCGCCACGTCCATCGCCGACAGCAGCATGCAGGTCGTCGACCTCGATGGCCGCCTGGTGGCGCCCGGCTTCGTGGACTCGCACGCCCACGTGACGCAGACGGGGCTCGCGCTGTCCTCGCTCAACCTGACCGGCTGCGCATCGCTGGTGGAACTGCTCGACGCCGTTGCCGCCGCCGCACGGCAGGACGGCGGCCCCGTCGTCGGTCACGGCTGGGACGAAACCCGCTGGCCCGAGAACCGCGCTCCCTCCGCCGCCGAGCTGGACCGCGCGACGGGCGGAGCGGATGTCTTCCTGACGCGGGTGGATGTCCATTCCGCGGCCGTCTCGGCTGCGCTGGCATCCCGTCTGTCGCTCTCGGAGTTGCCGGGCTGGTCGGGCTCCGGAACGGCCAGCGGGCCGGCCCTCGAACGGGTCCGGGCAGCCGTGCAGACCCCTGCGGCCGGCCGGCGTGAAGACCTCCAGCGCCTGGCCCTGCAGCACGCAGCATCCCGCGGTTACGTCGCCCTGGCGGAAATGGCCGCCCCGCAACTGGGGCCCGCCGATGACCTGCTGGGGCTGCTGGCGCTCGGCGATGCCGAGCCTGGACCCAGGATCCTGCCGTACTGGGGCGAGCTGATGACCTCCGCCGAACAGGTCAGGGAAACGGTGCGCTTCTTCTCCGGACGCCTGCGGGGGCTGGCCGGGGACCTGACCATGGACGGGTCCATCGGATCGCATTCGGCGGCCATCAGCGTCGGCTATGCAGACCTCCCCGGGGCACACGGGACGCTCTATCTCGACACCGAGGCTGCCGCGCGGCATGTGGAAGTGACAGCGGAGCAGGGCATCCAAGCGGGCTTCCACGTGATTGGCGACGCAGGGCTGCTGCGGGCGCTCGACGCCCTGGACCTGGCCGCCGAACGGATCGGGCATGCCGCGGTGCGTTCGGCCCGCCCGCGCCTCGAACATGTGGAGATGGTGCCGGAGGGGGCACTGGAGCGGCTGCTTCAACACGGGGTCACCGCCAGCATGCAACCCCTCTTCGACGCCTATTGGGGCGGAGCGGAAGGCATGTACGCCACCCGGCTCGGCGCCGAGGCCGCACTCGCCATGAACGCAGTGGGAACATTGCAGACTGCGGGCGTTCCGGTCGCGATCGGCTCCGACTCCCCGGTTACGGAACAAAGCCCGTGGGCCGCCGTGAAAGCGTGCCTGGAGCACCACAACCGGTCTGAGCAGATCTCCGCCCGGGCAGCGTTCCTGGCGCACACCAGGGCCGGTTGGCGGGCCGCAGGGGAACGAAATCCCATGGAGGGCCAGTTGGCTCCGGGAACTCCCGCGACGTTCGCCGTCTGGGACGCGGACGAACTCTCCATCCAGACCCCCGACTCGCGGGTGTCGGCCTGGAGCACCGACGCACGTGCCGGAACGCCCATGCTGCCTTCCCTCAACAGCGATAGGTTGCCGGAGTGTGTCCGCACGGTGATAAATGGAATAACCATTTTCGATGCGTTCTGAGGCCGGCCCCGTCCGGGCGGAGGCCCGAAAATCTGAACGAAATGCTTGATTTCGGCAACTTTCGGCCGCCGGGAGCCCCGCTCTGACGTGCAGGTATGGACAAAACCGCAGGTCAGAGCGGTATTGACACATCCCTCAGAGCCAGTAGGCTGAACTCTCAATGGGCCGGTATTTCTTCGCGGATTCCGGTCCGTGCCGGGGAGAGAGGCTGCAGGCGGCACCTGCCTGAGTGCAGTTGCGCCCGTTGTCCCTTGACGAACCGGCACTTTCCAGGGTAGGTCCGCACGTCAGTAGAAAACATGTCTGCGTTCCCCCACAGGTTTGCTTTCGTGGCCCGAAGGCGTGCGGACCTACCCTTCCTTTCACCTGACGCCGCGCGGAGGGTTTGCCCGCCGGCCGCCCGTTCAAACTCATGGCCTATACTGGACCGTCGATGCGGAAGCCCCCGGGGTATCTCCTGCACGAGGAAATCTGCGGTTTGCAGCACAACGTTCGAAAGGCCACTGAGTGCGGGTCGTCACCATCATCCCGACGTATAACGAGATTGAGTCCCTCCCGAAGACAGTAGCCCGCCTCCGCTCCGCCGTACCCGGCTCGGACATTCTGGTTGTCGACGACAATTCCCCGGACGGCACCGGAACCTTGGCCGACCGAATGGCGGCCGACGACTCCGCCATCCACGTCCTCCACCGCGAGGGGAAAGCGGGTCTGGGCGCCGCCTACATCGCCGGCTTCCGCTGGGGGCTTGACGCCGGGTACGACGTCCTGGTGGAGATGGACGCCGATGGCTCCCACCAGCCTGAGGAACTGACCCGGTTACTGGGCGCACTCAATGACGGCGCGGATATGGTCAAGGGCTCGCGCTGGATTCCCGGCGGGAAAGTGGTCAACTGGCCCCTCCACCGCAAGGCCATTTCCTTGGGCGGCAGCCTGTACTCCCGCCTCATGCTCGGCGTGGCCATCCGGGACATCACCGGCGGTTTCAACGCCTTCAAGGCCGGGACCCTGCGCACCATCGACCTGGACAGCGTGGAATCGGTCGGCTACTGCTTCCAGATCGACCTCACGTGGCAGACCCTGAAGGCAGGCCTGGCGGTCCGCGAAGTGCCGATCACCTTCGTCGAACGCGAATACGGCGACTCGAAAATGAGCGGCGGCATCGTGCTGGAGTCCATCGCGCTGGTCACCAAGTGGGGGATCGCCGACAAGTGGCGGAAACTCCGCGCCCGGAAACGCTGACCGGCCCGACCGCACACAGGCCCTACCGCACAAAGAGAGGGAGCGCGCCCTGGCGGGTGCGCTCCCTCTCTTGACGGATACAGTCGGACTCTAGGCCGTGCGCCGTTCGCCGCGGCGTTCGCGCAGCTTGGTCAGGCGGTCCTCGAGGATCTGTTCGAGCTCCTCAACGCTGCGGCGTTCCAGCAGCATGTCCCAGTGGGTGCGCACCGGCTTGGCGTTCGGGTCTACGGGCCTTTCCCCGTTGACCAGGAGTGCTTCCTTGCCCGACTTCGAAACCCATACCGGGGGGATCTCTGCTTCTGCGGCAAAGGTCACGAACACCTGCTCGCCGTCCTCGCAACGGTATTCAACGCGCTGGCGCGGAGCCGGCTCGACGCCGGATTCAGTCTCCATGCTCTGCGCTCCGAGGCGCATACCCCGCAGGCTACGATCGCTCATGATCTCTCCCTCTTGTCTTGTGGCGGACCGGCGGATCGACCGCGTCCGCAATGGCTCGCTAACATTCTCAACGTCGGCGGACGGCCGTCTGTTCCCGGCCGTGATGATAACGCCAATCCTGCCAGCGTCAAGGATGGTTGTAGGCGGCAACTTCCCGGCAAACCACCTATTATAGTCCGGGCCGCGGTTCCGGGTAAACCGAAGCCGGGAGCGCGGAGCATCCACAATGGGCGGACGCTTCGGACTCCCGGCCCGTGCTTGCCGCTGCGGCCTCAGCCGCGGGGTTCGCCGACGGTAGTTGAGACCGGCGCGGTCTCGCTGTCCGGCGTAGCCGTTCCCAGCACGCTGCCAATGCTCTTGAGCGCTTCACCGACCTCGCTGGGGATGATCCAGAGCTTGTTCGACTCGCCCTCGGCGATCTTGGGCAGCGTCTGCAGGTACTGGTAGGCCAGCAGCTTCTGCGTGGGGTTGCCCTTGTGGATGGCGTCGAACACCTTCTGGATTGCCTGGGCCTCGCCGTCGGCACGCAGGATCGCCGCCTTGGCGTCGCCTTCGGCCGCGAGGATGGCCGCCTGGCGCTGGCCTTCTGCGGTCAGGATTTGGGACTGTTTGGTGCCTTCGGCGGTCAGGATCGCCGCCCGGCGGTCACGCTCGGCCCGCATCTGCTTTTCCATTGAGTCCTGGATGGAATGGGGCGGATCGATCGCCTTGAGCTCCACTCGGGAGACGCGAATGCCCCAGCGTCCGGTTGCTTCGTCGAGGACGCCGCGGAGCTGGCCGTTGATCTGGTCGCGTGAGGTCAGCGCCTCTTCCAGGTTCAGGCCGCCCACCACGTTGCGCAGCGTGGTGGTGGTCAATTGCTCGACCGCCTGGATGTAGTTGGCGATCTCATAGGTCGCGGCGCGGGCATCGGTCACCTGGAAGTAGACGACGGTGTCGATGGAGACCACCAGGTTGTCCTCGGTGATGACCGGCTGCGGCGGAAAGGACACGACCTGTTCGCGCAGATCCAGCAGCGGCAGCAACCGGTCCACGAAGGGGATCAGGATGGTCAATCCGGGGTTCAGCGTGCGCTGGTACTTGCCCAGCCGTTCCACGACGCCTGCCCGTGCCTGCGGGATGATCCGCACGGCGCGGACCAGCACGATCACGACGAAGATGATCAGGACCAGCAGCACGATCCAGATTCCGATATTGCTATCCATAGTTCCCCTCTAAGAGTGGTGTCGGTGGCTCACGGTGCCGGCACGGTTCCCGGCCCGGGTCTTACTGGGCCGGCAGCGGCCCGTCTGCGCGCTGCGGGGTCACGACGGCGGTTGCACCCTCGATCCGGGCCACCGAAACGCGCTGGCCGGGCGGAATGGCCGACCCATCCGCCGACCGGGCGGACCAGGTGTCGCCGCCGATCTTCACCACGCCGGAATGGTCGGTGACGGATTCGAGGGTCATTGCCGATTCGCCGATCAGCCGGTCCACGTTGGTGGCCAGGTCCCGCGGTCCGCTGCGGAGATGCCGCAGCGCTACCGGTCGGACGAAAAGCACCATCAGCAGCGCGACCACGCAGAAGATGACCACCTGCATCCAGAACGGCAGGCCGAGCAGTGCCCCGAACAGGGCCACGAGTGCACCGGAGGACATCATGATGAAGAACAGGTCCAGCGTCATCATTTCGACGATGGCCAGGATCAGGAACACGGCCAGCCAGAGTACCCAGCTGTTGGCGACGAGCCATTCGATCATCAGTACCCCCTGATGTTGGAGCAGCCGCCGTCTCCCGAGCCTGCCTCGTGCACGCATGCATCAAACCGCGGGCTGCTGGTGCCCTTAATACCTCCATCATGCCCGACGACGGCGCGTGGCGGAGTGAAATCCGCCACTTCCGGGCGGTCGGGAGCGTTTCGTGGCCAAGTTGTGACCAGAAAGGTCCTCCGGCGGGCCCCAGGGCATTGCTGGATAGGATGATCCAGTGCTGAACACCGCGCCCCGCCGCGCCCCCTGGAACCGGACATGCGAACCCTGCTGACCAGCGATCGGCTCTCCCTGCGGACGCTGCGGCTGTTTGCCGGCCTCTTCGCCTACGGGATCGCCATCGCGCTCATGGTCAGGGCCAATCTTGGCTCCGCCCCGTGGGATGTGCTGAGCCAGGGCATCGCCAGGGCCACGGGCATCAGCTTCGGCTGGGCCACGGTGGCGATCAGCGCGGCCGTGCTGCTGTTGTGGATCCCGCTGCGGCAAAAGCCGGGCGCGGGAACGATCGCGAACGCCATCCTCGTCGGCTTTTTCGCGGACTTCGGGCTGCTGCTCATTCCGCTCTGGGATCACCTGGCCGCGCAGGTTCTCTCCTTCGGTGCCGGCCTGGTCCTGCTGGCGGCGGCCAGCGCGTTGTATATCGGGGCAGGCCTCGGTCCCGGTCCCCGGGACGGCTTGATGACCGGCCTGCATGCGGCCACCGGTTGGCAGGTCTGGATCGTCCGCACCGGGATCGAAGCAGGTGCGACCCTGGCCGGGTGGCTGCTCGGCGGCGTCGTGGGTATGGGCACGCTGGTGTTCGTCCTGGCCATCGGACCCTTGATCCAGCTGTTCCTGAAGTGGATGTTCGTCGACCTGAATCCGGCCGTGCGCAAGCAAACGCCGGCCACCCCGCACGGCTAGCGGGCGGGGCGCACGGGCTGCCCGCCGCGGCCGCGGCGCCGGTACGTGCCCACGGTGAAACGCGCGGTGACCCGGAGCGGGCCCCCGGCATCCCCAACGGCCGCGCGCACGGCGTCGGCATCGGTGTGGTGGGCGTTGGGCCCCATCATGACCAGCCGCACGATGTCCTCCGTGCCCAACTGAAGCGGCACCTGCAGCGGATCGGCCGCCAGCTCCTCGAATTCGTCGCCCAACGCCGCACCCAGCCGGTCCGCCTTGTCGGTATCGACGGCCAGCAGCGGGACCACCTCGCGCAGCTCGGCCAGGTGCCCCGGCGCGGCGGTGGCGACCACTAGGTGTCCGTTCGGCTTCAGCACCCGCGCGAATTCGGCCGGGTTGCGGGGGGCAAAGACGTTGAGGATCAGGTCCACGGTCCCGGCCGCCAGCGGCAGCGGCTTCCAGAGGTCCCAGACCAGGCACAAGGCATCCGGTAGCAGCCGGGCCGCGCGCCGGAGGGCGAACTTGGACAGGTCCAGCGCCACGGCCCGCCCGTCGGCCAGTCCCGTCAGGACGGCTCCGAGGTAGTATCCGGTACCGGCGCCGGCATCCAGCACCACGGGACCGGGGGAGCCGGGGGAACCGGGCTGGAGGGCGCGGACCGTCCGGGACAGCTGCTCCGCCAAGGGGGCGTAGTGGCCGGCGCCCAGGAACGCATCCCGCGCGGCGACCATCTCGGCAGTGTCCGGAATGAACCGTGTGCCGCGCCCGGTGAGCATATTGACGTAACCCTGCCGGGCGCCGTCGTACTGGTGGCCTTCCGTGCAGCGGAGCCCCTCGGCAGGGGACTGCCCCGCGGCCACCAGACCTTCCCCGCAGACCGGGCAGAGGAGCAGCGGAATCAGGTCCAGGAAGTGCGGGGCGGAGGGCATGTTCCATCCTAGGCAGAGCCGTGCCGCGCTCGACCGATTGGCTCCGGCCTGCTGGTGAGACTAGGCTCACAGGCGTGCGATCTGAAGACATTGCTTTATTAAATTCCGTGTCCGCCCCCACGCTCCATCCGGACGGCGGCCGCGCCGCGGTATCGGCCACGCATCCCGACTTTTCGTCGGACAGCTACGTGGGGCAACTGTGGGAGGTCCCGCTGGACAGCGGCGGCGCCGCGCCGCGCCGCCTCACGCGCGGTTTCAGGGACACCGCGCCCGCCTACTCGCCCGACGGGCTCTCCCTAGCGTTCCTGCGGGCCGTCGGGCCGGGGGAACGGGCGCAACTGATGGTGGTGGACAGCCGGGGCGGGGAGCCAGTCGCCGTCACCGACCAAAAACTCGGTGTCTCCTCCTTCGTCTGGTCCCCGGACTCACGCCGCCTGGTCTTCGCGGCCCGGGTCCCCGCCGACGGGCGCTACGGCACGACGGACGGCGTCGGTCCCGGCGCCGAGGACGCCCGGCTGGTCACCGGCTACAAGTACCGGCGTCACGCTCTACTTCACCGCCGCCCTCCACGAGGGAGCCGACGAGGACCTGCGCCGGGATGTGTACGCTATGGAGCCCGAGGCCGCCGCCGGCGGCCCGCGGCTGATGTCCAACCTTTCGGGCCCGCTCCTGGCCGCCGCGTCGCCGCAGCCCAGCGCCGACGGCAGCTGGCTGTTCTATCTGGGCAGCCTGATCGGCGGCGGGAGGGACTTCGTCGCCCAAAATGCCGCGCTGTACGCGGCTCCGGTCTCCGCCCCCCACGAGGCGCGTCGCCTGACCGATCCGGAAGCGATGGACCTGGCCGACGGCAAGCTGGTGACCGCCGGTCCGGATGTGGTGCTGGCCCTGAACCGGCACCGCGGCGCCGTGCAGCTGGTGGAGGTCTCGGCAACCGGCAGCATGGCGGTCCTGGTCGACGGGCCGCTGAACGCATCGGCGGCCGCCCGGGCGGCGGGCCGCACCGTTCTCAGTTTCTCCGACGCGTCGACCGCCGGCGACCTGGGGCTCGTGGCCGGCGGCGGACTTACCCGCCTGACGGACTTCTCCGCGGCGCTGCGGGACTCCGGCATCATCCAGCCGCGGGAAGAGACGTTCGCTTCGGCGGACGGGTACCCGGTGCACGGCTGGGTGCTGCTGCCTGAAGGCCAGGGGCCGCATCCCGTGCTGCTGAACATCCACGGCGGGCCGTTCGCGCAGTACGGCTGGGAGCTATTCGACGAGGCACAGGTCTATGCCGAGGCCGGCTACGCCGTCGTCATGTGCAACCCGCGGGGTTCCGCCGGCTACGGGCAGGCCCATGGCCGCGCCGTCAAGGGCGCCATGGGAACCCTCGCCATGGCCGATGTCCTGGCGTTCCTAGAGGGTTCCATCGACAAATACGCCCAGCTGGACGGTGAGCGGCAGGGCATCATGGGCGGATCCTACGGCGGCTACCTGACCGCCTGGACGGTGTCCCGGGACCACCGGTTCACGGCGGCGATCGTGGAGCGGGGCTACCTGGATCCGCCGTCGTTCGTGGGCTCCTCGGACATCGGCTGGTTCTTCTCCGACGAATACACCGGCACGGATCCGGAGCAGGTCCGCGGCCAGAACCCGTTCGCCCAGCTGGATTCCGTCCGCACGCCGGTGTTCGTCGTCCACTCCGAAGACGACCTCCGCTGCCCGCTGGAACAGGCCCAGCGCTACTACGTGGGCCTCAAGCAGCGCGGCGTCCCCACGCAATTGCTGATCTTCCCCGGGGAGAACCATGAGCTGTCCCGCACCGGCACGCCGTGGCACCGGAAGCAGCGCTTCGACGAGATCCTGCGCTGGTGGGCGGCCCACCTTCCCACGGCACGGAACCACGACGGCGAACCCGCCGCAGCCGCAGCGCCGGACGCCGCAGCCCGGGCGTAGTCCGGCTGCCGGCCCGGTGTCGGCCTAAAAGGCCAGGCAGGCGCGTGCCCGGTCAATGGTCGGCTGCGCCCAGTACCGGGTGTACTCGTCATTGCCGCACAGGGACCGGGGATGCATCTTGTCCACATAGATCGTGCCGGAGAGGTGATCGGTTTCGTGCTGCACGATTCTGGCCTGCCAGCCCGAAAACGTCTCGCGTGCCCGGCCGCCGTCGGGCCGTTCGAAGTCGAGGTCGACGCTGCGGGACCGCTCCACCACTGCCTGGTAGCCCGTGAAGGACAGGCACCCCTCATAGAACGCGGCTGTCTCGTCCCCGCGGGCACGGTAGGACGGATTGATGATGGCGAAGTAGGGGAGCGGGGCCCGTTCCCGGGTTGCGGCCACCTCGGGCGCCGCTTCGTACGTATCCTCGAGGACCGCTATGCGCAGCGGGATGCCGATCTGCGGCGCCGCCAGTCCGACGCCGGGCGCTGCGTGCATGGTCCGGCGCAGGAGCGCCAGCAGGGCGTTCAGCTCCGTGTCGTCCAATTGCCCGTCGAACGTCGCGGCGGGCTGCCTCAGCACGGGCTCGCCCACCTGCAGGATCGGGGCAGGGCCGCCGGAGGCGGCCAGCGAATGGACCAGATCGCGCAGGTGTTCTGCAGAGTAATCAGTCACAGCTGCCAGTGTAGGGCGCGCGGACCCTTCCGGCGCCGCTAGCCGCTCCGGTCCGCGGAGGAGCACGCTTCGGTGATAAACCGGTACACCTTCCGGGTGAAATCCTGTCCGCCGTCCAGCCGGAGTACGCCGTGTCCGCCCGTGGTCCTGATGGTCACCGGAATCTTGGTGCCCACCTTGTCTTCGGCCAGGGCATGCGGATCGCAGCGGGTCGGCACGACATGCAGGGCCAGCCGCGACGCCGGGTCCGTTCCGGCCACGTGGATGTTCCCGGGCCACGGGTGGTCGGCGTCTTCGTTGAGCAAGGTGGTGGTCCCGAAGGATTCGATCACCAGCGCCCCATTCCGGCCGGACGGCTGTACATCAATTTCGACGACGGCCGCGTTGCTCCCGGCCAGCACCTCCAGCCCGGGATTGACCCGCAGCTCGGCCACGGAAGCCGCCGCCTGCGCCAGGCAGTCCCCGGAATGGTTGCGGGTGAGCACACCGTGCGGATCGGCGGCGGGGACTTCCACCGTGCCGGGCGCTGGCCCCTCGCCGTCCAGGGTTACCGTAATCCGATGCGCCGCGGCATCCGCGGGGCGACCGTCCGTACACCGGGCGGCCGGCAGGTCCGCCGGCAGGCTCACCGTTGCACCGGCAGCAATCCTGGTCCCGCCGGTGCGCGTCGGCTTCCAGTCCGCGGCGCCGTCGTAAAGGGGTGATTGCAGCGCCGCGGACGTGACGAGCAGGGGCTCCTCGGAGGTGTTGGTGATCATGAGGGTGACCACCCGGTCGGTGTAGTCCGCACGGCTCTGGTCCACGGCAGCAGAGACCGAATCCCGGGCGCTCGGGGAGGCGGGCGTGAGGCTCCCGGGAGCGTCCGAACATGCGGCCAGCACGGCTGCCGACATCAGCAGCAGCACCGGGCCGTTGCGGTACCGCAGGGGACCGGGAGCCATGCCACTAAGGTAGTACCAACTTCAGTGGACGTGATCCTCACCGGCGGCGAAAGGGCAACTTGTGGCCGAACGACTGATGCTCCTCGACACAGCGTCGCTGTACTTCCGGGCCTTCCACGCCCTGCCGGACACGATCAAGGCCAAGGACGGCACGCCCGTGAACGCCGTGCGCGGGCTGCTCGACATCATGGCCAGGCTGATCACCGACTACCGTCCGACCCGGCTGGTGGCCTGCTGGGACAACGACTGGCGCCCTGCCTGGCGGGTGGACCTGATTCCCACCTACAAGAGCCACCGTGTGGCCAGGCTGGTACCGGACGGCCTCGATATCGAGGAGACCCCGCCGGGCCTGGTGGCCCAACTGCCCCTGATCCGCCAGGTGCTCGACGCGCTCAAGGTCACCGTCATCGGAGCCGACCACCATGAGGCCGACGACGTCATCGGCAGTCTCGCGGCCCAGGCCGACGTGCCGGTGGACATCGTCACGGGGGACCGGGACCTGTTCCAGTTGGTGGACGACGACCGCGGGGTGCGGGTGATCTACACGGCACGGGGCATGAGCAACCTCGAGGTCATGACCGACGTTGCGGTGGTGCGCAAGTACAGCGTGTTGCCCAGCCAGTACGCGGACTTCGCCACGTTGCGCGGAGACACGTCCGATGGGTTGCCCGGAGTTGCCGGCATCGGCGACAAGACGGCGGCCGGGCTGCTGAAGGATTACGGCAGCCTCGACGGGATCGTTGCTGCGGCAACAGATCCGGCGGCTTCCATGGCGGCACGGTTGCGGGCGAAGATCACGGAGGCCGCCGATTACCTCAACGTCGCGCCGACCGTCGTCGGCGTCGTCCGCGATCTGGATCTTGGCGCATTCGATGCCGGCCTCCGGCCGCTGGACACCGAACAGGCAGAGCGGCTCGAACAGCTCGCGAAGGACATGAACCTGGGCGGACCGTCCCGCCGCATCCTGCAAGCGCTCCAGGCGGTTGGCGAGCCGGCAGAGTAACCGCCGGTGGGCAACAATGCCAGCGCGGGTTTCGGGCAAGTCCATTAAGGTAAATACGTAATCGACGCCGCGGCGGGGCGAGGGGCGCCCGCAGGGCAGGCACCCCGACACCGATCGGACGGTTCCGGCAGGGTCGGCAGTGCCGGCGAGGCACCCAAGGGATGGAGACACCATGAGCACGGCCACAACCAGGGACCTGCAGCCGCCGTCGCTGCCTTCCGCGGACAGCCATGACCTGATCCGGGTGCAGGGCGCGCGGGTGAACAACCTCAGGGACGTCAATGTCGAGATCCCGAAACGACGGCTCACCGTGTTTACCGGGGTCTCGGGATCGGGCAAGAGTTCGCTCGTGTTCGGCACCATAGCCGCAGAGTCGCAGCGCATGATCAACGAGACCTACAGCGCGTTCGTCCAGGGCTTTATGCCGACCTTGGCCCGGCCCGAGGTTGACTTCCTCGCGGGCCTGACGACCGCCATTATCGTGGACCAGGAGCGGATGGGCGCCAATCCGCGCTCCACCGTCGGCACGGCCACCGACGCCAACGCCATGCTGCGGATCCTCTTCAGCAGGCTGGGGGACCCGTACATCGGGTCGCCCAACGCCTTTTCCTTCAACGTCCCGTCGGTGAAGGCCAGCGGGGCCATCACGGTAGAGCGCGGCGGCAAGACCAAGGCGGAGAAAGCGACCTTCAACCGGCTCGGGGGGATGTGCCCGCGTTGCGAGGGCATGGGCTCGGTCAGCGATTTCGACCTGTCCGCGCTCTACGACGACACGAAGTCGCTCTCCGAAGGCGCGCTGACGGTGCCCGGCTACAGCATGGACGGGTGGTACGGCCGCATCTTCAGCGGCGCCGGCCTGCCCATGGAGAAGCCAATTGCGAAGTTTACGAAGAAGGAGCTCCACCAGCTGCTCTATTCGGAGCCGACCAAGATCAAGGTGGAAGGGATCAATCTCACCTATGAGGGCATGATTCCCAAGATCCAGAAGTCGATGCTCTCCAAGGACCGGGAGGCGATGCAGCCGCACATCCGGGCCTTCGTGGACCGGGCGATCACCTTCGCCACCTGTCCCGAGTGCAACGGAACCCGGCTGGCCCAGGAGGCGCTGTCGTCGAAGATCCGCGGTAAGAACATCGCAGACCTTTGCGAGATGCAGATCAGCGACCTGGCCGACTGGCTCCGCGATCTGGACGAGCCGTCGGTCGCCCCGCTGCTTACCGGCCTGCAGCACCTGCTCGACTCGTTTGCGGAGATCGGGTTGGGTTACCTGTCGCTCGACCGGCCAGCGGGGACGCTGTCCGGGGGAGAGGCACAGCGCACCAAGATGATCCGCCACCTGGGCTCATCGCTCACCGACGTCACCTATGTCTTTGACGAACCAACCATCGGCTTGCACCCCCATGACATCGAGCGGATGAACCAGCTGCTGCTCCAGTTGCGGGACAAGGGCAACACGGTGCTGGTGGTGGAGCACAAGCCCGAGACGATCGCGATTGCCGACCACGTCGTGGATCTCGGGCCGGGCGCCGGCACGACAGGCGGGACGATTTGCTTCGAAGGCAGCGTCGAAGAACTGCGGGGGAGCGACACCACCACCGGCCGCCATCTTGACGACCGGGCGTCCCTCAAGGAGTCGGTCCGCCCGTTCACCGGTGCCCTGGAGGTCCGGGGCGCCTCGACGCATAACCTGCAGGACGTGGACGTCGACGTCCCGCTCGGAGTGCTTGCGGTGATCACCGGCGTCGCCGGTTCGGGCAAGAGCTCGCTGATCCACGGCTCGGTCGCCCGCCGCCCCGGGGTCGTGGTGATAGACCAGGGCGCGATCAAAGGGTCACGACGCAGCAATCCGGCCACCTACACCGGATTGCTTGAACCGATCCGAAAGGCGTTCGCCAAGGCAAACGGTGTCAAGCCGGCTCTTTTCAGCTCCAATTCCGAGGGCGCGTGTCCCGTCTGCAACGGCGCCGGCGTCATCTACACGGAGCTGGGCATCATGGAGACCGTCGAGTCCACCTGCGAGGAATGCGAGGGAAAGCGGTTCCAGGCTGCGGTGCTGGAATACAGGCTTGGCGGCCGGAACATCGCCGAGGTGCTGGCCATGCCGGTCAACGAGGCCGAGGAGTTCTTCAGCACCGGCGACGCGCGCACACCCGCCGCCCACAAGATCCTGGAGCGGCTCGCCGACGTGGGACTGGGCTACATGACGCTCGGCCAACCGCTCACCACGCTGTCCGGCGGCGAGCGGCAGCGGCTCAAGCTGGCGACCCAAATGGGCGAAAAGGGCGACATCTACGTGCTCGATGAGCCAACGACGGGACTGCACCTGGCCGACGTCGAGCAGTTGCTCGGCCTGCTGGACCGCCTCGTTGACTCCGGCAAGTCGGTCATTGTGATCGAGCACCACCAGGCAGTCATGGCGCATGCCGATTGGATCATCGATATCGGCCCCGGAGCCGGGCACGCCGGCGGCCGCATCGTCTTCGAGGGGACGCCGGCCGAGCTCGTCGCCGATCGTTCCACGCTGACCGGTAAGCACCTCGCGGCGTACGTCGGATCCTGAGCGGACGTCGCCGCCGGTGTCCCGAACTCCGGCGGCAACGGGGGTGCAGAGTTATGTCAAGCTAACGCTGTTGAAGGGGCCCACAACCCGGGGGCTTGGCCGCGGCCGCAACGGTTCCTCCAGCCTTCAGCCCGCCGCCCGTTAGTACGTCTCCGGACGGCACGTCGGCTGCCTGCACCCAGCCGACGTGCCGCCGTGAGCCAGTCAGTCAGTCTGCGAACGGATTCGTGAACGGATCAGCTGTAAGCAGCCGGCCAGCCAAAGGAGAATCTTCACCAAGGAAGCTGCGCATGTTGCTTATGGACAGCTTGGTCCAGTGCGCAGCCGACTGCACGAGTGAAAAGGGTTGCGGCAGGCCCAGAACAGTCTCAAATCGGCCCCCGCTCAAGCGTTTCCATAACGCCGATAATCCACATTATGTCAAGTAGTCTCGAGCTGTGGTCCCAACCAACGAAGCCGGCCCGGGCCAGTGCTCCTCCCCGATGCAAGGTTCGCGGGGCCTTTCCGGACGGATGCGCTTAGCGGAAGTGAGCGAAGACCCGAACCGGGCCTGCTTTGAAATCTGATCCCTCGGTCAGTCCCATGGACTGGTAGAAGGCGCGTTGCCGAGGTTCATCATCGGTGATGAGTACCGTTTGCCGAACGTGCTGGTACCGCTCTCTCACCTGATCAAAAAGGGCGCGTCCGACGCCGGTTCCCTGAAACGCCGGGTGCACCAGGATGTCTTGCACATAACAGATGGTTGCATCGTCCGAAATGGTCCGAGCGAGGCCTATCAGCTTGCCGTGCTGAGTCCGAGCCGCTGCTACGAAGGACGAGTTCCTTATCGCACGATAGAGCAGATCCGGGTTGTTGGTATAGGCCGCCCAACCAACAGACTCATAGAGCGAAAGCAGTTCTGCATCGGATACTGGCAGGGCGGTCGATATCGTGAAAGCAGCCACTGACCTAGTGTTGCACTGCGATATCCCTCGGCGTCTGAAGCGGTGGAGTCCCGCGCGCCCCGGTTTCCGGTCGCCGAGCTGGATGCCTGGATGTGCCGCAGTCCCCTGCCTCCTGACAGTTGGTGACCGTTTGCTTCATGAAAGACCTTCACCTCGGCTTGGGAGCCGGTTTCGGCAGGTTCTTACCGTTCGCTGGAGGCATCCAGGCGTCACTGAAGCGGGCGAGAAGAGGGCCTGCGACCGCCAGGATCATCACATATGCTGCAGCGATGGGCCCCACCACTGTGTAGCCTGCCGCAACCGCCAAACCGGCAATGACGACAGAAAACTCACCCCGGGTGACCAGAGCGGCCCCCGCCCGGAGCCGTCCACGCTGCCGCACGCCTTCTTTTCCTGCTGCCCACCAGCCCGTACCCAGTTTCGTAGCAGCGGTCACGACGGACAACAGCAGGGCTGCAGGCAGGATGGGCCACATGTCCGCAGGATCGATGGCCAGGCCAAAGGTCACGAAGAAGATTGCTGCAAAGAGATCGCGCAGCGGGCTCAAAACGCTCCGGGCACGGTCGGCAAAGTGCTGGGGAATCGCTATACCCACCAGGAAGGCGCCCACTGCTGCGCTGGCGCCCATACCCTCGGCCACTCCGGCAACGGCCAATGTAATGCCGAGGAGGCGCAACATGACCTGTTCATTCTGGGGATGAGACAGCAGACGTCCCATCCGGAACCCGGCCTTACGTGCCGCGACCAGGGCGAGCGTTACTGCGCTTGCGGCCAGGGCTACTCCCCCGGCTGCCTGCCAGGCTCCGCCGCCGGCAAGGACCACAACCAGGATTGGAAGGAACAACGCCATGGCGATGTCTTCCAGGACCAATATCGACAGCACCGCCGGCGTCTCCCGGTTACCCAAACGGCCCAAGTCATCCAGCAACCTGGCGATGATGCCGGACGAGGAAATCCAGGTGACTCCCCCAAGCGCCAAAGCCGCCTGCCACGGCAGCTGCAGCACCAGTCCCAGCAGGAACCCGGGGACCGCGTTCAGCAGGAAATCTATCAAGCCCGAGACACGATGCCGCTTGAGGCTGTACATCAGCTCTGCCGCGGAGAACTCGAGTCCCAGCAGGAGCAGCAAAAGGACGATGCCGATCTCCCCCGCGGTTTCCACAAAGGGCCCCGCTGCATGCACCGGCAGCAGTCCGTCCTCTCCGAACGGCAACCCGGAAAGGAGGTAAAACGGGACCGGTGAAAGGCCAAGCCTGTGTGCTAGAAGCCCGAGCCCGGATAGGACGGTGAACAGCACTCCCAGTTCGATCAGGAGGAGCGACAGGTGTGTCACGTTCAGGTGGCGGTCGGCGCATTGATGAGAGCTTCAAGTGCGGCAAGACCATCGGCCGACCCCAGGGCTATCAAGTCATCGTTGGCCAGCAGCTGCTCCTGCGGAGTGGGGCCCGTGATCACGCGGTCTCCGCGGATGATCGCCACGATTGAGCATCCCGTTCGGCTGCGGGCCTTGCTGTCGCCCAGCGGCCGACCGGCATACGGTGAGTTTGGCCGCATGGTGAAGCGGCTGGTTTCCAGTCCCGGGACCTCCCTGGAAAGATCCGCAAAGCGCTGCATGATCCGGGGCGCGCCCAGAAGCTCGGCCAGCTGTAACGCTTCTTCCGGTTCCAGTTGGAGCTTGCTGACTGCCCGGTCCGGATCGTCCTCGTCAAAGGTGAGGATGTCGGCCCCGCCATTCCGATCGATCACCAGGGAAAAACTGACGTTGGTCCTCGTCTTGAGGTCATAGCGCATGCCGACGCCGGGGAGCATGGTTTCGACAATTTCCACAGCACGCTCCTACGTTGAAGGCCGATATAAGCCGACTCACAACGGCACAGACCCGGGAGCTGCACAGCGGCCTTGCCGAGGATCAGGCCGAGGGTTCTGATCGGTTGCGGGCCCGGAGATGCAAGCGTCTCCGTGACGGCAACGGTATCCCGTTTTGCATCCCGGCGGGACCCCTGAATGCAGTCATCCAGCGGGCGAACCTGATCAACCGGGATGGCTTCACGCAAACGTGCCGCACCCGCCCCACGGAATGCCCCGCACGCCGCGACGGTCTTTCGCCAAGCCCGCCTGTGGTGAACACTAAACAGCATGCGAACCTTTGGCGTGGAGGAAGAGCTGCTCCTGGTGGACGCCAAGACCGGCGCCCTGGCGTCCGTCTCGGAACAACTGCTCCGGGATCAGGGAGACTCTGCGACCCTGGATACACCCCGCGATACGGCTTCCCACAGTGGTTACAAGGGCAGCCTGATGTCGGAGGTCAAACAGGAACAGCTCGAAGCAGTGTCGGCCCCGTACAAGGATCTGCAGGACCTGGCCGCGGGCATCAGGGCCGGGCGGGCCGAGGCTGACCGGCAGGCGCGGCGTTTCGGCGCCAGGGCTGCAGCATTGGGCACCTATCCCCTGCCTGCCACTACCAGCATCGTGCCGCGCCCGCGATACCAGGCCATGGAATCCCGGTTTGGGATGACCCTGCGTGAACAACTTACGTGCGGGTTCCACGTACACGTTTCGGTTGCCTCCGATGAGGAAGCCGTGGCCGTGCTTGACCGGATCCGCGTCTGGCTGCCGGTCCTGCTCGCGCTCAGCACCAACTCCCCCTTCTGGCAAGGCGTGGACAGTGGCTACGCCAGCTTCCGGTACCAGGTCTGGAAACGTTGGCCCACCGCCGGGCCGACCGGCATCTTCGGCTCCCCCGATGCCTACCACCACCTGTTGGGGATGCTGCTCGAGTGCGACGTGCTGCTGGATAAGGGGATGATTTATTTCGATGCGCGGCTCGGTCAACGGCATCCCACGGTCGAAATCCGCGTGGCCGATGTCTGCCTCCAAGCGGAACATGCCGCCGCCGTAGCCGCTTTGTGCCGGGGGCTGGTAGAGACGGCGGCCCGCCAATGGAGCGACGGCGGCCCGCCGCCTCCGGTACCGGCGGAGCTGCTGCGCCTTGCTTCCTGGCGGGCCAGCAGGTCAGGACTGGAAGAAGAACTGCTCCACCCCTTGAAGAGCGACCGCACCCCGGCCCGAAACGTGGTCGGCGCCCTGCTCGAACACGTCGGCCCCGTGTTAGCGGAAACGGACGATCTGGAACCCATACAGACCGTCGTCGATGGAATCCTTCGGGACGGGACCGGCGCGGCAAGGCAGCGGGGAGTCCTCGCGCGCCAGCACAGACTCACCGACGTCGTCTTCGATGCCGTCAGGAACACGCACCTTCCGGCCGGCATCCTCTGAGCTCCCGGCTGGCGGAAGCGCCCGCCTGGAAGGGGCAGCCGACGGCGCTATCCGGCGTCGTAAGCGCGCTGCAGTTCGCCGATGTCGATCTTTTTCATCTGCAGCATGGCTTCCATGGCCCGTTGGGCCTTCTGCGGATCCGGCCCGCCAATCAGCTGCGGCAACACGGAGGGAATGATTTGCCAAGACAATCCGTACTTGTCCTTGAGCCATCCGCATTGGCTCTCGGCACCGCCGTCGGCGGTCAACGCGTCCCACAGCCGGTCGACCTCCGCCTGGTCGTCACAGTCCACCTGCAGGGAAACCGCCTCATTGAACGTGAACTGGGCTCCCCCGTTCAGCGCAGTGAAGGACTGGCCGTCCAACTCGAACTCTACGGTCAGCACCTGACCTTCCGATCCGGGACCGCTTTCGCCATAGTGCGTCACGTCGAGGATCTTGGAGTTGTTGAACAGCTGGACGTAGAACTGTGCTGCTTCTTCGGCCTCGCCGTCGAACCACAGGCACGGTGTGATCTTCTGCATGATGGGCTCCTCCCCTGCGTCAGTCGTACCAGCACCACTCCACGGGTGTGTGCACGGAGCGCCCGCCGGCAGTCCAGACCCCGCCGGCCTCCCTGTTCAGCGCGCGGCGGCCAGCGCCAGGGCCGTGGCGTCCGTGTCATCCGGGTCTATCACCTGCAGGCGGCACCCCTCCCCTTTGGGCGCCGCATAGCCGGGAAGCCGCATGCTCTCACTGCAGCGGTGAAGCTCCTCAAGCGCCGCAGCTTCAATCCGTGCATGCTGGAGGTTGATGGTGACACCGCGCCCGGGCGCAAGAGCGCTGGTGCGGCGGACCAGCGAATACAGCGCCACAATGTTTCGGATTGTCACGTGTCCGCGCACTTCGATGTTGGCGGATTCCCTGTCGATATCCAGCCGGACGACCACTCGCAGTTTGGGATCCATACTTTGTCCCCTCAAGAGTTCCCCATGGCCGCTCCTTGACCGGTGATCATCATAAAAGGACGAATGTGGCGTGGGCAACAGACACCGTGGAATATTTCGCGCCACTGAACGCGGGTACGGCGGGGGCGGCGGCGGCACCGGGTGGTCGGGTGCTTCATGTTACGGACCGTGTCCCGCTGGCCGGCCCGCGTCGCTTGGCTTCGCCGAATCGAGAGGCGCGCCTGCGCTCATCGCACGAGCACCGCGATGCCGGTGGCGGCCGCCGCCCACAGGACGCTCGCGAACGTGCCCAGGATAAACCGCTCGGCCGCCCCGGACTGGCCGAGCTCCGAATACCGGCCCAAGCCTTTCACCGCCAGGACAACGGCCAATCCTTCCGGCCAGGCGGCCAGCAGGGTGGCCGCGATGGCCGTCCGCTCGAGCACCCCGATCCAGGCGCCTCCGCGGAGGACCGGAGATGCTTCGGGATCGGTGGTGTTGTCCGGGTGCGAGGCATTGAACGACAACCGCAGGATGGTCACGGTGGCCGGGCCACCGCCGATCGCAGCCGCTGCCAAGCCCAACGCATAGGCTGCCGGGCCGAGACCGCCCGGCCCCAAGACCGCCAGCAATCCCGCGATGCCCAAGAGCAGCAGTGACACGGCGCTGGCTGCATACAGCCAGCGGTTGCCCCGGCCCTGGAACCGCTCGAAGTACATGGGCGCCGCGACCGCCGCCGCCACGCAAAGCGCCACCAGTGCCATGACGCTCATCGGTCGGCTCCTTCCAGCAGCGCTTGTGCCGCCAGCCGCGCTCGGCGCCACTCCTGCCAGAGTCCACTATGCAGCCTGCTTGAGACTGCCTGCTGGGTGATGCCGAGCCGGTCGGCGATTTGCTGCTGGGTGAGTCCTTCGTCACTGAGCACCCCGGCTTCGGTCGCCTGCGTGCTGCGCTTCCGTGCCACGGATACCAGCAACTGCAGCACCGCTTCGGCGTGGCCGGCCTCCGGACGGGCGCCGGAGACGGCGACGTTGCCCGGCGACGTCTTGGCCGCGGTCACCGCTTCGCGTGCCCGCTCGAAGGCCTCGCCGGAGCCCGCCCGCGTAGACTCCGGCAGCGGACTGACGACTCCGCCCACACCTATTCCCACACTCCAGCGGTTGCTGACGGCCAGATCCAGGGCAAGATCCGCCGCCACGGCGGCATCGGCGACCACTGCCTGCATCTCGTCGCCGGCGGTGCGCTCGAAACCGCGCACCAACGGACGGGCCGGGTCATCATTTAAAGTGCCGAGCGCGCCCTCGACGAGGTCCAGCTGGCGGCGGGACCGCCGCTGGTCGACCGTCAACACGAACATACAAACCTGCTTCCTTGTTGCTCCCGCGACAAGTATGCAGGCTTGTAAACCGCGACACAACCTTGCTAGTCCCCCCGGTGGTGGCTCACCAGCCCCAGCAGGTTGCCTTCGGGGTCGCGAATGAAGGCCATCCACTCGTCCATGCCGGCCGGCCCCAAAGCATCATCGGCATGCCGGAAAATGATGTGTGGTTCTTCGACAATCGGTGTTCCAGCGCCGCGCAGCTCCTCGACCCGGTCCCGGACCGACTCGACCTGCAGGTACAACAGGGCGGCCGGCGCGCCTACCTCCAGCAAGAGGCGCACGCCGTCGAGATCGAAGAACACCAGGCCCGGCGGGTCGAACACCCCTGCCGGCGGATAACCGAGCAGGTCGGTGTAAAAAGCGGTTGCACGCTCGAGCTCGTGCACGCCGAGCGCAACCTGTGCCAACTTCATGACTGCCGCCCCTCCCCCTCGGCCGCGGGCTGCGGCCCCTGCCCGACTACGACGAGTTCCAGCCCCAGACCGGCTCGTCCCTCGCATCGTACGCCCGCCCGCGCCCGATAGTGTGGAGGGGTGACTGAAACATCGCCCCGGCTCCGCACCGGCATCCCGCTGGCGGCAGCATCGCTGGACCTGGCCGCCGTCGTCATTTTTGCGGCAGCGGGCCGAAACACGCACGAACACGGACTGGCCCTGGCCGGAATCCTGATCACCGCGAGCCCGTTCCTGGCCGGCGCCCTCGTCGGCTGGCTGGCCTCGCGGGGCTGGCGCCACCCGGGTGCCCTCTGGCCAACCGGAGTCGCCGTCTGGCTGGCCGCAGTGGTCCTGGGACTCGCCCTGCGCGGCCTCGCCGGGGGTGGGCTGGCCCTGTCCTTCCAGATCGTCGCCCTCCTGGTGCTCGGCGCCCTCCTGCTGGGTTGGCGGGCGGCGGCCGCGCTGTTCATCAAACTACGTTTCGCCCGGCGGGTGGAATAACCTCGGTTATAGGGAAGAACACCCAGTTCCAGCAGAAAGGCAGTGCAGTGGCTACAGCATTCGTTCTCATCCGGACCGATGCGACCCGGATTCCGGAGTGCGCCCAGGAGATCTCCGAGATCGAGGGCATCAGCGAGGTCTATTCGGTCACCGGCGAATGGGACTTGATCGCCGTGGCCCGCGTCGCCAAGCACGACGAGCTGGCCGATGTCATTGCCGACCGGCTCTCGAAGGTCCAAGGCGTGCAGGCAACGACGACCCACATCGCCTTCCGCGCCTATTCGAAGCACGACCTGGACGCGGCCTTCTCGCTCGGATTCGAGCACTAGGCTTCACAACCGCGCAGGAGTGCCCCGGACATCCTGTCCGGGGCACTCCTGGTTAAGCTGTCGCGGCCCGAACGAGGGCCCGGAGTCAGCGGGTGGCGTCGATCCAGCGCTGCAGCGCCTCGGCGGCGGCACCGCTGTCGATGGCTTCCTCGGCCCGTCCCACACCGACGGCCAGCCGTTCCAGCAGCGGCGCGTCGGCTGCTGTGTCGTTGGCCACCAGGGCGGCGGCTGCGTTGAGGACGACGGCGTCGCGCACCGGTCCCTTGTCCCCCGCGAGCACGCGGCGCACGACGTCGGCATTTGCGGCGGCGTCGCCGCCGCGAAGGTCGTCCAGCGTGGCCCGGGGGATGCCGAGGTCCAGCGGGTCCAGCTCGTGTTCCGCCACGCCTCCGCCACGCACCTCCCAGACCGACGAGGGGCCCGTGGTGGTAAGCTCATCCAGGCCGTCCCCGCCGCGGAAAACGAGCGCACGGATCCCCCGGGCAGCCAGCACCCCGGCGATCAGCGGTGCCAGCCGGGCATCGGCAACGCCGATGGCGGCCGCCGTGGGATTCGCCGGGTTGGTCATCGGACCCATGAAATTGAAAGCGGTGGCCACACCGAGTTCCGCGCGCACCGCGCCCGCATAGCGCATCGACGGGTGGAACACCTGGGCGAAACAGAACGTGATCCCCGCTTCGACGGCGGTCTGAGCCACCCGTTCCACCGGGAGGTCAAGGCGCACCCCGAGGGCTTCGATCACATCGGCGGAACCGGACGACGACGACGCGGCGCGGTTTCCGTGCTTGACGATTCGGGCCCCGGCCCCCGCGCAGACCAGGGCGGCCATGGACGAGATGTTCACGGTATTCTGCCGGTCCCCGCCGGTACCGACGATGTCCAGCTTCTCCCCCGGAATGTCGATGGGCCGGGCGTTGCCCACCATGGCCTCCACCAAGCCGGTCAGCTCATCGACCGTCTCCCCCTTGGCCCGCAGCGCGACCAGGAAGCCGGCCATCTGCGCGTCGGAGGCCCCGCCGGACATGATGGTGTTCATTGCCCACTGGGTCTGGGCGGTCGTGAGGTCCTGCCGAGAGATCAGGGCCGAGATCAGTTCAGGCCAGGTGGGTGTGTTCTGAGCGTTGGGTTCGGTCGTCACTTCACTAGGTTATCTACGTTTCGTAGAAACTTCCGGATTGTTAACTTCCGCGCCGTTCCGCGGAATCCAGCGGTTCAGGAACCGAAACGCGGCGCCACGCGTTCAAATGCATTGGTGAAGTGGGCAGATTTATAGACATAATGGCCTTGTGACAACTGCAACCCATGCCCCCAGTACCCCGGCGCATCCAACGCTGAACCGCCCCAATCTGGTTTCTGTCGGAACCGTTGTGTGGCTCTCCAGCGAGCTGATGTTCTTCGCCGGCCTTTTCGCTATGTACTTCACGCTCCGAGCCACCTCAGGCGACATGTGGGCGATGGAAACCGAGAAGCTGAATGTTCCGTTTGCGCTGGCCAACACCATCATCCTGGTGTCCAGCTCCTTCACCTGCCAGTACGGCGTCTTCGCCGCAGAGCGCTTGCAGGCCCGCCGCTCCGGCGGGCTCTTCAATGTCGCCAAGTGGGGCATGGTCGAATGGTTCCTGCTGACATTCCTCCTCGGCGCCATCTTCGTCTCCGTCCAGGCCTACGAATACGCGATGCTCGTCTCCGAAGGCGTGTCGCTGTCCTCGAACTCCTACGGTTCGGCGTTCTACATCACCACCGGCTTCCACGGCCTCCACGTCACAGGCGGCCTCATCGCTTTCCTGCTGATCATCGGCCGCGCCTACGTCGCCAAGAAGTTCGGCCATTTCGAAGCCACATCGGCCATTGTCACGTCGTACTACTGGCACTTCGTCGACGTCGTGTGGATCGCTCTCTTCATCATCATCTACTTCCTCAAGTAGACGGCAGAAAGGTCCGCGCCTCGCTGCGGAGCCGGCCGGCCGAACATCTACACACACGCACCGCAAAGTTAGGAACCAACAAGTGAAGGCACTCTCCCAGAGGCGACGACATCCCCTGGCGGCCGTTGCCCTGCTGCTCATGGGACTGCTCGTCACCGGCGGACTGTACGCCGTTGCCGGCAACGTCAACGAGGCCAAGGCCCAGACCACCACCTATTCCGCGCAGGACATCGAAGAGGGCGAGAAGCTCTTCGTGGCCAACTGCGCAACTTGTCACGGAATTGGTGCTGTCGGGGCCCCGGAGGGTGCGCACGGCAATCAGGCCGGCCCGTCGCTGATTGGCGTCGGCGCGGCCTCCGTCGACTTCCAGGTAGGGACCGGCCGCATGCCCATGCAGATGAACGGCCCCCAGGCACTGGAAAAGCCGAACCAGTTCAACGAAGAGCAGACCATGCAACTGGCGGCCTACGTAGCCTCCCTCGGCGCCGGTCCCGCCATTCCGGAAGAAGAATTCCTCGACGTCTCCCAGGGTGATCCCGCCGCAGGCGGCGAGATCTTCCGGGTCAACTGCGCCATGTGCCATAACGCTGCCGCAGCGGGTGGGGCCCTGACGCGCGGCAAGTTCGCGCCGGCGCTGAGCGGCGTCAGCGAAGCACACATCTACGAGGCCATGGCCACCGGCCCGCAGAACATGCCCGTTTTTAGCGACGCGAACATCTCCCCCGAGGAGAAGCGCGACGTCATCGCCTTCCTGAAGACCATCGAAGAGCAGCCATCCCCCGGCGGCTTCGCGCTTGGTGGGCTCGGCCCCGTGTCCGAGGGCCTGCTGATGTGGACGCTCGGGTTGGGCGTGGTCATCGCGTTCACCATCTGGCTGACCCAGCGGTCTTCCTAACCTTCGCTTCCGGCGGCCCCAGCGGGCCGCCGGAGAAGCGCCAACAGTCATTATGAGTTTTGAACTATTTAGAGAAGGATGAGAGGGATCATGGGCGACCATAGTCACGGCAGTCCGAACACCTCGGGCACCGTTGCTACGGCTGGTCAGAGCGACGTGGAGAAGTTTCAGGATCCTGGACTCCCCCCGCACCGCCCGCGCCGTGCCGACAAAGATCCCCGGGCGGAAAAGCGAGCCGAACGCCAGGTTGCGATACTCTTCGTAATCTCCATCATCGGCACCGTGCTTTTCTTCGTCGGGTACTTTGGCATCCGCTTGGATGACACCACCGCAACGCTGCGACTGCAGAATTTCACCCTCGGCATGGGCACCGCCTTTGCCATGCTGGGCATTGGCGTGGGCATTGTCCACTGGGCCAAGACCCTCATGCCGGACCACGAGATTGTGGAAGAACGCCACGAGGTCCGCACCGAGGAAGACCGCAAGGACGCCGAGCAGATCATCGGCCAGGTCTTGGACGAGTCCGGCATCTCCCGCCGTCCGTTGATCCGCAACACCCTGATCGGCGCCGGCGTGCTGGCGATCCTGCCGGCCATCGGCATCTTCCGCGACCTGTCCAAGGACCTCAACCCGGACGTGCTGCGGCACACCATGTGGGACGCAGGTGTCCGGTTGACCCGCGACCCGAGCGGCACCCCGATCAAGGCCTCGGATGTCACCATTGGTTCGGCGTTCCACGTCATCCCCGAGGGGCTCAACGAGGCCGAGCACAAGCTCGAGGAGAAGGCCAAGGCCGTCGTCCTCTTGATGCGCCTGAATCCCGACGAGCTCCAGGTCTCCCCAGGCCGTGAAGACTGGAACTACAATGGCATTGTTGCGTACTCCAAGATCTGTACCCACGTTGGCTGCCCGGTGGCGCTGTACGAACAGCACACGCACCACCTGCTCTGCCCTTGCCACCAGTCGACCTTCGATGCGGCCCAGGAATGCAAGGTTGTGTTCGGCCCCGCCGCGCACGCCCTGCCCCAGCTCCCGATCAGCGTCGACGACGAGGGCTACTTGATCGCCACGAGCGATTTCCATGAACCTGTCGGACCGAGCTACTGGGAGCGTGGCTAAGCATGAGCGCTTCAACTGATACCTACGTACCCAAGACGCGGGCCGGACGGATCACCAACTTCGTCGATACCCGCGTCGGCGGTTCGTCGATCGTCAAGGAATTCGGCCGGAAGATCTTCCCGGATCACTGGTCGTTCATGTTCGGCGAAGTGGCGCTTTACTCCTTCGTCATCCTGCTGCTCACCGGAACGTTCCTGACGTTCTTCTTCGATCCTTCGATGGCTCATACGCACTACGACGGACCGTATGTGCCGCTCAAGGGCGTCGAGATGTCCGTCGCCTACCAGTCCACCCTGGAGATCTCCTTCGAGGTACGCGGCGGCTTGTTCATGCGCCAGCTGCACCACTGGTCTGCGCTGCTGTTCGTCGCCTCGGTGTCCTTCCACATGCTGCGTGTGTTCTTCACCGGTGCGTTCCGCCGCCCGCGTGAGCTGAACTGGGTTGTCGGCTGTGTCCTGTTGATCCTGGCCCTGGCTGCCGGCTTCACCGGCTACTCCCTGCCGGACGACCTGCTCTCCGGCAACGGCCTGCGCATCATCGATGGCGTGATCAAGGCAATCCCGCTGGTCGGTACCTACATTTCGCTGCTGCTCTTCGGCGGCGAGTTCCCCGGTACGGACATCGTGGGTCGCCTGTACGTGCTTCACATCCTGCTGGTCCCGGCCTTGATCCTCCTGATGATCGCCATCCACCTGTTCATGGTTGTCGTGCACAAGCACACCCAGTACCCCGGCCCCGGCCGTTCCGAGACCAACGTCGTCGGCTTCCCGATTGGCCCGGTCTACGCGGCCAAGGCAGGCGGCTTCTTCTTCGTTGTCTTCGGCATCCTGGCCGTCATAGCGGCGAACTTCCAGATCCTGGCGATCTGGGACTACGGACCCTACGACCCCTCCCCCGTTTCGGCCGGTACCCAGCCTGACTGGTACATCGGCTGGGTGGACGGCGCGCTGCGCCTGATGCCTGGTGTCGGCGAGTTCGTGATCTTCGGCCGGACCATTTCGCTCAACGTGCTCCTCCCGGCCCTCGGCCCGGCGGCCCTGCTGTTCACGGTGATGTTCGCATGGCCGTGGATCGAGAGCTGGATCACCAAGGACACCCGCGAGCACCACATCCTGGACCGCCCGCGCAACGTTCCGTTCCGCACCGCCACCGGCGTCGCCGGCATCGTCTTCTACTCGGTGATGTGGGCAGCTGCCAGCTCCGACTTGATCGCCACGCACTTCCACGTGTCGCTCAACGACGTGACGTACTGGCTGCGCGCGCTGTTCTTCCTGGGCCCGATCCTCGGCTTCATGGTCACGCGCCGCATTTGCCTGGCGCTGCAGCGCAAGGACCGCGAGATCGCCCTCCATGGCCGGGAGACCGGACGCATCGTCCGCCTGCCGCATGGAGAGTTCATCGAAGTTCACGAGCCGTTGAATGAGTACAAGCAGTACCGGCTGGTCAGCTACGAGTCGCCCGAAGTGATCCCGGCGCAGCCGAATCGGGCCGGACACATCAAGCGCACCGAGAAACTGCGTGGCGCCCTGTCGCGGTTCTTCTTCGAAGACCGTGTGGCACCAGTTACCCCGGCCGAGCTGGAGGCTGCGCACAGCCACCACGCTGAGGTTGAGGCACCTGCCGAAAAGGCGGAAGTCAGCGCCCGCTAAGGCAACGACTGCCAAAAGAATGGCCCCGGACCTGTTCCGGGGCCATTCTTTTTGCCTCGACCGTCGGCGAGGCCCCTGCCCGGACTGGGCCACGGCAAGGACGGGCAGTTGCGCAGGCCCAATGCTTTCCCGTCCCCGGGCATGCCGGCCAGTCAGCACAACAGCGTTAACGAGCTCTTCCAGCAGGGACCGGACGCGTCCGTGCGGCCTACAGCGGCGCCTTGGCGGCACCATAGCGGCCAGCAGGCGGCCTACAGCGGCGCCTTGGCGGCACCATAGCGGCCAGGCGCCCTGTGGCGGCGGCTTGTCGCTCCTAAAAGCGCTTGACGTTGTAGGAACGCGGTACCCGTCCCCCAGGCCGCTGCAAGGGCACCCAAAGCTTGTAACGGTCCGCGCGATAATAAGAGATCGAGAAGTCAACCATGGTCTTGGAGACGTAGGCATGCCGCTGGATCTTCAGCAGCGGCGATCCAATGTCCACACTCAGGAGCCGCGCGATCGAGGGCTGGGCTGCGGTTGCCTCGATGGTGTCCTCTCCCCACTCCATGATCAGTCCGTAGCGTTCGCTCAGGACGTTGTACAGCGACGACGGCGGCCCCTCGTCGAGGATCCCCGGGACCCGCTGCGCCGGAATGAAGTTCTCGTCCACGCTCATCGGTTCGGCGTCCGCCAGCAGCAGGCGGCGGAAGCGCACGACCGGCTGCCCCTCCTCGATCTGCAGCTCGCGGGCCACCAGCGGAGTCGCGCCGATCTGCTCGAAGCTGAGGACACGGGCATCGGGAACCATGCCGCGGCGTTGCATCTCTTCGCTGTAGGAGGTGAGCTTGACCTGCAGGTCAAGCTTGGGCTGACGCACAAACGTTCCCAGGCCGACGATGCGTTCGAGCACTTGCTCGGCGACGAGCGAGTCGATCGCCTGGCGCACGGTCATCCTCGCCACCCCAAAGCGTTCCGTCAGTTCCCTCTCCGAGGGAAAAGCCGCTCCGGGTTCGCATCGCTCCTGGGCATGCCTCCGCAATATGTCCCTCAGCTGGACGTGTTTCGCGGTCCGGGAGGAGCCATCGAGCTCCCCCTCGATCGCGGCGGCGTTCACGGACATGCGGCCTCCTGCTCAGCCGGTCGAAGTCCTCCCATTCTAGCCGGTCTAGACCAGCCTTTCGGCTCGCGGTCGTCGCGCGGGGACACGAAAGGGTCCGGAACCATTGCGGTTCCGGACCCTTTTCGCTTGCAGCTGCGGGAATTAGTGCGCGTGGTCTCCGCGGCTGTATTCGTAGACCCATCCGATGATGGCCACCGTGGTGAGGCCGGCTGCGATGTAGACGATCCACCAGCCAACCGCCAGGCCCATGAAGCCGGTCGCGGCACCGAGGCCCAGCACGATCGGCCACCAGCTCCACGGGCTGAACATGCCCTGCTCGCCGGCGCCCTCATGAATTTCCGCATCGACCCGGTCCTCAGGACGGGGACCGATGCGCCGCGCCGTGAACCAGAGGTAACCGCCGATCATCACGGACAGTCCGGCCGTCAGATACAGCGCCAGCCAGCCGACGGGCTCTTCCCAGTTGCCCATGTAGCCGTAGACGGTGGCAACCAGGGCGAAGAACGGCGCAAGCGCAATGAATAGCCAGGCTTCAATCTTCACAGTTATGCGTCCTTCTGGTCAGCGGGACCGGCCAACTGGGCCACCGGCGCCGGAGTCGTCGGGGTGTGCCGCGGTGCCAACTCCGGGTGGTGCAGGTCCAGCGCAGGACGCTCGGACCGGATGCGGGGCAGCGAGGTGAAGTTGTGCCGCGGCGGCGGGCAGGAGGTCGCCCACTCAAGCGATCCGCCGAAGCCCCAGGGGTCGTCTACCTCGACCTTCTTGCCGCTGCGCCAGGTGATGTACACGTTCCAGAAGAACGGGATCATCGAGGCGCCGAGCACGAAGGATGCAACGGTGGAGAACTGGTTCATCGCGGTGAACCCGTCTTCCGGCATGTAGTCGGCGTAGCGGCGGGGCATGCCCTCGACGCCGAGCCAGTGCTGGATGAGGAAGGTCCCGTGGAAGCCCAGGAACAGCATCCAGAAATGGATCTTGCCGAGGCGCTCGTTGAGCATCTTGCCGGTCCACTTGGGCCACCAGAAGTAGAAGCCCGCGAACATCGCGAACACGACGGTACCGAAGACCACGTAGTGGAAGTGCGCCACCACGAAGTAGGTGTCCGAGACGTGGAAGTCCAGCGGCGGCGAAGCCAGGATGATGCCGGTCAGGCCGCCGAACAGGAAGGTGGCCAGGAAGCCCAGGCTCCACAGCATTGGCGTCTCGAAGGTGATCGAGCCGCGCCACATGGTGCCGATCCAGTTGAAGAACTTCACGCCGGTGGGCACCGCGATGAGCATCGTCATGAAGGCGAAGAACGGCAGCAGCACGGAGCCGGTGACGTACATGTGGTGGGCCCACACCGTCACGGACAGCGCGGCGATGGCGATGGTGGCGTAGACCAGGCCCTTGTATCCGAAGATCGGCTTGCGGCTGAACACCGGGAAGATCTCGGAGACGATGCCGAAGAACGGCAGGGCAATGATGTAGACCTCAGGATGGCCGAAGAACCAGAACAGGTGCTGCCAGAGGATGGCACCGCCGTTCTCCGGGTTGAAGATGTGCGCACCGAAGCGCCGGTCGGCACCCAGGGCGAACAGCGCGGCGGCCAGGGGCGGGAAAGCCATCATGACGAGGATGGCGGTGACCAGCGTGTTCCAGGTGAAGATGGGCATCCGCCACATGGTCAGGCCGGGAGCGCGCATGGTGATGATCGTGGTGATGAAGTTGACCGAGCCGAGGATTGTGCCAAAGCCGGACAGCGCCAGGCCAAAGACCCACAGGTCCCCGCCGACTCCCGGGGAGAAGGTCGTGTTGGACAACGGCGCATAGGCGAACCAGCCGAAGGATGCTGCGCCCTGCGGGGTGATGAAACCGGCCACGGCAATCATGCTGCCGAACAGGAAGAACCAGAAAGCCAGCGCATTCAGGCGCGGGAACGCTACGTCGGGTGCGCCGATCTGCAGCGGCATGATGACGTTCGCGAAGCCGGCGAACAGCGGCGTGGCGAACATCAGCAGCATGACCGTGCCGTGCATGGTGAACAGCTGGTTGTACTGTTCCTTGGTCTGCAGGATCTGCATTCCGGGCTCGAACAGTTCGGCACGGATGACCAGGGCCATTACGCCGCCGAGGCAGAAGAAGATGAACGACGCGATCAGGTACATGTACCCGATGGTCTTGTGGTCCGTGGAGGTGATCCAGTTGACGACGATGCGCCCCTTGGACACCGGCACGACGCGCGGAGCTACCGTGGTAGCCCGGTCGTCAGCTGTGTATTCGTACGTTGACACTTGTGGCCCTCGCTCCTTTACTCAGACGCTTCAGCGTAGGGGTTGCGGTCGTACTCTTCGCCGAGCTGGCCGTCCTTGAGCCGCGCCATCTGAGCGTCGAATTCAGCCTCGGAGACCACCGCAACACGGAAGAGCATTTCGGAGTGGTACTCGCCACAAAGCTCGGCGCACTTGCCGTCGTAGATGCCCTCACGGGTGGGGGTGAAGTTCAGGAAGTTGGTCTTGCCCGGGATCATGTCCACCTTCTGCAGGAAGGCGGGGACCCAGAACGAGTGGATGACGTCGCGGGAGTTGATCTGCAGCTCCACGCTCTGGTTGACCGGCAGGTACAGCGTAGGCAGCGTCTCCGGGACGCCGGTCTCGCCGGTCAGGTGGGCCTGCACGCCGGCAAAGTACTTGTCCTGCTTGACGTAGTTGAAGTCCCAGGCCCACTGCTTGCCGCGCACGTCGACGACGACGTCGGGGTTGTCCACCCGCTCGGTGATGTTGGAGGTGGTCTTGTCCGTGAAGTAGAAGAAGACCATGACCATGACGACCGGAATCGCCGTGTAGAAGATCTCCAGCGGCAGGTTGTAGCTCAGCTGGCGCGGGTAGCCCGTCTCCCCCTTGCGGCGGCGGTAGGCGACGATGCACCAGAGGATCAAGCCCCAGGTCAGGACACCGACGGCCAGCGCGGCGATCCATCCGTTAACCCACAAATCAATGATTTCGGGCGTGTGGTTGGTAACGTCCCGCTCGGTGGGCAACCAACCCAAACGGACTTCTTCTGAACATCCCGTCAACAACAACGCACCGAGTGCACCCAGACCTGTAGCCTTGGCGATTCTGGCGCGTCGACTGCCGGTTCGAACCTGCGAACTCACAGACGGCCCTTCCTCTTTGTTTCGTGCAAGTGATGCGGCCATGGCAGAGCTGAGCCTGGCCGCATATCCAGTTTTACTACTCACTGTAGAGCTTACCCGCACACATGACTTTCATGTGACAGGCTCCCCCGTGCGTCGGCCGTTCCGGCGGCCGGAGAGCGCCCTGCAGGCCCTTAGTGGAATGAGTCTCCACAGGCGCAGGAGCCACCGGCATTCGGGTTGTCGATGGTGAAGCCCTGCTTGGAAATCGTGTCCTCGAAGTCGATCGAGGCGCCCGAGAGGTAAGGAACGCTCATCTTGTCGACGACGACCTCGACCCCGTCGAAATCACGGACAGCGTCCCCGTCGAGCATCCGCTCGTCAAAGTACAGCTGGTAGATCAGGCCGGAGCATCCGCCCGGCTGTACGGCAACGCGCAGGCGCAGATCGGTTCGGCCTTCCTGTTCCAGGAGGCTGCGGACCTTTCCGGCGGCGACGTCGGTCAAAGCCACTTCATGCGTGGGCAGTTCTGCCGCTTCGGGTGCCGTGGTGGGGGCGGATGAGTTGGTCGTTGCGCTCATTGCACTTCCTTATCTATTTCGGGCCGTCCGGTGACCTGCTGCTATTACTCAGTGGTGCGTCGGGCTTCCCATCCATCGTACGTCTGGTCAGCCGAAATGGGATAACTCTCCCCCGCCTCCGGCCTGGCCCCGAGCAAGCCTCAGAGGCCCTCGTTGTTCAACCGTGCCAGCAGCAGCGCCTGGGCCAGGACCGCGTTGCGGAAGTCCCCCAGGTGCAGCGACTCATTGGCCGAATGCGCCCGAGAGTCAGGGTCTTCGACGCCGGTGATCAGGATCTGGGCCTCCGGATAAATTTCCGTGAGGTCGGCGATGAACGGGATGGACCCGCCCATGCCCGCCTCCACCGGGCGCGTGCCCCAAGCCTGTTCCAGTGCCCACAATGCCGCCTGGGCCGCCGGCGCGGAGGTGTCGGTGGCGAACGCGTGGCCGCGTTCCCCCGGCACGAAGGTGGCGGCGGCGCCAAAGGGCGCGTGGGCGGCCACGTGCGCGGCCACCGCTTCCATCGCCTGGTCCGGGTCCTGTCCCGGCGCCAGCCGCAGGCTGATCTTCGCGCGGGCGGCGGGGACCAGGGTGTTGGACGCGAGTTCAACGCTGGGAGCGTCGAAGCCGATCACCGACAGGGCCGGCTTGTTCCAGAGCCGGTCGGCAATGCTGCCGGTGCCCGCAAGCTGCACGGACTCGAGCACCGACGAATCGCGGCGGAAGTCCCCTTCCGGATAGTCGACTGCGGCAGCCGGAGCCGAAACGAGGCCCTCGATGGCGACGGCCCCGTCGTCGTCATGGAAGGTGGCGATCAGCCGGGAAAGCAGCGTGGGGGCATCCAGCAGCGGCCCGCCGAACATGCCCGAATGGACGGCGTGTTCCAGCACGCGCAACTCCACGATGCCGTCCACCAGGCCCCGCAGGCTGGTGGTCAGTGCCGGGATCCCGACCTTCCAGTTGCTGGAGTCGGCGACGATGATGGCGTCTGCCCGCAGCAGTTCGCGGTGCGTTTCGAGGAACGGACGGAAGCTCGGCGAACCGGCCTCCTCCTCCCCCTCGATGAACAGCGTGATGCCTACCCCGAAATCGTCGCCAACGACCTCCAGCAAGGCCCGCAACGAGGCCAGATGGACCATGATCCCGGCCTTGTCGTCCGCGGTGCCGCGTCCATAGAGGCGGCCGTCGATCTCCGTGGCCTTGAACGGTTCCGTCCGCCAGAGCGCCGGATCCCCCGGCGGCTGCACGTCGTGGTGGGCATACAGCAGGACGG
Organism: Arthrobacter sp. Y3221114; assembly: GCF_059092625.1. Lineage (NCBI taxonomy): Bacteria > Bacillati > Actinomycetota > Actinomycetes > Micrococcales > Micrococcaceae > Arthrobacter > Arthrobacter sp. Y3221114. The sequence continues at coordinate 427,205 of NZ_JBNHHW010000001.1, forward strand.
TCGGTTTGCCGGCGGCGGCCGCGCGGCGGGCCACGACCGCGGGACCCCCGGCGGCCTCGCCGTTCGCCACGCTGAGGATCTGCACGTCCTCCAGGCCCAGCTCCCGGACCATGCCGGCAACCGCATCCGCGCTGCGCGCCAGGTCATCCGGATCAAAGGCCGGCCAGGCGATTCCCGGGATGGCAACCAGCTGTTCCAACGAGGAGATGGTGCGCCCCATGCCGACGTCTACCGCGGCCGCAAGTTCGTCTACGTTCACATTGGTCATAGTCGACACCCTATCGCCCGGGCTCCGCCGCGACGATGCCCCGATGGCCGCCCCGGCGGCGCGGGTCCAAACGGGGACAATGGCCGTACGCGGTCCGGTATTCTTGACTGGTGTTCGGACGTAAAAAAGAGGCTCCCACGCCCCAGGAAATCATCGACCAGGCCAACGACGCCCAGCAGCCTCGGTACGGCAAGGGCGCGCCCACGCCCCGGCGCAAGGACCAGGAAGCCGCGCGCAAGCGCCCCCTGGTCCCGAACGACCGCAAGGCCGCCAAGGAGGCCAACCGCACCGCCATGGCGGATCAGCGGCTGAAGATGCGCGAGGCCATGAACACCGGCGACGAACGCTATCTGCCGGTGCGCGACAAGGGGCCGCAGAAGCGCTTCGTCCGCGACTTCGTGGACGCCCGCTGGGTGCTGGGCGAGTTCCTGATCGTCTTCGCCCTGATCTTCGTGGTCCTCAGCTTTGTCCGCGACCTCAACGTCCAGGCCTTCATCCTGGTCGGCTTCTGGGTGCTGTTGGCGCTCGTGGCCATCGACGCCTTCATCCTCGGCCGGCAGCTCAAGAAGCGCCTGGCCGCCAGGTTTGGCGAAGTGGAGCGCGGGGCAGTCTGGTACGGCGTCATGCGCGGGCTGCAGTTGCGCCGGATGCGCCTGCCGAAGCCGCAGGTCAAGCGCGGCGAATACCCCGGCTGATTCCGCCGGGACGGACCGTCCGAAGGGTCGGGAGCAACGCGGCTCCCGACCCTTTTGCGTGCCTGCCGGCCCCGGCCGGGGCTGCACCTGGGGCCCGGGCCGGGCGGTTCAGCGCCGGCGTTTGGCCAGGCCGCGGTTGATGCGGCCGGCCCAAAAGGGTCCCTCGTACAGGAACGCCGTGTAACCCTGCACCAGGGTGGCGCCGGCGTCCAGCCGCCGCTGCACATCGTCGGCCGTCTCGACACCGCCCACCGATACCAGCGCCAGGTCGTCCCCGACCGCGTTCCGCAACCGGCGCAGCACGTCGAGGGAGCGCTCCTTCAACGGGGCGCCGGAGAGGCCGCCTTCACCGCAGGCCGCGATCTTGGTGTCGTCCGAGACCAGGCCGTCGCGGGAAACCGTCGTGTTGGTCGCGATGATGCCGTCCAGGTTCAGTTCCAGCGCCAGCCGGGCGACGTCGTCGATGTCCTCGTCGCTGAGGTCCGGGGCGATCTTCACCAGCAACGGGACGTGGCGGCCGGCCACGGAATCGGCGGTCTCCCCCACTGCCTGCAGCAGCGGACGCAGCGTGTCCACGTTCTGCAGCAGCCGCAGCCCGGGCGTGTTCGGCGACGATACGTTGACGACGAGGTAGTCCGCGGACCGGGCCAACAGCCGGGTGCTCTTCAGGTAATCCTCGGTGGCGTCGTCCAGGTCCACCACCTTGGTCTTGCCGATGTTGACGCCGATGACGGGCCGGAGGGTGCCGTATTTGGCGGCCAGGCCGCGCCGGGCCGCGGCGATCCGGGGCGCGACGGCCGCCGCGCCGTCGTTATTGAAGCCCATCCGGTTGATCACGGCGCGGTCCTCGATCAGGCGGAACAGCCGGGGCTGCGCGTTGCCCGGCTGCGCGCTCCCGGTGATGGTGCCGACCTCCACCGCGCCGAAGCCCAGGTCGGCCAGCGCCTCGATGCCGTGACCTTCCTTGTCGAAGCCGGCCGCCAGGCCGAACGGCGAGGGAAAGGTCAGGCCGAGTGCCTCGGTGGCCAGCGACGGATCCGGCCGGGTGACGCGGCGCAGCACAGCCCCGGCCCCGCACCTGTGCGCGGCGCGGATGAGCTGGAAACCGATTCGGTGTGCACGCTCGGCGTCCATCCAGGAGAACGCGGCGCGGAAGAAGGCTGGGTAGAGGCGCATGGTCCTAGTTTTCCGTGCGGAGCCCGCCGCACCAAACCGTGTCCACCCGGCGATAACATGGGGGCAGCGACCGGGCAGAGAGGAAGGACCACCGTGGCGATGGCAGCCGACTGGCAGGAAGACATGCTCGGTCCGGAGTTCGAGTCCACGGTTTTGCAGGTGCCGGCTCCCGGCGGGCGGGAGCAGCGGGCGACGCTGATCCGCTACCTGCCCCACTCCCCGCAGCGCTCCCCCGGCGGGCACGCCGTCCTGTATGTGCACGGTTGGAGCGACTATTTCTTCAATACGGAACTGGCGGAGTTCTGGCACCGCCAGGGAGTGGCGTTCTTTGCGCTGGACCTGCACCACCACGGACGCAGCCTGCAGGAGGGCGATCCGGCCGGCTTTGTGACCGACCTGCGCCAGTACGAGGACGAGATTTCGCTGGCGCTGGACCTGATCCGTGAGGAACGGGGGCAGTCCGAGACGAAGGTCACGCTGATGGGACACTCCACCGGCGGACTGGTGGCGTCCCTGTGGGCGGCGGAACACCCGGGCGAGCTGCGCGCCCTGGTCCTGAACAGTCCCTGGCTGGAAATGCACGGCAGCTCCCTGGTCCGGCGCGCCGCCGGCGCGGTGCTGGAACCGTTGTCCCGGCTGAAGCCGGAAACCGAGATCAAGTTGCCGGTCCGCGGCTTTTACTTCCGCAGCATCAGCAGCACCGCCGAGGGCGAATGGGACCTGGACCCGAAGCTGCGGCCGCCGGAGGCCTTCCCCGTGCGCGCCGGCTGGCTCAGCGCCATCTGGGAGGGACAGTCGAAGGTGGCCAAGGGCCTCAAGCTGGAGATCCCGGTGCTGGTGATGTCTTCGACGCGCAGCATGAACGGCTCGGTCTGGCACGAGGACATGAGGAGCACGGACGTGGTGCTGGACATCCGCACCATGACCGAGCGGGCGGTCCGGCTGGGATACAGCGTCTCCATCGAGCAGGTGCAGGACGCCCTGCACGATGTGTTCCTGTCCCGGGCCGACGTGCGCCGGGACGCCTACGCCCGGCTGCAGCGCTGGGCCCAGGCCTACGTGTTGCAGGACGACCGGAGCGAGGACCTCACGGGCACTCAGCAACCGTAGGGCTAGGCCCCGCCGACCGCCGCGGCGTCCACCGCGCCCCCGTACCGCCGGTCGCGGCGGGCATAGATGTCGATGGCTTCCCAGAGCGTGCGGCGGTCCACGTCGGGCCAGAGGGTATCCATGAACACCATCTCCGCGTACGCGGACTGCCAGAGCATGAAGTTGGAGAAGCGCTGCTCCCCCGACGTGCGCAGGAACAGGTCGACGTCGGGCAGGTCCGGCTCGTCAAGGTAGCGCTGCACGGTCTTCTCCGAGACCGACGACGCCCGCAGCCGGCCGGCGGCGACGTCGGCGGCAATGGCGGCGGCGGCGTCGGCAATTTCCGCCCTCCCCCCGTAGTTCACGCACATGGTCAGCGTGCAGGTGCCGTTGCCGGCCGTCTGGCGCTCGGCGACCTCCAGCTCGTTGACCACCGACTTCCACAGCCGGGGCCGGCGCCCGGACCAGCGGATGCGCACGCCCCAGGCGTCCAGCTGGTCGCGCTGGCGGCGCAGCACATCCCGGCTGAAGCCCATCAGGAAGCGGACCTCTTCCGGGGACCGCTTCCAGTTCTCGGTGGAAAAGGCGTACACGCTGACGTGTTTGACGCCGATCTCGATCGCACCGGCCATCACGTCCAGCAGCGCCGCTTCCCCGGCACGGTGCCCCTCCGTCCGCGGCAGCCCGCGCTGGTTCGCCCAGCGGCCGTTGCCATCCATCACGATGGCCACGTGTTCCGGGACCAGCGCCGGCGGAAGTGCGGGCGGTTTGGCGCCGGAGGGATGCGGCCATGGCTGCTGCGGATGCCGGGAATCAGGGGTCACACTCGCTCCACGTGCTTGAGGGATTTCAGGGTTCGTTCAAGGTGCCACTGCAGGTAACTGGCCACCAGGCCGGCGGCCTCGCGGCGCGGACCGGCGGCTGAGGCGTCCGCTGCCGGCCAGTCGCCGGAGAGCAGGGCCGCCAGCAACTGCATCGTCTCCGGTGCGGGCGAGGCCGATCCGGGCGGACGGCAGTCGTGGCACACCGCGCCGCCCAGCGGAGCGGCGAAGGCGGTATGCGGGCCCTGCGCACCGCACCGGGCGCACTCGTCGAAGCTGGGGGCCCAGCCCGCCGTCGCCAGGGCCCGCAGCAGGTAGGAATCAAGGATCAGCTCGGGCGCGTGCACGCTGCGGCTGAGCGCTGAGAGCGCGCCGATGACCAGCCCGTACTGCGCTCCTGCTGATTCGCCGTCGACGTCGGTGAGTTTTTCCGCCGTCTCGCAGATGGCGGCGGCGGAGGTGTACTTGGTGTAGTCGGCGGCGATGTCGCGTCCGTACGGCCCGACCATCTGGGCCTGCGTGACGATGTCCAGGCTCCGGCCGGAGACCAACTGCAGATCCGCGACCATGAAGGGTTCCAGCACGGCGCCGAACTTGCTGCTGGTGCGGCGGACGCCCTTGGCAACCGCCCGGATCTGGCCGTGCTGTTTGGTCAGCAGCGTGATGATCCGGTCGGCCTCGCCGAGTTTGTGGGTCCGCAGGATGACGCCCTGGTCCCGGTACGTGCGGGAGGCGAAGGATCTGTTGGACACCGTTCCATTCTCCCACTAAAGCGGGCTTCCCTGCGGCGGTACGGCAGGGAAGCCCGCTGGCCGGTTCCTAGAGCGATCCGGCGCTCTTGGCGCCTTCGTCGCGAATGGCGCGGTTCACCGCCGACACCACGGCTTTCAGCGAGGCCATGGTGGTGTTCGTGTCGATGCCTATGCCCCACAGCACCCGGTCGCCCACGGCGCACTCGACGTAGGCCGCGGCCCGGGCGTTGCCGCCCTCCGAGAGCGCGTGCTCGGTGTAGTCCAGAACCCGGACATCCACGCCGTCCTGCCGGAAGATCTCCAACAGCGCGGCGATCGGGCCGTTGCCTTCGGCCGTGCGGCGGCTCTGGACGCCGTCCACGCCCATGGTGGCGGTCAGCTGGAACGAACCGTCGTCGGCACTGTCGGTCTTGACCGACCCCAGGGTGTAGTGGCCCCACCGGTTGTCCGGGGTCGGCAGGTACTCGTCGTTGAAGGTTTCCCACAGCTGCGCCGGGCTGACCTCGCCGCCCACGGTGTCCGTGCGGCGCTGGATGACGCCCGAGAACTCGATCTGGGCGCGGCGCGGCAGATCCAGGTTGTGCTCGTGCTTGAGCAGGTAGGCCACGCCGCCCTTGCCGGACTGCGAGTTCACCCGGATGACGGCTTCGTAGCTGCGGCCCAGGTCCTTGGGATCGACCGGCAGGTAGGGCACGGCCCAGACCAGGTCGTCCACCGTCTTGCCCTGGGCGGCCGCGTCGGCCTCCATGGCCTCGAAGCCCTTCTTGATGGCGTCCTGGTGGGAGCCGGAGAACGCGGTGAAAACCAGGTCGCCGCCGTACGGGGAGCGTTCGGGCACCGGCAGCTGGTTGCAGTATTCGACGGTGCGGCGCACTTCGTCGATGTTGGAGAAATCGATCATCGGATCGATGCCCTGGCTGAACAGGTTCAGCCCCAGCGTCACCAGGTCCACGTTGCCGGTCCGCTCGCCGTTGCCGAACAGGCAACCCTCGATCCGGTCGGCGCCGGCCAGGTAGCCCAGTTCCGCCGCTGCCACCCCGGTACCGCGGTCGTTGTGCGGGTGCAGCGAGAGGATCACGTTCTCACGATTGTTCAGGTTACGCGACATCCACTCGATGGAATCGGCGTAGACATTCGGGGTGGCCATCTCGACCGTGGCCGGCAGGTTCAAGATGACGTTCCGGTCCGCGGAGATCTCGAAGACGTCGGTGACGGCGTTGCAGATGCGTGCGGCGAATTCCAGCTCCGTGCCGGTGTACGACTCGGGCGAGTATTCGTAGGTGATCTCGGTGCCCTTCAGGCCCTCTTCGTACTTTCGGCACAACCGGGCGCCCTGCAGGGCGATGTCCACGATGCCGTCCTGGTCCTCCCGGAACACCACCCGCCGCTGCAGCACGGAGGTGGAGTTGTACAGGTGCACGATGGCGCGGCCGGCGCCGGCGATGGACTCGTAGGTGCGCTCGATCAGGTGCTCGCGGGACTGCGTGAGGACCTGGATCGTTACATCATCGGGGATCCGGTCGCCCTCGATCAGCTGGCGGACAAAGTCGAAGTCGGTCTGCGACGCGGACGGGAAACCGACTTCGATCTCCTTGTAGCCCATTTTCACCAGCAGGTCGAACATTTTGTGCTTGCGTTCCGGGCTCATCGGATCGATCAGCGCCTGGTTGCCGTCGCGCAGGTCCACGGCGCACCAGCGCGGGGCCTTCGTCATCACTTTGTCCGGCCAGGTGCGGTCGGGCAGTTCTACGGCGATCTGGTCCTGGAAGGGAATGTACTTATGGATGGGCATTCCGGAGGACTTCTGTGCGTTTCGCATTTTGGTGTGTGGCCTTTTCTCATGAGAGCTAATCGAAAAATTTTGGCCGGGCAACACAAACTCCGCAGCGAGGGTTCGGCCTGTCAAACAGAAGTTCGCGTGGCCTCGCCGCGGCAGCTAAGAAGGAGCATTCCTGCGCGCACAATTTCACACTAGCACGGTGCGTAGGATGTGAGGGAAAAGATGAATGCAACTATGAAATGAGGCGCCCATGAGCCGCTCCGGCATCGTGTTGTCCAACGTCGACCCGGCCGTCCGCCCGCAGGACGACCTCTTCCGGCACGTGAACGGGAAGTGGCTTGCGGAGACCGCCATCCCCGACGACCGGGCGCTGGAAGGCTCCTTCACCGCCCTGCGCGACGCCTCCGAAGAATCCGTTCGGGCCATCATCGATCGAAGACGCCGCCACACACCCCGATCCCACCAGTCCGGCGGGAAAGATCGGCGTACTCTACGCCGGTTTCATGGACACCGACGCGGCCGAGGCCAAGGGCTTCTCGCCGCTGGCGGAGCAGTTCGCCGCGATCGCGAAGATCGCCGACCGGAACGGGCTGCGCGAGGTCATCGGAGCCTTCAGCCGCAGCGGCGCCGCGTATCCGCTCGCGTTCTTCGTCAACAACGACGCCGGCGATCCCACCCGCTACTTGATCTACCTGTACCAGTCGGGGCTGGGCCTGCCGGACGAGGCGTACTACCGCGAAGCCGATTTCGGCCCCATCCGCGAGGCCTACCGGGAATACGCCGGGAAGATGCTGCAGCTGGCAGGCTTCGACCCGGCGCAGGCGGACGCCGCGCTGGACCTCGAGCACAAGCTAGCGGCCGGACACCTGGACAAGGTCTCCTGCCGCGATCCGCAGCAGACCTACAACCTGCGCACCGCCGGGCAGGTGGCAACCGTGGCGGACTGGATGCCGGACTGGCTGGCGGCGCTGGGTCCCGAAGCCGGCGGCGCGGCCGAGATGGTGGTCTGCCAGCCCGGGTTCCTCAGCACGCTGGACGCCCTGCTGGAGAGCGAGCCGCTGGAGGCCTGGCAGGCCTGGCTGCGGCTCCAGGTGCTGACGACGGCGGCGCCCTATCTTCACGACGAAGCGGTCCAGACCCACTTCGGCTTCTACGGCCGCACGCTCAGCGGCACCCCGGAACTCAAGGAGCGGTGGAAGCGCGGCGTGGCCCTGGTGGAGGGCGCCCTCGGGGAAGCCATCGGACAGGAATACGTGGCGCGCCACTTTCCGCCGGCGCACAAGGAACGGATGGAGGAACTGGTCGCCAACCTGCTGGCCGCCTACCGGGAAAGCATTTCCGCCCTGCCCTGGCTCAGCAGCGCCACGATCGCGAAAGCCCTGGAGAAGCTGGCCGCGTTCCGCACCAAAATCGGCTACCCGGAGAAGTGGATCGACTACTCCAGCTTCGTGCCCGGGGACGATGTCTGGTCCAACGTCCTCGCCTTCAACGAGTTCGAGGTCCGCCGCAACCTCGCGAAGCTGGGCGGGCCCATCGACGAGGCCGAGTGGCACATGACGCCGCAGACGGTCAACGCCTACTACATGCCGACCATGAACGAGATCGTCTTCCCCGCAGCGATCCTGCAGCCGCCCTTCTTCGACGCCGACGCCGATGCCGCGGCCAATTACGGCGCCATCGGGGCGGTCATCGGCCACGAGATCGGCCACGGCTTCGACGACAAGGGATCGCAGTACGACGGCACCGGTGCGCTGCGGAACTGGTGGTCCGAGGAAGACCGGTCCGCCTTCGAGCAGCTCACCGGCCAACTGGTGGCCCAATACGCCGCGCTCAGCCCCGCGGAGGCTCCCGGCAACACTGTCAACGGCGAACTCACCCTGGGCGAGAACATCGGCGACTTGGGCGGGCTGGCCATCGCGTACCGTGCGTACCAGCTGAGCCTGACGGGCCGGGAAGCCCCGGTGGTCGACGGGCTCAGCGGCAGCCAGCGGTTCTTCTACTCCTGGGCCGAATGCTGGCGACAGAAGATCCGTTCCGAGGAGGCGGCGCGCCGGCTGGCGGTCGACCCGCATGCCCCGAACGAATTCCGCTGCAACCAGGTGGTGCGCAACCTGGACGCGTTCCACGAGGCGTTCGGCACCGCTCCCGGCGACGGGCTGTGGCTCTCCCCTGCCGAGCGCGTCAGGATCTGGTAGCGGCCGCTAGAAGGCGCCGGGCTGCTGGCAGGTGACCTGGTCGGCGGTCTGGCCCTTGAAGCCGCCGGCCACACCGCCGGTCTCCGCCAGCTGCGCGCCGCTGGCGAAGTCCCGGCCGACCGAAAGCGCGACGCCGTAGTGGTCGCCGGAGGCGAGGACGTTGGCCCTAGGGACGTTCAGCTCTTCCGCAAGGGCGAGGGCCACGTGCTCGAAGCCGGCCGAATAGTACAGCTGCGTGGTGGTGCGTTTGGATCCGGCATCGGCCGGGGCCGCCAGCACGTAGCCCAGTGCCTGCAGTTGTTCGGAGAGTTCCTCGTCGCGGCCGGCCGCACCGGAGGCGTTGATCACCTTGACGGGCTGCTCGGCCGGGTCGAAGGACGGCACGCCGGCCGTCGCCCCGCCGTCGTCGGTCTCCTTCGGGGACGATGTCCCGCCGTCTCCGGCGGCGGCCGTGGGTTCCCCGCCGGCTTCTCCGGTGGCCGTCGGGTCGGGCGGCGACCCCGCGGTGTTGACCTCCGGTGCGGTGACGTCGCCGTCTTCGCGCAGGATCTGGAACAGGGCCTGGCCCGGCTCCTCGTCCAGGACCAGGCGGTTCTCGTCCATCGGGGCGCTCTGCGTGGGCAGCGCGACGAACGCGACCTTCCCCAGGTCCACGCCCTTGACGCGGTCCGCCAGGGCCAGCAGCCGGGGAACCTCCGCCAGGCCTTCGTCCACCGTGAGGTTGTTGACCACGGCCTCGGCAATGGAGTATAGGCGGGGCACGTTGGTCAGCGTGCCTTCGGACTGGACCTTGCGGGCCATGGAGGCCAGGAAGCTCTGTTGCGCACGGATCCGGCCGCGGTCTCCGCCGTCGCCGAAGGAGTGCCGGGTGCGCAGGAACGCCAGCGCCTGCTCGCCCTGCACGGTGCTCACGCCGGCCGGCAGCCGCAGCTTCGAGTAACTGTCATTGATGGGCTCGTTGACGCAGACTTCCACCCCGCCGATCACCGTGGAGAGCTCCTTGACCGCGTTGAAGTCGGCCATCATGAAGTGGTCGATCTCCAGGCCGGTCATCTCGTTGACGGCTGCCACGGTGCAGCCGGGGCCGCCATATGTCAGGGCGGCGTTGAGCTGGGCATCCTGCTGCTCCGGATAGACCTCGCCGGTCTCCGGATCGGTGCAGGTGGGGATGGTGGTGAGCAGGTCGCGCGGCAGGCTGACCACGGTGACCCGCTCCCGGTCCGCGGACATGTTCATCAGCATCATCACGTCCGATTTGCCGAAGCCGGCGGAGGGGCCATCCGAGCCGTACCGGCCGTCGCTGCCGGCGCGCGTGTCGGTACCCAGGATCAGGATCTGCACGGGATCGCGGCTCAGGTCCACCGGAAGCCCTTGGGCGCCGCTGCCCAGGTTCAGCGGCGAGGTGGCTATGCTGTCGCGCAGGCCCACGATTTTGAACACGACGATGCCGACACCCGCCGCCAGGGCCAGCGCCAGGGCGCCTGCCACGACCTTCAGCCACAGCAACCTGGGCCCCCGGCCCATGTGCCTCGGGTTCGGTTGCCGCCGCGGCGCTCCGCGTTGCGGCGTGCCCGGACCGGCCGGGGATTGCCCCGCGGGAGCCTGCCCGGCCGGCGGCTGTCCCGTCGGAGCCTGCGGGTCATCACCGAAACTGCCGCGATGAGCCACGGGATACCCCTCTGCACGGTTGTAAGTCAGATGAAAAGACGCGGCCAGCCCAATCACTGGCCGCTAAGTATTCTACGGGTTGCAGCCGGGGAAAGTTCCCTGCTGCCCCGCGGCTCAGAAACCGAGCCGCACCAGTTGCTTGGGGTCGCGTTGCCAGTCCTTGGCGATTTTCACGTGCAGATCCAGGTAGACGCGGGTGCCCAGCAGGCCCTCGATCCCCTTGCGTGCACGGGTGCCGACGTCACGGAGCCGCTCCCCGCCCTTGCCGATGATGATGGCCTTCTGCGACGGACGTTCCACGAAGAGGTTCACCCTGACATCCAGCAGCGGGTTGTCGGCGCTGCGGCCTTCGCGCGGCACGATCTCCTCGACCACCACGGCCAACGAGTGGGGCAGTTCGTCGCGCACGCCCTCCAGCGCCGCTTCCCGGACCAGCTCGGCCACCATGACGGCTTCCGGCTCGTCCGTGAGCTCGCCGCCGGGATAGAGCGGCGGCGACAGCGGCATCTGCTGGACCAGCACATCGGCGACAGTCTGTACCTGATCCCCCTTGGCGGCGGAAACCGGCACAATGTCGGCGAAACCATCCGGGCCGAAAATCTCCTCGCCCAGCGCCGCCACCGCCAGCAACTGCTCGGCCAGCGCCTGCTTGTCCATCAGGTCCGTCTTGGTCACCAGGGCCACCACGGGCTTGCCGGACAGGCCGGCCAACTGGTTGGCGATGAAGCGGTCGCCGGGACCGATCTTCTCGTTGGCCGGCAGGCAGAAGCCGATCGCGTCCACTTCCGAAAGCGTGTCCGCCACCAGGTCGTTCAGCCGTTGCCCCAGCAGGGTCCGGGGCCGGTGCAGGCCCGGCGTGTCCACTAGCACCAGCTGGGCGTCCGGCCGGTGCACGATGCCGCGGATGGTGTGCCGGGTGGTCTGCGGCTTGGCGGAGGTGATGGCCACCTTCTGCCCGACCAGCGCGTTGGTCAGGGTCGACTTGCCCGCGTTCGGGCGGCCGACCAGCGACACGAAACCGGCGCGGTAGTCCTCCGGCCAGCCGCTGGAGGGCATGGCCATGGCCTTGTCGGTGCTGTTTTCGGCATTTTCGGGGTTGGTCATCGTTCCCTCTCCGTCCCGGGCATCCGGGCGGGGTCATCGGCGGCGGCAGCGCCGTCGTCGTCGTTAACGTACTGGTCCCGGGCGGGCGCTTCATACCAGGCCAGGACGTGGCTGACGCGGTTGCGCCGCCCCTCCAGCCGTTCGGCACGCAGATGCAGGCCGTCCAGCACTACTTCGCTGCCGACGATCGGCACCCGGCCGAGGGTCTTCGCCAGCAGCCCGCCGACGGTGTCCACCTCTTCGTCGTCCAGCTCCAGGTTGAACAGCTCGCCGACGTCGTCGATGCCGGTGCGGGCCCTGACCCGGTACAGGCCGTCCGGCAGCGCCTCGATTTCGGGGCGCTCGGTGTCGTATTCGTCGACGATCTCGCCGACAATCTCCTCGATGAGGTCCTCCAGCGTGACCAGGCCGGCGGTGCCGCCGTATTCGTCGATCACGATGGCCACGTGCGTGGACTCGCGCTGCATCTCCTGCAGCAGCTCGCCGACCGACTTGGACTCGGGAACGTAGCGGACCTCGCGGCAGATCTGGTCCACCAGCATGCCGGCGCCGTGGTCGGCCCGGCCGTGGATCCGGGCGGCCACGTCCTTCAGGTAGACGATGCCGCGGATCTGGTCCGCGGTGTCCATGATCACCGGGATTCGCGAATAGCCGGACTGCAGGAACAGCGTCATGGCCTCCTGCAGCGTGGAGCCGGAGTCGATGCTGAGCATGTCCGTGCGCGGCACCATCACCGACCGGACCTTGGTATCGCCCAGCTCGAAGACCGAGTGGATCAGTTCCGCCTCGGTGTCCTCGATCATGTCGGATTCGTTGGCCCGGTCCACCAGCTCGCGGAACTCCTCCTCGGTGAAGAAGGCGGCGTCGGCGCGCGGCGCGTTCGGGGCCACCGCGCTGCCTAACCGGACCAGCCATTGGGGCACCGGACCGAGCACCGAGCACAGCAGCCGGACCGGCAGTGCGGTGGAAAGCACGACGGCGCTGGCGTGCATCCGGCCCAGTTGCCGCGGAGACACCCCGACCAGCACGAACCCGACGGCGGCCATCGTGACGGTGGCCAGCAGGCCGGCCAGCCAGATGTTGCCCAGCAGATCGTGGAACAGCAGCGCAATGGCGACGGCGGCGGCCATCTCGAACCACACGCGCCAGAACCGCAGCCCGTGCATGTGCGCCGCCGGCGAGGCCAGGATGAGGCGCAGGCTGCGGCTCCGCCCGGAACGCAGCAGGTTTTCGGCGTCGTGCCGCGGCAGGTAGGTGAAGGCGGCCTCGGCGGCGGTCAGCACCCCGGCGAAGAGCGTGAAAGCCAGCGTCATGCCGGCCAGTATCCAGAGCATCGCCGGTCTCTACAGGGTGGTTTCGGTGGGCGCTGCCTTGCCCGTGAAGGACGACAGCAGCTGGCGCTGCAGGCCGAACATTTCTTCCTTCTCGGCCGGCTCGGCGTGGTCGAAGCCGAGCAGATGCAGGATGCCGTGCGTGGTCAGCAGCAGCATTTCGTCCAACAGGCCGTGCCCGGCCTTCTGCGCCTGCTCCTGCGCTACCTGCGGGCAGATCACGATGTCGCCCAGCACGCCGGGCGGGCCCGGCTTCATCGCGGTACCGGGACGCAGCTCGTCCATCGGGAAGGACAGCACGTCGGTAGCTCCCGGCTCGTCCATCCACTCAATGTGCAGCCGTTCCATCGCTTCGGTGTCCACCATGATGATGGACAGTTCCGCTTCCGGATGGACGTAGAGCGAATCCAGCACGAACCGTGCCAGCCGCACCAACTCTTCCTCGTTGGCGGGGACGGCTGATTCGTTGTTGACCTCGATGCTCATGCTCCACCCTCCGGGCCGGCTTCGGCTTCCGTCTTCCGCCTGGCCGCGGGCGCGCGGCGCGGCCCACGGCCGGCGTCGCCACGGCCGGCATCGCCCCGGCCGCCATCGCCACGGCGGGACTCGTCCCAGCGGCTGTACGCCGTCACAATGTCGCTGACCAGCCGGTGGCGGACCACGTCCGTGGCATCCAGCTGGGAGAAGCGGACATCGTCGACGCCGTCGAGTATTTCGCTGACGATCTTCAGGCCCGAGCTGGTGCCGCCGGGCAGATCGATCTGCGTCACGTCGCCGGTCACCACCATCTTGGAACCGAAGCCGAGCCGGGTGAGGAACATCTTCATCTGTTCCGGGGTGGTGTTCTGCGCCTCGTCCAGGATGATGAACGCGTCGTTGAGCGTGCGCCCGCGCATGTAGGCCAGCGGCGCCACCTCAATGGTCCCCGCGGCCATCAGGCGCGGAATGGACTCCGGGTCCATCATGTCGTGCAGGGCGTCGTAGAGCGGGCGCAGGTACGGGTCGATCTTGTCGCTGAGCGTGCCCGGCAGGAAGCCCAGCCGCTCCCCCGCCTCGACGGCGGGGCGGGTCAGGATGATGCGGTTGACCTCTTTGTGCTGCAGGGCCTGCACCGCCTTGGCCATCGCCAGGTAGGTCTTGCCGGTACCCGCCGGGCCGATGCCGAACACCACGGTGTGGTTGTCGATGGCTTCGACGTAGTTCTTCTGGTTCAGGGTCTTCGGCCTGATGTTGCGGCCGCGCGAGGAGAGGATGTTCAGCGTCAGGACCTCGGCCGGCCGCTGCGCCGACTGTTCGCCGAGCATGCGCAGCAGCTGGGCGACCACCTGCGCGGTGATCCTCGTATCCTTCGCCGCCAGGGCGCGGATCTCTTCCACCACGTTGAGCGTGAGCCGCACCGCGTCGGCGGGGCCGGAGATGGAAAGTTCGTTGCCGCGTACATGCAGGTCCACATCGCTGATCTCCGACTCGATGACCCGCAGCACCTCGTCGTGGGCACCGAGTGCCCTGACCATGTGTTCCGACGAATCGAAATGGACGGAACGGCTGCTTGATCCCAGCGGATCGACATCCAGGCGTGATTGGGACATAGTCCGGCCGATGTGGCCTTTCATCGCTCCTTCGGTGGGCGCTTGCTAGCGGTAAGCCGGAAAGGGTTCCGGTGCTGACGATACAAGTCCATGCTACGGCACGAGCCGCCGCGCAGTCCTCTGCGGGGGCGAAAAACGCCTTGGTATCGATCCGGCATCAATCGTGCATCAGTCCGGTTGAGCGCTGGTTAAAGCAGCCATCAGCCCCCCTACCGTGTGCCAAGCTAGTGGGGCAGGAAGGGCGGCAGCCGCCCGTTCCCGCCCCACCTCCACCCAGTCATTCCGCACGCCAGAAGGGATCGAAAGCATCACCAGCAACCAGCTCCGGCAGCCTGCAGGCTCGGTCCCAACACGCCGCTTCGGTGCGTGGTTGGCCCTGGTCACTGCCTCGTCGCTGGTGCTGCTCGGATGCTCGCCGCAGGCCGCCGGCGGTGGCGGCGGCGGACAGACCTCCATGCCCAATCCCACCGATCCCGCTTCGGCCAGCAGCCCCCTGGTCTCCAGCGTCCCGGTCGAGACCCTGCGCTCCTCGGAGCTCTCCCCCATCTATTGGCTGGGCACCAACGCCGAGAACGTGTTCCTGTACCGCGAGTACCGCCAGGCGGAAAACCTGGGTGACCCCATTACGACGGCGGTGGCCGCGCTGACGCGGCTGCAGCCCCTTGATCCGGACTACTTCAATCCGCTCAGCCCGGCAAGCAAGGTGGGCGCTTCCATCACCAACGGTTCGGTCATCACGCTGGACATCTCCTCGGACGCCTTTAGCCGCCGCGTGGACGCCGGCATCGCCGAACGTGCCGTGCAGCAACTGGTCTACACCGCCACGGCCGCGGCGGCGAACGCCGGGCTGAGCACGTCGGACAATCCCCTGGAAGTGGTCATCCTCGTGGACGGGCACCACGGGTATAAAGCCTTCGGCCATGTGCCGCTGGGCCAGCCCATGGCCCGGAACAGCAGCCTGGCGGCCCCGGTGTGGATCATCGATCCGACCGAAGGTGCCACCTCCGCCGGACGCGTGGAGGTGTTCGGCCGCGGTGTCGCGTTCGAATCGGAGCTGAGCTGGCAGATCTACCGCATTGCCGACTCCGCGGACACGTCCGAAGGCGAGCTGGTCAAGGACGGCACGGCCCGCGTTGATGCAGACGCCGGCCAGATCGGCGAGTTCAGGTTCAGCCAAAAGCTGGATCCGGGCACCTACCGGCTGTACGTGTTCCAAAAGGACCAGGGCGGACCGACCGAAGAACGGCAGAATGTGGACAGCAAGGTCTTCACCATCACCTAGGGCAGTTCTGCCCGCCCGGTCAGCGCCACCGGCCCAGTAACTCGCTGAGCAAGGTCAAGGCGGCGGGTCCGGCCGTGGAGGAACGCAGGACGTGCGGACCCAGCCGAACGGCCACCGCCCCGGCGTCGAGCATCGCGTCCACTTCGGCCCGGCTCATCCCGCCTTCCGGACCCACAATCATCAGCACGCGCGTAGCGCCGCCGGTACGCCCTTCGGGTGAGGCACCGCCGCCGTCGTTTCCGCCGCGCTCCCCGGGGGATGAGCCCGCACGCAACCCGGCGCCGTCCAGGGCGTCGGCCACGCTGCCCTCGGCGTCCTCATGCAGCAGCAGCGACAACCGGCTCTCCCGGATCAGGGCACAGAGGCCGGCCCGTTCCACCAGCGGCTCCACCTCCGGAACACGCGCACGCCGCGACTGCTTGGCGGCCGCCCGGACCGCCAGCTGCCATTTCGCCGCACCCTTGGCCGCCTTGTCCGCCTTCCAGCGCACGATGCTCCGTTCGGCCTGCCACGGCACCACGGCATCGACGCCCAGTTCGGTGGCTGCCTCGATGGCAAGTTCGTCGCGGTTTCCCTTGGCAAGGGCCTGCACCAGCACCAACTCCGGGTCGGGCCTGGGCTCGTGCAGGACGTGCAGCGCCCGGACGGTGAGCTGGCCGGAGGAGCCGGCGACGGCCTCGCCGACCAGCCGGCGGCCCCGACCGTCGGCCAGATCGACGGCTTCGCCGGGTTCAATCCGCTTGACCGTGACGGCATGGCGGGCCTCGTCGCCGCCCAGGGTGAAGCTGTCGCCCGGGGCGACGGCGTCGAGCTCGCCGGGAGCGGTGAAGAACAGGTGGCTGGTCACGCCTAAAGGTTACCGAGCCGATCCCGCAGGCGGGCGAAGACGCCCGTGCCGGAGGACGCCAGCTTGCCCTCGGTGTATTCCTCGCCGCGGGCCCGGGCCAGCCGGCGCAGCAGGTCCTCCTGCTCCGCATCCAGCTTGCTGGGGGTCTCCACATGCACGTGCACCTGCAGGTCGCCGCGACCGTAGCCGCGCAGGTGGGTCACGCCCAGGCCGCGCAGGGTGAGGGTCTCGCCCGCCTGCGTGCCGGGTTTGATGCTGATTTCCTGTTCACCGTCGAAGGTGTCCAGGGTGAGGTCGGTGCCCAGCGCGGCAGCGGTCATCGGCACCGAGAGAGTGACGTGCAGGTCGTCGCCCTCGCGGAGGAAATTCTTGTCCGGATTCACCCGGATTTCCACATACAGGTCACCCTGCGGTCCGCCCGCCGGTCCGGCTTCGCCCTGTCCGGCCAGCTGGATCCGCGTCCCGGTCCCGACACCCGCCGGGAGCTTGATGGTCAGCGAACGGCGGCTGCGGATGCGGCCCTCACCGTTGCACTCGTTGCAGGGGTCGGGAATGATCGTGCCGAAGCCCTGGCAGCTGCCGCACGCGGCGGTGGTCATGACCTGGCCGAGGATGGACCGCACCGCACGCTGGACCTGGCCGGAGCCGCCACAGATGTCGCAGGTGCGCGGGCTGGTACCGGGGCGGCAGCAGCTGCCGTCGCAGGTGGGGCAGACGACCGCGGTGTCCACCTCGATCTTCTTGTTGACCCCGAAGACCGCGTCCTTGAGGTCGATCCGCACGTTGATCAGGGCGTCCTGGCCCCGGCGGGTCCGGGAGGCCGGGCCGGCGCCGCCTGCTCCGGCGCCGCCGAAGAAGCTTTCGAAGATGTCCTGGAAGGCGAAGCCGCCGCCGAAACCGCCGCCGAAACCGTTGTCGTTGCCGTTCTCGTTGCCGGTGGTGTCGTAGATGCGCCGCTTCTGCGGGTCCGACAGCACCTCGTAGGCGTGGCTGACCTGCTTGAACTGTTCGGCCGCCTCCGGGCCGGGGTTCACGTCCGGGTGCAGTTTGCGGGCCAGCTTGCGGTAGGCCTTCTTGATTTCCTCGGTCGAGGCGTCCTGGCTGACACCGAGGGCGTCGTAGTGGTTACTCACCTTAGTAGTACTTCACTTCCTGGGGATCGGTTCACCGGCGACGACGGCCGGTGGGGACACTGCGCGGCGTGTGGCTAGCCGGCGAGGATCCGTGACAAATAACGTGCGACGGCGCGCACTGCGGCCATGGTGGTGGGATAGTCCATCCGGGTGGGGCCGAGGATGCCGACCTTGGCCGTCGCGCCCGGCCCGTACCCGGTGGCCACCACGGAGGTTTCGGCCAGCGAACCGTAGGGGTTTTCGCTGCCGATGCTCACCGACATGCCCCGGGCGTCCTGGTGCAGCTCGGAGAGCAACTGCAGCAGCACCACCTGTTCTTCGAGGGCCTCGAGGATGGGGCCGATGCTCAGCTGGAAGTCGACCGTGGAACGGGCCAGGTTGGCCGTGCCGGCCATCAGGATCCGCTCCTCGTTCGTGGCCGCGGCGAGCTGTGCAAGCTGCGACGCCAGGGCCTCGGCCGTGCCCGCGGGCGCGGCCTCCGCCGGCACCGGGAAGGTCTTCAGCAGGCCCGGCACTGCCGCCAGCGCTTTCCCGGACAGCGCGGACAGGAACGCGGCGCGCAGCGTGGCCAGCGCATCCTCGGTGACGTCCGCGGGAAGCGCCGCGACATGCTGTTCCACCTTGCCGTTGTCCGCGATCAGCACCACCAGGACCCTGCGCGGACCCAGCAAGATGAACTCGATGTGCCGCACCCTGGCGGCACCCAGTTGCGGATACTGGATCACGGCCACCTGGTTGGTCAGCTGGGACAGCAAACGCACGGTGCGTTCCATGACATCGTCGAGGTCGTCGGCGCCGTCCAGCAGTTTCTGGATGGCGCGGCGCTCGGGGGCAGAGAGCGGCTTGACGTCCGAAATCCGGTCCACGAACAGGCGGTAGCCCTTGTCCGTGGGAATCCGGCCGGCACTGGTGTGCGGGGCAACGATCAACCCGTCTTCTTCCAGCGCCGCCATGTCGTTGCGGATGGTGGCTGACGACACGCCCAGGCTGTGCCGGTCGACCAGTGCCTTGGAGCCCACCGGCTCGCGCGAGTGCACATAGTCTTCGACAATGGCGCGGAGCACTTCCAGCCTCCGGACCTCGCTCACTGCACTCCTCCTGTCTCCAACTCGTCTGCGGACAGACTGTTAGCACTCAACACGTCCAAGTGCTAAGTCTAATACGTCGCCGCCGTTGTTAGCATTGTCGGGCGGCCGTGCCGTGAGGACGACAACCAGCAGAGGACTTAAAGCTTATGAGCAGCTACGGCTGGGGCCCCCAGGATCTCACCGCCCCCAAGGCCCGGGCACTGCGCGAAATCGGCGCCGAACCGGGCCTGGTCCTGGAGGACGCACAGAGCGGCTGGGTCGGCGCCGTCGTTCGGGTGGAGAAGTCCGGCGGTGTGCATCTGGTTTCGCTGGAAGACCGGCGGGGCAAGGTCCGCTCGTTCCCGCTGGGCTTCGGCTTCCTGTTCGAGGGCGAGCCGGTGAAGGTGGTGCCGGCGGCGCCCGCCGCGAAGGCTCCCGTCCGGCAACGGACGGCATCCGGTTCGGTCAAGGTCGAGGGACAGCGGGCCAGGGTGGCGCGGGCCAGCCGGATCTGGGTCGAAGGCAAGCATGACGCCGAGCTCGTCGAAAAGGTCTGGGGAGACGACCTCCGGGTGGAGGGGATCGTGGTCGAACCCCTGCACGGCGTGGACGATTTGGCGGCGGCAGTGGCGGACTTCTCCCCCGGGCCGCAGCGCAGGCTCGGCATCCTGGTGGACCATCTGGTCCCCAATTCCAAGGAGTGGCGGATTGCCGAGGCCGCCATGGCCGTGCCCGCCGCCTCGGGCAACGTACTGATTGTGGGCCACCCCTATGTCGATGTTTGGCAGGCCATCAAACCCTCCGTCATCGGACGGACCCAGTGGCCGGTGGTGCCACGCGGCACCGATTGGAAGACCGGCATCCTCGCCGGTCTCGGCTGGCCGCACCGGACCCAGATCGACATCGCCGACGGCTGGAAGAGGCTGCTGGGCAGCGTCAACACCTACGCCGATCTGGAGCCCAGCCTCCTGGGCCGGGTGGAAGAAGTCATCGATTTCCTGACGGTTTGAGGCGGTTGAGGCCGGCGCCGGCGCCCGCGGAATGCACCGGATGGCGGGGTGGAACGGCTAGGCTAGGAACAGAAGTGAGCCATCAGCAGATTTTTCCGAAGGTAGGTCCAGTGTCCGATAACTCTGCTCGTAAGCAGCAGCCGGAGCGCAAGTCCGCTCCGCGCCAGCAGTACCAGAGCGCGTCGGCGTCCGCCTTGCCCCTGACCCCTTCGGAGGACCGGCAATGGGCCACCATGGCGCATTTCGGCGGCATCCTGGGCTGCTTCCCGTCGCTGGCGATCTACCTGATCTTCAAGGACCGGGGACCGTTTACCGCCCAGGAGTCCAAAGAGGCCCTGAACTTCACCGTGCCGCCCACCGTGGTGGCCATCATTGCGAACCTGCTGATCGTCATTCCGGCGGTCAGCGGACTCTTCGCCGTCATCGCGGCCGCCATCTGGGTCTTCCTGACGGTCAATTCCGTCATTGCCGGCGTCAAGTGCAACCGCGGCGTTCCGTACCGGTACGCCTACAACCTGCGCCTGTTCGGGTAGCGGCACCGCCCTCCTACCCTGCCTGCCGCGACAACCGCTGGCGCGCGGTGTTCATCCCCGCCGCGATCGGCACGTGGCCGGTCGCGGCTGCCAAACCGAAGCGCGGCATGTCGCTGTAGACGCTCTCGCGGCCTCCCGGCACCGTCTCGTAGGTTTCGTGCCACACGCCGACGTCCCCGCTGCCGGCCGATTCCCGCATGAAACGGCGCCAGGGTTCCAGGTGCGGCGCCGCGCGGTCGGACGCAAACCGCTGCAAATGTTCCGGGCTCTTCCAGTAGCTGACCAGGATCGTGGTGCGCCCGAGCCACTGGTGGTAGCCGAGCAGCCCGGCTTCCGGCGCCGCTGCCAGGTGCGCCAGCATCGCCGGCATCGCTGACGCGGTGCGTGCCACCTTGCCGACCTTCCACCATCGGTTGGCGCGCATCCCGATGAGGAAGACGGTGACCCGTTCGCTGCCCGGATCGGCCGTGAACCGTCCTGTGTGTACGTGTTCGAACATGAGCCGATTCCTTTCATAACGTTGTTACAGAACATTGTTATGGAATACTTGGGGCATGGCAAGACCCATAGTCCACGATGATTCGCTGCGCCGCAGGCTCCTCGACACCGCCGCCACCCTGATAGCCCGCGACGGCGCAGCCGCCGTGTCGCTCCGGGCGATCGCGGCGGCGGCCGGGACGTCGACGACGGCGGTGTACTCGCTCTTCGGCGGGAAGGCGGAATTGCTGACCGCCATTCTCGACGACGGCTTTGCCTCCTTTGCGGCCGCCCAGCAGCGGGCCGCTCCCGGTGGGCTGGAACCGCTGGGCAGGGCCTACCGGGCGTGGGCCCTGGAGCATCCCGTCCTGTACGGCCTCATGTTCGGCGGTTCATTGGCCAGCCAGGTGCCGTGCCGGCCAACGCCCGGCGCCGCGGAACCGGCGATCGCGCCGCTGTTTGCCGCCGTCGCCGCCGCCCTTCCCGGGGCATCGGACGACGACGTCGCGTCCATGGTCGGCGTTGTGTGGGGCCAGGTCCACGGGCTCGTCTCGCTGGAACTGGCGGGCGCGCCGGCGGCGGGGTGGAGCTGGGACTCAGCCTACGAGGCGGCGCTCCACCGGGTGGGCCGGTCGCTGGAGGCCGGCGCGGTCAGTCCTCGAGCAACCGCCGCACCACGGCGTCGGCCAGCAGTCGGCCCTTGAGGGTGAGCCGGATGGTGCCGGCGAACGCCGCGGCGGGGTCCACCAGGGCATCGGCGATCAGTCCGGCCACGGCCTTCCGCCCGTTTGGCCCCAGATCCCGGGTGTGCAGCCCGTCGATGATGCGGGTCTGCAGCATTACGTGTTCCAGCTGACGGGTGCCGGTGTCCAGCGTCTCGCGGCCGGCTGCCGGCGAGACCCCCGTTGCCAAACGCTGGGCGTACGCCGCGGGGTGCTTCACGTTCCACCACCGGACGCCACCCATGTGCGAATGGGCGCCGGGACCGGCTCCCCACCAGTCGTCCCCGCGCCAGTAGGCCAGGTTGTGCCGGCAGCGGTCCCCGGGAGTGCGGGCCCAATTGCTGACCTCGTACCATTCGAAACCTGCGGCGCCGAGGCGCGCGTCGGCGATCTCATACTTCGCGGCGTGGTCATCGTCGTCGATGCCGGGCACTTCGCCGCGGCGGATCTGGGCGGCGAGTTTGGTGCCTTCCTCGACGATCAGGGCGTACGCGGAGATATGGTCCGGCGTGCAGCTGATCGCGGAGGCGAGGCTGGCTTCCCAGTCCGCGATGGATTCGCCCGGCGTGCCGTAGATCAGGTCAAGGCTGACGTTCAGCCCGGCGTCGCGTGCCCACTGCACGGCCTGCGCCACGCGTTCCGGGTCGTGCGTACGGTCGAGCACCTGCAGCACGTGCGGCACGGCCGACTGCATGCCGAAGGACACCCGGGTGAAACCGGCGTCGGCCAGGATCTGCAGCGACTGCGGCGTGACCGAGTCCGGGTTGGCTTCGGTGGTGACTTCGGCGCCCGGCTCCAAACCCCACAGGCCCGCCGCCTGGCGCAGCATCGACGCCAGGTCCGCCGCCGGCAGCAGGGTGGGCGTGCCGCCCCCAAAGAAGACAGTGGACAGCGGCCGGTCCGGCACACCGGAACCGCGCAGTACCCGCGCGGCCAGATCCAGCTCCGTGTTCAGCGTGCCCGAGTACTCATCCTGCGACGCCCCCGAACCCAGCTCCTTGGCGGTATAGGTGTTGAAGTCGCAGTAGCCGCAGCGCACCCGGCAGAACGGAATGTGCACATACAGGCAGAACGCGCGGTCTTCCGCACCTTCCGCCGCCTGGGCGGGCAGCAGACCGTCGGCCGGCGCCGGGTCCCCAAGGGGCAGGACGCTAGGCACTGAGGCGGGCCTCCGCCGTCGTTGTTATCACACGCACTGCCGAACTACTTCTTTGCCTTGTCCTTGGAGTCATCCGACGACAGCGCGGCGATGAAGGCCTCCTGCGGGACCTCCACGCGGCCGACCATCTTCATCCTCTTCTTGCCTTCCTTCTGCTTCTCCAGCAGCTTGCGCTTGCGGGAGATGTCGCCGCCGTAGCACTTGGCGAGCACGTCCTTGCGGATGGCGCGGATGTTTTCACGCGCGATGATGCGGGATCCGATGGCGGCCTGGATGGGAACTTCGAACTGCTGGCGCGGGATGAGTTCGCGCAGCTTGGAGGTCATCATCACGCCGTAGCTGTAGGCCTTCTCGCGGTGCGTGATGGCGCTGAACGCGTCGACCTGTTCGCCCTGCAGCAGGATGTCCACCTTGACCAGGTCGGCCACCTGCTCGCCGTCGGCCTTCCAGTCCAGCGAGGCATAGCCGCGGGTGCGCGACTTGAGGTTGTCGAAGAAATCGAAGACGATCTCGGCCAGCGGCAGCCGGTAGCGCAGCTCCACGCGGTCTTCGGAGAGGTAGTCCATCCCCTTCATCTCCCCGCGGCGGGACTGGCAGAGCTCCATGATGGTGCCCACGAACTCGTTGGGCGCGAGGATGGTGGCGGAAACCATCGGCTCGCGGACCTCGGAGACCTTTCCGTCCGGGTATTCGCTCGGGTTGGTTACCGTCGCGACGCTCTTGTCCTCCAGCGTGACTTCGTAGACCACGTTCGGCGCCGTGGAGATCAGGTCCAGGTTAAACTCGGCCTCGAGCCGCTCGCGGGTGATTTCCAGGTGCAGCAGGCCCAGGAAGCCGACGCGGAAGCCGAAGCCGAGGGCCGCGGAGGTCTCCGGCTCGTAGATCAGTGCCGCGTCGTTGAGCTTGAGTTTGTCCAGTGCGTCGCGCAGCACCGGATAGTCCGTGCCGTCAATCGGGTAGAGCCCGGAAAAGACCATGGGCTTGGGGTCTGCGTAGCCGCCCAGGGACTCCGCCGCCGGCTTGGCCAGGTTGGTAACGGTGTCGCCCACCTTGGACTGGCGGACGTCCTTCACGCCGGTGATCAGGTAGCCGACCTCCCCGACGCCCAGGCCGTTGGACGGGGTGGGTTCGGGCGAGCTGACTCCGATTTCGAGCAGTTCGTGGCTGGCCCGGGTGGACATCATCTGGATGCGTTCGCGCGGCGAGAGCTTTCCGTCGACCACCCGCACATAGGTGACCACACCGCGGTAGGTGTCGTAGACCGAGTCAAAGATCATGGCGCGGGCGGGCGCGTCTGCGTTCCCCGTCGGGGCCGGCAGGTCGCGCACGATCTTGTCCAGCAGCGCTTCGACGCCCACGCCGGTCTTGCCGGAGACCTTCAGCACGTCTTCGGGGTCGCCGCCGATCAGGTTCGCCAACTCGGCGGCATACTTTTCCGGCTGCGCGGCCGGCAGGTCGATCTTGTTCAGCACCGGGATGATGGTGAGGTCGTTCTCCATCGCCAGGTAGAGGTTGGCCAGTGTCTGGGCCTCGATGCCCTGGGCCGCGTCCACCAGCAGGATTGCGCCTTCGCAGGCTGCCAGGGACCGCGAAACCTCATAGGTGAAGTCCACGTGGCCGGGGGTGTCGATCATGTTCAGGGCGTAGCTGACGTCGTCCAGCTCCCACGGCATGCGCACGGCCTGGGACTTGATGGTGATGCCGCGTTCCCGCTCGATGTCCATCCGGTCCAGGTACTGGGCCTTCATGTCGCGCGGCTGGACCACGCCGGTGAGCTGGAGCATCCGGTCGGCAAGAGTGGACTTGCCGTGGTCGATGTGGGCGATGATGCAAAAGTTCCTGATGATCGCCGGATCGGTGGCGGCAGGCACCGGCGCGGTGCGGGCCATCGGTGACACAGATGGTTCCTTACTCTCAGACAAGCGGGCTACGGCAATGCGGCCGGTACGACCAGCACGCTGATTTTGCTCAACTATAAGTGTCCCACGCCGGCCCGGGATCCGCGCACCCGCACCGCACCCGTACCTGCCGAGATCGCGCACGCGCCGAAAATCGCGAACCTGCCAATATCGCGCACGCGCCGAATCGACAGACAGCCAAGATCGCACACGTGCCGCCGTTCAGTAGCCTAGGTCCATGGCATTTTCCCAGCGGGGTCTCAACCGTCTCCTTCGCTCCGCCGTTCGGGCGTTCCGTGGCCTGTCCGGTTCCGGACGCTTCGAAGGTTCCACGCAGCGGCGCGGCCCGGTGGCCGGCAGGCAGGGGCAACCTCCCGCAGGCGCCGCCGGCCGCCGGGGCACGGAAGCCGGTGCGGGCACGCCGTATCCGGGCGACTACCGAGGCACCGGGACCATCAGCTACTCCCCCGAAGCCGACGGCGCGCCGGATCCGGGCGAGATCGTCTGGACATGGGTGCCCTACGAAGAGGACTACACGCGGGGCAAGGACCGGCCTGTCCTGGTCATCGGCTACCACCGCGGCCGTTTGCTGGCGCTCATGCTGACCACGCGGGACCGGAACAACGACGGCAGGCGCGACAGCGACTACCTGGACCTGGGCTCCGGCGCCTGGGACGTCCGGGGCCGCCCGAGCGAAGTCAAGCTCGACCGCGTGCTGCAACTGGAGCCGGATCAGGTCCGGCGCGAAGGAGCGGTGCTTCCGCGGGCCTCGTTCGACAAGGTTGCCGGGGCCATGCGCCGCCGCGGCTGGAGCTGATCGGAGGGTCGCGGGCCGCTGCGACCTGAGCCGCGGCCAGGGAGCGGCGTGTCGGCGCCACGCAGGTCCGCCGTCCGGAGCACGGATCTGCTAACATTTATAGCTGTGTGTCCGCGCAGGTCGACGGGCACCTCGGGCCGGTTGCCATTACGGTACCCCACGCCGCTCAGTCAATGACCGGACCGACTGCCCTCAAAAGACCAAGTTCCTCAACAAAGAGAGTTATTTCGTGGCCAATATCAAGTCCCAGAAGAAGCGCATCCTCACCAACGAGAAGGCACGCCAGCGCAACATCTCGGTTCGGTCCGAGCTGAAGACCGCCATCCGCGCCGTGACCGGTGCCGTCCAGTCCGCTGACCAGGACGCCGCCGCCACCGCCCTGGTTGCCGCGAGCCGGAAGCTGGACAAGGCCGTCAGCAAGGGTGTCATCCACAAGAACAACGCCGCGAACCACAAGTCTTCGCTGGCCAAGAAGGTTAACGCGCTCTAGACAGCGCGTTCCGGCCGACAGGCCGAACCAAGCCAAGGCCGGAGGCCGCCACCCGTTCGGGGAGGCGGCCTTCGGCTTTTTCGCGTCTGCTGCAGACGGCGGCCTGCCCGGAGGGTACCTTTGGTTGTGTCCGCTGGGCGGTTGTGTCCCGCGGGGCCTGGGTGCCAGCGCGGGGCGCTGGGCGACGAGCGCGGGCCGGTAGCTTGGGGCGGGATGGGGCGGGGGAAATGAACGGCGCGAATGCTTACTTGCGTTTAGTCGACCGGATGGGGCGTTCACCGGCCCTGGACGGGGCGGTCAAGGTGCTGGGCGGGCTGGGCGCTCCCCTGGTCGGGCCCGCTCTCAGGCGGTTCTTCACTGGGGTGGACACAGCCATCCCGCCGCACGCGATCCTGACCGACGCGCCGTTCGGGGCCTGGTTTATGGCCGTGTTCCTCGACTTGTTTGACGACGACGGCGGAGAGCACCGGGCTGCCCGCCGCTTGGTCGGTTTGGGCGTGCTGGCCGCCCTGCCCACCGCTGTGGCCGGCCTGGCCGAGTGGACCACGGCGGACCCGGCCACGCGGCGCATCGGCGTCTTGCATTCATCCGCGACCACGGCAGCCACGCTGGTGTTCGCCGGCTCGTGGCTGGCCCGCCGGAGGGGCCGCCATGGGCTGGGGATCGGCCTGGCCCGGGCCGGCTCAGCGGTTGCTATTACCGGGGGTTTCCTCGGCGGCTACATGGGCAGCCGGGTCCGGGGTCGCGGCGGACGAGCCAGCGGCGCCTGAGGCCGGGAACCCTGCTGTACCGGCCACCAAGTCCAGGGCGGAGAGTTCCCGGAACCGTTGGCGCCGGCGTTCAGCGGCGGGCGCTGGTGGCGATCAAGGTGACGGCCCGCTCCACGGCGTATTCCGGGTCCCGGCCCTCGCCTTTGACCTGGGCGTCGGTCTCGGCCAAGACCTGGATGCAGCGGGCCAGGGCATCTGATTCCCACAGCCGCGCGTCCCTGCGGGCCTGGTCAAACTGCCACGGCGCCATGCCCAGGTCGCGTGCATTCGCGGACGCGCTCTTGACCTTGGCAATCTGGCGCAGCTTCATGGCCAGCACGGCAACGATCGGCACGGGATCCACACCGGTGGCCAAGGCGTGCCTGAGGGACGACAGCGCGACGGCGCCACGGCCGGAAACGGCCGCATCCGCGACTTTGAATCCGGTGGCCTCGACCCGGCCGCCGTAGTACTTCTCGACCGTCTCTTCGGTGACTGCGCTGTCGGCGTCGGAAATCAACTGGGAGCAGGCGGCGGCCAGGTCCGGGAGCGACGAGCCGACGGCGGCAACCAGGGCCTGGGCCGCGGCGGGTTCGATGGCCCGGCGGGCCGACTTGAACTCCTGCCTGACGAAGTCCAGTTTTTCGGAGTCCTTTTTCATGGCCTGGCAGTCGACCACGGGTGCCCCGGAAGCCTTGACCGCGTCCAGCAGTTTCTTGCCGCGGGTACCGCCCCCATGGTGCAGGACGAGCCAGACGTCCTCGGCCGGTGCCGCCACATAGGCCAGCATGTCCGTGAGGAACTCGTCGGTCATCTGCGCCAGGGACGACGCCTCAATGAGTTTGGCTTCTCCAAAGAGGCTGGGACTGGCCAGCATCGTGAGCTCGCCGGTCGTGTAGGCGGAGGCATCGAGCTGGACCAGCTCGAGGTCGGGTTGCCGGCCACGCAGGAGGCCCCGGATGCGTTCCTTGGCCCGGTGGGCCAAGTACTCTTCCGGACCGCTGACGAGCACGACGGCGGCCGGCTCGACGTCTCGCCAGGAGACGGTGACGGCGCTCTTCTTCGCGGCCGAAGAGCGGGATCCGGGTGGCGGGTTCACGGCAGGTTCCTCCTTGTTCAGGTCAAGAGTTTCACGATCCGGCTCTTTTGCCCAAAGCAGTTGCCCGCTGCCGCCTGGCTCAGGCCCCCTGCTACCCGGCTGGCTCAGGTCATCGCTACCCGGCGGGCTCAGGTCATCGCTACCCGGCGGGCTCAGGTCACGACTACCCGCCTAGCTGTGGGCGCGGACGGACAATTCCCGGTCGCCGACGTCCACGAGGACCGTTCCCAGCTCGTCGGTCCTGAGGACGTGCACGCCGGCCGCTTGGAGCGCCGCCAGGATTTCGTCCGCCGGATGGCCATATTCATTGCCGGCGCCCACGGAGATCAGGGCCGCCGCCGGCCGCAGCGCGGTGATGAGTGCGGTTCCCCCGTTCCGCGCCCCGTGATGGCTGACCTTGAGCACGTCGACCGCGAATTCCGGGCCCAACCGGCGCATCAGGGCCGGCAGCTGCTCCTCCTCCAGGTCGCCGGTCAGCAGCATCCGTGTCGATCCCCCGGCCGGGGAGGGCAGGGTGATGTCGACGACGAGGCTCGCGTCGTTTTCGGACAGGCCGCCGCTGCCCTCCACCGGCCAGTGCACCGCCCAACCAACTGCTCCCGACGAGCCGGACAGGCCCGCAAAGGCGCGCTCTGCCTGCAGCCCCCGGTCCTCAAGCGAGGCCCGCACGGGAGCCGGCGGCGCTGCCCCGGCGCTCGAGTACAGCACCCGCGCCGTCTCCCGTCCCGCCACGGCTCCGTCGAGTCCGCCATAGTGGTCCAGGTGCATGTGGGTCAGCACCAGCAGGTCGATCCGTTCCACGCCGAGTCCGTCAAGGCACCGGTCCATCGCCTCCGGGACGGGTCCGGTATCCACCACGATCGCGCTGCCCTCGCCCGTCCGCACCACCACGCCATCACCCTGCCCGACGTCGCAGGCCGCCACGTCCCACTCCCCCGCCGGCGCCCGCGGCAGCAGCACCCCGGCCAGCGCTCCTCCCGCGAGCCCGGGCAGGGCCGTCCAGCAGGCCAGCTTGAGGAACGCCGCGCGCGTGCCGACAGCGAAGCCGCCGACCCGCAGCGCCGCCGCGCCGTTGTCGTCGGACCCGGGGCGCTGCTCCTGCGAAGCCCGTCGCCTGCCCGCGGCCCGCAGTCCCCAGAGGAGCGCCAAGCCGGCGCCAGCCGCTCCCGCGGCGCCGAGCGGGCCACCTGCCCACGGCAGCGCGGCCATGGGCAGTGCGGAAAACCAACGGGCGACCCCTGCGATCCACAAGGTCATCCAGCCCGCGGCATGCAGCACCGCGGCGCCCGGTTCGGGGAACAGCGGCAGCAGTCCCGTCCCGATCATGCCTGCGACCGTGATGAACGGGACCAGCGGTGCCGCAGCCACATTGGCGGGGATCGAGTACAGGGCCAGTTCGGGCTGAAGCTGGACAATAACCGGGGCGCAGAAGACCTGCGCGGCCAGCGGCATGGCCACCGTGTGGGCCAGCGGGACCGGCAGTAAACGCTGCAGCCGTCGGGAACACACGGTCCCCAGCAGTACGAGGGAGAGGGTCGCCAGCACCGACAGCACGAAGCTGTAGCTGGCCGCCAGCCACGGATCCACGATCAGCAGCACCAGCACCGCCAGGGCCAGGAAGGCCAGCGAAGCCCTGCGCCGTCCGCTGAGCACCGCGACCACCCCCAGCGAGCCCATCACCGCCGCGCGCAGCACGCTGGGCTCCGGCCGGACCAGGAGCACGAATCCGGCGAGACCGGTCAGGCCCGCCACCGCTTTCGCCCACCGTGGCAGCCGGACCGCCGATCCGAGCAGATAGATGAAGGCCAGCACGTACGAGACATTGGCGCCGCTGACCGTGAGAAGGTGCGTCAGCCCGGTACGCCGCATGGCCTCCTCGAGGTCCGCGCCCTGATGTTCCTTGTCCCCCAGCACCATTCCGGGGAGGAGCCCGCGGGCGTCGGCTGGCAATCCGGCCAACGCCGCCACGAACTGGCCGCGCAGGCCCGAAATCCACGCATCCAGGGGTGGCGCCGAGCGCTCCGACGGGGCGGTGGATGCTATCAGCAGGGCGTCGACGGCCTGGCCCGGGTCCGCCCGGACGAGCTTGCCGGAGGTCCGCAGCCGCTCGCCGAACCGCACGTGGGACCACTCCGGCCCGCCGAGGACCAGCACCGGGGTGTCGGCCTCGAACCGCACGCGGTCGGCGGTGGCCTCGACGATGGTGGCCGTCAGGTGGAAACGCGGGCCGCTGCCAAACTGCCGCGGTGCCTTGACTTCCGCTGCGTCACCGGTCACCACCAGGCGGGCCGTGATGGTCTGCTCGCCCGTGATGGCCGACCCGATCGGGCCCGCCAGCCGCTCTGCCTGTTGCAGGCCCACCGTCAGTGCCAGCAACCCGGTGCAACTGCACAACACAACGACGACGGCGATGCCTCCCGCACCGCGGGCGCCGCGCCGCGGCCGGGCACATGGCTGAGGCGGGTTTCCCCGGGGCCGGGCCCGGTGCAGGCGTGCCGGCAACCCCGTTGGCCGAGGCAGCAGCCGGACCTGCCGCGCCGGCAACAGCAAACGGGCGGCCGCTGCAGCGGCGGTTCCCAACAACAGGCCCGCGGACAGCAGGGCCACCCCCGGCGGCGCGTGCGGGAACACGAGGGCACACGCCCAGCACGCGGCCGCCGCCAGCCCCAACCGAAGATCCAGGCGCCGGCTCTCGGCCTCTGCCGCAGCGGCCTCAGCCGCCGCGGGATCGGGTTTGACGTGGCGCAGCAACCGCCGGCCCAGGCCGCTGGGCCGTCTGGGCGGCTGCCGCCCCTCATCCTGGTCCGGCGTCGCGGCAATTGGACGTCGGGCCGCTTCCGCGTACCGCTGCCAGCGCGGCGGCCGGCTCATACCGACACCAGCTCCACCAGCGCCTCCAGCATGACCGGCCCGATGCCGGGCACCGCATCGAGATCCGACGGCTGCCCGTACGGGCCATGCTGCTCACGGAACTCGACAATCCGGGCGGCAAGCACGGGTCCAACACGGGGCAACTCGAGGAGCTCCTCGGCCGTCGCCGTATTGATGTTGATTTTGGCGGCCGGACCGCCCGTGGCGCCGCCCGCGCCGGCTTCCGCGTCGCCGCTGGGAGGGCCGTCGCTAGAGCCTCCGCCGGCTCCGCCGCCGCCTCCCGAACCGGCCGCCGGTTCCGGACCCGGCGTATCCGGTGTGGGCACGTAGACCTGCTGTCCGTCGGTCAACGGCGCCGCCAGGTTCAGCGCCTCGAGCTGCGCCTTCTTCGTGGCACCCCCGGCCGCGTCAATGGCCTCGAACACCCTTGCGCCATCGGCCAGCCGCACGATTCCCGGCGAGGCAACAGCCCCGGCCACATGGACAATGATGCCGGGGCCGCCGCCTGCCGAATCATCCTCGGTTTCCGTACCGTCCCCGCCGGCAGTAGACGGCTCGGCTGGGGGCTTCCCTTCGGTTCCCTCGTCGAGAGCCCGGTCGACAGTCCGGGACGCCAGCGGAATGCTCTCCAGGATGGGAGCAGCCGAGCGGCTCACATCAGCCGTTGCCAGCGAAACAAGTCCGTAGCCCAGGCACAGCCCCGCCACCACGAACGCTGCCCCGAGGGCTATGCGGAAGCGCGGAGTTCGCCTCGGCCGCGACGCAATACCGCCGCGGGCGGTTGCCGGAAGCCAGCGGTGTCGGCCCATGCGGCAACACTAGGTCGGCGGTGCTGCTGCCCGGCCGGCCGGCAAGCACTCGTGGACAACCGCTCCGGCGGCGCAGTCTGTGGAGGGAAAGAACTCTCAGCCCAGGGGTGGCGTCGGCGGCCCGACGACCACCGCGACGACGCATGTCCTGACACCGCCGCCCGCCAGTCTTTGCTTCCCTCCTGTTCGACCGACGAGACAGGGACGTACCTCGTGACGCTTTTTGTCTGGTCGGCAGAGATCAAAAATCCGCATGGACAAATAATCCCTTCGGCAATACTGAGTGCATGGGAAACGACCGCCACCGCCTGAGTGTCGAAGCTGCTACCTCACACTCCACGGATTTTCCCTCGGGAAGAGAGAACCCGCTGGAGTTCCTGGGCTTTCTGGTTGATGGTCGGCCCCTGAAGGACTTGTTGAGAGTTCCAAAAGACGCGGCGCGGCCGGAACAGGAAATTACGGCACTGCGCGACGATTGGCCACCGAAGGCCGCAATGGAGTACTTGGACCGACTGCTGGGACAAATTCCCGGTGACTTCGGCGACGGGCGTATTGCGCTCCTGCTCTGTCCGGTCTGCGGCGATCTATGGTGCGGCGCGGTAAGCATGGAACTGTCGCAGACGCCACAGACAATCACGTGGCAGAGTTTCGGCTGGCAAGCCGCTGACGATGAGCCTTGGATCTTCCCGGGCCAATCCTTTACCTTTGAGCGGACCGAATACGAAAAGCTTCTGCAAGATCTCCGGGAGCACTATGAAGAGCGAGCCGCCTGGCCTACGCCGCTCAGAGGTTTACGGCGCTTATTTGCGCCCCGCACGGACCGAAAATCGGGAGGCGGGAGATGAACGACGATAACACCAGGAATTTGTTCCGGAGACGCCAAGGGACCGCAGAGGCAGGCCAAGCAGCCGGGTTATGCTCAACGCTTTCTTAGTCCCAACTGGCGGCATGGTCCCGGTTAGGGCTCGGGGATGCATGCAAAAAGGTTTTGGATATTAGGATTCAGCCCATGGCCGCGAAACCTAGAGAACTCCGACAGCGTATGGCGGAGACATTCGAGTGGAAAACGACTCGCTCAATCAACCAAAACTACTTCAATCTTTTTAGTTGGTGGCGGGAGCCAGAGGTTTTGGCCGGCATCGGCGAACTGCTCGCCGAACCTTTCCGCGCGGCCGCTCCCACCGTTGTCATTGGCCCGTCCGCCAGCGGGTACCTGACAGGGGCGCTGACTGCGTCGAATCTGGGCGTCGGGTTCTGTCCAGTGCCAAAAGACGCCGCCCCGACCTTCGACAGCGATCCCTGGGTCACAGTCACGAGCCCGCCCGACTACAAGGACCGCCACCTTGAGCTTGGGCTCCCCAAAGGCCTCATCAGATCCGGAGACCGCGTCCTTGCCGTGGATGATTTGATCGATACAGGCGGTCAGCTCCTGGCGCTCCAAAGACTCATGCACGAAATCGGCGCTACCTGGGTTGGAGCATCGGTCCTTATTGACAACCTCAAAGAAAGCCAGCCCCGGCGCCAGTTAAACCTTAAGTCTGTCTTCCACGTCCGAGACTTCTACCGACGTACCTGACACACCCGAAGGCACCCCCACTTACGGGTGAGCGACCGGTGCGAATGCCTATGCTCTGCCGTGATCGTCGGGCAGGCATGAGGGGCAGGTGCGGCGGGCATCTCCCGCCTGCTCTGCAATACTGCAGGCATGGAGACCCTCAGGGATCGGCGCGACTGGCTTGACGATGTAGCGGCACCAGGCCGCCCCTGGGCGGTGGCCGCTGTGGCTGTCGCAGCAATCGGCATCCTGTTGCTCCTCCTTGGGCTGGGGACCCGGCCCGATGCTGAACTGTTGCCCGGGTATGCGATCGTTTACGCGGCGGTTGGGTTGTTCATCTACGGTCCTGGGATCAGGGATGCCATCTGGGGCCGGATCCTGGCATTCGTTCTGCCCGGTTTGTTGATGGTGGCACTGTGGGTGCTGGGCACCGGCTACTGGGGTGGGCTCTGGCTACTGGGCCTGCCGGCCTGGGCCATTATCTGCCTGCGCTGGGACAGTTACAGCAGGACGCAGCGGGTGGCAAAGCTGGCACTGTTCGTGGTGCTCCTGGCCGCATCGTCGCTGTTCTTCGTCGTTTACGGGTTCTACCCGATTCTCGGTCCCGCTCTACTCGCCATGGTGCCGGTAGTACCGCTGGCACACTTCATCGCATGGACTGTTTCCAGGCAGCGGCCCCTGCGAGCCGCCGCCGAGTTCCTGCTGTCCTGCGCGGTCGTTGCCGTGGCGCTGACGCTGCCGGAGTTCGGATGGGCTTCGCCGCAGGGCTTCGCAGGCGCGGCGGTGCTGGCAGGGCTGTTGATGGCAGGGTGGGCCGGTCGGCACTCGGTCGCAGTTAGGCCCGAGCCAAGGTACTCCTGAAGCTGGCATCGCTGAGCAACAGGTTCTCAAGACAGGTTGAACATAAGGGGCAGCCGTCTGACTATTGTCGGATGGATAAACTTGTGAGACTCGGGAGGGCGAGGTGCTCTGGTCCCGGTTTACTCAACTGAAGGATGAGCCATCAGGACCATCCAGACAGCGGGGTCAGGATCCATCGAAGGCCACTTAAAGCCCTCGCTCAGAATCTCGGAACCCAGTACGGAGTGCAAGCTTAGACCTACCTGCGGCGCCGTCTGTGGAGGAGAGGGACGCTCAGCCCAGAGGCGGCGTCGGCGGCCCGACGACCACCGCGACGACGCCCAGGCCCGTGTGGGCGGCCAGGACCGAGGGCACCGGGGTCAACAGCACGTCGTCGCTCAGGTACTGCTGCAGGGTGTCCGCGATTGCCCGGCTCTCGGTTTCGTTGCCGAAGTAGTGCACCGCAACCCGGGGTTCGTAGTCGAGTTCCTCGATCCGGCGCACCACCAGCTGCTGCAGCCGGGCCTGGGCACGCGCGGCGGTCCGTACCTTCTCCAGCGGGAGGATGGCGCCGTCGCGGATGGCCAGCAACGGCTTGATCGCCAGCAGGGAGCCGAGCAGTCCGGAGGCGGCGGAAATCCGGCCGCCGCGGCGCAGCTGGTCCAGGCTGGGCACGTAGAAAAAGACGTCGGAGCACACGGCGGCAGCCTTGGCGCGATCCGTCACGGCCTGGCGGTCGAGACCGCTCTGCGCCGCGACGACGGCGTCAATGACGGCGAATCCTTCACCCAGAGCGGCGCTGCGCGTGTCCACTACTTCCACCGGGATGCCCACGCCGTCGGCGGCCAGGCCTGCCGCTTCGATCGTGCCGGAAAGCTCGGCCGAGAGGTGGATGGAGACGATCGCGTCGAAGCCCAGGTCTTCGAGCTCCCGGTAGGTCCGCTCGAGCAGCCCCGGCGACGGGCGCGACGTCTTGATGTCGCGTCCCTCGGCGAGCCCGACCGCCAGGGCGGACGCGACGTCGTCGACGCCTTCCCCGTAAATCTGCCCGGAGATCATCACCGGCATCGGCACCACCCGCAGCCAGTCGGCCGTGTCCGGCTGGTTGACCCAGTCCGCGGGCAGCGACGCCGCCGAATCCGTCACGACGGCGACCCGGTGCCGCGGCGGCTGCCCCGGCCGGGCAGGCGCCTGCTGCTGCTGCAGCAACTGCTTGGACCGCTGTACGAGGTGCTCGAGCCAATTCATCGGGGCCGGGCCGCCGGTCAGGCCGGCACGATGTTGACCAGCTTCGGCGCGCGCACAATCACCTTGCGCACTCCGCGGCCGTCAAGGGTCCGAATGATCTGCGGCGAGGCCAGGGCGAGCTTCTCCAGCTCGTCCGCGTCCACGTCGGCTGCCACCTCCAACCGGTCGCGCACCTTCCCGGCCACCTGCACCACGGCCGTCACGGTGTCCTGCACCAGCAGGGACTGGTCCACGGCCGGCCAGGACGCCTTGACCACGGACGGTTCGTGGCCCAGCCGGGCCCAGAGGTCCTCCGCGGTGTAGGGGGCAAACAGGCTCAAGATGATGGCCACTGCCTCGGTGGCCTCGCGGACGGCCGGGTCGGCGGCACCGGGTCCGGCGTCGATGGCCTTGCGGGTGGCGTTGACCAGCTCCATCAGCCGGGCGATGACCACGTTGAACTTGCCGGCGTCGAGCAGTTCGGCGGCGTCGGCAACGGTCCGGTGGGTGACCGAGCGCAGGGCGCGGTCGCCGTCGTCGTACTCTGTGCCCGGAGCGGAGGCGACGTCCTGTCCCAGCCGCCAGGCGCGGGCCAGGAACTTGGCCGAGCCGGAGGGGGAAACGTCCGCCCAGTCCACGTCGTCTTCGGGCGGCGAGGCGAAGATCATGGTCAGGCGCACGGCGTCCACGCCGAACTTGTCCAGCTGCTCGCCCAGGTCCACGCCGTTGCCCAGCGACTTGCTCATCGCCTTGCCGCCGTTGAGCACCTGGCCTTGGTTCATCAGCGCACGGAACGGCTCGTCGAAATCGATCAGGCCCATGTCCTTGAGCACCTTGGTGAAGAACCGGCTGTAGAGCAGGTGCAGGATGGCGTGCTCGACGCCGCCGACGTACTGGTCCACCGGCAGCCAGCGGGCCGCGGCGTCCTTCTCGAACGGGCCCTCGGCGTAGTCCGGGGAGGCGAAGCGCAGGTAGTACCAGGACGAATCCACGAAGGTGTCCATGGTGTCGGTGTCCCGGCGGGCGGCCTTGCCGCAGTTCGGGCAGTCGGTGTTGACCCAGTCCGCGGCAGAGGCCAGCGGCGAGGTGCCCTTGGGCGACAGGGCTTCGCCGCGCAGGTCGTCGGGCAGCCGCACGGGCAGCTGGTCATCGGGAACCGGGACCTCGCCGCACTCGTCGCAGTGGACGATCGGGATCGGCGCGCCCCAGAACCGCTGCCGGGACAGCAGCCAGTCGCGCAGCCGGAAGTTCACGGTCTTCTCGCCGGTGCCGGCCGCCTCCACCAGGTCGATGGCGCGGGCGATGGCTTCGGTCTTGGACAGGCCGTCCAGCTCGCCGGAATTGATCAGGGTGCCTTCGCCGCTGGTGGCGATCCCGGTCTCGGCCGGGTCCCCTTCCCCGGTGTCGACGACGGCGCGGACCGGCAGGTCGAAGGCCTTCGCGAAGTCGAGGTCGCGCTGGTCGTGCGCCGGGACGGCCATGATGGCGCCGGTCCCGTAGTCTGCCAGCACGTAGTCGGCAGCCCAGACCGGCAGCTTTTCGCCGTTGAGCGGGTTGATCGCGTAGCGGCCCAGGAACACGCCGGTCTTCTCGCGTTCGGTGGACTGGCGCTCGATGTCGGAGAGTGCCTTGATCTGCTCCCGGTAGGCCATCAGCGCATCGTGGTGCTCCGGGGCCACCAGGTCCAGCGCCAGGTGCGCGTCGGCCGCGACCACGAAGAAGGTGGCGCCGTTCAGGGTGTCGGGGCGGGTGGTGAATACCGTGACGTCCTGGGCCGGGCGTCCGCCCGCTTCCTCCACCGTGAAACGGACGTGCGCGCCCTCGGAGCGGCCGATCCAGTTCCGCTGCATCGCCAGCACGCGCTCCGGCCAGTGGCCCTTGAGCTCGTCCATGTCGTCCAGCAGGCGGTCGGCGTAATCGGTGATCTTGAAGTACCACTGATTCAGGCTCTTCTTGGTCACGGGCGTGCCGCAGCGTTCACATGCCCCGTTGACCACCTGTTCGTTGGCCAGCACGGTCAGGTCCTTCGGGCACCAGTTGACCGGGGAGTTCTTGCGGTAGGCCAGGCCGCGCTCGTAGAACCGCAGGAACAGCCACTGGGTCCAGCGGTAGTACTCCGGGTCGGAGGTGTGCAGCCGGCGCGACCAGTCGGCGCTGATCGCGTAGCGCTTGAAGGACGCCGCCTGGGTGTCGATGTTGGCGTAGGTCCACTCGCTGGGGTGGGCGTTGCGCTTGATTGCGGCGTTCTCGGCCGGCAGGCCGAAGGAGTCCCAGCCGATCGGGTGCAGGACGTCGTAGCCCTTCAGCCGCCAGTAGCGGGCCACCACGTCGCCCATGGCGAAGGCTTCGGCGTGGCCCATGTGCAGGTCGCCGGAGGGGTAGGGGAACATGTCCAGCACGTAGCGGCGTTCTCGGGAACCGTCGTCGGCGGGAGCGAAGACATCAAGTTCCTCCCACACGGCCGGCCACTTGGCCTCCATGGCGGAGAAACTGTACTCGTGCTGTTCCGTTCCCGGCTGCGTACTCACTGTGCTTGCCTCGTCCTCTTGTCTGTACTGCGCACTAACCTGACTCCCCTAGACACACAAAAGCCCCTCGGCATCGGAGGGGCGGGCCGCTGAAGCAGGGCCTGGGCCCCGCGGCAGCGGCTAGCTAAGGAGCAGTGCGAACATGCGACCACTTTACCGCACGTTCACAGGACATCGTCGTCGACCCAGTCGAAGGTCCGGGTGACCGCTTTCTTCCACAAACGCAGCCTGCGTTCCCGCTCTTCCGCGGGCATCTGCGGCTCCCACACCTTGTCCTGCACCCAGTTCCGGGCCAACTGGTCCGTGTCCTCCCAGAATCCGACGGCGAGGCCCGCGGCGTAGGCCGCTCCCAGGGCCGTGGTCTCGGTGACCTGCGGCCGCCTCACGGGAACGCCCAGGATGTCCGCCTGGAACTGCATCAGCGCATCATTGGCGACCATCCCGCCGTCGACCTTTAAACCGGTCAGCGGCACCGCGGCGTCCGCGTTGACCGCGTCCAAAACTTCCCGGGTCTGGAAGGCCGTGGCCTCCAGCGCGGCGCGGGCGATGTGCGCCTTGGTCACAAACCGGGTCAGGCCCACCAGTGCGCCGCGGGCGTCCTGCCGCCAGTACGGGGCGAACAGGCCCGAGAACGCGGGCACGAAGTAGCAGCCGCCGGTGTCCTCGACCGTGCCCGCCAGTTGTTCGGCCTCCTGCGCGGACGACACCAGGCCCAGGTTGTCGCGCAGCCACTGGATCAGCGACCCCGCGACGGCGATCGACCCCTCCAGCACGTAGTGCGGCGCCGCTTTGCCCAGCTGGTAGCCCACGGTCGTCAGCAGTCCGTGCGATGACCTGACGATCTCCTCGCCCGTGTTGACCAGCACGAAGCAGCCCGTGCCGTACGTGTTCTTGGCCTCGCCGGGGTTGAATGCCGCCTGCCCGAACGCGGCCGCCTGCTGGTCGCCGAGGATGCCCGCCACCGGGACGTGACGCAGCAGTTGGGAGCCGTGCACGGTTGCATAGGGCTCGGACGATGAGCGGATCTCCGGCAGCATCACGGTCGGCACGCCGAAGGCATCCAGGATCTCCTGGTCCCACTGCAGCGTGCGCAGGTCCATGAACAGGGTGCGGGAGGCGTTGGTGACGTCGGTGGCGTGCGTGCCGCCGTCAGGCCCGCCGGTCAGGTTCCACAGCACCCAGCTGTCGGTGGTGCCGAACAGCAGCTCGCCGGCCTCGGCCCGTTCCCGCGCCCCGTCCACGTTGCGCAGGATCCAGGCCAGCTTGGTCCCGGAGAAGTAGGGCGCCAGCGGCAGGCCGGTCTGTTCGCGGAAGCGGTCCACGCCGCCGTCGGCCGCCAGTTCGTCGCAGGTCTGCTGCGTGCGCACGTCCTGCCAGACGATCGCGTTGTACACCGGCCGGCCCGTGCTCTTCTCCCACACCACCGTCGTCTCGCGCTGGTTGGTGATGCCGACGGCGGCGATGTCGTGCCGGGTCAGGCTGGCCCGGGACAGCGCCGTGCCCACCACCTCGCGGGTGTTGTCCCAGATTTCCAGCGGGTCGTGTTCCACCCAGCCAGGCTGCGGGAAAATCTGCCGGTGCTCCCGCTGGCCGGTAGAGACCGGTGTGCCTTTGTGGTCGAAAATGATCGCGCGCGTGGAGGTGGTCCCCTGGTCGATCGAAAGCACGAACTCCGCCATCTCAGCCCTCCACGCTCCGGTCCGGGCTTCAGTGCCCGGCTGCTGTTGAACCTAACCGGCGGCGCAGTGCAGCGTCAATCGAGCGACCGCTGCCGGCGACATGCCGTGTGGCCCGCCCCGGTGCCGGACCTCGGTGCGGGCACCCGGTGCTGGCCCGCGGTTCGGGTCCCCCGGTGCCGGCCCGCGGTTCCGGTCCCCCGGTGCCGGCCCGCGGTTCCGGTCCCCCGGTGCCGGCCCGCGGTTCCGGTCCCCCGGTGCCGGCCCGCGGTTCGGGTCCCCCGGTGCCGGCCCGCGGTTCCGGTCCCCCGGTGCCGGCCCGCGGTTCGGGTCCCCCGGTGCTGGACCCCCGCCTGGGCAACATGGGCCGCGCTGCGCGGCAACGCGCCCGCGGGTCGGTAGAGTCGAAGGCATGAAATCAGGAGCGAGCCTGGCGTGACCGCCGTTGCCGACCGCGCGGTGCGCCGCGAAATTCTGCTCGACGGCGCCCGGGTGCGCTACTGGGAATATCCCGCCGACGACGACGGTGCGCCCACCCTGCTGGTCATCCACGGGTTCCGCGGGGATCACCACGGGTTGGAACTGGTGGTCGGACAGCTGCCCGGTTACCGCGTGATCGCCCCCGACCTGCCCGGCTTCGGCGAATCGGAGCCGCTGGCCGCCGGCACCCACGGAATCGAGGGCTACGCCCGGTTTCTGCATGGCCTGGCCGGCGCACTGGAGCTGGGCCCGGACACCTACGTCCTGGGACACTCCTTCGGGTCCATCGTGGTCAGCCACTATTTGGCGGCGCATCCGGGCAGCTTCCGGGCGGCCATCCTGGTCAACCCGATCAGCGAACCCGCGCTGCAGGGTCCCAAAGCTATCCCCTCCCGTCTCGCCGGGTTCTACTACTTCGCCGGGGCAAAGCTGCCCGAGCGGTTGGGCCTCTGGCTACTGCGCAACCCCTTGGTCGTCCGGGGCATGAGCATCATGATGGCGAAGACCCGCGACCCGCAGCTGCGCGCCTACATCCACGGGCAGCACGACGCCTACTTCAGCGCCTTCGCGAACCGGCGGGTGGTGCTGGAGGCCTTCCGGGCGTCCATCTCCGCCGATGTAGCGCAGGTCGCCGGCCTGCTTGACCTGCCGGTCCTCCTGATCGCCGGCGAACGGGACGACATCGGTTCCGTGGCCAGCCAGCGCAGGCTCGCGGCGATGATCCCGGACTCCCGGCTCGAAGTGATCCCCGCCGTCGGGCATTTGATCCATTACGAAACCCCGGCAGCGGCCGCCGCCTTCATCCGGGACTTCATCGACGGAATGAGTGCATGAAACTCCTGATTGACGCCCGGTTCACCCGCACCGACCAGCTGGACGGAATCAGCCGCTACGGCGCCAGCCTCATCGAAGCCACTTCCCGGCTGGCGGACGTGCGCATGCTGATCAGCGACGAGCGGCAGCTGCAGTTCCTGCCCGACGTGCGCTGGGTCAAGATCAACAGTCCGCTCTCCCCCGCCGAACTCTTCGTGGCGCGCCGTGTGAACAAGCTGGGCGCCGACGTCGTCGTTTGCCCGATGCAGACCATGGGCAGTTTCGGCCGCACGTACGGGCTCATCCTGACCCTGCACGACCTGATCTACTACTCGCACCCCAAGCCGCCGGGCTTCCTGCCCAAGCCGGTGCAGTGGCTCTGGCGGCTCTACCACAAGGCCTACTGGCCGCAGCGTCTCCTGTTAAACCGTGCGGACACGGTGGCCACCATCAGCCACACCACGCGGGCGCTGATGGAACGTCACCGGCTCACCCGCAGGCCGATCCGGATTGTTTCCAATGCCGCCCAGCCGCAGGGAGCGCCGCGCAATCCGGCTGGCGGCCGCGACAAGACCCTGCTCTACATGGGCTCGTTCATGCCGTACAAGAACGTGGAAACCATCATTGACGCCATGGCGCTGCTGCCCGACTACGAGCTCCATCTGCTCAGCCCGGTGCGTCCGGACCGGCAGGCCGAGCTGGGGGCCAGGGCCGTCGACCCTCGCCGGCTGGTCTTCCACAACGGGATTTCCGACGCCGGATATCAGCAACTGCTGCAACGGGCCACAGCGCTGGTCACCCTCTCCCGCGACGAGGGCTTCGGCCTGCCGCTGATCGAGGCCATGGCCGCCGGGACGCCCGTGATCGCCAGCGACATTCCGATCTTCCGTGAGGTCGGTGGCGGCGCCGTCACGCTGGTGGACCCGGATGAGCCCGCCGACTTCGCGGCGGCCGTGGCAGCGCTGGACCAGCCCGGTGTCTTCCGCGCGGCGTCGGAGGCCAGCATCCGCCGAGCCGCGGCATATGACTGGAACGAGTCGGCCAAGCAACTGGTCGCCGCCGCCGAGGAAGTGTTGGAACGACGGCGGAGCCGGTCCCGGTAGTTGGTGGCCGGTCCTCAAGGCCGGGGATGTGTGCCCTGCAGTAGGCCAGAACTTTGCCCACAGGCCGGACAGACCCGGTAGATCCGGGGCACTGATGTGGCGGCCTTGCGAGCCGGTGGAGCTGCTGCGGTGGACGTCCGCCTGGCGTGGCCGCCTACGGTCAGGGGCACTCCACCATGGACTTCACCTTGAGGTGGCCGCCTTCGGTCAGGGGCACTCCACCATGGACTTCACCTTGAGGTGGCCGCCTTCGGTCAGGGGCACTCCACCATGGACTTCACCTTGACGTGGCCGCCTTCGGTCAGGGGCACTCCACCATGGACTTCACCTTGACGTGGCCGCCTTCGGTCAGGGCCGCTCCCCCGGTTGCCGTGCTGCTGTAGGTGGCGGTGGCTGCCTCGTCCGAAGTGGTGGTGGCTGCGTCCTCCGAAACTGTCAGTGGCGGCG
Organism: Arthrobacter sp. Y3221114; assembly: GCF_059092625.1. Lineage (NCBI taxonomy): Bacteria > Bacillati > Actinomycetota > Actinomycetes > Micrococcales > Micrococcaceae > Arthrobacter > Arthrobacter sp. Y3221114. The sequence goes on from NZ_JBNHHW010000001.1 coordinate 469,305, forward strand.
CATAGTCTGTTTTCAGTACCAGTTCAGCACCAACGTTGGCCGCCGGGTGTGGGTTTGCCGGTGGCGTCCGCGGATCCGTTCAGGGTTCGCGACCGCTCGTATTCGAGGCCATGCAGCACGCATGCTGAAGATTGAGACGCTGAGATGTTTGATCCGGCAGTATCCGAACCTCCCGCCGCAGGACCGCCTGCCCGCGCCAGGCTTGAAGCATCGTCTGCCGCGTCATCGTCTGCCCCGCTACTGCCCGCGTCGCCCGCAACAGGACCGTCTGTCGCAGCACCGGCTGCCGGCAGCGGTTCGAGGCGGGACGCCGGACGCCCGGGCGCGGGTTCGGTGGGGTCTGCCGCCGTTCGCGCCGCCGCCGCTGCCTTGGAGGGCATTGATCTGGACGCGCCGGGCCCGGAACTGGTCGAAGAGCTCACCGCGCTGGAGGGCCTGAAGGCTGCCGCCGCGGCGGCGCAGGCCAGGGTGCAGGTCGCGCTGGAGAAGTCCGTCCGTGCCCGCCGGGCCGCCGCCGGGATCCCCAAAGACCGGCAGGGCGCCGGGGTGGCCGCCCAGATCGGGTTGGCCCGGGGCGAGTCCCCGCACCGGGCCGCGGTCCTGCTGAACCTGTCCCGGACCCTGGTCGGGCAGATGCCGCACACCCTGGCCGCCCTGGCCGCGGGGCACCTGAACGAATACCGGGCCGAGATCCTGGCCCAGGAAACCGTTTGCCTGGCCCCGGAGCACCGCGCCCGGGTGGACCGGGAACTGGCCGGGAACCGGGAGCGGCTGCACGGGCTCGGGAACAGGGCGCTGCGGGCCGAAGCCAAACGCCTCGCCTACCAGCTGGAACCGGGCTCGGTGGTGGACCGGGCAGCGAAGGCCGAAGCGGACCGGCACGTTTCCTCCCGCCCGGAGCCGGACACCATGGTCTCGGTCCGGACCCTGCTGCCGGTGGTCCAGGGCGTGGCGGTGATGGCCGCCCTGCACCGGGAAGCGGACCGGCTGCGCAACAGCGGAGACCCCCGCTCCCGCGGCCAGATGATGGCCGACACCGTGTTCGAACGCGTCACCGGCCGCAGCACCGCAGACCCGGCCCGGCTGGAAATCCAGCTGGTGATGACCGACCGCGCCCTGCTCCGCGGCGAGGCCGAACCGGCCTGGCTGACCGGCTACGGCATCGTCCCGGCCCGCTACGCCCGCGACCTCACCCGGCCGCCGCACCAACCGCCGGCCACGGCACACACACCCGAAGCCGACACCGAAGCCAGCCCGCCCGGCCGGACCGGGCTGAAGGCGCCGCCGGCCGGGACCGAGCCGGGCTGGAAGACCGCCCGCGAACAGGCCCACCGCACCAAAGTGCTGAAACAACACAGTGTGGAGGACATCTGGGTCCGCCGCCTCTACACCGCCCCCGGGACCGGGCAACTGCTGGGGATGGACTCGGCCGCCCGGAAGTTCCCCGACGGGATGCGCCGGATGATCCTCGCCCGCGACGCGGTCTGCGGCAGGCCCTGGTGCGACGCCCCGATCCGGCACATCGACCACATCGTGCCCTGGTCACAAGGCGGTAAAACCACCATGGCCAACGGGCAGGGACTGTGCGAGCAATGCAACCAGTCAAAGGAAGCCGAAGGCTGGTCCTCCCGCACGCTCGAAGGACCACACCACACGGTCGAAACCACCACCCCCACCGGACACACCTACACCTCGACCCCGCCACCACTACCAGGCACGCCGTCACTTGGTTCAGACGCAACCCAAGCGCCCCGCGCCCGGAGCCGGACCGCGCATCCGGAAGGTTACAGCAGGTCAGTCCCGTCGCAGCGCACTTGTACCGGGTCGGGGACGCGCTTGGCGGACAGCGCCGCCTTGCGGTGACGGAGCGCAGCAGTCACGCGGGCGCCATCCTGATAGCTGAAGAACAGCAGCAGGCGGTGCTCACTGATCTCCCCCGATCGGGCCGGCAACTCAACGGGTCCGACGCTGCGAAGGCTGCCGCTGAGCTCAAAACCCGCCATGAAAGCTTCAATGCCTGAGGGCTTCCCTGTCAGGGCGGCGATCCTCACGGCCGGGGGGAGCTGAAGCGCGCGCCGCAGCTGCATCTCCCTGGCTGCGGCGCCGGTGGGGTCCCACCGAACCAAGGGCGCCACAACGGCATCCTGATCGGCGGTGACTACCACCAGCCCCCCTTCCGACGCCGGCTGCACCAGCGATGCCGCGCGGAACCATCGGCGCAGCACGTCTTCGGGTGCGCGAAGGGACTCGCGGCTGAGCATGGCGTTGCCATCCAGCAGCAACGCGGCCGCGTATCCACCGGGCGCCACCGGCTCGGCTCCCGGTGTTGCCACCACCAGGGCTTTCCTTGACTCGACCGCAGACTTGATGTGTTCCCCCGAAGAAGACACGACCGTCGCCCCCGGGAACGCACGTCCCAGTTCTTCTGCGGTACGCAGGGCGCCGACCGCAGAGGCACGGAGCCTGTGGGACCCGCATTCGGGACAGGAATAGTTCGTGGCCAACCGACCGCACCACCGGCAAGCCGGAGCCGCCGCGCGCCCCGGCTGCGCCAGCGGCCCGTTACAGTCGGTGCATCTGGCGGGCGTGCGGCAGTCCTGGCAGGCAAGGGCAGGTGAGAAGCCGGTCCGCGCCACCTGCACGAGCACCGGTCCGCGTTCCAGGCCTTCCTTGGCGGCCCGCCACGCGGCCTGCGGCAGACGGGCATGGCGCAGCATGGGATCGCGTTCCTGTTGGAACGAATCCGCGGTGTTGAGGATGCGCGGAGTCGCCTGGCGCAGGAACGGCCGGGCGGGCGTGAGCGCCGACGCCCAGCCGCTCTCAACCAGCCGCTGTGCTTCGCCGCTCCGCGAGACACCGGCGAACAGGGCCGCGCAGCCGGCCTGCGCCGTGCGCAGCAACAACACCTCGCGGGCATGCTGGTAGGGGGAACGCTGCTCCAGCAGCAGGTCATCGCCGTCGTCCCACATGGCCACCAGGCCCAGATCCTGCACCGGGGCGAAGGCGGCCGAGCGCGTCCCGACGGCCACGGACACCTCGCCATGCAGCAACCGCAGGTAGTTCCGGTAGCGCGGCGTCGGCCCGTCCTCGGCAGTCAGGCGAACAAACTGGTCCGCGCCGAGGACGCGCTCCAATTCGGCTTCCAGCCGCGCCAGGTCTTTGGCGTCCGGAACAACGACGACGGCGCCGCGGCCGCTCTGCCGTACGCTCGCCACGGCGTGCGCTACCTGGGCTGCCCAAGAGGCAGGGCCATAGGACTTGTGGCTGGCCAAAACGGCCCGCGGAGCGGCGCCCGACGCCAGCTGGGCCAGAAAGACGCCGGCGCCGTCATAACCGGCGAAGGCCTGCTCCGCCTCAGCCGTAGCTGCCGGGTCGGCAGTAGCAGCGGTGGCAGCCGAAGGTGCGGCGGTAGCCGCGGCATCCGTGGCGACGGTGGTAGCCGCGTGGGCATCCACGGCCGGCTTGGCCTCCGCTGCCGCAGCGTCGGTCGCCCGGGCGGCGAATTCCTTATCCACTTTGGCGACGCGCGGCGGGATGGCGGCGCGCAGTACGTCGCTGACGTTTCCGGCATATCGCTCGGCCACCGACGTGGCCAGCCGGAGCAGCTCCTCGGTCAGCACCGGCTGCGCGGAAACCACCTTGGCCAACGGGGCCAGCTTGACCCCTTCCGGCACCTCGGACGTGCGGCGGGTGATGTACCCGCTCATTTCCTGGCCGCCGAACCGGGCCTTGACCCGCGCGCCGGGAACAGCGTCGGCGTCCAATTGCTCAGGCACCAGATAATCGAAGATCCGGTCCAGATGCGGCAGCGCCGTTTCGATCAGCACCCGGGCCACCGGATCGGTCGCCGCCGCCGGCGAAGTGCCCGGCGCCTGCTTGGGGGCACCGAAGCCCTGCAGCAGGCTCAGCTGGTGCGGATCAGGGCCCATCAGGCTCAGGCGTTGAAGTAGCTGCGCAGTGCGTCCGCCCGGTCGGTCCGCTCCCAGGTGAAGTCGGCATGTTCACGGCCGAAATGGCCGTGTGCCGCGGTCTGCTTGTAGATGGGCCGCTTGAGCTCCAGGTCGTCGATGATGCCCAGCGGACGCAGGTCGAAGACTTCCTCGATCGCCTGGGCGATGCGCGCCGGATCAACGGTCTCGGTTCCGAACGTTTCCACGTAAATGCCGACAGGCCGCGCCATCCCGATGGCGTACGCGATCTGGATCTCGGCACGACGGGCCAGTCCCGCGGCCACCACGTTCTTGGCTACCCAGCGCATGGCATAGGCGGCGGAACGGTCTACCTTAGACGGATCCTTGCCGGAAAACGCGCCGCCGCCGTGACGGGCCATGCCACCGTAGGTGTCCACGATGATTTTGCGTCCGGTTAGCCCGGCGTCGCCCACCGGCCCGCCGATCACGAAGTCGCCGCCCGGATTGAGGATGTAGCGCACGTTGGTGGCGTCCAGGGAGCTGGTCGCCAGCACCGGCTCGATCACGCGCGAGGCGAGGTCCGCACGCAGATGTTCCAGGTCCACGCCGCCTTCATGCTGGCTGGAAATCACGACCGAGTCGACGGACACCGGCTTGTCGCCGTCATAACCGACGGTCACCTGCGTCTTGCCGTCCGGCCGCAGATACGGCAACGTCCCGTCCTTCCGCACCTCGGTTAAACGCTCGGACAGCCGGTGCGCGAGCCAGATCGGTGCGGGCATCAGGACGTCGGTCTCGTCGCTGGCATAGCCGAACATGATGCCCTGGTCGCCGGCGCCCTGGGCATCGCGCGCGTCGATACCGGTCCCCTCGCGGGTTTCAAAGGAGTTGAAGACCCCTGAGGCGATCTCCGGCGACTGCTGGCCGATGGAAACCGAGACGCCGCAACGCGCGCCGTCAAACCCCTTGTCCGAGGAGTTGTAGCCGATCTCCAGGATGGTATCGCGGACGATCTGCGGGATCTCCACGTAGCCCTGAGTGGTGACCTCGCCGGCCACATGTACCAGACCGGTCGTCGTCAGCGTCTCTACGGCTACCCGCGACTCGGGATCCTCGCGCAGCAGGGCGTCGAGGATGGCGTCGGAAATCTGGTCACAGATCTTGTCCGGATGGCCTTCGGTCACGGACTCGGACGTGAAGAGCCGCAGATTGCTGTCAGAAGAAGTCACAGACATACCTTACTTGCTGGCGGGGACCGCCACGGAACTGTAGACGCGGCCCCGAAGGCCCGGTCATGGAGCGAAACAGTAGTACACAGGGGGTAACGGGTGGTCCGGTTACCGCGGCATGAGGGAGATGAAGAAGACGCGTCTTCCGCTCCCCCCCAAGCGGCACAAGCAGTGGCAGCCCGGAGCCAGTGTCGCCCCTGAGGCAGTGTCAACCCGGAGCCGGCGTCAGCCTGAAGGCAGTGTCAGCCCGGATGCCCGGAAGCAGCGTCAGCCGGAGAGTTCGGCGGTGATGCGCTCGATGACCACGGCCGCCGCACTGTCTTTGCTGCCGCGGTGGGTCTGCGGTTCGACGCCGCTGCGTGCCAGCACCGTGATCTCGGTGTCGTCCTGGCCGAACACCAGGTCGCGGCCCACGCGGTTGAGCACCAGCAGGTCGCAGCCCTTCCGTTCGAGTTTGCTGCGCGCGTAGTCGAGCACGTCGCCGCGGTCGTCGCCGGTCTCCGCCGCGAAACCGACGATCAGCGGCGCCTCGCCGGAGCCGCGCTGCTGCACGACCTCCACCAGGATGTCCGGATTCCGCACCAGCGTGATCACCGGGTCCTCGGCGTCGTCGCGCTTCTTGATCTTGGTGTCGGTCACTTCCGCCGGCCGGAAATCCGCCACGGCGGCTGCCATGATGACGACGTCGGAGCGCGCCGCCGCTTCGAGAGTCGCCTCGCGCAGGTCCAGGGCGGTCTCCACCGAGCTGGACTTGATCCCGTCCGGAATATCCACCTCGAGGTGGGCGGCGATCAGTTCGACCTCCGCTCCCGCAGCCGCGGCGGCGCGGGCCAGTGCCACGCCCTGCTTGCCGGAGGACCGGTTGCCCAGGAAGCGCACGGGGTCCAGCGGTTCGCGGGTGCCGCCAGCAGTGACCAGGACCCGCTTCCCGGCCAGCGGACCGGGTTCCGGAGCCGCGAGCCCGGGCACGGCCGAGTCCTCCGGCGCCCAGCCGGCCTCCGCCGTCGTCCGGGGTTTCAAAGTTCCGTCGGCGAGGCCCGCGGCGATGAAATCGTAAATTTCCGCCGGTTCGGGCAGCCGGCCGGGGCCGGTGTCCTTGCCGGTCAGGCGGCCTACGGCCGGGTCCATCACCGTGGTGCCCCGGCTGCGCAGCATGGCCACGTTCGCCGCGGTGGCCGGATGCTGCCACATTTCGGTGTGCATGGCCGGCACAAAGACCACGGGTGCGGTGGCCACCAGCAGCGTGTTGGTGAGCAGGTCGCCGGCCAGGCCGGCGGCGGCGCGTGCCAGCAGATCCGCGGTGGCCGGGCACACGACTACGAGGTCCGCTTCCTGGCCGAGGCGGACGTGGTTGACCGACTCGACGGCATCGAACACGCTGTTGCTCACCGGGTTGCCGGAAAGGGCTTCCCAGGTGGCACGGCCAACGAACTTTTCGGCGGCGTCGGTCGGGATGACCGTCACGTCGTGGCCGGCTTCCTTAAACAACCGAAGCAGGGATGCCGACTTGTAGGCGGCGATGCCGCCGCCCACGCCCAAAATGATCCGCATGCCTGCCCCGGTGTTAGACGCTGGTTACTCTGCGGCCTTTTCGACGGGCTTGCTGACCAGCAGGCCCTCGTTGATTTCGCGCAGTGCGATGGACAGCGGCTTCTCGTTCAGCTTGGTGTCCACCAGCGGGCCGACGTACTCGAACAGGCCTTCGTGCAGCTGCGAGTAGTAGGCGTTGATCTGGCGGGCACGCTTGGCACCGTAAATCACCAGCGCGTACTTCGAATCCGTTGCTTCCAGCAGGGAGTCGATCGGCGGGTTGATGATGCCTTCGAGGTTGGTCGACACTAAATCTCCAATGGGTTCCGGGACGTGTTCTCTGTACCCGCTCAGCGCGGGTGCGGGACAAGTCCCATCAATGAAACGAGCTCGTCTGCCGCCCGCTGGACATCGTCGTTAACGACGGTGAAATCGAACTCGGGCTCGGCAGCAAGTTCCAGTTTAGCGGTTTCCAGCCGGCGCTGCTGTTCTTCGGGTGTTTCCGTGCCGCGGCCCACCAGTCGGCGGACCATTTCCTCCCAGCTGGGCGGGGCCAAAAACACGAACGTGGCTTCCGGCATGGACTCCTTGACCTGCCGGGCGCCCTGCAGGTCGATCTCCAAAAGCACGGATTTGCCGTCTGCCATGGCCTCCTCCACGGTGCGCCGCAGCGTTCCGTAGCGGTTCCGGCCGTGCACCAAGGCCCACTCGAGCATGTCGCCGGCGGCCACCAGCCGGTCGAACTCTTCGGGGCCGACGAAAAAATAGTGGACGCCGTCCTGCTCACCGGGCCGCGGTTCGCGGGTGGTGGCGGATACCGACAGCCAGACGTCGGGGTAATTGTCGCGGATATAGGTGGAAACGGTGCCCTTGCCGACGGCCGTGGGGCCGGCGAGAACGGTCAGGCGGGGTTTGTCGGACATATCTTCCATCTGTTACTGGGATTTCAAGTGGTCTATCAGGGCTCGCCGCTGATGGATGCCGAGCCCGCGCAGCCGGCGGCTGGGCGCAATGCGGACCGTCTCCATGATGGCGGCGGCGCGGACCGGTCCGATGCCCGGCAACGATTCGAGCAGTTCGGCCACGCGCAGCCGGCCGACCGATTCCATCGACGCGGCCGCCTCGATCACCTCGGCCACGGTCATGGCGCCGGATTTCACTTTGGCCTTGATTTCCGCACGTTCGACCCGGGCGGCCGTCGCTTTCAGCCGGGCGGTGGTGCGTTCGCTCTCCGTCAGCGGTCGAAGACCCACAGCTCCTCCAGACAATCCGGCCCGCGGACAAGATGCCGGGCGGGCACATTGGGCATGAATTGAACTTACCAGAACCGCAACACCGCGGCTCAGGGCAGCCGCCACGCCCGGCTGTCCGGCACTGGAGGCCAGACGGTTAGCCCGCGAGGCCCGACAAACCGGCCAGGGTGCGGTCCGCGGCCCCGCGCAAGGCGGCGGTGTCCGGGCCGGCCTGGAGGATGTCCCGGCTGGAGGTGGCCAGGACATTCCCGACGGCGGAACCGAAGGCCGCCGCGATGTCCGCCCCGGTGGCACCCTGTGCGCCCAGCCCGGGGGCCAGCAGCGGCCCGTTGACCGCCGCCAGGTCCAGCCCGAGCCGTTCCATCACCTCGGCCCGGACCGTGGCGCCGACCACCAGGCCGACGGAGCCCAGCTCGCCGGCGCGGCCGGCCTCCGCGTTGTCGGCCGCCGCCGCCTCCGCGATCCGGGCGGCCACGGACTCGGCGCCGCCGACGTGCTGCACGCTGGCGCCCTCCGGGTTGGACGTCAGCGCCAGCACGAACACTCCGCGGCCGGTTGCCGCCGCCAGGTCCAGCGCCGGCCGCAGCGATCCGTACCCGAGGTAGGGGCTGAGCGTCACGGCGTCGGCCGCCAGCGCCGAGCCGTCGCGCAGCCACGCGTCGGCGTAGGCGGCCATGGTGGAGCCGATGTCGCCGCGCTTGGCGTCGGCAATCGTCAGGGCGCCGGCCTGGGCCGCCGCCGCCAGCAGCTTCTCGAGCACCGCCAGGCCGGCCGAACCGTGCCGTTCGTACAGCGCCACCTGCGGCTTGAGGGCGGCAGCCTGCTCCCCCACCGCGTCCAGCACGGTGAGGGAGAAGCGTTCCAGCCCTCCGGCGTCGTCGTTCAGTCCCCAGGCGGAGAGCAGCGACGGGTGCGGGTCGATGCCCACGCACAGCGGCCCGCGGGCCTCCATCGCTGCCCGCAGCCGCTGCCCGAAGGTGGCTGGCTGCGGCCGGGCGTGCGGCTCAGGCATGGAACGCGGCCTTCAGGTTCTCCGCGTGCTCCTGCAGGCTGGTCACGTCCCACGCGTACTGGCGCATCGCTTCGATGGCCTGGATGGCGGCACCGAACTCGGACACGGTGGTGATGATCGGGGTTCCCACCGACGTCGCCGCAGCGCGGATCTCGTAGCCGTCGCCGCGGGCCTGGCCGCCGGACGGGGTGTTGAGGATCAGCCCGATGCGGCCTTCGGTGATGAGGTCGACGATGGTGCCCTCGCCCTCGTCGGAGCGCCCTTCGGCGATCTTGCGCACGGTGGTGGACTGGATGCCGTTGCGGCGCAGCACTTCGGCCGTGCCGCCGGTGGAGAGGATTTCGAAGCCCAGGTCCACCAGCAGCTTGACCGGCATGATGATGGAGCGCTTGTCGCGGTTGGCCACCGAGACGAACACCTTGCCGGACGTCGGCAGGGCGCTGCCGGCCGCGGCCTGGCTCTTGGCGAAGGCCGTGTCGAAGTACTTGTCGATGCCCATGACCTCGCCGGTGGAGCGCATCTCCGGGCCGAGCAGCGAGTCGACCACGGTGCCTTCGGGCGTGCGGAACCGGCTGAACGGAAGCACCGCCTCCTTCACCGCCACCGGTGCCTCCAGCGGCAGCCGGGAACCGTCACCGGTCTCCGGCAGCACCTTGTAGACGCTGCGCAGCATGGCGATGTCAACGCCGGTACCGATCAGCGCCGCGGCCTTGGCCAGCTGCACGCCGGTGGCCTTGGAGACGAACGGGACGGTGCGCGAGGCGCGCGGGTTGGCCTCAATCACATAGAGCACGTCGGCGGCCAGCGCGAACTGGATGTTGATCAGGCCGCGCACCCCCACGCCCTCGGCGATGGCGGCGGTGGCGTTGCGCACCCGGTCCAGGACGTCGGCGCCCAGGGTGATCGGCGGCAGCACACAGGCGGAGTCGCCGGAGTGGATCCCGGCCTCCTCGATGTGCTCCATGATGCCGCCGACGTAGAGGTCCTTGCCGTCGTAGAGGGCATCGACGTCGATCTCGATCGCGTCTTCCAGGAAGCGGTCCACCAGCACCGGGTGGTCCGGTGTGATCTCGGTGGCGTTAGCGATGTAGCGCGACAGGTTGGCCTCGTCGTAGACGATCTCCATGCCGCGACCGCCCAGCACGTACGACGGGCGGACCAGCACGGGGTAGCCGATCTCGTCGGCGATCTTCTTCGCTTCCTCGAAGGACACGGCGGTGCCGTTCTTCGGGGCGATCAGGCCGGCCGAATCCAGCACGCGCTGGAACGCGCCGCGGTGCTCGGCCAGGTCGATGGCTTCCGGCGAGGTGCCGAGGATAGGGATGCCGGCGTCGGCCAGCGCCTGCGCCAGCTTCAGCGGCGTCTGGCCGCCAAGCTGCACGAACACGCCGAGCACGCCGCCGGTGCGCTCCTCCGCCGCGATGACCTCCAGCACGTCCTCGAGCGTGAGCGGCTCGAAGTACAGGCGGTTGGAGATGTCGTAGTCGGTGGAGACGGTCTCCGGGTTGCAGTTGATCATGACCGTCTCATGCCCGGCCTTGCGCAGCGCCATGGTGGCGTGGACGCAGGAGTAGTCGAACTCGATGCCCTGGCCGATCCGGTTGGGGCCGGAGCCGAGGATGATCACGGACGGCTTCGCGTGCAGCTCGACCTCGTCTTCCTCGTCGTAGGACGAGTAGTGGTACGGGGTGTAGGCGGCGAATTCGGCGGCGCAGGTGTCGACCGTCTTGAACACCGGTCGGATCCCCAGCGCGTGGCGGACCCCGCGAACCACCGCCTCGCTGGTGTGGCTCAGCTTTCCGATCTGTTCATCGGAGAAGCCGTGCCGCTTGGCCAGCCGCAGGATGTCCTCGGTCAGCGCCGGGGCGCGGCGGATTTCGGTGGCCACTTCGTTGATCAGCTGCAGCTGGTCCAGGAACCACGGGTCGATGGCGGTGGCCTCGAAGACCTGCTCGACCGTGGCACCGCCGAGCAGCGCCCGCTGCACCAGCGAGAGGCGCTCGGTGGAACCCACCCTCGCCTTGGCCAGCAGTTCGGGCACGTCATAGTCGTTGACCGGGTCGAACTCGAGCTGCGACCCCTTCTGCTCCAGCGACCGCAGCGCCTTCTGCAGCGCTTCGGTGAAGTTGCGCCCGATGGCCATCGCCTCGCCCACGGACTTCATGGTGGTGGTCAGCGTCGGGTCGGCGGCCGGGAACTTCTCGAACGCGAAACGCGGGACCTTGACGACGACGTAGTCCAGTGTCGGTTCGAAGGCGGCCGGGGTCTGCTGCGTGATGTCGTTGGGGATCTCGTCCAGCGTGTACCCGAGCGACAGCTTGGTGGCGATCTTGGCGATCGCGAAACCGGTGGCCTTGGAAGCCAGCGCCGAGGACCGGGAGACGCGCGGGTTCATTTCGATCACCACGACGCGGCCGGTGTCCGGTTCGATGGCGAACTGGATGTTGCAGCCGCCGGTGTCGACGCCGACCTCGCGGATCACCGCGATGGAGATGTCGCGCAGCTTCTGGAACTCGCGGTCGGTCAGCGTCATGGCCGGGGCCACGGTGATGGAGTCGCCGGTGTGCACGCCCACCGGGTCGAAGTTCTCGATCGAGCACACGACGACGACGTTGTCGTTCTTGTCGCGCATCATCTCGAGCTCGTATTCCTTCCAGCCCAGGATGCTCTCCTCGAGCAGCACCTCGCTGGTGGGGCTGTACTGGATGCCGGCGCCGGCGATCCGGCGCAGGTCCTCCGCGTTGTAGGCCATGCCGGAGCCGAGGCCGCCCATGGTGAAGGACGGGCGCACCACCATCGGGTAGCCCAGTTCCTCGGCGGCGGCAAAGGCTTCGTCCATCGAGTGCACGATCACGGACTTGGCGGATTCGGCGCCGCAGCGCTCCACCACGCCCTTGAACTTCTCCCGGTCTTCGCCGAGTTCGATGGCGGCGATGTTGGCGCCGATGAGTTCCACGTTGTACTTGTCCAGCACGCCGTTCTTGTCCAGGGCTATCGCGGCGTTCAGGGCCGTCTGGCCGCCCAGGGTGGGCAGCAGGGCGTCCGGGCGCTCCTTGGCGATGATCTTTTCGACCACCTCCGGCGTGATCGGCTCCACGTAGGTGGCATCGGCGAACTCGGGGTCCGTCATGATGGTGGCGGGATTCGAGTTGACCAGGATGACCCGCAGGCCCTCCTCCTTCAGCACGCGCAGCGCCTGGGTGCCGGAGTAGTCGAACTCGGCCGCCTGTCCGATCACGATGGGACCGGAACCGATGACCAGGACTGACTTCAGATCTTCTCTCTTGGGCATTACTTGCTTTCCTTCGTCGTCTCGGAAGCGATCCCGGTCTGGGTTTGGCGGGAGTTCATCAGGTCGGTAAAACGGTCGAACAGGGGCGCCGCATCGTGTGGCCCGGCGGCGGCCTCCGGGTGGTACTGGACGGAGAAGGCGGGGATGTCCAGGCAGTTCAGGCCCTCGACGACGTCGTCGTTCAGGCAGACGTGGCTGACTTCGACCCGGCCGAAGCGCTCCTCCGGGGCCAGCGTGGGCCCGTCCAGCGGAGCGTCGACGGCGAAACCGTGGTTCTGCGAGGTGATCTCGACCTTTCCGGTGCGCCGGTCCATCACCGGCACGTTGATGCCGCGATGGCCGTAGCGCAATTTGTAGGTGCCGAAGCCCAGGGCGCGGCCCAGGATCTGGTTGCCGAAGCAGATGCCGAAGAACGGCAGGCCGGCGTCGAGCACCTTGCGCAGCAGCAGCACCTGGCGGTCGGCCGTGGCCGGGTCGCCGGGCCCGTTGGACATGAACATTCCGTCGGGCGAGACGGCCTGGATATCTTCGAAGCTGGCGGTCGCGGGCAGCACGTGCACCCGGATCCCGCGCTCAGCGAACCGGACCGGGGTCATGGCCTTGATGCCCAGGTCGAGGGCGGCGACGGTGAACCGCGACTCCCCTTCCCAGCCGTGATCGGCCGGTTCGACGACGTAGGCTTCCGTGACGCTGACCTCTTCGGCGAGCCGGGCGCCTTCCATCGCCGGCTGCGCGTTGACCTCGGCCAGCAGCTCCGCCGCGGACCGGGCGGCCGCGTCGCCGGAGAAGATGCCGGCCTTCATCGCGCCGCGTTCGCGCAGGTGGCGGGTCAGCGCGCGGGTGTCCACGCCCTGGATGCCCACGATGCCCTGGTTGACCAGTTCGTCGTCCAGGCTGCGCTCGGAGCGCCAGTTGGAGGGCCGGCGGGCCGGGTCGCGGACCACGTAGCCGGCCACCCAGATCTTGCGGGATTCCGCGTCGTCGTCGTTCACCCCGGTGTTGCCGATGTGGGGCGCGGTCTGCACCACCAGTTGGCGGGCGTAGGACGGGTCGGTGATGGTCTCCTGGTAGCCGGTCATGCCGGTGGAAAAGACCGCCTCGCCCAGCGCGGTGCCCTGTGCGCCGTAGCTGCGGCCGCGGAAGGTCCGGCCGTCTTCGAGCACCAGCAGCGCCGGTGCGGAGAGGTAAGTTGTTTCTGCGCTCACGATGTGTCCTAGTCTTCCTGTACGGCGGGTAGGTATGTCTGCAGCTGCGCCAGCAGCGGTTGTTTCTCGGCGGCCTGCCGGGTGCGGAAGGCGGTGTCGACCTCGCGCTCCCCCAGCTTCCACGTGATCACGGCCAGGCCCTCGGACTCCACGAACTTGCCCACCATGCCGCTCTCGGTCCGGACATCGGAGATGCTTTCGGCCGGAATGTAGAGGTCCGTGGAGCCGGGTCGCTCGATCAGCACGCCGTGCGGATAGGTCCGCAGCGCCGCCTTGGTCCGGATGCCGAGGCCGTGAACGGCGACGCGGTCCAGCCAGTCCCCCGCCGTCGTCGTGACCACGTACATGCCTTCGTAGTAGCCGGTCGCGTTGGTGGTGTCCGCCGGGACCTGCGGCAGCGGCGCGATGTCCCGCTGCCGCTTGAGCCGGTTGCGCCAGCCGACGGCCACCAGCAACATGAGCACGAGGGCGACGGCGAGCATCACCAGGCCGGCCTGGATCTGGTCCATGTCAGGCCTCCTCTGCCGGGCGTGCCGGGGTGTTCAGGGCGCCGTCCAGCACGGTGGGGTGCCCGTTGAGGAACGTGGCGACCACGCGCCCGGGCAGCTCCCGGCCGGCGAACGGCGAGTTCCTGCCCTTGGTGGCCATGGCGGAGGGGTCCACCGTCCAGCGCGCCGCGGGGTCCACCAGCGTGATGTTGGCGGCCGATCCGGCGGCCAGCGGTTGGCCCTGCCCGGCCAGCCGGCCGATGCGCGCCGGCATGGCGGAGGTGATCCGGGCGAAGTCGGCCCAGCCGATCAGGCCAGACTCGATCATGGTGTGCTGCACGACGGACAGCGCTGTTTCCAGCCCGGTCATGCCCATGGCTGCCTGGGCCCATTCGCACTCCTTCGCCTCGGAAGGGTGCGGCGCGTGGTCGGTGCCGATGACGTCGATGGTCCCGTCGGCCAGGCCGGCGCGCAGGGCCTGCACGTCCTCGTCCGTGCGCAGCGGCGGGTTGACCTTGTAGACCGGGTCGTAGCTGCGGACCAGTTCGTCGGTCAGCCACAGGTGGTGCGGCGTGACCTCGGCGGTGACCTTGATCCCGCGGGCCTTGGCCCAGCGGATGAGCTCCACCGATCCGGCCGTGGAGACGTGGCAGACGTGCAGGCGGGAGTCCACGTGCTGCGCCAGCAGCACGTCGCGGGCGATGATGCTCTCCTCCGCGACGGCCGGCCATCCGGTCATGCCCAGCACCGCCGACACGGTTCCCTCGTTCATCTGTGCCCCGTCGGTCAGCCGCGGCTCCTGGGCGTGCTGGGCGATCACGCCGTCGAACGCCTTGACGTACTCCAGCGCGCGGCGCATCAGCACCGGGTCCGAAACGCAGATGCCGTCGTCGGAGAAGACCCGGACCCGGGCACGGGAGTCGGCCATCGCGCCGAGTTCGGCGAGCCGTTCGCCGGCCAGGCCCACGGTCACTGCGCCCACCGGGCGGACGTCCGCCCAGCCGGCGGTCCGGCCCAGCGTGTACACCTGCTCGACCACGCCGGCGGTGTCGGCAACCGGCGTCGAGTTGGCCATGGCGTGCACGGCGGTGAAGCCGCCCAGAGCCGCCGCCCGGGTGCCGGTCTCCACCGTCTCCGCGTCCTCGCGGCCCGGCTCCCGCAGATGGGTGTGCAGGTCAACCATGCCCGGCAACGCGATCAGCCCGTCGGCGTCGATTTCGACGGCGCCGGCCGCGCCCAAGGCGGTGCCCGCCTCCACAATGGTCCCGCCGCGGAGCAGCAGGTCGGCACGCTCCCCGCCGGTCAGCGAAGCCCCGCGGATCAGGTAGGTGGTTTCGCTGGACTCGGTCACTTGGCCTCCTGGGTGGCGGTGGGAGCGGGGGTGGCGGATTCGGTGCCGCCGGAGAGCAACAGGTAGAGCGCGGCCATCCGCACGGCGACACCGTTGCGCACCTGGTCCAGCACGGTGGACCGCGGCGAGTCGGCTGCCGCCGATGAGATTTCCAGCCCGCGGTTCATCGGGCCGGGGTGCATGATGATGGTGCCGGCGCGGCCGGAGGCGTCCAGCGCCGCCAGGCGGCGGTCGTCGAACCCCCAGCGGCGCGAATACTCCTGGGTGGAGGGGAAGTAGGCGGCGTTCATCCGCTCCCCCTGCACGCGCAGCATCATGACGGCGTCCGTGCCCTCGGCCAGCGTGGCGTCCAGGTCGTAGCTGATCGTGCACGGCCACTGGCGGCTGCCCACCGGCAGCAGCGTCGGCGGGGCGACCATGGTGACCTCGGCGCCGAGGGTGCGCAGCAGCCACAGGTTGGAGCGGGCCACCCGGGAGTGCAGGATATCCCCGACGATGGCCACCTTCATGCCGGCCAGGTCGCTCCCCGTCGACGGGATGCCCGTGAGTTTGGCCCAGGTGCGCCGCAGGGTGAACGCGTCCAGCAGCGCCTGGGTGGGGTGTTCGTGGGTGCCGTCGCCGGCGTTCACCACGGCGGCGTCGATCCAGCCCGAACCGGCCAGCCGTGCCGGGGCCCCGGAGGCCCAGTGCCGGATGACGACGGCGTCCGCGCCCATCGCTTCCAGGGTCTGGGCGGTGTCCTTGAGCGATTCGCCCTTGGAGACCGACGACCCCTTGGCGGCGAAGTTGATGACGTCGGCCGAGAGCCGCTTGGCGGCCGCCTCGAAGGAGATGCGGGTGCGGGTGGAGTCCTCGAAGAAGAGGTTGACCACGGTGCGGCCGCGCAGCACGGGCAGTTTCTTGACCTCGCGCTGGGAGACGGCTGACATCTCCTCGGCAGTGTCCAGGATCTGCACCGCGTCCTGCTTGGCCAGGTCGGCGGTGGAGAGCAGGTGTTTCATGCGCTGACGTCCTCGATCACTACTTCGTCGGTGGCCGGCGCACCGTTGTTGGTGTCGGTCTCGGCCAGCCGGACCCGGACCTTCTCCTTGGAGGAGGTGGGGAGGTTCTTGCCGACATAGTCGGCGCGGATCGGCAGCTCGCGGTGCCCGCGGTCCACCAGGACGGCCAGCCGTACGATCCTCGGCCGGCCCAGATCCACCAGGGCGTCCAGGGCGGCGCGGATGGTGCGCCCGGAATAGAGTACGTCGTCGACCAGCACCACTACCTTGTCGTCGATGCCGTCCGCAGGCAGCCGGGTGGGCAGCGGGGAACGCGTGGGATGGCGGCGCAGGTCGTCGCGGAACATGGTCACGTCGAGCTGACCGATGATTTCTTCGGCGGCGACGGAGGGGTCGGCGGCGGCAATCTTGGCGGCCAGCCGCCGGGCCAGCGGGTAGCCGCGGCGCGGGATGCCCAGGAGGACAAGGTCCTTGGGGCCTTTGTTCGCCTCGAGGATCTCGTGGGCGATACGGGTCAATGCGCGGTTGATGTCCGCTTCGGCAAGTACAACGCGCGACGATGCCGGCTGCTGCGCCGGGGAGTCCGTGTTCATCTGTT
Source organism: Arthrobacter sp. Y3221114 (assembly GCF_059092625.1). Classification (NCBI taxonomy): domain Bacteria; kingdom Bacillati; phylum Actinomycetota; class Actinomycetes; order Micrococcales; family Micrococcaceae; genus Arthrobacter; species Arthrobacter sp. Y3221114. Next base: position 486,175 of record NZ_JBNHHW010000001.1, read on the forward strand.
GCCGCCTCCTTCCCCGCCTCACTGGACGGAATTTAAAGGTTGCTTGCGCCCTCAAAATTACCACGGCCGGGTCGGCACGCAGCGTTCGTGACGGCAGTGCGACGGCGATCCGCGGACGATGTGCCCAAGCTCACCCGCGCAGGCAGGGGTAGCCAACGCGCGGCGACGGCGGATGCCGAAGTGGGCACCCGCCGTCGCGCGTGGGGATGGTAACTGTGTGAGACCGGAGTCAGGCCAGGAGCGTGGGCTTGAGCTGCTGCAGCCGGCCCAGGAGTCCGTTGACGAAGGAGGGCGACTCGTCGGTCGACAGCGTCTTGGCCAGCTCCACGGCCTCGCTGACCGCTACGCCGTCGGGGACGTCGTCGTTGTAGAGCAGTTCCCAGGAGCCGACCCGCAGGATGATCCGGTCCACCGCGGGCATCCGCTCCAGCGTCCAGCCCTGGGCATAGGTGGCCAGGAACTCGTCGATGGTCGGCTGCAGCGCGGCGACACCCTCCACGATCTGCGCGGTGTAGGGGTTGATCACCTGGTCGGTCTTGCCCCGCCCGGCCAGCGCCTCGGCGGCGGACACGCCGCGCTGCTCGGCTTCAAAGAGAACGTCGACGGCCCTGCGGCGGGCCTTGCCGCGGGCAGAAGTGGGAGCACTCACTAGTCGTTGACTCGTCCCAGGTAGTCGCCGGTGCGGGTGTCGACCTTGACCTTGGTGCCGGTCTCCAGGAACAGCGGAACCTGGATCTGGTAGCCGGTCTCCACCGTGGCGGGCTTGGTGCCGCCGGTGGAACGGTCGCCCTGCAGGCCGGGCTCGGTGTAGGTGATCTCCATGACCACGGAGGCGGGCAGCTCGATGTAGAGCGGGATGCCGTCGTGCATGGCGATGTTGACCTTGATGTTTTCCAGCAGGAAGCTCTCGTCGTCGCCGACCACGGGACCGGGAACGGTGACCTGGTCGTAGTCCTGCACGTCCATGAAGACGAAGTCGTCGCCGTCCTTGTACAGGTAGGTGTAATCGCGGCGGTCAACCGTGGCGGTTTCGATCTTCAGGCCGGCGTTGAACGTCTTGTCCTGGATCTTGCCGCTGACGACATTCTTGATCTTGGTGCGCACGAACGCACCGCCCTTGCCCGGCTTCACGTGCTGGAACTCAATGACGTTCCACAGCTGGCCGTCCAGCTTCAGCACGGTGCCGTTCTTGATGTCGTTGGTTGTGGCCACAGTTTCACTTTCGTCGATGATGGCGGGCCGCGGGCGGAAAGTCCGCCCGGCCCGGAGCGAAGTCCAGCAGACATTCTACCTGCTGGCGGGTTGCCGCCCGAAGGCGGCCGCGGCGGCCGGGGCTACTCGGCGATCTCCTGGTAGGCGGCGAACAGCAGCGAGGTGTCCGGCACTTCCAGGATCCCGGGCTTGGCCAGGCCGTCCAGCACCACGAACCGCAGCAGGTCCCCGCGGGCCTTCTTGTCCCGCTTCATCCCGTCCAGCAGCGCGGCCCAGCGGTCGCGGCGGTAGGTAACGGGCAGTCCGAGCGACGTCAGGATCGCCTGGTGCCGGTCGGCGGTGGCGTCGTCCAGCCGGCCCACCATCCGGGACAGCTCGGCGGCGAAGGCCAGCCCGATCGAGACGGCCGCGCCGTGGCGCATCTGGTAGCGCTCGGCCAGCTCGATGGCGTGGCCGAGGGTGTGCCCGTAGTTCAGGAACTCGCGGCGTCCGGACTCGCGCAGGTCGGAGGAGACTATGGCGGCCTTGACCCGGATGGACCGTTCGATGATCTCCCGCAACTGCGGCGTGCCGGCGGTGCTCGCGGCCTTGGGATCGGCCTCGATCACCTCCAGGATGGCCGGGTCGGCGATGAACCCGCACTTGACGGCTTCGGCCAGCCCGGTGACCAGTTCGTTGAGCGGCAGTGTCTGCAGCGCGTCCAGGTCGGCCAGCACGGCGGCCGGCGGGTGGAACGCGCCCACCAGGTTCTTGCCCTCGGCGGTGTTGATGCCGGTCTTGCCGCCCACCGCGGCGTCCACCATGCCCAGCAGGCTGGTGGGGATGTGCACCACCTTGACGCCGCGCAGCCAGGTGGCGGCCACGAAGCCGGCCACGTCGGTGACCGCCCCGCCGCCCACGGCCACGATGGCGTCCGAGCGGGTGAAGTCGTTCTGGCCCAGCACCTGCCAGCAGAACGAGGCCACCTGGATGTGCTTGCCCTCCTCGGCGTCCGGAATTTCGGCGGTCAGCGCCTCCAGCCCGTTGGAGGCCAGGTCCTCGCGCACCGCGTCGCCGGTGGCACGCAGCGCCCGAGGGTGGATCACCAGGACCTTCCGGACCCGCTCCCCCAGCACCTGCGGCAGGCGGCCCAGCAGCCCGTGGCCGACGACGACGTCGTACGCTTCCTGGGGCGTGTTCCCGGTGACCGGGATGGTGGTTGCCTCGGCGGTGTTGCTCACTGTTCGTGCCTTTCATCCAGCAGTTGTCTCAGTTCGGCCAGCAGTTGCTGCTGTGTCTTGCCGCGGGTGTCCAGCACCAGGTCGGCCAGGCGCTCGTAGACCGGCCGGCGTTGCCCGAAGGTCTCGATCCAGCGGCCCACGGGGTCGCCGGCCAGCAGCGGCCGGCCGGTGTCCTTGATGATGCGCGGCCGCACGGTGTCCACGTCGATGTCCAGGAAAACCACGGTGCAGTCGGCCAGCAGCTGCTGCGTGCCGGTGTCCAGGATGGCGCCGCCGCCCAGCGACACCACGGCGGGCGGCTTGTTTGCTGCGAGCAGCGCCGCCACTTCGCGGGCCTCGAGCTCGCGGAAGGCGTGCTCGCCCATCGAGGTGAAGATGGCGGTAATCGGCCCGTGCCGTTCGACGAGCCGCTTGTCGCTGTCCGCGAAAGCGAGGCCGTGCCGGCTGGCGAACTGGCTGCCCAGCGTCGACTTGCCGGACGCCATCGGGCCGATCAGGACCAGGTGGCGCCGCAGCTTGAGCGGCTGCCCGGCTGCCACTAGCGGCCGATCGAATCCAGCGACTCCGGGATCGCTGCCAGGTAGGACTGGAGGTTGCGTGCCGTCTCGCTCACGGAGTCGCCGCCGAACTTCTCGGTCACAGCCTCGGCCAGCACCAGGGCCACCATGGCTTCGGCGACGACGCCGGACGCCGGCACCGCGCAGACGTCCGAACGCTGGTGGTGGGCCTTGGCCGGCTCTCCGGTGGTGACATCGATGGTGGACAGCGCACGGGGCACCGTCGCGATCGGCTTCATCGCCGCGCGGACGCGCAGCGTTTCCCCGATGCTCATGCCGCCCTCGATGCCGCCGGCCCGGTTGCTGGCCCGCACGATGGTGCCGTTCTCGTCGCGGACGATTTCGTCATGGGCTTCCGATCCGCGGCGGGCAGCGGTGAGGAAGCCGTCGCCGACCTCCACGCCCTTGATCGCCTGGATCCCCATCAAGGCGGCGGCCAGGCGGGCGTCCAGCCGGCGGTCCCAGTGCACGTAGCTGCCCAGTCCCGGCGGCAGGCCGTAGGCCAGTACCTCGACCACGCCGCCCAGGGTTTCGCCGTCCTTGTGCGCCTGGTCCACTTCCAGCACCATGGCCCCGGACGTCTCCGCGTCGAAGCAGCGCAACGGATCTTCGTCCAGCGCCAGGACATCACCCGGCCCGGGCACCGGGCGGCCTTCCGGAACGGAGACCCGGCCGACCGCGGTGGTGTGGCTGACCAGCCGGATGCCCAGCGCGGCGAGGAATTTCGTGGCCACGGTTCCCAGGGCCACACGCGCCGCCGTCTCCCGGGCGCTGGCACGTTCCAGCACGGGGCGGGCTTCGTCGAAGCCGTACTTCTGCATGCCGGTGAAGTCGGCGTGGCCCGGCCGCGGCCGGGTAAGGGGGGCGTTGCGGGCCAGGTCCTCCAGTGCGGCCGGATCGACCGGATCGGCGGACATCACGGTTTCCCACTTGGGCCATTCGGTATTGGCGACCTCGATCGCCACCGGACCGCCCTGGGTCAGGCCGTGGCGGACGCCGCCCACCAGGGTAACCTCGTCCTTTTCGAACTTCATCCGGGCACCGCGGCCGTAGCCAAGACGCCGCCGGGCCAGGGCATCCTGGACCTCGGCTGCGGTCAGTTCGACGCCGGCAGGGACGCCTTCGATAATTCCTACCAGGGCCGGACCATGGGATTCACCGGCGGTTAACCAACGCAACATGGATTCAATACTGCCATGCATCGGCGGGCTGTTTAGCGCCGCGGTGCACCTACCGCGTCACACATCACATTTGTGACTTCGGCGGCGTTGGTGAAGCGATCGCCGGCGAACAAGCGCACCTGCTCCACGGCCTGGTAGATCAGCATTTCCAAACCATGTACCACCGACCCGCCGTGGCGCTGCCAGACGGCCGCCAGTTCGCTGGGCCAGGGATCGTAGGCGACGTCGAGCAACACGCGGCCGCTCCGGTCCGTTCCGGCCTCCGCCGCCAGCTCCGCGGCCAGGGAATCGGCGGCGCGCGGCGGCAGCGTGCAGACGCCTGTCCCGGCCCGCCGCAGCACGGCGGCCGCCTGGTCCCACCCGGCCACCCGCAGCGGCAGGCCGAAGTGGCGGGCGATGCCTTGCACGCTCCCGGCGCTGGCCGGGTTCCGCAGGCACAGGGTCACCTCGGACGGTTTCAGATCCGCCAGCGCGGCGGCGGCCGCTGCGGCGGTGCCGCCGCCACCGAGGATCACTGCCGGCACGCCTTCTGCGACACCGCCGTGGCGCAGGGCACCGACGATGCCGGCCACGTCGGTGTTGTGACCGGAGAGCGTCACCCGTCCCTCGCCGTCGTACTCGGGAACCACGGTGTTGAGCACTCCCAGCAGGTCCACGAGTTCGCTGACCCGGTCCATCTGGCCTACCATGGCGGCCTTCAGCGGCATGGTCACCGACAGCCCGGCCCAGTCCCGCTCCGCGCGCAGGCCCTGCACGAACTGCGGCACGCGGTCCGCCGTGACATCGATGGCCCGGTAGCTGCAGTCGAAGCCGATCAGCTCATAGGCGGCGCGGTGCAGGGCAGGCGACCGCGAGTGGCCGATCGGATGGCCGAGCACTGCCGCCTGGAGCTGCCGGTCAGCGGGCCGCCTCCCGGCAGGCCCGCCGTCCGCGGGATGGGCGGTCAGCTGCACCGGCCCTCTTCCTGCTCGCTGCACCACTGCTGGTATTCCTTGGTGTACGCGTTGTGCTCTGCCAGCGTCTCGGCGAACTTGGTCTCGCCGGTGTCCAGGTTGACCGTCACCCAGTAGTAGTAGGGCACGTCGGCCGGGTTGGCGGCCGCGTCGATGGCTGGTCCGCCGGGCGAGTTGATCGGCCCGGCCGGCAGCCCCGTGTGCGCGTAGGTGTTGTACGGGTTCGACTTGTCGGCCTTTTCCTCGGGCGTGATGTCGTAGCCCTTCCGGCCCAGCCCGTACGTGACCGTGGCGTCGGACTGGATCAGGCCGTTCGTTTCGGTGTTGTCAGGCTTCAGCCGGTTCTGGATGGCCCCGGCGACCTTGGCGTAGTCGGCCTCGCCGGCCTCGGCTTCGATGATGCTGGCGATGGTCAGCACCCGGAACTGATCCTGCGGGTCGGTGATGCCGTCACTGGTCAGCCGCTTCTTGGTGTTGGCGACCAGTTCGGCGATGATGTCCTCCGCGGTGGCGTCCAGCGGCCAGCGGTACTCTCCGGGGAACAGGTAACCTTCAAGGTTCCGTGCGTCCTCCGGCAACCCGAACTGCTGCGGATTCTTGGCCAGCTCCGCGAACTCGGAGGCCGGGATCTTCGTGCCCTTGCTCAGGGCGTCGAAGACCTCGTCCTGCCGCCAGGTGCGGTTAATGGCAACGTAGGAAACCTTCTCCCCCACGTCCGCGAGCAGGATGGCGGCCGCGTCCGCGGCCGGCAGCTTGTACTGCATCTGGTAGTCGCCGGGCTGGACCTGGCGGCCGTTCGCCTGGCTGGCCAGCTCGCCCAGGAAGATTTCGCTGTTGGAAACGATGTCCTTTTCCACCAGTGAACCGGCGATCGCCAGCGGACCGGCCCCTTGTTCCACGGTGAAGGTCACCTGCCCCTCCCCGGGGCCGGCATAGTCTTCGGGACCGCCGCCCATGCCGAGCAGGTTCTGCAGGAACAGCACCACGCCGACCAGACCGGCGGCGAAGACCGCGAACACGACCAGCATGATCGTGTTGCGCCGGCGGCGCGCCCGCTGCTTGCTGCGGGGCTTGCCCTTCCGGCCGGACGCCGGCTCATCCTCGAAAAAGTCCAGGCGGCCGTCGTGGTAGATCTGTGCGTCGTCCTGGTACGCGCCGGCGTCGTCGGCCACGTCCCAGTCCTGCTCCGTTTCGCCGTCCGCGGCAGGGACCTGCTGGTGGACGACGGTGGCCGGTTCCGGTTCGTCCCAGCCGGCGGCAGCCGGTTCGTCCCGGAGGCCGGCGGCCGGTTCGTCCCAGCCTGCGGCGGCCGGTTCGTCCCGCCCGGGGGGAACCGGGGGCGCGGCTGCGGCGGGGTGGGCGGGCGGCTCGGGCCAGGCCTCGTCCGCGGGCGCTTCCTCCCATTCGGGTACCACGTCGTCGTCCCAGTACGGGGGGACGGTGTCATCGAAGCGCGGGTCAGCGGCCTGGCGGCCGCGCACGGCGCGCCGGGATGGCAGGTTGTTCCAGTCGTCGGGGTGCTTGCTCATGTCCCGGGGTCCCCGCTTCGGTCATGTCCGTGCGAAATCGTCGGCTCCTCATGGCTGGCATCCGGCACATGGCTGCCGGCGGGCGGTGCGACAGGTGTCCCCACGTCCTGCCCTTGGGCCCGTTGCATGTCAATGGCCTGCTGCAGTATACCCACCGCAGCTACCTGATCAACTACTTTACGATGTTGACGCGTATCCATGCCAGCCTCCCGCAGTCCGCGGTGCGCCGCTACGGTAGTCAGGCGCTCGTCGATCAGGTTGACCCGGGCAGCCGACCCCGCCACAGCCAGGGCTGCGGCCAGCTTCCGGGCGTAGCCGCGGGCCATTTCCGTGGAGGCCGAGTCCCCGCCCGACAGCGTCCGCGGAAGCCCGACGAACACCTGCACGGCGTTCCGCTCGGCGGCCTCGCGCACCAGGACCCTGACGTCGCTGTCTTTCTTGGCATCGCGTTTCAGGGTGCGCACCGGGGTGGCCAGGATCCCGTCCGGATCGCAGCTGGCCACGCCCACGCGCACCGCACCGACGTCGACACCGAGTTTGGTGCCGCGCGGATAATCGGGAACAGACACCGGACGCCCTAGCGGTTGGCGACCGCGGCCGTCACGGCGGCCAGTGCCTCGTCGATCTTGGTGGCATCGGACCCGCCGCCCTGGGCAACGTCGTCCTTGCCGCCGCCTCCGCCGCCCAGTACTCCGGCAGCGGTCTTGACCAGGGCGCCGGCCTTGACGCCCGCGGCACGCGCGGCCTCATTGGTGGCCACCAGGATCAGGGGCCGGCCGTTGGCTACTCCCGTCATGGCCACGGTGACCGGGTCGGAGCCCAGCCGCGTCCGCAGGTCCAGGGCCAGACTGCGCAGGTCGTCGGCGCCGCTCAGTTCGCCGGCATTGTGCGCCAGCAGCCGCACTCCTGCCACGTCCTGGGCCTGGGCCACCAGCGAGGCGGCCGAGGCGGCCAGCTGTTCCTTGCGGAGCTTGTCCAGCTCCTTCTCCACGGACTTGAGCTTGGCCAGGGTGGCGGCGATCCGCTCGGGCAGCTGGGCTCCCGGCACCTTGAGCATTTCGGAGAGTTCGTTCACCAGCGCGCGCTCGGCGGCCATGTGGCGGAAGGCCTCCATGCCCACGAAGGCCTCCACGCGCCGGTTGCCCGAACCGACCGATGCCTCGCCCAGCAGGGTCAACGAACCGATCTGCGAGGTGGCCTCGACGTGGGTTCCGCCACAGAGCTCACGCGACCACGCGCCGTCGATCTCCACCACGCGCACGGTGTCCCCGTAGGCCTCGCCGAACAGCGCCATGGCGCCCAGCTCGCGGGCCTGGGCCAGCGGCATGATGCGGGTCTGGACCTCGAAGTTGTTGCGGATGGCCAGGTTCGAGACCTCTTCGACCTCCGACTTGGCGGCGTCGGAGAGTCCCTCGCCCCAGGAGAAGTCGAAGCGCAGGTAGCCGGCCTTGTTAAAGGAACCACGCTGCAGCGCTTCAGGGCCCAGGATTTGGTGCAGGGCCGCATGGATGATGTGCGTGCCGGTGTGCGCCTGCTCGCCGGCCTGGCGGCGCTGGGCGTCGACGGCGGCCTGCACCTTGGCACCGGAGGGCAGTTCGCCCTCGCGCACCACGGCCTTGTGCACGCTCAGGCCCTTGACGGGCTTTTGCACGTCGAGCACCTCGACCACGAACCCATCACCGGTGATCAGTCCGACGTCCGCGGCCTGTCCGCCGGCCTCCGCGTAGAACGGGGTGGCTTCCAGCACCAGTTCGATTTCCTCGCCCTGGCCGGCGAAACCGCGCACTTCGCCGCCGCGGACGATGCCGCGGACCGTGGATTCGGTGTTGAGTTCGTCGTAGCCGGTGAAGACGGTCTCGCCTTCGGCGAGCATCTCGCGGAAGACGGTCACGTCGGCGTGGCCCAGCTTCTTGCCGCGGGCATCGGCCTGGGCGCGCTGGCGCTGTTCGGCCATCAGCGACCGGAATCCGGCCTCGTCCACCTGCAGGCCGGCTTCCTCGGCCATCTCGAGGGTCAGGTCGATCGGGAAGCCGTAGGTGTCGTGCAGGGTGAAGGCGTCCTCGCCGGAGATCGGCTTCGCGGCAGCCTTGGATTCCTTCACGGCCTCTTCAAGCCGTGCGGTGCCGGAGGCAATGGTGCGCAGGAACGCCTTCTCCTCGGCGTAGGCGATCCGGCTGATCCGCTCGAAGTCGTCGGCCACTTCCGGGTAGGTGCCCTTCATCGCGTCCCGGGAAACCGGCAGCAGGTCCGGCAGGCAGGCGCGTTCCACGCCGAGCAGGCGCATGGCGCGCACGGCCCGGCGGATCAGCCGGCGCAGCACATAGCCGCGGCCCTCGTTGGAGGGGGTCACGCCGTCGGAAATCAGCATCAGCGCGGAGCGGATGTGGTCGGCCACCACGCGCAGGCGCACATCGTCGCCGTGGTGCGGGTCGTCGTCGGACTCGGCGCTCGTGTACTCCTTGCCGGAGATCTCCGCGGCCTTGTCCAGCACGGGGCGGACCTGGTCCGTCTCGTACATGTTCTCCACGCCCTGCAGGATCATCGCGAGGCGTTCCATGCCCAGGCCGGTGTCGATGTTCTTCTGCGGCAATTCGCCCAGGATCTCGAAGTCTTCCTTGCCGATGCCCGCACCGCGCTGGTATTGCATGAAGACCAGGTTCCAGATTTCGATGTAGCGGGTCTCGTCGGCGATCGGGCCGCCCTCGATCCCGTACTCCGGGCCGCGGTCGTAGAAGATTTCCGAGCAGGGCCCGGCCGGCCCGGGCTGGCCGGTGGACCAGTAGTTGTCCTTCTTGCCGGACTTCTGGATCCGCTCGGCCGGGACGCCCACCTGGTCGCGCCAGATGGCCAGTGCTTCCTCGTCCTCTTCGTACACGGTGATCCAGAGCTTCTCCGGGGGCAGGCCGTAGCCGCCCTGCTCCACCGGGCTGGTCAGCAGTTCCCAGGCCATCGCGATGGCCCGTTCCTTGAAGTAGTCGCCGAACGAGAAGTTGCCGCACATCTGGAAGAACGTGCCGTGCCGGACGGTCTTGCCGACTTCTTCGATGTCCGCGGTGCGGATGCACTTCTGCACGCTGGTGGCGCGCGGATACGGCGGCGTCTCGCGGGCGGTCAGGTACGGGATGAACGGCACCATGCCGGCCACGGTGAAGAGCAGCGAGGGATCCGGCGACACGAGGGACGCCGAGGGGACCACGGAATGGCCCTTCTTCTCGAAGAAGTCGAGCCAGCGGCGGACAATCTCATGGGATTTCATGGTGCCTGTGTCTTACCTTCCGGGGTGCAAAACGGTTGTGGGGGCCGGGCAGCGGCTTCGGTGACCGTAGAAAAACTTATCGCTTGCGGACGTCGTCGGCGGAATCGATGCCGAGGGCCAGGCGCAGGTCGGTTTCACGTTCCTGCATGCCGTCGCGGACCGCGTCGGCGAAGTTGGCCACGGAGTCGGCCACCTGCGCCAGGGCACGGTTCAGTCCCGCCGGGCCCAACGCGTCACGCGTCTGGGACACCTTGCGCACCGCGAGCACGCCGATCGCCGCACCGGCGGCCATCCAGATCATTCGCTTCATATCGGTTCCTCTTTCCCGTTTAGCGGCCGCGGCGGCGCTTGCCCTCGGGCGCGCCCTTGCCGGCGGCATTGAAGGCGCTGCGCACGCCGTAGGAGAAAGCGGCCACCTTGATCAGAGGCGAGCCCAGGGTCGCGGAGACCAGCGAGGTCAGCGCCGACACGTTGGCGGAGGCGTCCGAGACGTGGTTGGAGATCCCGTCGACCTTCCTGAGCTGTTCGTTGGTGGTGCTCACCGTAGTGGTGACTTCGCCGATCAGCGGCGTGGTGCCGTCGCTGATTTCCCGGATTGCCTGGCGCAGTTCGTCAAACACCTTGCCGAGCTTCCAGACCGGTATGGCCAGAATGGCCACCAGCACCGCGAACACGCCCGCGGCGATCAGACCGGCGATATCTCCACCTGACATGGGCTCAAACGCTCCTATTTGTTGGTTAATGGCGTACTCCGGTTCCGCGCGCAGCGTGGGCGGGCCATCCGCTGCTTAGGTCCGGCTAACGACGGCGGGGCGCACCTTGACGAAGGCACCGTCCCGCCACTGACAACACCTTACCTACTGAACAGCCCGCGGCCGATGCCGCGGGCTGTTCAGCGCCGCCCCCGCGCACGGGGGCGGCATCTCGCAGGTGCGGTCCCGGGGTTTCACGCCCGGGACAACGGGCCTAGCGAGCGTAGTATTCGACCACCAGCTGCTCTTCGCAGGTCACGGGGACCTCGGAGCGCTTGGGGCGGCGGACCAGGCGGGCCTGCAGCTTCTCCAGAGCGACATCCAGGTACGCCGGAACGTTGGGGAGCACGTCGCGGTGAGCGCCGGCAGCTGCCACCTGGAACGGGGGCATCTTCTCGGAGCGCTCGTGCACGTGGATCAGCTGGCCTTCGGAAACGCGGAAGGACGGGCGGTCCACGCGCTTGCCGTCAACCATGATGTGGCGGTGCACCACCAGCTGGCGGGCCTGGGCAATCGTGCGGGCGAAGCCGGCACGCAGCACCAGGGCGTCAAGACGCATTTCCAGCAGCTCGATCAGGTTTTCACCGGTCAGGCCGGCGGTGTTGCGGGCTTCCTCGAAGACACGGGTCATCTGTGCTTCGCGGATGCCGTACTGGGCACGCAGACGCTGCTTCTCGCGCAGACGTACGGCGTAGTCACTGTCCTGCTTGCGGCGGGCGCGTCCGTGCTGGCCGGGGCCGTACGGACGACGCTCCATGTACTTCTCAGCCTTGGGCGTCAGGGCAATGCCAAGGGCACGCGAAATGCGGACCTTGCGGCGGGCTCGTGTGTTGTTAGCCACGATGTCCTTCCAGTTATGTGCGGTGCAATGGTTTGCTGGCCTCCATGTATCGGAGAGCGTTGGTCAACCGCTACCTTCAGCTACAGTCCGTTCGCGGCACGCGTCTGGCCCCACCTCTTATCCGATCCGGGGTTTGACGGCGCTTGAAGAACGGCTTGCCAGTCAGCCAACCATTCTAGCAGCAGCTCGGGTTGCTGCCGCACGCCGCGGGTGGGCACGGTCCGCGGGCTGCCGCCACCCGGTCGACTCCGTCCGCGGGCGGTGCCGCCTTCACCGGCGTGCCGGGGCGCGTGTGGCTATCTGAAAGTCTCAAGTGCTATGCCTACAAAGAACAGGACCCCCACGCACATGTAGAAGAAACCCATGAACCTTACCGTCGGAACATCGGCGAAGGTGAAGCCTTCCTGCGGTATTCCTTTGCTCTCCTTGTACATACGGGACCAAGCATTGGCTGCACCATTGAGATCCCTGAAGATGCAGAGACCAAAGAGAAAGAATGAGAGTCCGGCGGCTGAGAAAACCAGCAGCACCAACCATTCCGGACCCTTGAGTAATGCAACGACGAAGGCGAGGAGGAAGAACCCTAGGAAAGACAGGAAGAGGGCCTTTGCAGGCTGGGGCGTCTCGACGACCTGGCGCTTGATGAGACGGATGGTTCTGATGGCTCCTCCTACAGTTGAGGAAACCGCACGGAGCGCACTCTGCCCCTTCCGAGTCCCCACGTGCCTCGAGAGTACGCCTGGCGCGGCTTCACCACACGCGACATCCTGTGTGTGTTCACCCTTCTATAGGCTTGGCCGTCAGGCCAACGCCTTCGCGACGGCGTAGGCGGCGCTTTTGTTGTATGTTCCGCGCCCGTTCATACCGGCGCGTGGTGCGCGGGTCCGCATGGCCCATGGAGTCTTGGAGGTCGTGCAGTGCGGCGTCCGCGGTTGCACCCGTCGCCGGCTTCCGGCCCCGCCGTTCGTGCGGACCGGCAGCTTTTGCCTAGGCTGGGTCCATGCGAGCCATTTTGCAGCGCGCCAGCCGCGCCAGCGTCAGTGTCGACGGCGCCGTGGTGGGCGCCCTGCCCGGTCCCGGACTGGTGGTGCTGGTCGGCGCCACCCACACCGACACCACGGACGACGCCGTGGCCCTGGCGCAGAAGACCTGGCAGCTGCGGATCCTCGACGGCGAGCAGTCCTGCGCCACGGCAGGCGCCCCGCTGCTGGTCGTCAGCCAGTTCACGCTGTACGCCGATACCCGCCGCGGCCGGCGGCCGTCCTGGTCGGCGGCCGCCCCGGCGGCGGCCGGCGAACCCTTGGTGGAGGACTTCGTGGCGGCGCTGCGGGTGCTCGGCGCGCGGGTGGAAACCGGCGTCTTCGGCGCCATGATGGAGCTGGAGCTGGTGAATTCCGGCCCGTTCACCATCAGCCTGGACACCGAGGACTTCGGCAAGCCGCGCCGAGACTAAGCTGCGCACGGCCGGCACCGCCGTCGTTAGTCGCCGCGCGCCGCCGTCGTCATTCCCCGCGGATGATCTTCCGCAGCCGGTCCACCCGGGGGGAAATTTCCCGTTCCGCGCCGTTGGTGGTCGGTTCGTAGTAGTTCCGGCCCACGAGGTCGTCGGGTGCGTACTGCTGGGTGGCGATCCCGTGCGGGGCATCGTGCGAGTAGATGTAGCCCTTCCCGTGGCCCATGCCCTTGGCACCGGCGTAGTGGGAGTCGCGCAGGTGCACGGGAACTCCCTGACCGCGGCCGGCGCGCACGTCCGCCACGGCCGCGTTGATCGCCGCGTAGCAGGCCGGCGACTTCGGTGCGGTGGCGATGTGGACCACGGCCTGGGCCAGCACCAGCCGGGCCTCGGGCATGCCGATCAGCTGCACGGCCTGCGCGGCGGCGACGGCCGTCTGCAGCGCGGTGGGGTCGGCCATGCCGACGTCCTCGGACGCATGGATGATGATCCGGCGGGCCACGAACCGCGGGTCCTCCCCCGCCTCCAGCATCCGGGCCATGTAGTGCAGCGCCGCGTCCACGTCGGAACCGCGCATCGACTTGATGAAGGCGCTGGTGATGTCGTAGTGCTGGTCGCCGGCGCGGTCGTAGCGCAGCGCGGCGCGGTCCATCGCACGCTCGGCGTGGCCGAGCTCGACGAGGACCGGGGCCCCGTCCTCGCCCGTCCCGCCGGATTCGCCCCAGGCCACTCCCGCGGCGGCCTCCAGCGCGGTCAGGCCGCGGCGCGCGTCGCCGGCGGCCAGCCGCACGAGGTGTTCCAGCGCCTCGTCGCTCAGGGCCACGCGCCCGGCCAGCCCGCGCTCGTCCGCCACGGCCCGCACCAGCAGGGCCTCGATGTCGTCGGCGGTCAACGGCTTCAGCGTCAGCAGCAGCGAGCGGGACAGCAGCGGCGAGACCACGGAGAACGACGGGTTTTCGGTGGTCGCGGCGACCAGCACCACCCAGCGGTTCTCGACGCCGGGCAGCAGCGCGTCCTGCTGCGCCTTGTTGAAGCGGTGGATCTCGTCCAGGAACAGCACGGTGGTGATCCGGTGCAGGTCGCGGGCGGTCAGCGCCTCGTCCATCACCCGGCGCACGTCCTTGACGCCGGCGGTGATGGCGGAGAGCTCCACGAACTTGCGGCCCGGTCCGCGGGCGATCACGTGCGCCAGGGTGGTCTTGCCGGTGCCGGGCGGTCCCCACAGGATCACCGACGACGGCCCCGCCGGTCCGGTGGCCGCCCCGCCGGCGGCCAGAAGCCGCAGCGGCGATCCCGACTGGAGCAGGTGCTGCTGGCCGACTACGTCATCCAGCGTGCGCGGCCGCATCCGGACCGCCAGCGGGCTGCGCGGCCGCCCCGATCCGGCGTCGCCGTCGGACACGGTTTCCCGGCCGTCGCCGTCATAGTCTTCATCGTCGCCCGCGGCCGCACTGAACAAGTCACTCACACGTCAAGGCTATCGTTCCGCCCTGACGCCCCGGGCACCGCCCGGCTCCTACTCCTCGAAGTCGAGCCGCATCACGGCCCGGCGGGGCGTCGGGCGGGTGACCTCGCGGAAACCCGCCGCGCTGAAGATGCTGTGGCTGCCCACGTACAGTTCGCCCCACGTCAGCTGCTGCCCGGGCTTGGGGATGAGCGGGTAGCCCTCGACCGCGCGGGCGCCGTTCTCCTTCGCCCAGTCGGCGGCGGCGGAAGCCAACGCCCGGCTGATGCCGCGGCGCCGGAAGCCGGCCCGGGTGGTGAAGCACACGGCAGCCCACACCGTCCCGTCGTCGGGGTCTTCATCGCGGCCGGCCCACACCACCCTGCTGGTGCGCAGGCGGCGGTAGGCCGTCCGGGGTTCCACCGCGCACCAGCCCGCCGGTTCGCCGTCCAGGTACGCCACCAGGCCGCTGGTGGAACCGGCCGCGGGATCACCGCACCGGGTCTCGGCCCGGAGCCGGAGAGCCCGGTCCTCGACCAGTTCCTCCCGCCATTGAGCCGCCGGCGTCTGGAACCACTGGCATTGGCAACGCGCCGCTTCACCCCGGGCACCGAAGACCGCCTGCAGGTCGTCCCAGGAGGCCCGGTTTGCCGGGACGACGGCGATGCCGGCACCGGTAGCTGTCTGCATGCTCCAAGCAGACAGCACGGCGGGCACGCACCGCAAGAGGTGCGCGCCCGCCGTCGTGCGTCAGGGAGGTTAAAGTGCCCGGCTACTCCGCCTTGGCCCCGGACTCCTTGGCCGCGTCCTTGGGCTGCGGCTTGGCGTCGACGCCCGCTTCCTTGCGCTGCTGCGGAGTGATCGGGGCCGGCGCCGCCGTCAGCGGGTCGTAGCCGCCGCCGGTCTTCGGGAAGGCGATGACCTCGCGGATGGACTCCTCGCCGGCCAGCAGGGCAACCACGCGGTCCCAGCCGAAGGCGATGCCGCCGTGCGGCGGGGCGCCGTACTTGAAGCCCTCCAGCAGGAAGCCGAACTTGGTCTGCGCGGACTCCTTGTCCAGGCCCATCACCTTGAACACGCGTTCCTGCAGGTCCCGCTGGTGGATACGGATGGATCCGCCGCCGATTTCGTTGCCGTTGCAGACGATGTCGTAGGCGTAGGACAGGGCCGACTCCGGGTCGGTGTCGAAGGTGTCCATGAATTCCGGCTTGGGCGAGGTGAAGGCGTGGTGCACGGCCGTCCACTTGCCGCCGCCCACGGCCACGTCGCCCGAGGCGACGGCCGCTTCGGCAGGCTCGAACATGGGCGCGTCGACCACCCAGACGAACGCCCAATCGCCCTCGTTGATCAGGCCGGTGCGGTGGCCGATCTCCACGCGCGCCGCGCCCAGGAGCGCACGGGAGGCTGCACGGTCGCCGGCGGCGAAGAAGATGCAGTCGCCGGGGTTGGCGCCCACGGTGCCCGCGAGGTTCTCGCGCTCAAAGTCGGTGAGGTTCTTGGCCACCGGGCCGGTCAGCTCGCCGTCCTCCTGGACCAGCACGTAGGCAAGGCCCTTGGCGCCGCGCTGCTTGGCCCATTCCTGCCAGGCATCCAGCGTGCGGCGGGCCTGCGAGGCTCCGCCGGGCATCACCACGGCACCCACATAGGGCGCCTGGAAGACGCGGAACGTGGTGTCCTTGAACAACTCGGTCAGCTCGGTCAGCTCCAGCCCGAACCGCAGGTCCGGCTTGTCCGAACCGTACTTGTCCATCGCCTCGGCGTAGGTCATCCGCGGGATCGGCGCGGTGATCTCGACGCCGATCAGCCGCCACAGGGCCTGCACGATCCGCTCGCCGAGGGCGATGATGTCGTCCTGGTCCACGAAGCTGGCCTCGATGTCCAGCTGGGTGAACTCCGGCTGGCGGTCGGCCCGGAAGTCCTCGTCGCGGTAGCAGCGGGCAATCTGGTAGTACTTCTCGAAGCCGCCCACCTGCAGCAGCTGCTTGAACAGCTGCGGGGACTGCGGCAGCGCATACCAGGCCCCCGGGGCCAGGCGCGCCGGGACCAGGAAGTCGCGGGCGCCTTCCGGCGTCGAGCGGGTCAGGGTCGGGGTCTCGATCTCCACGAATCCGTCGCCGTGCAGGAGCTCGCGTGCCACCCGGTTGGCTTCCGAGCGCAGCCGCAGCGCCTTCGAGGGGCCCGGCCGGCGCAGGTCCAGGTAGCGGTGCTTGAGGCGGGCTTCCTCGCCCACCTCCACGTGCTCGTCCACCTGGAACGGCAGCGGATCGGCGGTGTTGAGGACGACGACGTCCTCCGCCATCACCTCCACCTCACCGGTGGCGAGGGCCGGGTTTTCATTGCCCTCCGGGCGCTTCTCCACGGTGCCCTTGATCTGCAGCACGTATTCATTGCGCAGCGAATGGAACACGTCCTCCTCGCGGACCACTACCTGCGCCACACCGGAGGCGTCGCGCAGATCCAGGAACGCCACACCACCGTGGTCGCGGCGGCGGGCCACCCAGCCGGCGAGGGTAACGGTTTGTCCGATGTGCTCGGCCCTGAGGGTGCCGAGGTCGTGTGTGCGCAGCACAACAGTCCTTCCGGTAGAACGATTCGCTCATCTGTTCGCCGCCCGCTGTTTACCTCGTGCGGTGGCGGGGTACGGCTATGGTGAGTGGAGATGTAGACGAGTTTACCGTTGATCAAGCCGCGCCCCGGACCTCGACTACCGCCGTGCGGCAGGAAATGGCCCGGACCGGCCGGTCGGCGCCGGGGCGCAGCGGGCAAGGAGCTGGAGCAACCGTGAGTAGTGAATCGTCGCTGGAACGCCGCCTGGGCGGAGTCGATGCGACCACCGTGGGCGTCGGATCCATGATCGGAGCCGGCGTCTTCGTCGTGTTCGGTCCCGCGGCTGCCGCCGCCGGTCCCTGGCTGCCGCTGGCACTGGCCATCGCAGCGTTTGTGGCCTATTGCAACGCGGCGGCCAGCGCGCAACTGGCCGCCCTCTACCCCACCAGCGGCGGCACGTATATTTACGGACGGAAGCGGTTGGGCGAGTGGCCCGGCTTCCTGGCCGGCTGGAGCTTCGTGACCGGCAAGATTGCCTCCTGCGCGGCCATGGCCCTGACCTTCGGCCTCTACGTTTTCCCGGAGTATGCCACCGCCGCCGCCGTGGCCGCCGTCGTCGTGCTGACCTCGATCAACCTGCTGGGGATCACCCGGACCGCCTGGGTAACCCGGTGGATCGTGGCGTTCGTGGCCGCCGTGCTGGTTTTCGCAATCGTTGTGGCGTTCGACGCCGATCCGGTCGGGGCTCCGGCCGGGCAGATCGCCGCGTCGCCGTACGGCGTGCTGCAGGCCGCGGGGCTGTTCTTCTTCGCGTTCGCCGGCTACGCCAGGATCGCCACGATGGGCGAAGAGATCCGCGAACCGAAGAAGCTGATTCCCGTGGCCATCTTCTCCGCGCTGCTGATTACGTTCGTGCTCTACATGCTGATCGGCCTGGGACTGCTGCGCTACCTGGGACCCGAGCTGCTGGCGGACAGCGATGCTCCGCTGCGCGCCGTGATGGAGGAGGTCGGAGGCGGCGTGGGCACCACGGCCATGGCCATCGCCGCCGCCCTCGCCAGCCTGGGCGCCCTGCTGGCGCTGATCGCCGGCGTCGGCCGGACCACCTTCGCCATGGCTCGGGAAGGCGACCTGCCGCGCGTGTTCGCCACGGTGGGTACCCGTTTCAAGGTTCCGTGGGCGGCGGACCTGGTCGTGGCCGCCGTCGTCATTTTCCTGCTGCTCACCCAGGATGTGCTCGCGGTGGTGGGGCTTTCCAGCTTCGGCGTGCTGATTTACTACAGCGTCACCAACGCGGCCGCCCTGACCCTCGACGAGCGGCCCTGGCACGCGCCGAAGCTGTTGAATGTTGCAGGGCTCGTCGGCTGCCTGCTGCTGGCCTTCACCCTGCCGGTCACGTCCGTGCTGATGATGGTGGCCGTGCTCGGCGCGGGCGTGGTCGGCCGCGCGGCGCTGGCGCCGGTCCGCCGCCGCCCCGGCGCCTGAGCCGGGCCGGCACCGCGGCCGCCGTTAGTGGGTGGCCGCGGTGATCTGCGGGGCCAGGTCCTCCGCTGGAGGGCTCCAGACCGCCGGATCGGCCGCGGCCTGGTCGCCGGAGCGGATGTCCTTGACCTCGTGGCTGAGGCTCCCGTCGTCGGCCAGCGAGGTGAACCAGACGAAGGGGATGCCGCGGCGGTCCGCGTACTTGATCTGCTTGCCGAACTTGTCCGCCTTCGCGGCCACCTCCACGCTGATGCCGCGCGAACGCAGCTCCCCCGCCACGTCCTGGGCCTGCGACCAGCTGTCCTCGTTCGCCAGGGCGACCAGCACCGTCGTGGGCACCTGGCGGGACGCCGCCGCGAGCTCCTGTCCCAGGATCCGCATGACGAGCCGGGTCACGCCGATGGAGAGGCCAACGCCGGGAAAGGTCCGGTTGCCCTTGGCCGCCAGCGCGTCGTAACGGCCTCCGGAGCAGATGGAGCCCAGCTGCTCGTGGCCCACGAGGACGGTTTCATAGACGGTGCCGGTGTAGTAGTCCAGGCCGCGGGCGATGCTCAGGTCGGCCAGCACCTTGCCCGGGGCGCGCCGGTGCGCCTCGCCGATGACTTCCTCCAGCTCGGCCAGACCGGTGTCCAGCAGCTCGTGCCGGACGCCGAGCGCCCGCACCTGGTCCACGAAAGAGGTGTCCTCGGTGCGGATGGACGCCAGCTTCAGCGCCGCCTGCGCCTGTTCGTCGGTGGCGCCGAGTTCTTCCTGGAGCAGTGCGGCGACCTTCTCGGGACCGATCTTCTCCAGCTTGTCGATGCTGCGCAGCACCCCGGCGGTATCGGTCAGGCCGATGCCGCGGTAGAAGCCTTCCGCCAGTTTCCGGTTGTTCACGCGCAGCTTGAACTCCGGGATGGGCAGCGCGCTGAGGGCCTCGACGATGACCAACGCCAGCTCCACGTCGTAGCGGAACGGCAGCTCGCCGTCGCCCACCACGTCGATGTCCGCCTGGGTGAACTCACGGGCCCGGCCCTCCTGCGGGCGCTCGCCCCGCCAGACCTTTTGGATCTGGTAGCGGCGGAACGGGAAGGCCAGGTGGCCGGCGTTCTCCACGACATAGCGGGCGAACGGCACCGTGAGGTCGAAGTGCAGGGCCAGCTTGTCCTCGGCCTTGCCCTCGGAATCGTCGGCCTGCAGGCGGTGCAGGCCGTAAACCTCCTTGTCGATCTCGCCCTTGCGCAGCAGTTGGGCCACGGTTTCGACGGCGCGGGTCTCGATGGAGGAGAAGCCGTGCAGCTCAAACGTCTGGCGCAGGGAATCCAGAACATGCAGCTCCACAAGCCTCTCCTGCGGAAGCCATTCCGGGAAGCCTGACAGGGAGGCCTTGCGTGCCATATGGACGTATCTCCTAGACATGAGGGGTAAGGATGAGGCGGGTGCATCGAAGCCGGCGGCAGTGCGGAGGCACCGGATCGCTAGACTGGCTGCTGGACCAGTTTAAGGCCTGCCACGGCAGCGGAACCAAACGCGCTGCCGGGCGACGCCCCGACGTCGGGCGTAGCCGTTCACCGCAACGACCAGGAGGAGCTTTGGCCCGGAGCCGTCATGACCGCGAAACCCGGCGCCGCATTGCCCGGATGGAGGCCAAGCGCGACCTGCGCCGGCAGCAGGCGGCCCGGCGCAAGCGCGACAACATTATCGGCGGCGCGGCCGTGGCGGCCCTGGTAGCCGGTGGCGTGATCGTCCAGTTGACCGTGTTCGCCTCGAACCCCACTCCGTCGGAGGTGGAACAGGTCCGCCAAGGCCTCGAAGACCCGCAAGGCGTCGCCTCGCCGCAGCCCTCCGCCAACGCGGCAAACATTCCGTCGCCGGAGATCGCCGAGGGAAAGGTTCTCAACGGCACCATCGCCACGAACGAGGGCGACATCGGCGTGGAACTGGACGGCAACGTGGCGCCCCAGGCGGCAGCGGTCTTCAGCACCCTGGCCCGGGACGGTTTCTTCGAGGGCAAGACCTGCCACCGGCTCACCACCGCCGCCAGCATGGGCGTTTTGCAGTGCGGTTCCGTGGACGGGGCGGGCGGCGGCGATCCCGAATACCAGTGGGGCCCGGTGGAGAACACCCCCGAAGACGGCGTGTATCCGGCCGGCACTATTGCCGTCGCCCGCGGTGCGGATACCTACAGCAACGGGACACAGTTCTTCATTGCGTGGAAAGATTCGACGATCCCGCAGGATACCGGCGGCTACACGATTATGGGTAAGGTAACGGAAGGGCTGGACGTCATCGAGCAGATCGCGGCCGGAGGCGTCGAGGATGCCGACAGCCAGGACGGCCCGCCTAAGATACCGGTAACAATAGAGTCGTTCACCCTCCAGTGAGCACCCCACCACGTTGGTGCCGCTGAACAGGCGGCGCCAGGCACAAGCGAAAGAGTTCTAGCGGTGACACCCAGTCAGCAATCCGACGAAGCAGCCCAGACCGCCGTAACCGAACAGACCGCAACCGGTCCGGCAGCGGAACAGGCCCCGATCGAACAAGCCGCAAGCGTTCCGGCAGCCGGACAGGCACCCGCCGAAGAGGCTGCGTACGCGCCGGAGGCGGCACCCGCCGAAGAGGCTGTGCAGGCGCCGGAGGCGGCACCGGCACAACAGGCTGTGCAGGCGCCGGAGGCTGCTGCACCGGCAGAACGGGCGCCGGAGGCCGGCGAGCCCGCCGCCACCGAGCCCCCGGCTGCCGCGGAGCAGCCGGCCACCGAGGAAAGGGCGCCGGCAGCGCCGGGGCCCTTCCCCAGCGCCCCGCAACCGGCGGGCAAACCGGTCCCGAAGCCCACCCCGGGCCCCAAGCCCACGCCGGCGGCCATGCCGGGAAAGATTGCTGCTGCCGCTCCCGCACAACACGTCATCCCCGTTCCGGCGGTCGCCTCCACGCCGCTGTCCGAAGCGTCCAAGTGGGCGCGGGTCACCGACGACGGCCACGTGTTCCTGCTGCTCGACGGACAGGAGCACCCGGTCGGGCAGTACCCGGACGCCAGCAAGGACGAGGCGCTGGCCTACTTCGTGCGCAAGTATGACGACGTCGCGGCCCAGGCTGCGCTGCTGGAACAGCGGGTGGAAGCCAAGGCTCCCTCCAACGACATGCACAAGACCCTTGAGCATCTGAAGGCTCAGGTGGCCGAACGCCACCTGGTGGGCGACGTGCCCGCGCTCGAGTCCCGGCTGGCCGAACTTGGCACTGCCATCGGCGAGCTGCAGAAGGCCGAGAAGGCAAGCCAGGAAGCCCTGCGTGCCGCCGAACTGGCGGCCCGCGAAGCCATCGTCGCCGAAGCCGAGGAAATCGCCGGCAAGGACCCGTCGTCGGTGCAGTGGAAGACCAGCAGCGCCCGGATGAACGAACTCTTCGACGCGTGGAAGTCTGCCCAGAAGAACGGCATCCGGCTGGGGCGCAGCACCGAGGACGCACTGTGGAAACGCTTCCGCTCCGCACGGACGGTCTTCGACCGGCACCGCCGCGCGTTCTTCAGCCAGCTGGACAGTGACAACGCGGCGGCAAAGGCCGCCAAGGAAGCCCTGATCGCCCGGGCCGAAGAGCTTTCGACGTCCACCGACTGGGGCCACACCGCAGCCGAGTACCGGAAGCTGATGGACGACTGGAAGGCTTCCAAGCGCGCCAGCCGCAAGGATGACGACGCGCTGTGGGCGAGGTTCCGGGCGGCGCAGGACAAGTTCTTCGCCGCGCGCCAGGCCGCCAACGAGGCGATCGACCAAGAGTTCGCCGCCAACCTGGTGGTCAAGGAGGCGCTGGTCGCCGAGGCCCAGGCGCTGCTGCCGGTGACCGACCTGTCCGCAGCCAAGAAGGCCCTGCAGTCCATCCGCGACCGTTGGGAAGAAGCCGGCAAGGTCCCGCGCGGTGACATGCAGCGGATCGAGGCGGGCCTGCGCAAGGTTGAGGACGCGGTGAAGGCTGCCGACGACGACCACTGGCGCCGGACGAACCCGGAGACCAAGGCCCGTACCAACAGCGCGCTGTCCCAGCTTGAGTCGGCAATCGTCGGGCTCGAGGATGACCTGGCCCAGGCCGAAAAGGCCGGCGACCAGCGGCGGATCGCCAAGGCCCGCGAGGCCTTGGATGCCCGCCGCCAGTGGCTCGATACGCTGCAGCGCTCTGCGGAGGACTTCTCCTAGCGGGTAAGCCCTACACAGCCGAAGGGCCCCGGAACGCTTTCCACAAAGCGTTCCGGGGCCCTTCGGCTGTCCCGGACCGTTTTGGCATGCTGTCTGGCATGACCCGTCAATCTCCCGCCGCTCCGGCGGCTGCACGTAACGCCCAGGCCCCGCCGGCGGTACTCCGACCGGGGCATCCCTTCAGCCGCAGCGAACTCGAGTGCATGCGCCTGGACGGCCTTCTGGTCAACGTCTATGGTCCGGGGTTCGCCTTGCCGTGGGACCAGATCACACCCCGGCACCGCGCGGCCGCCGCGTACTACAGCCTGCCCGAGCATGTCCGCCGGAAAGTGGTGCTGGGGAGGCTGACGGCGGCATGGGTTTACGGCTGCGCACCGGCCCCGCAGAAACTTTCGGTGCTGCTGGACCACCGGCACCGGACCACGTCGCAGGGCCGGTACCGCCTTGCCCTGATCCACGAAGTAACGCTGGGCCCCCTGGATACCGTGACAATCGGCGGGGTCCCGGTCAGCACACCGCTGCGGACCGCGCTGGACGTGGCCCTGCACGCACCGGACCCGGACGCTGTCCCCGTGTTGAGGGCGCTGGCCGGAACCAGCGGGCTCGGCTGTCCGCTGGACGCCATCCGCCAGGCAATCGAGGCCCGGCCGAGACTGCCGGGCAAGTCCCGGGCGCTGCAGCGCCTGGACTCGGCGATGGGCGCAGCCTGACAGCGGGAACGTTCTGCCGGGGGACGCGGCGGGGCGTCCCCGCCGTCGGGAGGATCAGCGCCGCTGGGATCCCGAGGTGCGGTACACGTCGTACACGCCGTCGATGCGCCGGACCGCGCTGAGCACATGGCTGAGGTACTTCGGGTCGCCCATCTCGAAGGAGAACCGCGAGATCGCCAGCCGGTCGCTCGAGGTGTGCACCGTGGCGGAGAGGATGTTGACATGGTTCTCGGCGAGCACGCGCGTGACATCGGAGAGCAGGCTCTTGCGGTCCAGCGCCTCGACCTGGATCTCCACCAGGAACACGCTGGACTGGGTCGGCGCCCAGGCGACGTCGACGATCCGGTCGGGGCTTTCGCGCAGCTCGGCCACGTTGCGGCAGTCGGAGCGGTGCACCGACACGCCCGAGCCCCGGGTGACGAACCCGACGATGGGATCCGGCGGAACCGGGGTGCAGCACCGGGCCAGCTTGACCCACACGTCGCCGACGCCGACGACGGTGACGCCGGAGTCCGGATGCTTCGGCCGCTTGACCGTCGTCGGGAGGGACGTCTCGGCCTCCTCGACCGCTTCCCGTCCGCCGAGCAGGCCGACCAAGTGCTCGATCACGTTCTGGGCGGACGTGTGGCCGTCGCCCACGGCGGCGTACAGCGCTGACACGTCGGCGTGGTGAAGTTCCTGCGCCACGGACATCAACGCGTCGTGCGTCATCATCTTCTGCAGCGGCAGATTCTGCTTCCGCATGGCGCGGGTGAGCTGGTCCTTGCCCTTTTCGATCGCCTCTTCGCGGCGCTCCTTGGTGAACCACTGGCGGATCTTGTTCCGCGCCCGCGGGCTCTTGACGAAGCCCTGCCAATCCTGGCTGGGGCCGGCGCCCTCGGCTTTGGAGGTGAAGATCTCCACCCAGTCGCCGTGGCTGAGTTCGCTGTTCAGCGGGACCAGCTTGCCGTTGACCCGGGCACCGATGGTGCGGTGGCCAACCTCGGTGTGCACGGCATAGGCGAAGTCCACCGGGGTTGATCCGGCCGGCAGCGCCATGACTTCGCCCTTGGGGGTGAAGACGAAGACTTCCTTGGCGTTGATTTCGAACCGGAGGGAGTCCAGGAACTCGGCGGGGTCGCTGGTCTCCTGCTGCCAGTCAACCAAACTGCGGAGCCAGCCCATGTCACCGCCGTCGGCCGTCCCGCCGCGGGCGATGTCCTTGTACTTCCAGTGGGCCGCGACGCCGTATTCGGCGCGGCGGTGCATTTCATGGGTGCGGATCTGGATTTCCACCGGCTTGCCGCCCGGACCGATCACCGTGGTGTGCAGCGACTGGTACATGTTGAACTTGGGCATGGCGATGTAGTCTTTGAACCGGCCGGGCAGCGGGTTCCAGCGCGCATGCAGGGCCCCGAGCGCCGCGTAGCAGTCGCGGACCGTGTCCACCAGGACCCGGATGCCCATCAGGTCGTGGATGTCGTCGAAGTCCTTACCCCGCACGATCATCTTCTGGTAGATCGAGTAGTAGTGCTTCGGCCTGCCGGTGATCGTGGCCTTGATCTTCACAGCGCGCAGATCGTCGCCGATCTTGGTGCGCAGCGTTGTCAGGTACTTCTCGCGTTCGGGGGTGCGCTCCCCCACCATCCGCACGATCTCCTCATAGACCTTCGGATGCAGGGCTGCGAAGGAGAGATCTTCCAACTCCCATTTGATGGTGTTCATGCCCAGCCGGTGCGCCAGCGGGGCGAAGATCTCCAGGGTCTCGCGGGCCTTCTTCGCCGACGACTCCGGGGAGACAAAGCGCCAGGTCCGGGCGTTGTGCAACCGGTCGGCCAGCTTGATCACCAGGACGCGGATGTCCTTGGCCATCGCCACGACCATCTTGCGCACGGTCTCAGACTGGGCCGCGTCGCCGAACTGCACCTTGTCCAGCTTGGTGACGCCGTCGACCAGCATCGCGATTTCGGGACCGAACTCCGCCTTCAGGTCGGCGAGCGTGTACTCGGTGTCTTCGACGGTGTCGTGCAGCAGGGCGGCAGCCAGCGTGGTGCCGGTCATGCCCAGTTCCGCGAGGATCGTGGCTACGGCCACCGGGTGCGTGATGTACGGGTCGCCGCTCTTGCGTTTCTGCCCGCGGTGGCTGCGCTCGGCCACCACGAAGGCGCGGTGGATCAGGTCGAAGTCCTCGCGCGGGTTGTTGGCCCGGACGGTGCGCAGCAGCGGCTCCAGGATGGGCGAATAGCTGGTGCCGCCCCGTCCGGCCAGCCGGGCAAGCCGGGACATCGTCCGTTCCCGGCGGCCCGGGAAGGCATGGCGGACGGGTGCGGTGCCGGGGACTTCGGCGGCCGCGGGCACGACGGAAGGACCAGGATCCGGCTTCACGCCGGCATCACTGGCCTGGTCCGTCGACCTGAGGTGTTCGGCCAACTTTCCCGCCCTTCCCGATTGGTCCTGGAACGACGCTACAGCCTTTGGTCCGCCGGCGGGCGGCGCACGGCCCAGCACTGTTCCGGAAAAACCATTCTATGCCCGTCCGGCGGCCCCGGCGTCCCGCTGCAGCGTCATACCGCGGGGGCAGCCTCGGTGCGGCGCCGTTCTTCCACCTTCTTGGCCTGCTTGAGCAGCGCCGGTTCCTTGGCCCGGAGCCGCGCGTACATTGGCGCCGCAATGAAGATTGTGGTGGCGGTGCCGATGATGATGCCGATGAACAGCGCCAGCGACACGTCCTTCAACGTGCCGGCGCCGAGCAGGAACGCGCCGATGAACAAGATGGCGGCGACCGGCAGGACGGCGACCACGGAGGTGTTGATGGACCGGACGAGGGTCTGGTTCACGGCGAGATTGACCTCTTCCGCGAAGGTCCTCCGGGTGGACTTGTCCAGGTCCTCCGTGTTCTCGCGGATCTTGTCGAAGACCACCACCGTGTCGTACAGCGAGTACCCCAAGATGGTCAGGAAGCCGATGATCGCCGAGGGCGTCACCTCGAAGTCGCTCAGCGAGTAGATGCCGGCGGTCACGATGAGCACCACCACCAGGCCGCTGAGCGCGGCGACGGACATCTTCCAGGTCCGGAAGTACAGCGCCATCATGATCGCCGCCAGCACAACGAACACCACGAGGCCCCAGATCGCCTGCCGGGTCACGTCGGCGCCCCAGGTAGGACCGACGAAGGAGGACGTCACCTGGTCGGCGTTGACGTCGTAGGCTTCGACCAGGGCGTCGCGCAGTTCCAGGGTCTGGTCGTCGTCCAGCCGCTCGGTCTGGATCCGCATGGTCCCCGGGGCGATGTTGGTCACGCGGGGATCTGCATCCGCGGCGACTTGGGCCACGGCAGCCTCGCCGGGACCGACGTCCGTGTTTTCCACGTTGGAAACGGTGAACTCGGAACCGCCGCGGAAATCGATGCCCAGGTTGAACCCGCCCTTGACGAACGGCACCACGATGGACAGGAGGATCGCGGCGGCGGCAATGCCGAACCAGAGCCTGTACTTGGAGACAAAGTCGTAGGAGCGCTTGCCGGTGTAGAGATCGTTGCCCCACTTAGCAAAGTTGGCCATTTAGTTGCTCTCCTTGTCGGACCCGCGGCCCGCGCCGCTGGTGGCGCGCTGCTTCTCGGCCGCCCGGCGTTCGGCGATGGTCTGGCGGCGGTCGGCTTCGGCGGCCGCCGCGGCGTTCTTGGCCCGCACCGGCGCCTTGCGTTCGCCGGGCTGGCGGATCCGCCCTGCCCCGCGGTACAGCGGCACGGCGTCCAGCAAGCGCGGATCCAGGCCGGAGAACCGGTGTCCCTCGCCGAAGAACTTGGTGCGTGCCAGCAGCTGCATGGTCGGGTGCGTGAACATGAAGACCACCAGGAGGTCGGCCACCGCGGTCAGGCCCAGCGTGAAGGCGAAACCGCGCACGTTGCCCACCGCCACGAAGTAGAGCACGACGGCGGCCAGCAAGTTAACTGCCTTGGAGGCCAGCACGGTTTGCCGTGCACGCTTCCAGCCGTTATCCACGGCCGAGACCAGGCCCCGGCCCTCGCGCAGTTCGTCGCGGATACGTTCGAAGTAGACGATGAACGAGTCGGCGGTCTGGCCGATCGCCACAATCAGGCCGGCGACGCCGGCCAAGGACAGCCGGTAGTTTTCGGTCCAGCCCAGGATGGCGATCGCCAGATAGGTGATGATGCCGGCCACCACCAGCGACGCGATGGTCACGAGGCCGAGCATGCGGTACTGGAAGATCGAGTAGGCGGCGACCAGCGCCAGGCCGATGAGCCCGGCGAACAGGCCCATCCGCAACTGGTCGGCGCCCAAGGTGGCGGAGATCTGCTGTTCGCTCTGGATCTCGAAGCTGATCGGCAGCGCGCCGTACTTCAGCTGTTCGGAGAGGACACGGGCAGATTCTTCCGTGAAGTTGCCGGTGATCTGCGGCTTGCCGTCCGGGATGACGGCGTTGGTTGTCGGGGCGGAAATCACCTCGCCGTCCAACACGATGGCGAACTGGTTCTGGGCGCCGGAGAGCCCGAACAGCCGTTCGGTCACGGCCTTGAAGGTTTCGGTCCCCTCGGCGTTGAACTCGATGTTCACTGCCCACTGGTTCAGCGTCTGTCCCTGGGTGCCGCGCACCTGGCCAAAGCTGGAGTCGGCGATGTCCGTGCCGGGCACCTCCACCGGGCCCAGGATGTACTTCATGCCGGTGTCCGGTTCGCAGGCGACCATCGGCTTGGCCGGGTCGGCAGGCTCGGTCTCCTCGTCCGCTGCAGCCGGATCCAGGCATTCGAGCGCCTCGAACTCCTGGTAGAGCTCCGGGGTGATCCAGTTCATGTCGCTGGCGTTCTCCGGGGCGGCAGCCGGTTCCGGAAGGTCCGCTTCGGGCGTCCGCTCTTCTTCCGGGACGGCGGAACCGGGCGCAACGGTGAGTACCGGGCGGAATTCCATGGCGGCCGAAGCCTGGATCAGTTCGCGGGTCCGCTGGTCCGGAACACCGGGCAGGCTGACCACCACGTTGCGGCCCGACTGCGTGGTGATCTCCGCTTCCGCCACGCCGGAACCATCGACGCGCTGGCGGATGATCTCCACGGCCTGGTTGAGTTGCTCGGCGGTGATCTCGCCCCCGCCGCCCTGGACCTGCGGGGCCAGGATCATCTGGGTGCCGCCCTCGAGGTCGAGCGCCAGCTTGGGCGCCCAGCTCGCCTGGCCAGTGAACACACCGCTGCCCAGGATGACGGTGCCGGCGGCAAGGAGCACACCGAGCCAGATAAGTGTCCGCCGCGCAATGCTGGTGGAACCGGATCGTGCCATGGAAGATCTTTCTCTCATCGGCTCAGTCGGCCGGCGGAACCGGCCGGTACATGGCGAAGTGGCGGGGCATGCCCCGCCACTGCACGCCTATACGGCTAAGCCGTCGCTGGCCTACTTGGTGTCTTTGTTCTGTTCTTCGTTCAGCCGCTTGAGGATGTCCTCGGCGGATTCCTCCGGGCGGGTGGCGGTTTCCGCGGTGAGGGACGAGGCGTCGTCGGGGACCTCGGGGGTCTCCGGCGTCACCAGTTCGTTCACCGCCTGGGTGTGCACGGTGGCGGTGTTGCCCGGCGACAGTTCAAGGACCACCTTGTTGTTGTCGGGGTCGAGGGAAACGACGGTGCCGAAGAGGCCGAACTGCGTCATCACCTCGGTGCCCGGCACCATCTGCTCCTTGATGCGCTCCGCCTTTTCGCGCATCTGGGCCTGGACCTTCTTCTGCTTGCGGAACATGAAGAAGATCAGCAGCGCGAAAACGGCGAACAGGGCGATCGTCATCACGTCGATGCCGCCCGTCTGCTGCTGGGGAGTGGTGCCGGTGAAGAGGTTTACGAACACAGGAAAGTTCCGTCCTAGAAGTCTGGAGCGGACCGGTAGGAAAATCCGGGCCGTGTACGCAGCCTGCCGCGTCCCGCGAGGAACGGCGCACTCCGCACGTTCCTACCATTCTACGCGGTGACGGCCCTTACACGGTCAAGCTTCAGTTTTCGGCGAAATCCGTGTCCGGCTCCAGCAGTTCCGAGAGCAGGTCTTCGGTCTGTCCCGCGGCCAGATGATCCGGCACCGCCAGCCCCAGGTGTTGCCAGGCGGCGGCGGTGGCGATTCGTCCGCGCGGCGTCCGGCCCAGCAGCCCTTCGCGGACCAAATAGGGCTCGGCCACCGTCTCCACCGTCTCGGTTTCCTCGCCGACGGCTATGGCCAGGGTGGACAGGCCCACGGGTCCTCCGCCGAACTTGGTAATCAGTGCGGTCAGCACCGCCCGGTCCAGCCGGTCCAGTCCCCGTTCGTCGACTTCGTACATATCCAGCGCAGCCGCTGCCGCACGCGCATCGATCTCCTCGATCTTGTGCACGAGGGCCCAGTCCCGCACGCGGCGCAGCAACCGGTTGGCGATGCGGGGAGTGCCGCGGGAGCGTCCGGCAATCTCGGCGAAGCCCGCCGAACTCACCTTGAGGTCCAGCAGCATGGCCGAGCGGCGAAGCACCAGTTCAAGCTCCGCGACGGCGTAGAACTCCAAGTGCCCGGTGAAGCCGAAGCGGTCGCGCAGCGGACCCGGCAGCAGCCCGGCCCGGGTTGTGGCCCCGACGAGGGTGAACGGCGGCAGGTCGAGCGGGATGGCGGTGGCGCCGGCGCCCTTGCCCACCACGATGTCCACCCGGAAGTCCTCCATCGCCATGTAGAGCATTTCCTCCGCCGGCCGCGACATCCGGTGGATCTCATCCAGGAAGAAGATCTCCCCTTCGGTCAGCGACGACAGGATCGCCGCCAGGTCGCCCGCGTGCTGAATCGCCGGTCCCGAGCTGATGCGCAGCGGCGCGTTCATTTCCGCGGCAATGATCATGGCCAGCGTGGTCTTGCCCAGCCCGGGCGGGCCGGACAGCAGGACGTGGTCGGCCGTGCGTTCGCGGATCCGGGAAGCTTCCAGCACCAGCGACAGCTGCTGGCGGACCCTGGCCTGGCCCACGAAATCGTCCAGGTTCTTGGGCCGCAGCGCCGACTCGATCGCGCGTTCTTCGGTTTCCGACGTGTTGGAGACCAGCCGGTTGTTCTCGGAATCCTCTGCCACGCTAGTTCACTCCCGCGGTCCGCCGCGCCGAGCCCGTCCGGGCACCGTCCTGGCCCAGCCTGCGCAGGGTCAGGCGCAGCAAATCGCCCACATTGCCCGCTGCCGCCGCCTCCGGATTTTCCTCCGCGGTGATGTCCACCGCCGCGGCGGCGTCCTTCTCCGACCAGCCCAGGCCCGCCAGTGCCTCCTGCACCTGTCCCTTCCAGCCGCCCGTCTGCCGGGGGGCCTGCTCGCCGGTGGGGATCAGCTTCCCGGCCAGCTCCAGCACGATCCGGCCGGCGAGCTTCGGCCCGATGCCCGGAACCTTGGTGAACGCCTTGCTGTCCCCCTCCGCGGCGGCAACCCTCAGGGCTTCGGGCGAGTGCACCGACAGCGCCGCCAGGCCCAGCCTCGGACCGACCCCGCTGACCGAGATGAGGGTTTCGAAAACTTCCCGTTGCGCCGCGTCCTCGAAGCCGAACAGCGTCATGGCGTCTTCGCGGACAATCATGGTGGTGGCCAGTTCGGCCTCCCGCCCCACGAACAGCGTGCCCAGGGTCTGCGGCGTCGCCTGGACGAGCATGCCGAATCCGTTGACGTCGATCACGGCCGATTGCAATCCCACGTGGGCGACGACGCCGCGCAACGAGCTAATCATGAACTCAACTCCCAATTCCGGCCTGCGGCCCGGAGTCCGCCCGCTAGCAGCACGGCGGGCGGATTGTCCGAACATATCTACGAATAGCTTACGGGGCAGCGCAGACATTACCGGCGACCGCCACACCGCGGCACCGTGTGCCTTCAGCCGCAGGCGACAGGTCAGCGGCGGTTCCGCTTGGCCTTTGCTTCGGCCTCCGCCCAGAGCCTCTGGGCCGCCGTCATCCCGCCGCCGGCAGCCGGTTTCGCTGCCCCGCCGCGCCAGGCATGGGTGATTGCCAACGCCAAGGCGTCAGCGGCGTCGGCCGGTCGCGGCGGGGTGTCCAGCCGAAGGATCCGTGTCACCATCTTGGTCACGGCGGCTTTGTCCGCCTGCCCGTTGCCGGTGACCGCCGCTTTCACTTCGGTAGGGGTGTGCAGCGCGACGGCGATCCCCCGCCGTGCTGCCGCCGCTATGACCACGCCGGACGCCTGGGCGGTGCCCATCACCGTGCTGACATTGGTCTGGCTGAAAACGCGTTCGACGGCGAGCACGTCCGGCGTGTGCGCGTCGAGCCATTCGTCGATGGCGTCGGCGATCTTAAGCAGGCGCAGCTCCAGCGGCATGTCCGGGGTGGTCCCGACCACCCCGACGTCGACCAGCGAGGAGCGGCGGTTCGGTTCAATGTCGACCACACCCAGGCCGCAGCGGGTTAGGCCCGGGTCCACTCCCAGCACGCGCATGGCTGGTGCCGCCGGCCGGACCGGTGTCAGTCGTTCTCGATTTCGGCGAGGACATCCGCACTGATGTCGGCGTTGGAGTAGACGTTCTGGACGTCGTCCAGGTCCTCGAGCGCATCCACCAATTTCATAAACTTCCGGGCCGCGTCCGCGTCGAGATCGACGGCCATCGAGGAGACGAACTCGATTTCATCGGTTTCGTACTCGATGCCGGCCTCTTCCAGTGCGGCCACGACGCCGCGAAGGTCCGTGGGATCGGTGTGGACCTCGAAGTTGTCGCCCTGCACTTTGACTTCCTCCGCGCCGGCTTCCAGCACCGCCATCAGGAGGTCGTCTTCCGTGAGCCCGTTCGCGGGCAGGGACACCACGCCCTTGCGGGAGAACATGTAGGACACCGACCCGGGGTCGGCAACGGTGCCGCCGTTGCGGGTGATGGCCAGGCGAACCTCGGAGGCGGCCCGGTTCTTGTTGTCGGTGAGGCACTCGATCAGCACGGCTGAGCCCTGCGGCCCGCGGGCCTCGTAGATGATTTCGCTGTAGTCCACCGTTTCGCCGGTCAGGCCGGCGCCGCGCTTGACCGCGCGGTCGATGTTGTCGTTGGGGACCGAGGTCTTCTTGGCTTTTTGGACGGCCAGTTCCAGCGCGGGGTTGCCGGACATGTCCGCTCCCCCGTTGCGGGCCGCCACTTCGATGTTCTTGATCAGCTTCGCGAACGACTTGGCACGCCTGGCGTCGATCACGGCCTTCTTGTGCTTGGTGGTTGCCCACTTGGAGTGTCCGGCCATGCTTACGCCTCTCCTCTGACGATGCGGATGAAAAGTTCGTGGATGCGGCGCTCCCCCGTAATCTCCGGGTGGAAGGATGTCGCCAGCAAATGCCGCGAACGCACTGCCACTATTCTAGCTGTCCCGTGCAAAGTATCGGTGTGGGAGGCCTCCTCCGGCTCGACGGTGGCCAGGACCTCCACGTCCTTGCCCACGCGTTCCACCCACGGCGCCCGGATGAACACGGCGTGTACCGGCGCCGCGTCCTGGCCGGGAGACGC
This sequence comes from Arthrobacter sp. Y3221114, assembly GCF_059092625.1. Taxonomy (NCBI): domain Bacteria; kingdom Bacillati; phylum Actinomycetota; class Actinomycetes; order Micrococcales; family Micrococcaceae; genus Arthrobacter; species Arthrobacter sp. Y3221114. Next base: position 518,929 of record NZ_JBNHHW010000001.1, read on the forward strand.
CGCACTGAACTCCAGGCCGTGGAAGTCCAGGTTGGACTCGAACGATTCACGCTGCCGGCCGAAGGCATTTCGCCGCACCGTAATGTCCAGGCCGCCCAGCGTCTGCTGGGGCTCGCCCTTCAGGTCCGTGGCCGGATCGGCAATCTCCCGGGCGAGCATGATCATGCCCGCGCAGGAACCGTAGACCGGCATTCCCGCCTCGATCCGCCTCTTGAGCGGGTCGGCCAGCTCGAAAATGCGGGTGAGCTTGTCAATCGTGGTGGATTCACCGCCCGGGATGACCAGGCCGTCCACGGCGTCCAATTCCCGCGGCCGGCGCACCGGCACCGCCTGGGCACCGCTGTGTTCCAGGACGGATAGATGTTCGCGGACATCGCCCTGCAGGGCAAGCACACCAATCATGACCACGGTGACGGTTCCTCGAAAGTTCGGCAGCGGGCCGCCCGACGTGGCGGCCGTACGGAAAAACAGTAGTGCCAACCGGTCCGGCAGCGTTAAACGGTGCGCGCCGGCGCTGTGGGACCCGACACCATTAACCGGGAGCCGGCGGTGCCCCGACCCCGGCGGCTTGTATAGTCTCTACTCATGCGACACCTCCTTGCGACCGTTGCCGGAAAGGCCGTAAAGGCGGTAGCCAGGCTCCGCGGCGGCGGTTCCGCACTGCCCGGCCTGGTGGCCGAAAAAATCGATCCGCAGTTCCTGCCGCGCACGCTCGGCACGCTGCCGCGCGGCGTCGTGGTGATCAGCGGAACGAACGGCAAGACCACTACCACCAAGATGGTGGTGGAGCTGCTCCAGGGCCAGGGCCTGAAGGTGTTCACGAACCGCACGGGCAGCAACTTCACCCGCGGCGTGGTTGCGTCCGTGCTGGGCGACTCGGACGCCCGGGGCCGGCTGGACGCGGATATCGCCGTGTTGGAGCTGGACGAGGCCCACGCGGTTCACTTCGTCAAACTGGTGGCCCCGCGCTACAGCCTGCTGCTCAACGTCATGCGCGACCAGTTGGACCGCTTCGGCGAAATCGAAACGACTGCGGGATTCCTCCGGCAGATTGCCGCCGCGACGACTGAGGCGGTGGTACTCAACCGTGAGGACCCGCGCATTGCGGCACTGGCCGGCGCCGTGGCGGCGCCGCGGATCGAATACTTCGGCCTGGCACCCCAGCTGCGCCACATGTTCCCGCACGACGACGAGATGCGGACCGCGTCTGCCGGCCCCTCCGCCGCCACCGCCGCCGAAGGCGACCGGCCGAGCGCCGACGTCGTGCTGTCGGCCTGTGAAGGGGCCGCCGCAACCTTCCAGCTGGACGGACGCGCGATCGAGGTCGAGCTGAAGCTGACCGGCGTCTACAACGTGTTCAATGCCGCCGCGGCGATGGTGCTGGCGCGGACCGTGTTGGGTCCCGCCGTGGACGAGCCGGCGCTGCTGGCCTCGCTGGAGAACGTCACCCCGGCCTTTGGCCGCGGCGAATCGCTGACCGTCAACGGCCAGCCGCTGGACCTGGTGCTGGTGAAGAACCCGGCCGGCTTCCGGCTGGCCTTGAAGTCCTTCCCCGCCGCCGGCTACCGGACCATGATCGCCATCAACGACAACTACGCCGACGGGCGGGACATGTCCTGGCTGTGGGACGTCGACTTCGATTCGCTGCGGGACACCGGCGTGGCCGAGGTCTCCGGGGTCCGGGCGCGCGACATGGGCCTGCGCCTCTTCTATGAGGACGTTCCGGTGGGCCGGGTGGACACGGACCTGAACGCCTCGCTGCAACGGTTCATTGCGGGCGATCCGGATACGCCGAAGCGCATCTACTGCACCTACACCGCCATGCTGGCGCTGCGCCGCGAGCTCGGCAAACTGACCGAAGTGGAAGTGGTCTCCTGATGGACGCCCCTGTTATCGACCTGCTCCAGTTGTACCCGCGGGACATGAACATCTACGGCGACTGGGGCAACGTCCTGGTGCTGCGCAGGCGCCTTCAGCTGCGCGGCTACGACGTCCGGCTGCACGAGTACAACCCCGGCGACGCGTTCCCGGAGCAGGTGGACCTGATCGTGGGCGGCGGCGGCCAGGACTCCGGCCAGAACAAGATCCAGGCCGACCTGCTGGCCCAGGGCGGCCGGCTGCGGGAGCTGGCCGAGGACGGCCTGCCGATGCTGGCCGTCTGCGGCCTGTACCAGCTGTTCGGCCACCGGTTCACCACCCACACCGGCGAGGTCATCACCGGCATCGGGCTGCTGGATGCCGAAACCGTGGGCGGGCCCGTCCGGCTGATCGGCAATACCGTGCTCGAAAGCAGCGAGTTCGGCACCATCATCGGGTACGAGAACCACAGCGGACTGACCACCCTCGGCAGCGACGTCCGGCCGTTCGGACGGGTGGCCAAAGGCCAGGGCAACAACGGCACCGACGGCACCGAGGGGGCCCGCTACCACAACGTCGTTGCCACCTACCTGCACGGTTCGCTGCTGCCCAAGAACCCGGCCGTCGCCGACTACCTGATCCGGCACGCCGCCGAGCGGCGCTACGGCAGCTTCAACGACGTGGCGCTGGACATCCCGCATGAGGCCGAAGCCCGCGCCGACGCAGCCGCCCGCCCGCGCTGACGCAGCCGGCCGGCGCCACGGCGGTTCAGCCGCCGGAAGGCGGCGTCATTCTCCGCTGAGCAGCCACTCGCGGGCGATGTCCGTCGGGGCACCCATCGACTCGACGGTCGCCTTGATCCGTTGCCGGCTGGCCGCGTCCGCCTGTTCGGACACGCACCATTCGCCGGACTTCGCGGCTGCTTCCAGCGCATCGGCGGCCACCGGGCACCAGCGGTGCCCGGGTCCGTCGAACGTGGCCGGCAGCCAGTCCAGCCGCGCCACGTCCCAGGCACCTCCCTCGTCGGCCTGGCTGAACTGGGCCCGGACCATCAAGCCCTCGGTGTTGAGGATGTCCGGCGTTGCATGGGCGGCAATGGTGTTGCCCAGCCCGTAGGCGATCCAGGTGCCGTTGTGGCGCTCCATCGGCTGGACGGAGTGGCTGTGGTGCCCGTACACCAAGGAGAACTCGCCGCTGTCGGCCAGCGCGTGGGCGGCCTCCTGCTGTGCCGGGCTGGCGTAGTCGGTGTATTCGTCCCCGGCATGGACCGCTCCCAGGACGATGTCCGCGCCCAGCGCCCGGGCCTTCCTGGCCTTGGCGATCATGGTCTGGGGATCCAGCATGTCCACCTGCCACGGCCGGTCCGGCACGAGCCCGTTCAGGGAGAACGTGCCGGTGATGACCGCGATCCGTGCGGCCGGGGTGTGCAGGACCAGCACGTCCTCGGCCTCGGCCGCGCTGCGGTACGAGCCGGTGTGTTCCAGGCCGCGCGCGTCCAGCGCGTCCAGGGTCCGGTCCAGGCCGGCGGTGCCGTGGTCGAACGCGTGATTGCTGGCCGTGGTGCAGGCGTCGTAGCCCACGGCGGTGGCGGCGTCGAGGATCTGCGGCGGCGCGTTGAACGCCGGGTAGCCGGAGTACGGTCCGTCGTCCGCGGCCACCGGAGTTTCCAGCTGGCAGACGGCCAGGTCCGCGGTGTCCAGGTACTGCTCCTGGGCGGCCAGCATCGGCTCGAAGTCCAAGGCCCCCTTCCCGGTCTGCCGGGCGTCCGCGCCCGCCTGCTCCCAGAGCGGCTCATGCAGCAGCAGGTCGCCGGTGAGGGCAACGGTTGCGCAGCGGATTCCCGGACAATCCGGGCCCGCTCCGGCTGTCACCGCCGGCTTCGGGGCGGGCGCCGGTGTGGAGGACGACGGAGGAGCCTCCCCCGTGCCACCGCTGCCCGGCAGGCCGGAGACGGAGGGCACCGCCGGCCCCGTTCCGGGCGGGGCGCCCGTCTGCCCTCCCGGGCTGCAGCCGGCCAGGAGCAGGGCCGCGATGGCCACGCCCGCCGCCCCCGTGAGGGGCGTCCTCGTCCCGGCTGGGCGATGGTCCGCCGGGTACGATGCCGGGCGCCCTTCCCGCGGGCCGGCCTCCGCCGACGGGATGCCGGCCACGCTAGTGGTCCCGTTCCCGGGTAATCAGCAGTTCGTGGGCGCCGTGCCCGGCAGCGCCCATCGATTCCACCGTGGTCTTGGTCCGCTTACGCGACGCTGCATCCGCACGCTTCGACGCACAGACGCCCTGCGGCCTGTCCGCGGCCACCGAGCACCAGCGGAACGGGCTGGCGGTGATCAGGCTGGGCGCCCACGCCAGGTCGCTGACCAGCCACCCGCCGTCGATGCCTTCACTGAACTGGGCGCGCAGCAGCAGGCCTTCGTTGTTCACCTCGTACCACGGCGACAGTTCGGTGACGCCGTTGCCCAGGCCATAGGCGATCCACGTGCCGCGGTACTTTTCGATCGGCAGCACCGAGTGGGTGTGGTGGCCGTAGATGAGGGTGAACTCGCCGCTGTCCGCCAGGGCGTGGGCCACCTCTTCCTGCTGCGCGCTGGGGACAGACGCATACTCGTCGCCGGCATGCATGGCGCCCAGCACGATGTCTGCGCCGCGCCCGCGGGCTTCCCTGGCCCTGCCGATCATCGCGTCGGCGTCCAGCATGTCCACCTGCCAGGGGTGTTCGGGCGGCAGCCCGTTGTGCCCGTACGTGCCGGTGATCACGGCGATGTCCGCGCCGTCGGCCGCCAGGATCAGCGGCTCGCCCGCATCCGACCGGTTCCGGTAGGACCCGGTGTGCTCCAGCCCACGGTCGTCCAGGGCCTCCAGCGTGCGCTCCAGCCCGGCCGTCCCCTGGTCGAGGGTGTGGTTGCTGGCCGTGGTGCAGGCGTCGTATCCCACCGCCTTGGCGGCATCCAGGATGTGCGGCGGCACGTTAAAGGACGGATAGCCGGAGTACGGCCCGTTCTCGTGGGCGACCGGTGTCTCCAGGTGGCAGATCGCCAGATCGCTGCGTTCGAGGTACGCGCGCTGTCCCTCGAGCAGGGGTTCGAAGTCCATCGGCCCGTTGCCGGTCTCCGCCGCGTCGGCCGCGGCCTGTTCCCACAGTCCGGCGTGCACCAGCATGTCCCCGGTCACCAGCACCGACGCGCAGCGCAGCGTCGGGCAGCCGGCCGCGGCGCCGTGGGTCGGTTCCTCCGCGGGTGCGGCGGTGGCCGTGGCGGGCCGGCCGGCAGCGTCCCGCGACGGACCCGGCGTGCCCCGGCCGGAGGGCGTGGACTGGCCGGGGGGCACCCCGGACCGGCCCGCGCCGTCGGCCACTACCCCGCAGCCGGTGGCCAGCGCGAGGACCGCGGTTGCCGCCCCCAGCGCAACCGCGGCCCGCCTGGTCCACACCGGGAGCCCCGTCCCCTCGGGCGGCTGCCTGTTCATGCCGCAAGTGTAAGTCCGGACGTGGCGTGGCTCACGGCGGCGCGTCGGCGTGCCCGCGGCCAATACGGCGAAGACGCCGGGCACCCGTGGCACAGTGGTGGCATGGCCAACCCCTTCCTGGAACCCAGTCTCCTCCCCTATGAGCTGCCCGATTTCGCCGCGATCCGCCCGGAACACTATCCGGCGGCGTTCGAGGCCGGCTTCCGCGAGCAGCTGGCGGACATCGAGGCGATCGCGGCCAACCCGGCGCCGGCAACCTTCGAGAACACCGCCGTCGCCTTCGAGCGGTCCGGCCGCATGCTGTACCGGGTGAGCGCCGTGCTGGACAACTTCGCCGCCGCGGACGCCACCGACCACGTGATGGAGGTGCAGCGGCAGATGGCCCCGCAGCGGGCCGCCCACCGGGACAACATCTACCTGCATGCGTCTCTCTACCGGCGGGTCTCGGCGGTCGACGAAACCGCAGAAGGCCTCGAGGGCGAAGACCTGCGCCTGCTCACCGAGCTGCGCAAGAAGTTCCGCCGGGCCGGCGCCCAGCTTCCGCCGGCGGACCAGGAGCGGCTGCGGGCGATGAACGTGGAACTGTCGGAACTGGACGCGGAGTATTCGCGGGAGCTGCTCGCCGCAGGCAATGCCGCCGCCGTGCATGTCACCGACCGCGGGCAACTGGCCGGGCTCGCCGACGACGACCTGGCCGCCGCGGAGCTGGCGGCGCGGGACGCCGGTTACGGGGACGGATGGCTGCTGGCGCTGACCCTGCCAACCGCCCAGCCGTCGCTGGAAACGCTCACCGACCGCTGCACCCGCCGTCGCCTGCACGAGGCATCGGTGGGCCGCAGCGAAGCCGGCAACAGGACGCTGGAGCTGGCGGCCCGCACGGCGGAGCTGCGGGCCGAGCGGGCCGCACTGCTGGGCTACGCCAATCACGCCGAGTATGTGCTGGACGGGCAGACGGCGCCCTCGCTCGCGGCGGTGCAGGACATGCTGGCGCGCCTGGTCCCGCCCGCCGTCGCCAACGCCCGCGCCGAGGCGGAGCTCCTCGCCGAGGCGGCCGGCTACCCCCTCGAACCGTGGGACTGGGCCTTCTATTCGGAGGCGGTGCGCCGCCGCGACTACAGCGTGGACCTGGCCGGGCTGCGGCAGTACTTCGAGCTCGAACGCGTGCTCGCCGACGGCGTCTTCTTCGCCGCGAACCGGTTGTACGGACTGCGGTTCGAAGCACGCCCGGACCTCACCGCCTACCATGAGCAGGCGCGGATCTGGGAAGTGATGGACGACGACGGCGCCCGGCTGGGCCTGTTCATCGGCGACTTCCATACCCGGGACACTAAGAACGGCGGAGCCTGGATGGATTCGCTGGTCGAGCAGTCCCGCTTGCTGGGACAGCGGGCCGTGGTCATGAACAACCTGAACATCCCGCAGCCCGCTCCCGGCGAGCCGGCCCTGCTCAGCTACGACAACGTGGTGACGCTTTTCCACGAATTCGGCCATGCGCTGCACGGCCTGCTCTCCCGCGTGACATACCCCAGCCTCTCGGGCACCAACGTGCCCAGGGACTTCGTGGAATACCCGTCGCAGGTCAACGAGATGTGGATGCTGGAACCGGAGGTTGTCGGCAACTACGCCAGGCACCACCTGACCGGCGAGCCGCTGCCGCGGGAGGCAGTGGACCGCATCAAGGCTGCGCAGCTGTGGGGCGAAGGCTTCGCCACCACCGAGTACCTGGCCGCGTGCGTGCTCGACCTGGCCTGGCACAGCCTGGCCGCCGGGCAGCGGGTCGAGGATCCGCTGGCCTTCGAACGCCAGGCACTGGCCGATGCCGGAATCGACCTGCCCCTGGTCCCGCCGCGCTACCGCACCGGCTACTTCAAGCACATTTTCGCCGGCGGCTACGCGGCGGGCTACTACTCCTACATCTGGAGCGAAATCCTGGACGCCGATACCGTGGCCTGGTTCGCGGAAAACGGCGGGCTGCAGCGCAGCAACGGGGACCGCTTCCGCCGCGAACTGCTCTCGCGGGGCAACAGCATGGATCCACTGCAGGCCTTCCGGAGCTTCCGCGGCCGGGACGCGGACCTGGCGCCGCTGCTGGCCCGGCGCGGGCTCGACCGGGAGAGCAGTGCCCCGGCAGGCCGCGGGGACCTCCGGTAACGGCGGGGACGTCGGTTATCGGCGAACGCCCGGCGCCGCACTTTCGTGCGGGACCGGGCGTTCGCCGTCGTCGGTGTTTACCAGCCGCGCTCGGCGAGGCGGTGCGGCTGCGGGATGTCGTCCACGTTGATGCCGACCATGGCCTCGCCCAGGCCGCGCGAGACCTTGGCGATGACGTCCGGGTCGTCGTGGAAGGTGGTGGCCTTGACGATCGCGGCGGCGCGCTCGGCCGGGTTGCCGGACTTGAAGATGCCCGAGCCGACGAACACTCCGTCGGCTCCCAGCTGCATCATCATCGCGGCGTCGGCCGGGGTGGCGATGCCGCCGGCGGTGAACAGCACCACCGGCAGCTTCCCGGTCGCGGCGATTTCCTTGACCAGTTCGTACGGGGCCTGCAGTTCCTTCGCCGCCACGTACAGCTCGTCTTCGGGCATCGCCGACAGGCGCTTGATCTCGGCGCGGATCTGGCGCATGTGGGTGGTGGCGTTGGAGACGTCGCCGGTGCCGGCTTCGCCCTTGGAGCGGATCATGGCCGCGCCTTCGTTGATGCGGCGCAGGGCCTCGCCCAGGTTGGTGGCGCCGCAGACGAAGGGAACGGTGAAGTTCCACTTGTCGATGTGGTTGGTGTAGTCGGCCGGGGTCAGCACCTCGGACTCGTCGATGTAATCCACGCCGAGGGACTGCAGCACCTGCGCCTCGACGAAGTGGCCGATGCGGGCCTTGGCCATCACCGGGATGGAGACGGCTTCGATGATGCCGTCGACCATGTCCGGATCGCTCATCCGGGACACGCCGCCCTGGGCGCGGATATCCGCCGGAACGCGCTCGAGGGCCATCACGGCCACGGCACCGGCGTCTTCGGCGATGCGGGCTTGTTCGGGGGTCACGACGTCCATGATGACGCCGCCCTTCAACATCTCGGCCATGCCCCGCTTGACCCGGCTGCTGCCGGTTACGGGGGCGTGAGTTGAAGTTTCTTCACTGCTGGACACTAAAAGCCCCTAGGAGTCGGTAGGAAACGTACATCTCATCATACGTCCGGCCCGGCGCGCAGGGTCACCGATGACGTAACCTTCCTGGCCGTCCGGTGCGGGCCGTCGTCCGTCGGGGACCGCGGCGGTCCGGGCGGCCCGCGGCCCCGGGCGGATCAGGCGGTTTGCTGTGTCTGCCGGTATACGGCCAGGATCCGCTGGGCCACGGTCAGCAGGCTGGCGGCGGCCAGCAGCACCAGGACCACCAGCAGGACCACTTCCGGCAGGCCCAGTCCGGTCAGGCCGGTGAAGACCAGGACGGATACAAGGCGTTCGGAGCGTTCGGCCAGGCCCACGGCGGCGGTACAGCCAAGCGATTCCGCCTTGGCCCGCGCGTAGGAGACCAGCGAGCCCAGCAGCAGGCAGACGAGTGCGGAGACGGCGATGGCCAGGTTGTCCCCGCCGGTGAAGAACCAGATGGCCACGCCGGCGAACACCGCGCCGTCGGCCAGCCGGTCGAGGGTGGAGTCCAGGAAGTTGCCCCAGCGGCTGTTGCGCTCCAGCATGCGGGCCATCAGGCCGTCCACCATGTCGGAGAAGACGAACGCCGTGATGAAGACCGTTCCCCAGAACAGCTCCCCGAGCGGGTAGAACACGAGCGCCCCCACGGAGACCCCGAGGGTGCCCACGATGGTGACGGCGTCGGGCGAGACACCCATCCGGATCAGGGCACGGGCCAGCGGCGTGAACAGTTTTCCGAAGAATCCGCGCGCGTACTTGTTGAGCATCGCCGCGCTACCGTGCCGGCCAGGCTTGGGCTACCTGCTTGCGGACCTCATCCAGGGTCTCGGTGATCGCCTTGGTCTGCGCGATGATCGGGAAGAAATTCCCGTCGCCGCCCCACCTGGGCACCACGTGCTGGTGCAGGTGCGCCGCGACCCCTGCGCCCCCGGCCGCACCCTGGTTCATCCCCAGGTTGAAGCCGCTGGGGTTTGCCACCTTCCGCAGGACCCGCATTGCCGTCTGGGTCAGCTCGGCGAACTCGGCTGTCTCCTCCGCGGTGATGTCCGTGTAGTCGGGCACGTGGCGGTACGGGCAGACCAGCAGGTGCCCGGGGTTGTACGGAAACAGGTTGAGCACCACGTAGGCGAACTCGCCGCGGTGGACGATCAGCGATTCCTCGTCCGGGCGGGCCGGAGCCATGCAGAACGGGCACTCGTCCTTGTTCTTGAACTGGCCCTGGCCGCCCTTGACGTACGCCATGCGGTGCGGCGTCCAGAGCCGCTGGAAGGCATCCGGCACGCCGGGCAGCTCAAAGCCGTCCGTCACCTCATCGCCGGTCCGGTCGGTCATGGCTTCGGTCGTCTCGGCCATCGTCAGTTGCCGCGCCTGGCCGCGGCCTGCACGATTCGGGACACTGCCTCGTCCACCGGAATGCCGTTGTCCTGGCTGCCGTCGCGGAAGCGGAAGGAGACGGCTCCGGCTTCGGCGTCCTCCCCGCCGGCGATCAGCACGAACGGAACCTTGTCCTTGCTGGCGGTTCGGATCTTCTTCGGGAAGCGGTCCGAGCCCAGGTCGGCTTCGGCGCGGATGCCCTGGGCCCGCAGCTTGGCCACGATCTCCAGCATGTAGTCGTTGAACGCCTCCGCCACCGGGATGCCGACCACCTGGACCGGCGCCAGCCAGGCCGGGAAGGCGCCGGCGTAGTGCTCGATCAGCAGGCCCATGAAGCGCTCCACCGAGCCGAACAGGGCGCGGTGGATCATCACCGGGCGCTGGCGGCTGCCGTCGGCTGCCTGGTATTCGAGTTCGAACCGCTCGGGCAGGTTGAAGTCCAGCTGGATGGTGGACATCTGCCAGCTCCGGCCGATCGCGTCGCGGGCCTGTACCGAAATCTTGGGGCCGTAGAAGGCCGCTCCGCCCGGGTCCGGCACCAGTTCCAGGCCGGACGCCTCGGCGACCTCGGCCAGGGTGCGGGTGGCCTCGTCCCACACGTCGTCGGAGCCCACGTACTTCTCCGGGTCCTTGGTGGAGAGCTCCAGGAAGAAGTCGTCGAGCCCATAGTCCTTGAGCAGGTCCAGCACGAAGTTGAGCGTGGTGGTCAGCTCGTCCTTCATCTGCTCGCGGGTGCAGTAGATATGCGCGTCGTCCTGGGTCATGCCCCGCACGCGGGTCAGGCCGTGGACAACGCCGGACTTTTCGTAACGGTAGACGGAGCCGAACTCGAACAACCGCAGCGGCAGCTCGCGGTAGGACCTGCCGCGCGAGCGGAAAATCAGGTTGTGCATCGGGCAGTTCATCGGCTTCAGGTAGTAGTCCTGGCCGGGCTTGACGACCTCGTTGGTTTCGGGATCGCGGGTCTCGTCCACATGCATGGGAGGGAACATCCCGTCCCGGTACCAGTCCAGGTGGCCGGAGACCTCGTACAGGTTGCTCTTGGTGATGTGCGGGGTGTAGACGAATTCGTAGCCCGCCTCGGTGTGCCGCTGCCGCGAGTAATCCTCCATCGCCTTGCGGACGATGCCGCCCTTCGGGTGGAAGACGGGCAGGCCGGAGCCGAGTTCATCCGGGAAGGAGAACAGGTCCAGTTCGGCACCCACCCGGCGGTGGTCGCGGCGCTCTGCCTCGGCCAGCCTCTCCTGGTAGGCCTTCAGGTCTTCCTTGGTGGGCCAGGCGGTGCCGTAGATCCGCTGCAGCTGCTTGTTCTTTTCGTTGCCCCGCCAGTAGGCGGCGGCCGAGCGGGTCAGCGCATAGGCGTTGGAGATCAGCTTGGTGTTGGGCAGGTGCGGCCCGCGGCAGAGGTCCTTCCAGACCACTTCGCCGCTCTTGGCGTCCACGTTGTCGTAAATGGTCAGCTCGCCGGCACCCACTTCGATGCTGGCGCCCTCGCCGGCCTCGTCGGAGTGGCCCTTGAGCCCGATCAGCTCCTCCTTGTACGGCTCCCCCGCCATCTCGGCGAGCGCTTCGGTCTCGGAGACGGCGCGGCGGACGAAGCGCTGGTTGGAGTTGACGATCTTGAGCATCATCTTCTCCAGCTGCTTCAGGTCCTCCGGGGTGAAGGGCTCATCGACGTCGAAGTCGAAGTAGAAACCGTCGGTGATGTACGGGCCGATCCCGAGCTTGGAGTCCTTCCGCAGCTGCTGGACGGCCTGGGCCATCACGTGCGCGGTGGAGTGGCGCAGCACGTTGAGTCCGTCGGGAGAGTCGATGGTCACGGCTTCGACCTTGGCCCCGGCCGGGATCGGCTGGTCCAGGTCCTTCAGTTCGCCGTCGACGCGGACGACGACGACCTCCCGCCGGGCGCCGTAAAGGTCGGCTCCCGTCGTGCCCTCGGTCACCTGGTTCTCTTCGCCGTCGACGATGAGGGTGATGTTCTGGGGCGCTGACACAGAGGTCTCCTTATGGTGGATGTAAGCCGTTACTGCAGCGACATACTTGGGCGCTGCAAGCCTCTACGATCGTATCCGCTGACGCGAAGCCCGACCAACACCGGCGCCGCAGGGCCTGGGCGCACGCGGAGGCCGGCCGGCCGCTCCGGCCGCTCCGGCCGGCGGGATCACCTGCGGGTTCACGCTGCTTCCGGCGGGGGGCGCATCACCCGTTGCTTCCGGCCGGCGGCGTCACCCTACCCGGTTCCCGTGGCTTCCGGCCGGCGGCGTCACCCTGCCCGGTTCCCGTGGCTTCCGGCCAGCGGGGACCCGGCCGGGACGCGGTGATCCAGTCCTTCCGCGGCCATGCGGCGGGCAAGTTCGGCAGTTCCAAGCTTTTCCTCGCGGGCGGCGCCCCGGCCAGCCGCCGGCGCTGCCGTCCCCCGCCCTGCCGCCGGCGCTGCCGTCCCGCGTCCTGCCGCGGCTCCGGAAGGAACAGGGCGCCCCGGCAGCGGCAGGCTGGCGGTGTCCGAAAGGTCCCATGCCTCCAGCGCCTGCAGCCCGATTCCCCGGGGGCCGGTCCGCCGGGTGAGGCCGCGGATGAGCAGCATCTCGGTGCCGAACAGCAGCGGGCCGGAGCGTTCCTGGGCTTCCTGGAAGAAGGTGGCGTCCACGCAGCCGGTGCCGTCGTCCACGCTGATGAAAACCACCCGCCGGCCGCCGCGCATGGGCGGGGTCTGGGTGGCAACCCGGATACCGGCCACCATCACTTCGCTCCCGTTGCGCAGGTGCAGCAGGTCCTTGGCCTGGGTGACTCCGAGTTGGGCCAGCAGCGGCGCGTAGCTCTCCATCAGGTGGGAGCTGGCGTCGATCGAGAGCAGGTCCAGTTCGGTGCGCACCTTGTCCACAGTGGTCGGTTCCGGGAAAACCGGGACGAGATGGCGCAACTCCAGGTCCCCCAGCGGCAGGGACAGCTGACCCTCGGTGGGCTGGTAGCGCTGCGGAACCGGGCGTGCGACCGGCTGGTCCAGATGGTAGACGAGATCCGTCCGGCTGGCCGCCCGGCCGCCGCGCTGTCCGGTCCTGCGGTTCAGTTCGTCGAAGGCCCCCAGTTGGGCCAGGCGTTTCAGCGCTGGTTTGCCGACCTTGGCCCGCGCCCGCAGGTCTGCCAGCGATTCGTACGGCTGGCCGGCGACGATGCGTTTGAGCTCGGCCGCCGAGAGCCCGTAGATGCCGGTCAGGCTAAGCCGGATCCCCAGCTTTTCGCCGGAGCCGGAGGGAACGCGTTCCACCTGGTAGCGGTCCGTGCTGCGGTTGATGTCCAGCGGCAGGATCGGGATGCCCAGCCGCCGCGCTTCGGCCACCAGCAGGCGCAGCGGGTACATTCCCGGATCGTGCTGCCACAACCCGGCCAGGAACGCCTCGGGATGGTGGGCCTTCAGCCAGGCCGTCTGGTAGGTGGGCACCGCGAAGGCGGCCCCGTGGGCTTTGCAGAAGCCGAAGCTGCCGAAGGACTTCAGCGTGCCCCACACCGTGTCGACCACCTCCGGCGGATATCCCCGGCCCAGCGAGGCACTGCGGAAGTATTCCTCCACCGCGGGTTCGGCTTCCTCGTTGCCCAGCAGCCGGCGGAATTCGTCCGCCTTGGCCAGGCCGCAGCCGGTGAAGACGTCGAAGGTCCGCAGGACCTGTTCGTGGAAGATCGTGACGCCGTGGGTTTCCTTCAGGACCGGAATCAAATCGGGGTGCGGGAAGCGCTCCGGCGCCCAGCCATGGCGGTGTTCCAGGAACGGCCGAACCATATCCGATTGCATCGGGCCCGGGCGGAACAGCGAAATGTCGATAATCAGGTCGTTGAAGTCCCGCGGGGCCATCTTGCCCACCAGCTCGCGCTGGCCCGGCGATTCGATCTGGAAGCATCCCAGGGTGTGGGTGCTGCGGATCAGCTCGTAGGTCGGCTCGTCGTCCAGCGGGACCTGTTCCAGGTTGATGGTCCCGTCCGCGGCAATGTAGTCGGGCCCGGTTCCGTCCCCGCCCACCGGGTGCCGGCCGGCTGCCGTGACGGCGTCCTTGTCCGGATGGATGCGGGCTATTTCCTTGAGCGCGTAGGCGATGGAACTTTGCATCCGCACGCCCAGCACGTCCAGCTTGAGCATGCCCATCGGGTCCATGTCGTGTTTGTCGAACTGGCTCATCGGCAGCCCCAGCCCGCTTGGCTGGGTAGGGGTGCGGTCCAAGAGCGAGGTGTCGCCCAGGATCACGCCGCAGGGGTGCATGGAGATATGCCGGGGCAGCCGGTCCAGGCGTTCGGTCAGATCCACCAGCAGGTCCAGTTGCTGGTTCTGCTCCACCTGGGCGGAAAACGCGCGCAGCTCCGGCTTCTCCGCCATCGCCTCACGGAACTGGCGCGCGGAGAACCGCCAGAGCTGTTTGGCGATGCCCGAAATCTCCTCCTCCGGCAGGCCCAGCGCCAAGCCGGCGTCGCGGACCGCCCCGCGGGCACGGTAACCGTTCTGCATGCTCATCAGGGTGACCCGCTGGCTGCCGAATCGGTCGAAAATCTTTTGATAGACGTTGTGCCGCTCTGCGCTTTCCACATCGATGTCGATGTCCGGCAGGGTGGAACGGTCCTGGGAGAGGAAGCGCTCGAAGATCAGCCCGTGGTCCAGGGGGTTCACGTGGCTGATGTAGAGCAGGTAGTTCACCAGGCTCGAGGCACCCGAGCCCCGGGCCGCGGCGCGCACGCCCATCCCGGTGATCATGCGCGACACTTCGGCCACCGTCAGGAAGTAGGAGGCGAAGCCCAGCCGCGAGATGATGCCCAGCTCATGGGCCAGCCGGTCCCGCAGTTCCTTCTCCGCCCGTCCGGACATTCCGCCAAACCGTTCCGCGATGCCGGTTTCGCAGCGCTGGACCAGTTCGGCCACGGGATCCCCGTCGATCCCGATGACGGAGGCTTCGGGGACCACCGGGCGCTTGAACCCCATGTCCTCGTAAGGATCCATGCGGCACCGGTCGGCCACCGCTTCCGTCGTCGCCAGCAGGCGGATGACGTCCTTGCTTCCGCCGCCGGCTGCCTGCACGATTTCCCGCGCCAGGGCCTGCATCCGGTCGGGGGATTTCAACCAGCCCTGGGCGCTCGGCTGCAGATCCGGCAGCTTGGACAAGGCTGTCAGCGCCCTCGCCGAGTCCAGCACATCGGCAGTGGCGGCGCCGTCCTCTTCGCAGTAGCGCACGGCGTTGGTCAGCACTGCGGGAAGATTCAGCTCCCCGGCCAGGTTAAGCATCCGCACCGCGTGGGCGGTACTGAGGTTCTCCCCCGGGGCACTGAGGTGGGAGACGATTTCCACTGCCAGCGACCCGGCCGGCAGTCCGCTGCGCCAGCGTCCGGCCCGCCGGCGGGCTTCGGCGTAGCTGCGGCGGCGCAGCGCCTGTCCGACGTCGGAAAAAGGGCCGAGCAGCACCGTCAGGGCAGGTTCGCCGTCCGGAATACCGGCATGCCGGGCGAGTTGATCCACCGTCACGCCGGGCGTCCGGCGGCTGCCGGCACGCCCGCGGGCAGCCGTGCCGGCATGGGCTTCAGAGATCAGGCGGCAGAGCGCATGGTAGCCCCTGCCCTGGTTCCCGCCGTGGGCCAGCACCACAACGCGGCCGGTGTCCCTGCCGCCGCCGTCTTGGACGGCCAGGTCCACGCCGACTATCGGATCCATCCCCGTGGCCAGGCATGCCTTCAGGTGCTTGACCGTCCCGTAGAGGCCGTCCCGGTCGGTGCAGGCCAAGGCGTCGGCTCCGAAGGAAGCGGCCGCTGCGGCCAGTTCCTCCGGCCAGGAGACACCGTAGTGGGCACTGAACGCCGTGGATACATGCAGGTGGGTAAAGCTCATGGACATTCCAAACAACGGTTGGGGCACAGGATGGGTATCCGGCGGACTGCCGCGGGGAACCGGGGCTGGATATAAGCCGGCGGGGAACCGTGGTGCCGTCAGGCGCTCAGCTCCCGGACGGCATCATGGACGCGGATCAGGCGCCAGCGCCCGGTATCCACCTGATGGGAGAGGTCCAGGGTGCGGATTTGTGACCGGCCATTCAACCGCGCCTGCACCCGCCAGATCTCATGGTCCACCAGCCCTGCGCCCCTGCCCCGTTCCGCGCGTAGTTCCTCAGCCCACCATTTGCGGCGTTCATACCAACGCACCGGTTCCGCGACGATCCGGTAGCTCCTGCCCTGCCAGCGCAGCCGGAGCGGCTGTCCGGCAGGGGAACACACAACGTCAACTGCTTCACTGAAAACACCCATGTCCCAGTCGCCTTTCATCTGGACAACGGGTCATAATCCCCGGCGAGCGCCCCTGCCAACACGCCCGCCGAAGAACTTGACCCTCTTATTCTATTCGAATATGTGTTCGAATCCAAGGTAAAGCGTAGGTTCGGGCACTGACAAAATCGGGCCGCCGGCCGACGGGCGGCAAGCGCGCAGCAGTACGGCGGCCCGGGGGCCGGGCCTAGCCGTCGTGCTCGGCGAGGTATTTCACGTCGCCGACCAGCTTGTCCCACATCAGCTTGGAGTGTTCCGCCGCTTCGGCGGTGTCGTTGTTGTCCTGCGACAGCGTGAACTCTGTCCCGCCCGGAACTTCCTCCAGCGTCCAGACGAGACGGTGGTAGTTCTCAGGCTTGTCCTCCCGGCCGGACAGCGGACTGAAGTGCGTGACGACCAGCCGGCGCCCGGGTTCGAACTCCAGCACCTGGCCCTTGTCCTCGTACGCCTTGCCCTCCCACTCACCCCGCCATCGGATGGGCCCGCCGACGCTCCAATCAGTCTGCACATCCGTGCCGAACATGAACCCCCTGATGGCTTCGGGGTCCGTGATCACCGACCAGACACGGTCCGGCGGCGCCGCAATGGTTGCCGTCGAGCTGGCCACGTACTTTCCAGGCATTGGATCCTCCCCCGGGCCCCGCTTGGGCGGGGCGGGTCCGGCTACTCCATACCAGCTTCCAGCAGCCGGGGCCGGCGCACAATCACCGCGGGGATGCGAACCATGGGGCGCACCTCGTTTCCGCACCGCCGGCCGGCACTCATGCCGCCTCGTCGATGAGGTCGGGCCCGTTGTTGCGCACGTTGTTGACCTTCGAACTGACCCGCCGCGGGACAAGATGCGGTTCGGGCATGGCCTCCAGCAGCTGCCGCACGTCGGCTTCGGATGTGGTTTCCGGATCCAGCCAGTCAGCAACGAGGCCGGGCGGAACGATCAGCGGTGTCCGGTCATGGATATGCCCGAGCGCATCGGCCGCCTGGGTGGTGATGATGGTGCAGGTCCGCAGCCACTTCTCCGGGTGGTCTTCGGGCAGGGCAGGGTCCGGCCAGTTCTCGAACAAAGCCGCGAAAGCCAGCGTCTCTTCGTGTTCGCCGTGCAGGTAGGTCGGAATTTTGCCCTCGTCGGTCTTCTGCCATTCAAAATACCCGTCGGCAACGAGCAACCCGCGTTTCCTGGCCGCCGCCTTGCGGAACGAGGGTTTCTCCGTCACGGTCTCCATGCGTGCGTTGATCAGGCGCGCGCCGGACCGGGGGTCCTTGGCCCACGGGGGCACGAGACCCCACCTGGCCATGATGAGTTTTCTCGATATTCCCTCGCCGCCGGCTCCCTTGCGGTCGATGATCAGGGGGACGTCGTCCGTCGGTGCCACGTTGTAGGAGGGCTGGATTTCTTCAACGTAGGACTCGTCGACGTCGAACGAGGCCACCAGGTCGCCGGTGCTCCGGGCCATGACGTATCTGCCGCACATGCCTCCATTATGGTCCAGCCCCGCGCCGGAAGCCCGGCGCCGGCCCGAAAGCCGGTGCCTTCCCGGTACGGGATCCCCCCCCGCCCGGCCGCCGCCACCGCCGGCGCCGGGAATGACCGGGCCGGGCGGGACGTTGACATGAACGCAAGCTTTCACCGAGAAGGAGCCATCTTGGACTACACACCCGCTGACGGAACCGTCACCATGTTCTCGACCACCTGGTGCGGATACTGCCGCCGCCTGAAGACCCAGCTCGATGCCCAGGGCATCGGCTACACGGAGATCAACATCGAAGAGGTCCCGGGCACCGCCGAACTGGTCGAGAAGATCAACGACGGAAACCAGACGGTACCCACCCTGCTCTTCCCGGATGGCAGCAGCGCCACCAACCCGCCGCTGGCGCTGGTCAAAGAGCGCCTGGGCGTCTAGCCAGCACCTCCGCCGGTCGCCTTCCAACCGCGGGTCCAAGGGGCGCCGCAGTTTCCATAACAATCGTTTTGGAAATTGTGGCGCCCCTGTTTTCTTCCTAGGATGGGCAGGACGGCCGACGACGGCCTCGCCAGACTTCGCTAGGAAGGAATCACTCCCGCATGGTTCACAAGGTTCGGGCAGTAGTGGCCCTGGAAAAGAATGCTCCGGTCTCCATCGAAACCATCCTGGTTCCCGATCCGGGCCCGGGCGAGGCGCTGGTGGACATCCTCACCTGCGGCGTCTGCCATACCGATCTGCACTACAAGCAGGGCGGGATCAACGACGACTTCCCCTTCCTGCTCGGCCACGAAGCCACCGGCGTGGTCAGCGCCGTCGGCCCCGACGTGACCAACCTGGCCCCCGGCGACCGCGTCATCCTGAACTGGCGCGCAGTGTGCGGCGAGTGCCGGGCCTGCCGGCGCGGTGAGGCCCAGTACTGCTTCAACACCCACAACGCCACGCAGAAAATGACCCTCGAGGACGGCACCGAACTCTCCCCCGCCCTGGGCATCGGCGCCTTTGCCGAGAAGACCCTGGTGGCCGCCGGCCAGTGCACCAAGGTGGACGACGACGTCGACCCGGCGGCGGTGGGGCTGCTCGGCTGCGGCGTGATGGCAGGCATTGGCGCGGCGATCAACACCGGTGAGGTCAAGCGCGGCGAATCCGTGGCCGTGATCGGTTGCGGCGGCGTGGGCATCGCCGCCATCGCCGGCGCGAAGCTGGCCGGCGCCACCACGATCATCGCCGTCGACATCGACGATAACAAGGTGGAGCTGGCCAAGTCGCTGGGTGCCACGCACGGCATCAACTCCAAGGAACAGGATCCGGTGGAAGCCATCCAGGCGCTCACCGGCGGCAACGGCGCCGACGTCGTGATTGAAGCGGTCGGCCGGCCGGAAACCTACAGGCAGGCCTTCTACGCCCGCGATCTGGCCGGGCGCGTGGTGCTGGTGGGAGTGCCCACGCCGGACATGAAGATTGAACTGCCGTTGCTGGACGTGTTCGGCCGCGGCGGCTCGCTGAAGTCTTCCTGGTACGGCGACTGCCTGCCGTCCCGCGACTTCCCCATGCTGGTCAGCCACTACAAGCAGGGCAACCTGGACCTGGATGCCTTCGTGAGCGAGCGGATCGGGCTGGACCAGGTGGAAGAGGCCTTCCAGAAGATGCACGAAGGCAAGGTCCTGCGTTCGGTGGTGGAAGTAGCATGAGCGTGGCAATCGAAAACCTGGTCACCTCGGGCACGTTCTCGCTGGACGGCGGCACCTGGGACGTGGACAACAACGTCTGGATCGTCGGCGACGGCGACGAGGTCGTCGTCATCGACCCGGCACACGATCCGCAGGCCATTGCCAATGCCGTCGGCTCCCGGACGGTGAAGGCCATCCTGCTCACGCACGGTCACGACGACCACATCCGCGCCGTCGGTGAATTCCGCGACCTGGTGAAGGCGCCGGTCTACCTGCACGACGCAGACCGGATGCTCTGGGACGCCGTCTTCCCGGACAGCGCACCCGACCACGCGATCGAGGACGGCGATACCTTCGAGATCGCGGGGGCGCGGCTGCAGGCCATCCACACCCCCGGCCACTCCCCCGGATCGGTCTGCTTCCACCTGGCATCGGAGAACGTGCTGTTCAGCGGCGACACGTTGTTCAACGGCGGTCCCGGAGCCACCGGCCGCAGCTACTCCAGCTTCGAGACGATCATCGAGTCGATCAAGGGCAGGCTGCTGACGCTGCCGGCCGAGACCACGGTGAACACCGGCCACGGCGATGCCACCAGCATCGGCGCCGAAGCTCCGCAGCTCGACGAATGGATTGCCCGCGGCCACTGAGTAGGTCCGCGCACAGTCCGCCTGCACCGCCCGTGCCCCGCCGGATCCCGGTCGGGGTGCGGGCGGTGTGCTGTCCGGGGCCCGCTCCGCCCCGCCGGCGGCGGCACGGTTCCACGCGCGACGACGGTGCGGCCGTCCGATCAGCCGCCGATGTAGTGCATCTCGACCCTTCGCCCGGGCCAGCCGGTGGCCGGGGGCGCCCCGCGCGGCACCCGACCGGTCCCGTCTTCGGCTGCGGCGCCCTGGGTGGCCGCGCTGCGCAGTTCGGAGTAGCGGTCCGTGCGGCCCCGCCAGACGCCGCACAGCACGCGCCCCAGTTCGTCGTCGTCCGCGCCGCCGCGCAGCAGGGCGCGCAGATCTGTTCCTCCGGTGCCGAACAGGCAGGTGAACAGCTTCCCGTCGGTGCTCAGGCGGGCGCGCGTGCAGCCGTGGCAGAACGCCTGCGTGACGCTGGAGATGGTCCCGATTTCGCCGCCGCCATCGCGGTACCTGAAGCGTGTGGCCGTCTCGCCGGCGTAGCGGGGTGCCAGCGGTTCCAGGGGGAGGTCGGCATCGATCCGCCGCACGATCTCGGCCGACGGGACCACCTGCTCCAGGTTCCAGCCGTTGGTCGAGCCCACATCCATGTACTCGATGAACCTGACGATGTGGGGTGTGCCGTGGAAGTGGCGCGCCATGGCCAGGACGCCGCCGTCGTTCTGGCCGCGCTTGACCACCACGTTGACCTTGACCGGGCCCAGCCCGACGGCGGCCGCGGCCTCGATGGCCTCGAGCACGGCGGCGACGGGATAGTCGACGTCGTTCATGGCGCGGAAGGTGGCGTCGTCAACCGAATCCAGCGAGACGGTCACCCGGGACAGCCCGGCCGCCTTGAGCGCCTCCGCCTTACCGGCGAGCGCCGAGCCGTTGGTCGTCATCGCCAGGTCCAGCGGACGGCCTTCGGGCGTGCGGAGCTCGGCCAGCCCGGCGACCAGGTCTTCGATCCCCCGCCGCAGCAGCGGTTCGCCGCCGGTCAGCCGGAGCTTTTCCACCCCTTCCGCGGCCGCGATCCGGGCCACCCGGACGATTTCGTCGAAGGTCAGCAGCTGGTCCTTGGGCAGGAAAACGAAGTCGCGTCCGAAGACTTCCTTGGGCATGCAGTAGACGCAGCGGAAGTTGCACCGGTCGGTGACGGAGATCCGCAGATCCCGCAGGGGCCGGCTCAGTGCGTCGTTGAGGGTGTGCGGACCGTGCTGCGCTGGCCCGTCCATGGTGTGCCTCCGCTGCCGGGACTCGAGGTCCCCTCCAGACTAGGCTGGCCGGGCGTCGACTACAACGGGGCCGGTTCCGGGACCCGCAGGCGCGCCAGCAGGTCGGGAAACGCGCCGTCCGCCACATCGGCGTAGCCGGCGTACGCCGCCCGCAGCGCCTGCTCCACCGAGTCCACGCCGAGGCCGGGCAGCAGGTCCTCGGCCGCGCCGGCCGTCGCCGGATCCCATTCCAGGCCGAGTGCGTCATAACTGGCCGTGAGCACCTCGCGCAGCGGCGCCGAGTCCTCCACCACCACGACGGAAGAAAACAGCCAGGCGCCGGCGACGACCCGCTGCGCGGTGCCCACCAGCTTGACCCGGCGCAGGGGATCAACCGGGAACGCGCCGTGAACGCTGAACTCGCCCGGGCAGTACTCCCCCGGGATTTCTCCGACGCCTGCCTGCAGCCCGGTTGCCCGCAAACCGCCGGCGATAAGCTCACCGAACCGGCCGAAACGCTGCTTCGCGCCGGCAATGGCGTCTGCCAGCGGCTCCACATGGTCCAGCACCAGGCAGCCGTCGTGGTACGCCGCGGCACGGCCGCCCGCCTTGCGCACCAGCGGCTCGAATCCAAGGTCGCGGCAGCGGCGGGCTGCCTCCTGGAAGCCGGGCAGGTGCGCGTCCCGCTGCCCGAACGCCACCGTGGGTGCCGGACGGTAGACGCGCACGGTAGCGCCGAGCCGTCCCTGCTTGGCCGCGGCCAGCAGTTCCAGTCCAAACTGCAGGTCCGCCTCCGCGCCGAAAGAATCCGGCTGGCGAACCCAGTCAAGCCCGCCAAGGCCCTGCGCCGACTGCTCCAAAGTGATGCCTGCTTCCTGAACCTGCTGATCCGCGCCGCCGGTCCCGGCGGATACCCCTGCCATTTTACGGTCCGGGGCCGTAAAATGCCGTCCGCGCCGAGTCCGGGCATTCGAGGACCTTGCCACGGTGCCGGACACGGAATAATAGCCATGTGACTTCTCCCCAAACCCCGCTCGTGCTGCTAGGCGGCGTCTCCGGTTCCGGTAAGTCCTACCTGGCGGCGCGGTTCGGCCGTCCGCATGTGGAGCTCGACGCGTTTTATCGGGAGATCAGCGAGCACACCGGGGCGTCCCCCATGCCGCTCACCCCGTACGGGGAGATCGACTGGGACCATGCCGACACCTGGAACAGCGGCGCCGCGGCCGGCGCCATAATGGAACTGCTGGAGACCGGCAGCACCCGGATCCCCAACTACTCCATCGCCACCTCCAGCTACAGCGGGCACCGCACCGTGGAACTCGCGGAGGGGCCGGTGATTGCCGAGGGCATCTTCGCCGACGCCGTGCTCGGTCGGCTGCGCGGCCTCGGGGCGGAGGTTGACCCCGTCTTCATCAGGGTCTCCCCCATCACGACGGCGGTGCGCCGCCTGGTGCGCGACCTGCGGGAGCACCGCAAGCCGCTGCCGTTCCTGCTCAAGCGGGGCTGGGCGATCTTCCGTTCCGAGCGCGCCGTGCGCGACCGTTATGTGGCGGCGGGTTTTCGCCCTGTCGCCAAGCGGCAGGTGAAGAGGGAGCTGGCCGCCCTGCGCCGGGCACCGGCCGCCCAGCGGAAGTAGCGCGCCAACCTAGGAAGTAGCGCCCCTGCCTATTCGGTCACGTCCCACATCCGGCGCCACCACGGCCGCTTGGGCTCGGGCTCCGGTGCCTCGCGTGCCGCCTCGGCTGCCCTGGCTGCCCGGCGTTCGCGCCAGCGTTCCAGTTCATACTCCACGTCCCGCGTTTTGGTGATCACCGGCGGACCGCCCTGCAGCTGGCGCCGCGCGTTGACCACCCGGGCGTTAAAGTCCTCCAGGATTTCGCGCACCCGCCGGTCCGAGATCTGCTGGTCCAGCCGTCCGTCCAACTCGGCGTCCTCGGTACGCAGCAGCAGGGCTTCGGGGCCCAGCCCGGTGAGGTTCTCGCGCTCGATCAGCCCCTTGAGCCACCAGTCGGGGTCGTACCCGTTGCCCAGGTTGGGGATCGGCTTGCCGGCGTATTTCAGGTCGTCGAACTCCCCGCGGGCCATGGCCTCCCGGATCAGGTAGTCCGCGCGCCGGGAGGTGTCCAGCTCCCGGATCTTCCGGTGCTTCTCCTCTTCGGCCTCGGCCCGCTCCTCTTCCTCCGCGTCGGCCGGCCCGCGTTCCCGTGAAGCCCGCAACTCCGCGGCGCGTTCCATCCGCCGGCCGTTGTCACCCGCTGCCCTGCTATTCACTCGTCCGACACCGCCTCCAGTACGACCTGCCCGCATGCTCAGCCACCGGGCCGTTCCTGACATTTTCCCAGCCCGGTTACCGGGCAGCAATGCGTCCCCGCCCTTCATGCGGCCGTTCGACGGGTCTGCGGCCGCTGCGCGCCGGTGCGGCCACTCCGCGCCGGTCCAGGCCGGCCCCCTCCACCCGCGCCACTCCGCGCCGGTCCGCGCCGGCCCCCTCCACCCGCGCCACTCCGCGCCGGTCCACGCGGTTCGCGCCGGTCCGTGCCTGCCCCCTTCCCAACGGTGGCCGCCGGAGCCTTCGCAATGGCAGACTCGGCGGCATGCGCGAATTTGTTGTCCTGGGCACCGCCTCGCAGGTTCCGACCCGGACCCGCAACCACAACGGCTACCTGCTGCGGTGGGACGGCGAGGGCATGCTGTTCGACCCGGGTGAGGGAACGCAGCGGCAAATGATCCTGGCCGGGGTTTCGGCCAGCCGGATCACACGCATCTGCCTCACGCATGTGCACGGCGACCACTGCTACGGACTGCCCGGCGTGCTCTCGCGCATGGTTTTGGACGGCGTCGAGCATCCGGTCCACCTGCACTATCCGGCCTCCGGAGGGGACGTGGTCCGGGGTCTGGTCTCGCTTGCCTCCCCGGGACTTGACCTTCGCCTGCACCCGCACGGCGGCGCCGGGGCCATAGCCGACGGCCTCGAGGTGCGTCCGCTGGACCACCGGATCGAGGCCTACGGATACCGGCTGGTCGAACCCGACGACCGCACCCTGCTGCCCGACCGGCTGGCTGCGGTCGGGGTTTCCGGCCCCGACGTCGGCCGCCTGCAGCGGGAAGGAACCTTGCATGGGGTGCGGTTGGAGGAGGTCAGCGTGCCCCGGCCGGGACAGCGCTTCGCCTTCGTGATGGACACCGCGCTCTGCGCCGGCGCGGAGGAACTCGCCGATGGCGCTGACTTGCTCGTGGCGGAGTCCACCTTCAGCGACGACGACGAAGCCCTGGCAGTTCGGCACCGCCACCTCACCGCTGGACAGGCGGGTGAACTCGCTGCCGGCGGCGGCGTGGGCACACTGGTGCTCACCCATTTTTCCTCGCGCTACGCCGACGTGGTCCCGCTTGAGGGGCAGGCGAGGGCCCGCGCCGGAGGGGCAGAGGTGGTTGCGGCCAAGGACCTGGATCTACTCCCGTTTCCCCAACGCCGGCGGACTGGTCCTCGGCGATGACCCGCCGATGTGCCACGTTTTCGGGCTGTGGGCCTGTTTCCCTGTCGGCTCGAACGGGTTACGGTGGCAACCTAGGCGCAACGTGGATCACCGATCGAAGGAGGCTGCAATGAGCGAGCAGAACCGCCCGGAGGACGAACTGAACCTGCCGGATCCCGAACTGAACATTCAGGGTGAGGACCCGGTCATCCCGGATGAGGGCGCCGACGCGGTCCCGCCGGAACTTGTTGACGCCGGGATCGATACGGACTCGGAGCGTCCCGTGGACGAGACGCTGTCCGACCCGCTCGAAGGCGGGATGGCGGACGACCGGCTGGGAGCCCCACTGGAGGATTTCGACCCGGATGAATCGCCGAGCCAGTAGGCGCAAACGAAGCCCCGCAGATTACCTGCGGGGCTTCACTGGTTCCGTACGGTTTCGGCTACGTGGTCCGGTCGCTGGCTGGTTCTTCCACTGTCGACTTGTCGAGGAAGGCAATCACTTCGGAGTCATCAGACTTCGTCCAGGTTTCGCTCCCGGTGTCCTTGTCTTCCCGGCGGGTTTCCGGCGTCTGCACGGTTTCCCTGCGGAAACCCCAACGGGAATCCTTATTCGAGGCGTAGCACATCTCGAACCTCCTTCATATCGGTCCCTTAATCGTCCTCCGGTCGCCGTCGGATGCCAAGGGCCGCTCGCTCGCAGATTCAGGGACGCAGGGTGCGGACTTTCGTCTCTGAACGATCGTTTCTGCGGGCCCCGAAGACTAGAGTCTCGTCCATGGCGGCCGAGCAGAAGACAGCGCTTAACAACGGTGTGTGGATAGACCGGCTCGGCTTCGGCACGGCCAGAATTCCGCCGCCGGAGACCGCCGGGCTTTGCTATCGCGCTTTGCAGGCCGGTTTCCGCCATATCGATACCGCGGCGCTGTATGGCAACGAGCAGGGGGTGGGTGAGGCCGTCCGCAAATACACGGCCAGCGGGCTGGCCTCCCGCGAGGAAATCTTTGTCACCTCCAAGGTTTACAACCATAACCACGGCCATGACCGGGCGCTCCGAGCCTTCGAAGATTCGGCCCGGCAACTGGGGCTCGACTACATCGACCTGTATTTGATCCACTGGCCCCAGCCCAAGCGTGGTCTGTTTGTGGAAACCTACAAGGCGCTCGAGCGCCTCTACCGTGAGGGGCGCGTTCGGGCGGTAGGCGTTTCGAACTTCCTCCCGAAACATCTCGAACGGCTGCTCCACAACACCGACCTCGTCCCGGCGGTCAACCAGATCGAGTTGCACCCGTGGTTCCAACAAGCGGAACTACGGGAATTCAACGCCGCCCTCGGCATCCGCACCGTGGCCTGGAGTCCCCTGGCCCGGGGAGCAGCGTTGAAGGATCCTATCGTGGTGGACCTGGCCCGCGATCTGGGCAAAACTCCTGCCCAGGTGGTCCTGCGCTGGCATCTCCAGCTGGGCAATATTGCCATCCCCAAAGCCACCGGTCCCCGCATTGCGGAGAACTTCCGTGTCTGGGACTTCAGCCTGAACAACACCGCCATGGAGCGCCTGGCCCGCCTCGACCGCCGGGACGGCCGGATCGGCTCCCACCCTGATCAGATCAACTGAGACGAGGAGTTGCTGCCCACGTGCGGGAACGAAAGCGCTCCTTCCCCGTCGCATCAGCTCCAGTCTGGCGTCTCGACGGATAGGTACCGGCCCATGGGATGGCAGCCGCAGCGGTCAGCGCGCACTCAGCAATTCGACGATGACGTCAAGGGCTTTGGTGAGCTGAAGATCGCTGGGGGCGCCGTACCCGATGACGAGCCCGTTCTCGGGCGCGCGGTCGGCATAGTAGGCGGCCAGTGTCACCAGGCGGACTCCGCGGCGAAGGGCCTCGTCGGCCAGTTGAGGGGCGTCCTTTCCCTGGAAACGCAGGACTGCGTGGAGTCCGCCGTCGAGGGCTGCGAGTTGAAGGTCCGAATGGGCCCCAAGCCGATCCAGTAACAGGGCCCTGCGGTGCGCATATTCGCGGCGGGCACGCGAAATGTGTCGTGCCAAACCCCCGGCCCGGATGTAGTAGGCGAGGGCCGTTTGCATGATCCCGGCCACCGGTGTGTCCAGGTCTTCGCGGATGGCCTTCAGCGCGCGGCCCGATTCCCCGCGGACCACGAGGTAGCCGCACCGCAGCCAGGGACTGAGGGACTTGGAAAATGTCCCCAGCAGCGCGACATCGGCAGTGGATGGAAGTGAAGCAACGGCAGGCAAGGGCATCCTGCGGTGGCGGAATTCGCTGTCGTAGTCGTCTTCGAGGACGAGCACACCGTGTTCGGCTGCCCAATTCAAAAGATCCAGCCGTTCCTGCACCGGCATCCGGCCGCCTAGCGGGTACTGGTGGCTCGGGGTGATCAGCACCGCGTCCGGCAGCCGACCAAGGGACGCCAACTGGACGGCTTTGAGTCCGTCGTCGTCGACGGGCACTGTTTCCACCACGGCACCGGCGGCGGCCATGACCCGTCGGGCCGTTGGATACCCCGGATCCTCGACGAGTATGCGGGGATGCTCTCTGCGGCTTCGAAGGGCGGCCACGGCCAGATGCAGGGCGTCGCTGGTTCCGGCGGTAATGATGACGTCATCCGGTTCGACGGCTAGCCCCCTGGATGCGGCCAGGTGCCCGGCGACCTCCTTCCGCAGGGTGGCGGTCCCAAGAGGTGGCGGCAGGTGTGTGGGTCCCTGTTCGGATACCGCCTTGCGCCAGGCAGTGTGCCACTCGCGGTCGCGGAAGGGCGTTGACGAGGGACGTCCCGGCGTGAGGTCGATGATCGGACTGCTGTCCTGAAGGTGCGGGACCGGGCGTTCCTCGTGGGCAGGGTGTTGAACGTCCGGGCGGAGCGCGACCCTGGTTCCACCGGCACCGTGGCTTTCCAGGAATCCCTCACCGGCCAGTTGCTCGAACGCCCGGACCACCACGCCGCGTGAAATGCCGAGCTCGGAGGCCATCCTGCGTGTCGCCGGGAGCGTATGCTCTGGCCCCAGCAGCCCGCTGAGGATGGCCCTGCGGAGTTGGTCGGCCAGTTGGGCGGCGAGTGGAGCCGGAGCATTCCTGTCGAGTGCGAGCGGAAGCTCGGCCTCTCCCATATGGACCTCCTGATTTCCTCTTTCTTGGACCTAGTGTAGGACCAAGGCGCTTGCCACCATGGAAACCGCAACCAGACGCCCCCGCCGCTGCTCCGCTTTTACCCAGCCGAGAGCCGGATGAAAGAAGGACTCATGTTTGACGGACTCTGCGCTTTCCCCCTCACACCAATTGTTGATGACCGCATCGAGGTGAAGGCCGTTGCTCTATTGGTCTCCCGGGCCGCGAGAGCCGGCGTGAACTCCCTTGGCGTGCTCGGCTCCACCGGAAACTACGCGTACTTGTCCCGGGAGGAACGCCGTGCCGTACTTGAAGCCGCTGTCGATGCCGCCGACGGGGTCCCGGTCATCGCCGGAGTGGGTGCGGTGCGTACCCGCGATGTCCTGGCGCATGTTGAAGATGCCCAGGCAGCAGGGGCTTCAGGATTGCTGCTGGCCCCGGTGTCGTACCAACGCCTGACGGAGGCGGAAGTCTTCAGCCTGTACCAGGACGTCTCGGCGGCATCCTCGGTACCCATCGTCGTCTACGACAACCCAGGCACTACCGGGTTCACGTTTTCCGATGCCCTGTATTCGCGCATTGCCGACATCCCGGCGATTGCCTCCATCAAAATCCCCCCTCCCCCACCAGGGCAGGCTCCTGCACGCCTGAGGGAGTTGCGCTCGCTGCTGCCGGAACGCATATCGGTAGGTATCAGCGGCGACTGGTCCGCTGCTGAAGCGCTGCTCGCCGGCTGTGATGTGTGGTATTCGGTGATCGCCGGCGTCCTTCCCGAAACGGCCAAGGTGATGGCGGATCATGCGTTGGCTGGCCGCAGCGACCGGGCCCTGGAAGCGTCGGCGAATCTCGAGCCCCTATGGTCGCTCTTCCGGACGTACGGCAGCCTGCGCGTTACCGCAGCAATTGCAGAGCATCTGGGGCTGATTTCCTCACCTAGCCTGCCGTTGCCGCTTCACGGTCTGGACAGTGAAGGCAGCCTGAAAGCAGCGGACGTCATTCGCCAATGCGGTCTTCAGGCGTGACCAAAGGCCTCCTGATCCTGGTTTAGGCGGCAGATCCAATGAGTCTTCCAAGCCGTAGCGTCCCTGCCCGCACGCGCAGTCGGGGCACCGATGTGCCCGAGGGGCTTGCCCGCTATGTCGTGGCAGCCACCTTGGCCCGCGGCGCCGACGGGGGCGCGGTGGTTGCCATCATCCTTCTCGTGGCGACGAGCGGGGCGCCAGGATGGCTGGCCGGCCTTCTTGGTGCCTGTATTACGGCGCCCCACATGTTTGGTCCCTTCGTCGCCCGATGCCTTGATACTGCCCGCGACGGCCGTTCCGTTATTGCCCTGTCCTGTATAGCCCACGGGGTAACGCTCGCGGCGGCTGTCCTGCTGTATCCGGTGACCTGGCCAGTCATCACCGGGGTGCTGCTGGTCGCTTCCGGATTAGTTGGTCCGCTGCTGACCGGGGGGATCAGCAGTCGGCTGCCGGCCATAGCGGGGCCGGGAAGATCCAGCCAGCGCCGCGCCCAAGGCTGGGACGTGGCCACCTACGGTATTGGCGGCACGATCGGGCCCTCCCTTGTTGCCGCGGTTTCGGCGTGGTCAGGCCCCGCGGTGGCAGCGCTGATCCTGGCCGCGGCCACGTTTGTTGCTGCAGCGGTAATCAGGCTCCTGCCATATTCCCCGCCAGCTGCCGCAGCCTCGGAGGTCCCCCAGCCGGGACGGACACTGGTGATGATGTTCTCGACGGGTCCTCTGCGCAGAACACTCTATATGACGGTTGTCGTCGCCCTGTCGGTTGCGGTGCTGCCCATCACGGCGGTAGCCTCCACCGGCGAACTCGCCGTCGAACCTGCTGCAGCCGGCGTCCTTGCCGCGGCATATGGGCTCGGTGGCCTGGCCGGTTCAGCCGGCGTGATGGTCCGGCCGATGCAGGCCGACGCAGACCGACTGATGACGTGGCTGTCGGCCGGGGTAGGTGTAACCCTGGCCGGGGCGGCATTTGCCGGCAACTTCCCTGCCGCAGTGGCGACCTACTCCTTGGCCGGGATCGCGAACTCGTACTTTTTCGCCGCTACCCTGGCCGCCCGCAGCGAATATGCACCGCCGGAGGCACGAGGCCAAGTGTTCGTGTGGGTCGGAGCCCTGAAGATCACTGCCGGTTCGGCAGGAACTGCTGTGGCCGGTGCCGTCGTTTCGCACGCGACCCAGCTGCCCTTGTTCCTGGCAGTGGCCATCATTACGGCCGCCGTGGGCGCGTCAGTCCTGGACCGCCATGCCAGCGCGAAGGTGTGAACCAAGGCCCGGTCAGCGCACGGCTGCGCCACACTCGGCACACACGTGCGGTGCACGCCGTCGGCGGCGCTGGAAGTCAAAGGGGCGCAAGACTCGGCGGCCAAGCTCGGTGGAGAGCCGATGCTTGCCAGGGACGTATAGGGCAGACTGGTGGCGTGAGCGGAATCCCGTGGGTGCTGCACGTCGATCTCGACCAGTTTATCGCTGCGGTCGAAGTGCTCCGGCGGCCGGAGCTTGCGGGCAAACCGATCATTGTCGGCGGCCGGGGCGACCCCACGGAACGGGCTGTGGTGTCGACCGCATCCTACGAAGCCAGGGCGTTCGGCGTGGGTTCGGGAATGCCCCTACGCACCGCTGCCCGGAAAGTGCCCGATGCTGTCATCCTTCCTGTCGATCACGAGGCGTACCTCGCGGCGTCTGAAACGGTGATGGCTACGCTTCGTGAGCAGCCCGGCGCCACAGTGCAGGTGCTGGGCTGGGATGAAGCCTTTGTCGGCGTCGAGACAGAGAATCCGGAAGCCTACGCCCGGCAGTTGCAGGCCGCTGTCCTGGAGCGAACGCAGTTGCATTGCAGCGTGGGCATCGGCGACACTTTGGTCCGAGCCAAGGTCGCCACGGGTTTCGGCAAGCCGGCCGGCGTCTTCCGTCTCACTGCCGGGAACTGGCTGGACGTCATGGGCGGTCGGCCCACCAAGGACCTGTGGGGCGTCGGAACCAAAGTGTCCGGCCGGCTGGCCAAACTCGGCATTAACACAGTCGCCGAGCTCGCTGCGTCCGACCCCCAGGACCTGGTCCCGGAATTCGGCCCCAAGATGGGTCCTTGGTACGCGGAGCTAGGACGAGGGGACGGCGCCAGCGTCGTGGACGATACCCCGTGGGTTGCCCGCGGGCACAGCCGGGAGACCACCTTCCAGCGGGACCTGACCGAGCCCGCCCAGATCGACGACGCCGTAAGGGAGCTGACAGCGCGTGTCCTTGAGGACGTTGTGGCCGAAGGACGGCCCGTGGTTGGGCTGACCCTCAAGGTTCGATACGCACCGTTCTTCACCAAGACCCACGCCAGGAAAATTCCCGAGACGTTCGACCGGAACGAAATCCTTGCGCGGGCATTGGACCTCGCGGCCGGAATCGAAGCGGGCCGCCCCATCCGGCTCTTAGGCCTGCGGGCCGAAATGGCAATGCCCGACGACGCCCGAAAGGGACATACGCCGACGCGCGGCGGCTGGTGACGGCGGCGCTCGCCTTGTTGGCGACTATTTAGGCGTGAAGACGGCAGCCGTTGCAGCCTCTGGGCTTAGCGACCCCGTTCGAAGCGATCACCGTACTGCCGACAACGATGCAGACGTCCTCGTCAGGCCGGGACGCATTGACCCCGTTCCCGGGGTGCTGCCAAACTTGTGCGCATTGCACGTCTGGTTCAAAGGAGACCCTCATGGCACCCATGATCCGCAAGAGTCTAAACGAGCCCGAAGAAACCCGGCCTTTCGAGGACGGCAAAGGAAAGCTGGATTTGATCAATCTCGAGGCAGGCGCCGTCGGGCGGGCGGTTTTCGAGCCCGGTTGGCAGTGGTCCAAGCACGTGAAACCCATTGCTAAGACGGACAGCTGTCAGGTGGCCCATACCGGCTATGTGTTGTCCGGACGACTCAAGATCGTCATGGACGACGGGGAGGAAAACGAGTTCACCGTCGGCGACTATATGTCCGTCCCGCCAGGTCACGATGCATGGGTCGTAGGAGATGAGCAATGCGTGGTCGTTGATTGGCAAGGATTCAGCGACTACGCCAAGCGACAGGACTAAGAGCGTCATCTCCAGTCGCCGCACCTGGCACGACTAACGGCCGCTCTGGGGTCGCCTCCTTCCGTCGACCACCAGAAGCACAAGACAGGCTAAATCCCCCCGAATACAGGCGTCCTGCTCGCCGCCGCCCAGACACGGTTGAACCTCGGCACCTCCTCCCCGGGCCCAGGGAGGAGGACGTGTTATTCCTCGGCTGCCTCATCGAGCATTTCGCACACATCGTGCACGTGCCGGGTGGTGTTCAGCACGATATCCACCGAGGTTGGCTCGACCATCTCCGGGTCCTCAGAGAATTGGGCATGGAAAGCCAGCCACCCCCGCTCGAAGTACAAGAACTCCGGAAGGCCTTCTTCTTCCAGCGCCGCGGTATCATCGGTGCCCATGGGGTAGATGATCGAGGGACCCTTGAGCGAGTCGACGATGGTTAACTGGTCCGCCGAGAAGTATTGGAAGCCCGGTCCGGAGATGTCGAGTTCGTCGATGAAGGCACCGTCCGAGGCGCGCGTCAGGTCCACGGTGGCGTCGCCCCGGAACTTCACCAGTGTCGACCCGTTCTGCCTAACCCGTGCCTTGTAATGGACTTCCCGGACGTCTCCGGATTCTGAAGTGACCGTGGTGCCGCACGCCTCGAACTCTATAGGAGCGTAGTAATCGTCCGGGACTGGTAGGTACTGCCCCCCAGTGTCCTCGGGCGGCCAAGGGGTGGGGGCTTCTTCCTGGGGCGTTGCAACGGCCGGCGCGGTCCCCGCGACGAGGGCGAGAGCAATGAAAATGGGCAGGCGCAGTGTTTTCTTGATGGACATGATGAGACTCCTGGCGTGGCAGGAGGGCTGGTCGCTCGTCCTGCACGGATATGCGTTGGATGCCGTAGTGGCGACAGGTCCGTTGAGAGAACCACGGTCCCTGCGTTCCTTCCCCCAGCCAGGCGCACAGTGCGCTCAACGTACGTCAGCGGTTTTCCGACTGTCAATGGGTTCGGGCGCAGTACTACTACCCTCTTGAATGGAGGGTGTATTAAAACCGTTCTAGAGGAAATGCACCGTTTCTCCCAGTTGCGAATGGGATATCAGGAGGCAGGCGAAAACGTCACACCTACGGGCGGGAAAAGGGGCGGAAGCAATGTCGATGCCCAGATTAAGGTTATTTCCCGCACCGAATTCCTCCAGTGGTTGGCACGCCGCCGATCGTTGACGGTACGAACCCGCGACTTACCTCTGCCCTCGTCTTTACTTCGCAGATGCATGACATTCTTCGAAGGTCCTGACCGCACAGCGGCATCTAAGGAACGACCCATATGACCGATGCTTAGATAGGTCGTTTATTTTGCTCAGATGCGGGAGTTCCCCCAAAGGAGGATGGCCAAACGGACCAAGACAAGCAAAGTGAACTAGCCTCCAACTGGCAAGCAAATGTAGCTATTCACAGTTGAGGGTTTAATCGCTGACTGGATGTTGATCGATCAACGGCGCACCCGATAGCGCAGGTGAAGCACCCGGTTGCCCTGTATCACCACGTCGGGATCCTCCAACAGGTGCTGTGCGCGGACCGACCCGAAGTAGCGCTTGCCGGACCCGAACACGACGGGTACGACGTCCATGCGGACCTCGTCGACCAGGCCCGCGGCGAGCACCTGGCCACCGACGTCGCCAGCGGCGACCTCGACGATGCGGTCACCTGCGAGCTCCTGCGCCCTGGTCACGGCTGCCTCGACGCCGTCGACAAAGTGAAACGGCGCCTCGGGGTCCCAGCCCTCGGGCTTCGGCCGGTGCGTCACGACGACCACGTGGTCGACCCCGCTTGGAGGCTTCCCGTCCCAGCCGTCCGTCATGTCGAAGACGTGGCGGCCGACGATTGTCGCCCCGATCTGGTCCCAGTACGGCCGGGTGTAGTCGTAGGACGTCTGCGACACCTTCACCTCGCCGCTCTCGTCCAACGGGACGTCACCGCTGGTCAGCCAGTCGAACAGCGGTCCGGGCTGGTCGTTCTCGTCCGCGACGAAGCCGTCCACCGACACCGAACTGTACATGACCACCTTGCCCACGGGGCTCTCCTTTCCTTTACGCCAACTCCGGCACCCACTTGACTCATCCTCTGCGCCTCAGTCAGGCCGCCCGTCAGTGATCTCGTCCCCTGCAGGGAGAGCCGTGCCGACGGAATTCCCTGACGAGATCTGCCGCTTGATCTGCTCGAGCTCATCTTTGAGCAGGTCAACGGTGGCACGGTATTTTTCGAAGTCCGCCTTTCGGCGCTTGGCTACTGCGTAACTGATGCCGGCGGCGAGAATGGCAAGCGGGAATGACACCAGCAGGGCCCAGCCTGACGCGGCCAGGAAGTCCAGCGCTACGGGAAGTGCCTGCTTGAAGGCCAGGAACTCGTTCACCCCACCGACCACTCCGTTCAGAGCGGAGTCCAGCGGGCCCAGAAACTGCCCCACGACAGGCGTCCCGGAAAACGTCGGAGCGGTCAGCGGCGGTTCTCCCCCTGCCGACCAGCGCGAATCACCGAAGTGGTTCAGGACGTAGATCCCGGCGCCCGCATTGAGGGCCGCGAAGAGCAAGACGGAGCCAAGCGCAGTCCAATGAAGCCTGCGCGGACGCCAGACGCCGGCCGCAAGCGCAAAGACGGTGGCTGCAACCCAACAAAAGATGCGGAGTTCGTCGCGGCTCATGCCGCCCCACAGATCCAAGGAATCCCCGCCCCTTACAGTTGGATTCGATGCTGGTTTCGGTCCCAAGCGAGCTTATCCCAGTCGTTCCGGGCATGCTGCTGACACTTCGCAGCTATATGCACCGAGGCGACTGACTCAAACCTTGTCTGAAGGCAGCTGCTGTAGCCGCCAGGCGATTATTTCGCGGATGAGCTCGGTCGGGAGGGGGGCATCATGGCGCAGCTGGATAGAGTGCTCGGTGGTCCCATATGCGGTCAGCTCTGTCGAGAAATGCGCGATCACGTCTGAAGTCGGATAGAACCCAATGTGGCGCTTTGTTCCGGTGAAGAAGAACAACGGCTCGGTGCCGAGTTTGAAGGTCGGCATACGCCAACTGATCGATTCTACGGCTTCATCGGGCACGGCCGACCGGATCAGTTCGTACACGGTCAGCAGCCGATCCCGTACATCACCGTCGTACCGGTCGATGTACTCGATGATCGAACTCGCTGTCATGGTTCTCTCCCTTTCGCCGAAGTCATGTCGGGCGACGGTCGCATCTTGAGCGATCGTGCACGCCCCGGTCATAGTACAGCTGCACCCATAGATTGCCGCCGCCAAAGATCACCGACCGATCCATCACTTTCTGTACGTTGTCCGGCCGGGGGGTCCTCATGCCTCTCGACTGCCGTCGGTCCGGCGTCGCGCTGCTCGGCGGCCAGGGCTTAACGCCTTCAAATCCATGCTGGCGGTGTCGCAATACCCCAGGTCCCCGACCCCAACAGCGTCGACTATATCGGTCATCTCGTAGACGGGTCTGTTGCGAGGGCATGACCCGGCGGCCGCTGGGTCATGCCCTTAGAAAGTGGCGGATCGAAGTGGGTTCGTAGACCGTGACTGAGCTCATCATCGGTCCCCTGCAGGTCAGCTGACACGGCGGAGTACGGTGTGCCTGCAGTTCGACCTCAATACTCCCTGCATGTGGCGGCCGGCCGGTGATGCGAATCCGCCAGTGGTCGCCGTCGCGGACAGCGTCAGTGATCGTGTAGTCATGACGGCTGGCGGGGCCGAAACATTTCAGCGCGGCCGCGACAGCGGCTTGCTGTGGTTGGGCGAGATCTGTGTATCCGCGCAGATGCTTTGCGTGGATACGGCCGGCGAGGTGTTCTTCAATTGTCGCAACGGATGATTTCGCATCTAGACCGCCGTAGTAGACGCCGTCGGGCGCAACGATGACGTTGGCGGCGAACCTGTCACCGCCTACGTGCGTGCATTCCCACACCAGCTCCGGCCAGCGTTCACTCAGTCTTCGTGCCACGGGGCGTCCGCGCGAAGCGCAGCAGGGGTCGTGCCGACCGTGGGTGCACACCAGAATGACGGGCTGCAGGCCGGGCTCACCGGGGGTTTTGAGGGCTAGGGCGATCTGCGCCAGATCCTCATCACGGGTCCACGTTCCCCATTGCTGGCGATGGGCACCGGAGTTCTCGTGGCGCAACACGGCCCAGCGGCCGGGACCCTTGCGGCTTCTGCGGCCGTGTCGTCGTACCAGCAGCACCCGGGCCCGCGCCGCCTGCGCAGCGGAAAATACGAGTGCTTTGGTTTCGGGTTCGAGATCGAGGTCGCTGAAGCCGTTAGTCGGCCACCCGCCTCGGCATTCGATGAGGACTCAGATGAAGCCGCGGGGTGCTGTGCCTGCCAGCGGGTCGCCGCGTGTCCGGGCGCCTTCGGCGCAGAAGAAGCGTTCGGTGGCAGGCATCGTGGTGTCATCACTGTTTCGCAGGAACGACGACGCCGGCTCGCAAGAGCCTTTCGACGAGCTCGACGCCGAGATCGTTCGCAGTGTGAACCTTGCCGTTGAGCAGCCGGGTCACAGACGGCAAGTCCTTTTCGGGGAAGTCGAGCCAACCCACGCGCGTGGTCAGGCGTGAATCCTCCAACCGTGGTTGCAGTGCATCACGCAGCCGCACTTGGGACTCGGGGCCGAGGTGATCGACGGCCGCTAGCTGGTCCAGCAGTCCTAGCGGGGCCGGGCGTCCCTGTCCTCGTCGCGTGCGGTGGAACTGGGGAGTGGAATCGGCCTCAGTGACGGCTATGGCGAGGCGTTCGCGGACGATGTCGAGCTCGCCAGTGGGGCCGTCGACACCCAGTGGCAACGACTTGCGCATCTCTGGATCGTCGCGAAGCAGTTCAAGCGCTGCCTGAGCCAGCTGTTCGGCCAACGCATAGCGGGTCCAGTTGTGGACTCCGAGTGTGAGGTGAATGGATACCTCGCCCTGCGCCTTGGCGGCATGCAACCAGCCGCGCGGCAGATAAAGGGAATCGCCGGGCTTGAGCACCGCGTCGATGTACGCTTCGCCTTCCGCCGCCTCAGCAACTGTGGAGCGGTGATCGGTCCAGGGCTGGTCACGCAGCGGGTCGGGGTGGACGGGTTCGTGGATGATCCAGCGCTTGGTTCCCTCGATTTGCAGGACGAAGACGTCGTGCACGTCGTAATGATCGTCGAATCCTTGGTTCTGGGGTGGGGTGATGTAGGCATTGGCCTGAACCGGGTGTCCTAGCTCCGAGCTCAGCTTGGTGCAGAAGTCTGCCACCGGCTCCCACGTGCGGTGCAGCGCCTGCAGGACGAGTGTGGCACCGTCGGCGAGCCTTCGCCAAAGCATGGTGTCGTCGAGTTGGTCAGGGATGGTGGCGCCAGCCCCGGCGGAAGAAGTGAATGATGAGTCGGGTAGTGTCGAGCCGTCCTTGGCAACACGGAGGAAGGGTGTGCGCAGTCCCCGCCGCGAAGTCAGTTCGTCGACTGCCTCGGCAGAGAACAAATCCGAGAAGTCGCTGGCGTTGCGCGTAAGCAGCGCCGTTCGTCCCCATGCGTGGTGGGCAAACTGGTCGCGTCCTCCGCCAATGAGGCGGGTCTCCAGGATCCCGGGCCTTGGCGCGGCGCCGGGATCCTGAAGGTCAGTTCGAGCGCTGCTCAAGACCGGCTGTCCGACTCTTCGGCACCACCGCCAAGTGCCCCGCCGTCAGCACCGCCATCAGCACCACCGTCGGCCCCGCCATCAGCACCACCGTCGGCCCCGCCATCAGCACCACCGTCGGCGCCACCGTCAGCACCACCGTCAGCGCCACCGTCAGCACCACCGTCAGCGCCACCGTCAGCACCACCGTCAGCGCCACCGTTAGCGCCACCGTTAGCACCACCGTCGTGAACGCCGGGAACACCGGCTGCGCCGCCATCCGCCGGGCCTTCCTGCTCCTCCGGATCCTTCTGGGGGTCAGTCATGCTTCCTCCTGGAATCGAATAGCTGGGATCAGTACCCGTTATCTGTGACTGATCGTTGGGCCCTGCGATCCCTCCTTACACCGCCCGCGATCAACATATCGGCACAGGTTGAGTTTGGGAACACATCCGCGTTGAGGCGACTGATCCAGCACCGGCAACCCGATTCGACCAAAACCATTCGTTAATCACGAATTCTGATCCATACTCGTCACACGGGAAGATTCCGCAGCTTTTCACACCGCACCCGATCACCCGCGGGGCGTCCAAAATGCCCGCAGGCGAACAGTCGTTGCCGGGCCAACGCCTTCAAAGCCTCAGGGGCGGGTGGTGGTGTTACTTCCAGGCCGCCTCATCGAGCATCTCGCACACATCGTGCACGTGCCGGGTGGTGTTCAGCACGATATCCGAAGCGATCGGCTCCATCACCTTCGGGTCCTCAGAGAATTGGCTGTAGAAACCCAACCACCCCCGTGTGTAGTAGGCAAACTCCGGCAAACCTTCTGCGGCCATCATTTCGGCTTCTTCGGGACTCGCTGCTGCCACGATCGAGCGCCCACTGAGGAGTTCCACAACGGTCAGCTCATCGGCTGAGATGTATTGATAGGCCGTTCCGGAAATGTCGAGTTCGTCGATAAAGGCGCCATCCGAGGCACGGGTTAGGTCCACGGTGGCATCTCCTTTGAACTTCAGAATCGTTGATCCGTTCTGCTTCACCCGGGACTTGTAATAAACATCCCGGACGTCTCCGGCTTCCATGGTGACGGTGGTGCCGCACGCCTTGATCTCAATCGGGTCGTAATATTCTTCCGGAACGGGCAGGTACTGGCCTCCTGTGTCCGGGGGAGGCCAGGTGACGGGGGTTTCCTCCGCAGGCGTCGCAACGGTCGGCGCGGCCCCCACGGCGAGGAAGAAAGCAACGAAAACGGGCAGGCGCAGTGCTTTTTTGAGGTTCATGATGGGAGCTCCTGGGCAGCAGGAGGGCTGATCGCTCATCCTGCACGATTATGCGTAAATGCCATAAAGGCGACAGGTCCGTGGAGAGAACGACGGTTCCTGCGTCCCCCCACCGGGCGCATAGTGGCCTCAACATAAGCCCGCGGTTTTCGGGCTGTCAACGGGTTCCGGCGCAATATCTCTACCCTTTGGAAAAAAGGGGAGGGCCGCAGCCTGCAGAAAAAAGGACCTATCCGGGCAAATTGCCCGGATAGGTCGTTTCAGCATTCTGCTCCGCCAGTCAGAGCACGAAGTTGTGTTTATATAAAGAAGAATTCGGAGGAGGAGGAGTGTGAGATGTAGATCTATTTGGAAGTTCTTCCAACAAGGAATCAGCTAGATCCCGCAGGGCACTCATCGGCACATTGGGTCATTGCGGCCTGTCTAGTTGGAAGTTTGTGGTCCCCCTTCCTTAGTTTGTTGCCGAATCGACCTCTGGATCACCGACGATGAGGCCCCGCTGTCGTGGCGCGGAGCGGTGCGGCGGCTGGCCCGCCGCACCGCCGTACGCTCCGTTGCCTAGCCTGAAGTCGCGCTGAACCGCCGGCAGCCGGCAAGTCAGTCGACTATGCGGATTTCGAGAAAGCTGTCACTCCGTGGCGTTGTGGACCGGAGAGTTCGGGTGCGCTGGTCCCGGGAGCTCCCGGGACTGGCTAGGGTCAGCTGCGGCGACAGTCGGGGGGAAGTCATTGCAGCAATGAAGGCGTCGTAGGACGAGGGCTCGTAACCGGGCCGGCTGATCTCAACGACAACACCACATTGCCCGAGCTTCGTCCACGTGTTTGCCGAATTCGGTGTGAGCCTGTTGATGAGCCCGATTCGCCGAAGCATGGCGCTCCGCAGGACATTGAGGTCGGCCTCGCGCTTCGGGTCCTGGCCACCAAACCGCTCCCGGAGCCAAGGACCAAAGTCCCCGTTCGGCCCGGGTCCACCCGGTGGGATCGGACATCGCGGCGCAGCCAACAAGGTTGTGCGGAACGTCGAACCCGGCCGCATGCGCGGCCTCCCACTGGCTGGCCGTGATCCCCCCAACGATGACCTCTCCCTCTAAGTCAGGACGAAACAGGCTCACGCCCAGGTTATGGGTGCGGAAACGGAGACCAGGAATTCCATGAACGTCCGGACTGGGTTCGTCTGGGAACCGCTGGATGACGGGCATTACGCTGAGCACGAACTCCTGGAGTCCGGAGCCGCGCTCGAGCTCGATGACCAGGCGGTTCGGAGCGGGAATCACGCGTTTGATGCCGAAGCTTGGAGATCCGACCATGGACGATGTCCATCGGAGGTCGGCCAGCTTTTCGAAAACAGCTCCCTCCAGCTGTTCCTGCTGGATCGTCGGCTCCGACAGTATCGGGCATCCGGCGGACTTGGCGGATTCGATAGCGCGCCGAGCGATTTGGTGGCTTTCACCCGTGGCGCGACCTCGCAGTTGGGCGAGTCTGGCGATTTTTGAAGCAGGCACGAGATTCCTCCGTATTTTCTGCCGACTCAGAAAAATGGGATGCGTGTCTGTCAAAACGGCACTTCAGGTGGAAACGAGTAAGAGCCGTGCTCCTTCATGACAGCCGTCCTTAGTCGGAGGGCGCCGCCAACGGTTACTCGCAAGCCCGTCTGCGTTCAAATACTACCGCTTCGTGCGAACCGACCCGGGCCAGCCTCGTGTCGGGCGTGTCGCAAGCGATCCCATCTGCCGCATACATCAGGGGTAGATCCAATATTCGCTCCGGGTGCTCGTGCGCGATCAGGCCGCGCCGCCCGCAAAGAAGCTCGGATCCATCTCCGCTCAGCCGGAGTAGGGTCACGCTCATCCCACTCCCGTTCCAGCCGCGGCCGCACCCGGAGCCGCACGTTACTGCCTCGACCGGCGGTCTAGAAGGAGTGCAGTCACCCCCGCCGCAACCGCTGCGACGATCGTGGCGATTAGAAGAAGGGGCAGCAGATCCGACGGCCCGGTCTGTGCCAGGGCCGTCATCGTCAGGACGAAGGCGGCCGCTACCAGAAGAACCACAAGCCGCAGCCTCCTAAGCCGTACCCCCTTCCGACCCAGGCTGGCCTCGGGCTGCGGGTTCCGCCGTCGCAATGACCGTTCGAGAACTAATGCGGTAACTGTAGCCGCAACGCCTACGACGGGGATGACGATGGTCAGAGGCCGAGTTAGTTGCGGCTGCGCGAGTGCCGGAGCAAGCATCGCAAGCATCAGTACGAGGGCGGGAGTGATAACGGCAACTCTTAGTTTCATCACGAGTCCTCATAAGTTGTGTATATCCCAATGCCCACACATACCCAGCCCTCCGACGACTCCCACTACAGGTGCGAGGGTTCCCAGACGGCCATGTTCGAAACCAGGGCCGGTTCGCGTTCGGCGCCCAATTCAACGTTCTCCACGATGCTTGCGTTCGCTGTCGAATAAGAACATAGCCAAAAACATGAGCCCAAGTATGGTTACCACGATGAGTGTCCAATTTGACTCAGTAATCATGAAGTAGATGCCAGCAACCAGCATCAGGACTAGCGGTATGCCCATCATGAGAGTAAGGAATCGCCCTCTTTCACGGTAAGTCCAGACCTGCCCTCTTTTCGGGAACATTGTCACTCCAATCTAACGAAGGGCGTTACCTACCGGAGCTAAGTCTCCGAGGAAGGCAAGATAGTTCAGACCATTTTTTATGCTTGAGCACGGAACTTGACCCAGCCGGTGGTGCGGTCCTGGATGGCTTGCTTGAAGAGGTAGGGGTTTGGGCAACGGCGATGGATGTCTGGAGGGTCACCTTCGTCGAACATTCATTACGTATCCCCAAACTGCAGTCGCGAGCAATACAACAGCGCATAGAAGGATAGCTGCTCTAGGAACGGCTTGATTCGAATCCAAAACGAGCGCGGCGTATAGTGCCGCCAACAGTGCAAAGATCGCCATGGACATATATACAGCGATGTGCTGCCTCTTACGCATGCCCTGCCTCGGTTCCTGTGACCGGGTTCTGTCCGATGTACGCGGTGCCGGTCCCGCGTGTGAGCTGTTCGATCACGGGCAGCCCTTGGACGTGTCTGTCCATGCGTAGGTGTACCGGTCGGTTCCTTTCCGACAGCTCCTGCTATGTTGGCGGACTCCATTGCCTCACCATGTTGCAGCTTATCTTTGCTCCCTGCGAGACATGAAAAACGGCGTGACGCCGCCGAGTCCGGCAAGGGCCATGACAACCCCTGCGATACTACCTCCGGTAGTGTTGGCCGTGAAGGCCAGTCCAACCCCTGCCATGAACATGACTCCCATAGCGACCGCATAGGTGCGGCTCTGCATGAGGTGTACCGTTCCTTTTTACCCAGACCGCCGGAGGCAGCACAGCCTATATTAGAGGGACTCATCCTGGCTCTCCGTGCCGCTCTTCTCCTGGTGATAGGGGAATTTTGAAACCTTAATTTTCCTGACAGTAGTTACCAATCCAAGGATCGAGACGACGACGATTCCCAAGCCGATCAGTAAACTCACAGCATCGTTGCTGACAATCGCGTAGGCGACACCAAGAACCAGGAGGACTGACCAGATCGCCAGTAAAAGCTTCAACGGTTTCCTCCCGTTTCTAGATGCCCCTACAGCTATGGGACATCGCACTAGTTCTGGGTGTAGAAATCGAGCAGTTATTGCAGCAACCCGCAAGTGCGCCGAAGTCCCGACCATACCGCGGGGGAAGCCGCCCACGCCGCTGAAGCATGCTGCAAAAGAACCAGTTACGAGATCGAATTGTAATAGACGAGACGGGCATGAGACGTGGACGATGATGGTGGACTGGTCGGGCATCCGCACCTTCGCACCGCTCCTAAAGGAGAGCGCGAAGAAGGACGCCGATCATATCTTCAAGACGCTCGCGACCTCGGTCGACTGGCGCACCCGCAGCCGAACACGCAAATGTCGCCTGAGCCTGGCGCCCGCGACCTATCAGGCGAAGAAGGAGCCTGCGATGGCGCGTGACATCGCCGCTCAGATGATGCTGGCCGAGTGGCTGTTCGTCGAGACAGTCTCCGACGTGCGACGCCGGAGCGAGGATCCGGGCAGCAGGAGTCGCTACGAACTGCTCGGAATCGCACCATTGCTCCGCAAGCTGCTCCTGGACGGATCCGCCTTGGTCGATACCGTGCGCACCGCTCGGCGGGAAGTTCCGATGGAATTCCGGATCAAGCCCTGGAAGGCACTCGACGAGTCAGGTGATGCCCTCCCCTATTCCATTAGGCTTGGAGACTCCAAACTTGTTGGCGGTCCCGATGGCCTGGCATTGTCGTCAGTAGAAGACTTCGCCAGCGCTAGGGTCGGCTTGGTCGACGGGTCTGATCTAACCGTCCGCCAGGTGGTGCGCTATTACGCGCACGTCGAGGGCGGTGTCCACTTCGGAATACCGAAGGAGGACGGACAGCAGACGCTGAGCAGCATGGCTCCCGTGCTGCTCGGGAACACCACCGGCCAGATCGAGATCCTTGGCCACCTCGGCCAGATCATCGTCGAAGCCCTGACGCCGCTACGCGATTCCATCCTCACGTCGCCCACGATCATCTCGGCGATGCACCAGCTCAACAGTTCCGGTTTCTACGACCACCATTGGACCGCGGAGCACTATGCGAAGCGCCGACCGAAGACGCGTGCATGACGAACCTCGCGAAGAGAGCCGAGCGCATCGCCGCGCATCTGGTCGGCTACGAAACCGGTGCTGCGGTCCTACCCTACGACATAGACGGTCGGCAATCGGCAGTGGACTTTCTCCTCGAGTGGCCCGACGGGCAGTGGGGCGCTCTTGAGGTCACGCTCGTGACCGAGAAGGCGTCTATCGCCTGGCAAGGAATGGCGATGAAGGAGGGCTGGCGTTGGCCGGCGGAGAGCTCGTGGGAGTTCCGCTCTGCCGCTGCGAACTTTCCGTACAAGTCCGTGCGGCGAGCCGCACTGCGGGCAGTCGAGCTCTGCGACGCCCACGGTGTAGACCGGCCCGAGCATCTGCCCTCGGAGCTCCTAGACACCGAGCTGGATCTAGCGCAGTTCCTCGCCGACAAGATCGGCACGCTCCGACGCACTCGCTTCAGTCCCGGTGTGGTGATCTACCAAGCCACGCGCGCGGAGTTCGTCGACAATGCACCCCGCGACTTCGCCCGGGTCGTCGAGACCTGGCATGGAGAACCGCATATGTCGTCGCACATCGATAAGCTCGCGTGCACAAAAGATGTCTCGGAGCGGCACCTGTTTCTGGTTCCAACGGACGACGTACTGCCCGCCCGGTTCTTCACCGATGACTTCGACCTGCCGGCTTCTTCCCCCGCAGGCTTTGACTCGGTCGACGCACTGTGGATCTGGTCCAACTACTGGCACCGGTATCTCGCGTTCCGAAACGGCTCTTGGGCGTGGGTTAGGTTTCCGCCACGCGATGAAGTTCTCGGTCGGAGTCGATAAACATCCGCACTTGCCAAATGCGCAGCCGTCACGCTCTCACTTCGACGAAGACCCTACACTGGGCAGCGGTGTTGGGGCGACGCTAGGTAGCAGCCAAGACGGACACTCAGCAGTCTCTTGGACGGAGGCAGGGTTCTGTGCGCCGACGGCTAACGAAAACGCGATACTCAAGGCAGCAAATAGGAATACGACAAAATACCAGATCAGGGCGAGACGGAAGGCTCTATACTTCTGGGACCAGTTCAAAGCGGCTCCGCCCCTCCTTACTGCTTTGACCCCGCTCACCAAGCGGGATATGCCGGACCTGTTGCTCGGCCGTTACAAGTGCATCCGGCGCGGGGCCATTACAAGACCAGTGGATCCCACCGAGGATGTCGAGGGCCCTAGAAAGCGAGGCCTGGCTCTCCTATGTGCCAGTTTTTGCATTCTGGGCCCGGATAAGTTGGATGACGCCAACGATCGCCAGGATAATGCCAGCGATGATTCCTACCCAGCTGTTAGCGGTGAAGGCCAATACCATGCCGCAAATGATTATCAGCACACTAATCCAGAGCATCAGATTGGATTCCCGTTCTCGTCATAACAGCCTGTGAGAATGCCTGCGGTTGCTGCCCCATGCTGCCATTCTGTCCCGGAATCGCCGATGAAAGACGGTACTCTCATCGCTACGCTTAC
This sequence comes from Arthrobacter sp. Y3221114, assembly GCF_059092625.1. Classification (NCBI taxonomy): domain Bacteria; kingdom Bacillati; phylum Actinomycetota; class Actinomycetes; order Micrococcales; family Micrococcaceae; genus Arthrobacter; species Arthrobacter sp. Y3221114. The sequence continues at coordinate 563,753 of NZ_JBNHHW010000001.1, forward strand.
GCCGCCTGCGATCCCATCAACCACTTAGACCCCCTCGGGATGGCTACGACGAGAGAGATTCTCGCGTGCAGTGCGTCTGCCGTTGGATTCTTTGCCCTGGTGGTTGGTGGGATTATGACTGCACCAGCGGGAGGGCTCGGTCTCGCGTTTGCTGTTGGACTGACACCGATCAAGCCACAGACAGCTATGGCAATGCCCGCGACAAGCAGTTCCGTCGTCTCTGCGGCGACACTTAGCATGACGCCGGCAACGATTAACAACGACATGACGACAATGAATGTTCGGTTCAACTGCATGCCAACACTACTCCTGCGCCTGAAAGGGCACCCCCAGTAATGGTCGTGCTCAAACCAACGATAGCGCCTAGTCCAACCGGTCCCGTTACAGGAATGGAAGCGCCCGCCGCGATAATGCCAATTGCTGCAAGCCCAAGTCCAGCTAAGGCCCCGCCACAAGCGTCAGTAATCAATCCGGTGGGATCACTTAGGTTAATAGGGTCGCAGGCGGCGTAGGCGTAGCGGTTGGCGTTGGCCGGGTCAAGCGGCGCATCGAGGGCATCTTGTTGCGTGAAACGCCCAGTGTCCGGGTCGTAGTAGCGGGCCCCCGATTTTGACCCAGCCGGTGGTGCGGTCCTGGATGCCTTGCTTGAACAGGTAAGGGTTTTGGGCGATGGCAGCGCCGCCGGAGCCTTTGGTCAGGGTCGGTACCCCGTAGGGGTCGTAGGTGTAGGCGAATGCGATGTGTGGCCCGGAGCTGACGAGGGCTGCGGGGTTGCCGGTGCCGTCGTAAATGTAGAGCGCGTCAAGGCCGGCGGCGGTGCGAAGCACGAGCGGCTCTCCGGTGACCGGGTCGTGAACCTCCTACCGGTCTGCACGAGCCGGTCGCCCGACGGAGCCCCCCGCCGGCCTAGCATGGGTCTCAGACGAACCGGCTAGTTGCGACTAAGTCGCGACTACATTTTCAGAAGTCGCGCAAACTCTGCAAAAGTCGCAACTAGCCGTGCACTTCACAAGGAGTGTGAGGTCGGAGGCTAGTTGGCGGTTAGCGCCAGATGCGAATCACCGTGTTTCCGCGGTTTCGGTGGACTACTGCCCATATCGGCTGACTGACCTACTTGGCGAAACTGATAGGCAATGCGAAGTATCACCCTGTTCATGGCTGAAAGGTACACATCTTCGTGGCCACGCCAGCCGAAAGTTTGGCCTGAACCGAAACCGAGCAATGCCTGGATGCCGCGAACCAGCTCAGGTCATCCATCGCCGGGTTGAACAGCACGGCCAGGCTCTACACCGGCGCCATATGCTCGTTACTACTGCCCAGTGCGGAGAACGATGTCGCCTGAAAGCTGACCAGCTCAGGACCCGCCCAGCTTCCCGAGGTACTCGGCAAGGGCATCGAGGATCGGCACCTGCCCCTTCGCCAGTTTGCTGCGCGCCTCCGGCTCTCGGAACCATCTGGCATCGTCGATTTCGGGATACTCCCGCACAACACCGGAACCCTTCGGCCATTCCAGCGGGAACGTGTTGCTGGTGATGTGCTCTGGCTGGAAATCCGATTCGGCGGCAAAGGCGGTGATGACCTTCCCCGAAGGCTGGCGGAAAGCGCCCAGCTCAAGGTAATCCGCCGGAGGCGCCGGCGTCCCGATTTCTTCGGCGAACTCCCGCAGCGCGGCCACCAGAGGGTCCTCCGCGTCGAGGTATATTCCCTTTGGAATTGTCCAGGCGCGGGTGTCCATGCCGGTCCAGTGAGGGCCACCATTATGGGCGATCCAGACCTCCAAGTGCCCTTCCAGGCTCCGCCGGTACAGCAGGATGCCTGCGCTGCGAACTGTCATACGCCCTCCACATCCCTAGGCTATAGAGATTGCCGGTTCTTGTCCTGCGGTGGCGAAAGGGTCCTCGACCGGATCGGGAATCCGGTCTACGACGACAAAGACTACTAGAAGATGTGAGATGTAGATGTACTTGGAAGAACTTCCGACAACCAATCAGCGGTATTGCGTGAGGCAGTGTCTGGCGCGCTGGGTTATAGCGGCCCGCCTAATTGGAAGTTTGTGGCCCCGGTTTCCGGGTTCGGGCTCATTTCCGGGACTTACTTGGCGACCGTGGGTACCCGCACTGTGTCGCGGACCATCAGTGGAGCACATGTCCCGGTCTCTGCGCCCACAATCTTGACCGGAACACCGAAGGCCAGAACCCACCGGTGTCACCTCAGTGATGAGCGAAGCCTGTTCAAAGTAGAAAGGGGCGACGCCAGGTCGCCCCTGACGCCGCCCATTGAGGCGGTTTAGCCGGAGATGACCTGCGGTGCGCCGAGCTGTTTGAGGCCTTCGACGCCGAACTCCAGGCCGTAGCCCGACTGCTTGGCCCCGCCGAACGGGATCCTCGGATCGACGGCGCCGTGCTTATTGATCCAGACCGTGCCGGCCTCGATCCGGGCAGCGACCTCGCGGGCTTTGGCGGGGTCGGAGGACCAGACCGAGGCGCCCAGGCCGACCTCCAGCCCGTTAGCCATGTCCAACGCTTCGTCCACCGTGGAGTACTTGATGATCGGCAGTGCTGGACCGAACTGTTCCTCGACCACCAGCGGGTTGTCGTTGTCGATGTCCGCCACCAGCGTGGCCGGGTAGAAGTAGCCGGCCTGGCCCTCGTCCGGGTTGCCGCCGGTGAGCACGCGGGCGCCGGAATCCTTCGCCGCCTGCACCAGGCGCGCGACGATGTCGTACTGGGCCTTGTTCTGCAGCGGGCCCAGCACGTTGTTCTCGTCCAGCCCGTGACCCATCGGCATCTGCTCGGCGACCTCGGTGAGCGCGGCGCACACGTCGTCGTAAATGTCCTCATGCACATACAGCCGCTTCAGCGCGGCGCAGGTCTGGCCGGTGTTGATGAACGCGCCCCAGAACAGGTCCTGCGCGGCGGCCTTCGGGTCGGTGTCCGGCAGCACGATGCCGGCGTCGTTGCCGCCCAGTTCCAAGGTCAGTCGCTTCACGGTGTCCGCGGACGAGCGGATGATCGCCTTGCCGGCGTCCGTGGAGCCGGTGAACATGACCTTTGCGACGTCCGGGTGTTCGGCGAGGAGACTGCCGACGGTCCTGTTTCCGGAGACGACGTGCAGGACGTCCGCGGGCAGTGCAGTGTTGAGGACCTCAGCCAGGGCCAGCACAGACAGAGGCGTTGAGCTCGAGGGCTTCATGACTACGGTGTTACCCATCCGTAGCGCCGGTGCCAGCTGCCAAACCGAGATCATCATCGGCCAATTCCACGGCCCGATTGCACCCACCACGCCCAGCGGCCGGTAGTGCAGCTCCGCTCGACCGCCTTCGTCGTCGACAATGGTCTCCGGCTCCAGCTTGAACGCCGCTGTCGTGCGCAGCCAGGCGGCGCAGGCGCCGACTTCGAACCGGGCGTTCGGCCCGTTCAGCGGCTTGCCCTGCTCGCGCGAGAGCAGCTCGGCAAGGGCTTCCGCATTGGCTTCCACCGCGTCGGCGGCCCGGTTCAGGTATTCGCTGCGCTCGGCATGCCCGCGGCCCGACCACCCTGGCTGGGCTGCGTTGGCGGCCGCCACGGCCGCTTCGAGGTCCTGCGTGGAATGCTCAGGCGCGCGCCCCACGAGCTCGCCGGTGGCGGGATCGAAGATTTCGCGTCCACCGGTGGCTGGTTGGATGACAGCGAGCAGGTCTGCTGCTGTCTCAAACACGCGTTGCGTCGTTGCATTGGTCATATTGTTCTCCTGTGCTCTCTTAAGTCTCTAGGTCGAAGGGAGTAGGGGCGATTCGGTGTAGCGGTCTGCCCGCCGGTGCAAAGTTCTTCGCTCCGCCAACTCGACGTGGCTTCATCGGACCTCGCAGTGACCGGTCGTGTTCGAAGCCTTCGGCGGTCCTCCGGAGTGTGTTGACTCGGCTACGCGCCGATGTCGACCCGGATGCCTGTAATAAATTCGGCAGCCTTTTCTCCGATGAGGACGGAGGCGGCGTTGGTGTTGCCGGTGGGGACGAGCGGCATGACAGAGGCGTCGGCGATGCGGATGCCTCCGATGCCGCGGACCTTCAGGTTGCGGGGATCGACTACGGCGAGCTCGTCGAGGCCCATCTTGCAAGTGCCGACCTGGTGGTGGTAGGTGACGGCGGTTTCGCGGACGTAGCGCTCGAGGTCTTCAGTGTTGTCCGAGTACTCCGGTCCGGGGTACACCTCTTCGGGTCCCCACTCCTCGAGGGCAGCGGTACGGCCCATCTCGCGGCACTGGCGGACTGAGGCGACCAAGGCCCGGACGTCTTCATCGGCGGTGAGGGCACCGAGGTTAATCTGGATCGGGTCCTCGGTGTTGGGACCGGAAAGAGTGATTTCACCGCGGCTGAGCGGGCGGACGATGCCGCCAATCAATGAGAAGCCGTTCTCCGGGCCCGTCATGGAATCCAGGAAGTACATTGGCAACGAGAAGTGGATCGGCTGTGTGTCCGGCACTGCCAGGTCCGGGCTGCTCTTCCAGAAGTGGTGGGTTTCCGCAGCTCCGACCTGGGAGGGCGGCACCTCCTTCTTCGTTGTCGTGAAGATGACCGGGGAGAGCAAGTGGTCGTGCAGGTTCTTGCCGACGCCGGGCAGGTCCAGTACGGGCTCAATTCCGGCCTCCCGCAGCTCCTCGGCGGGGCCGATGCCGGAGCGCAGCAATAACTCCGGGGAATTAATGGCACCAGCGGCCAGGACTGTCTCCCCCGCGGTGAGGGTGTGCAACCGGCCGTCCTTCTCGTATTCGACGCCAACCACAGTGCCGTCCTCGATAAGCAGCCGGCGCACGTGTGCGTTAGTGATGAGCGTGAGGTTTTCGTGTCCGACGACGGGCTTTAAGTAGGCGTGCCAGGTGTTGAACCGCTTGCCGTCTCGCACGTTGAGCTGCATCTTGGAGACGCCCTCGACGTCGCCCGAGTTGTAGTCCTCGTTGAGCTTCACGCCGATTTCCTGCGCGGCTTCGAGGATGTCGTCTTGGACCGGGTTGCGCGGGAAGTCCTCAACGACGTCGAGGAGGCCGGAACCGCCGCGGGTGTCGGAGGCACCGCCGTCGTAGTTTTCAATGGCCTTGAAGACAGGCAGGACGTCATCCCAGTTCCAGCCCGGGCAGCCCAAATGGGCCCAAGTGTCGTAGTCCTGCATGGCACCGCGGACCCAGATTGTGGCATTCAGGGCGTGGGAGCCTCCGGTGACCTTGCCGCGGGGCAGGTGCAGCTTCCGTCCGGCGCACCCCTCCTGCTCGGTCGTGTAGTAGTCCCAGTCCTCCGCACCATGCCACAGCGCGCCGGCCGCAAAGACGTCGGCGATCACCGGGTTTGTATCCTCACCGCCGGCCTCCAGCACGGCAACCGTCTTGCCCGCGTCGACCAGCCTGCGGGCGAGGACGGAGCCTGCAGAACCGGTGCCAACCACAATGTAGTCCAATTCATTGTTTGCCATCTTTGGCCTCCTTACGCTGCGGTGACGCAGCTCACTCAATGCTTATGCTCCAGTCTTGACTGATGGTGACCCGATGCGCTTGTCAACGAGTGCAGCTGTCATGACAACCAGTGCAATTCGATCTGACTACTTACGTCGATCAGATTGATCGACGTCCCATCTTTGGGCTCGCCAAACGGAAAAGAGTGAAGGGTGGCAGTATCAACTTGGTTGAGGGCTAGCGAGGCTGCTGCAAGACTACTGATTGCTGTGAGGCATAACTGCCGTCGGCGGGACACCGAATGCCTGCTTGAAGACGCGACTAAAGTGGGCCGTGTCGCTGAAGCCCCATCGGAAGGCGACGGCGGTGACCGTCGTGGAGGCCGAAGCGCCGACCAGATCTCGGCGGCATCGCTCCAGCCGCTGCTGACGAATCCATCGCGCTACCGGCGTCCCCGACTCGGAGAAGATGAGGTGCAGAGTCCGCACCGAGATCCAGTGTGCCGCGGCGATGGAACGGACGGACATCTGGCGGTCATCGAGCCTTTCCAGTATGTACTGCTGAATTTCCGCGAGCAGTTCAGCGCGCTGCCCGGATCCTGTCTCTTGAGCGGGGGCGACCGCAGAGTCGATGAGGTCGAGGAGTCCGTTCACTGTCCGGTTCACGGCGTCGTCACTGAGATGGTCCAGCTCGCGGGCGATCCCACGGATCTGGCTTGCGGCGATGGAAAGTGTGCCGGCTCCGGGCCGCGCGGCAAGGGGGCGGCTGCTTCCGAGCATCGACGTGATGGATTGCGGGACGCGCGCCATCGGAACGAGCAACGACACCTGGCGGTGTTGTCCGTCACTGTCGAAGGTGCCCCCTCGATCGCTGTCCCAGACGAAGAGGTCGCCTGGCTTGATCGTGAACCGGTCGTCTCCATAGGTGCACATCAATTGGCCGCTAAGCTGCAGTTGGATACCCATGACATCGGGGGTGTTCACCGAGGGGCTGTGTTGACCCCCGAACGCCGCGCAGCGCACTTCAGCGAGCTTCAAGCTCCCAGTCCCCCGATAACGGATTCTGGCGGCATAGGTATCTTCGACTGGCGAGGATAGGTCCCAGTCCATGTGCAGCGCACGCATCTTCTCCGCCCATGCTTCGAAGCGGAGTTTCTCCGGCAAGAGGTCGGTGGACCAGGTTTGCACCTCTGTCATGGATCGTCTCCCCTCAGCTCCATCACGCACCTTTTTCACGACCTTCACCGTCCCCAAGGTGCGCTTTTTAATCCAACGCCCCTCTCTTGCGCGAACTGGCAAGGCTTCCTGCACGGGCAGTCATGCGAGGCACATCACGGTTGACATGCCGCGTGTCCTAGATCATACGCGGCCTCGCCGACGCAGACGGCGCAGACGGCGCAACGAAGCCTGAATTACGCCTATGGGCCCCTAGACCCTCCTCTGGGTATCCCATAAATCTGATGGCCAACGGACTCTGAGAGCACACCCGTGGATCGTTATGGGACTTCCGGACCACTACCGCCTCGGGTCCGCTTCCCGTCGGAAGCCCCGCTCTGCACAGACTGGCAAGGGCCGTTGCACGGGCAGTCATGCGACCTGCCTCACAACGGACATACCGTGTGTTTTAGATCATACGGAAGCCTAGCCGCGCGCCGACGACGCAAGGAAGCCACGTCAGCGCGCACTAGGAACCGCACCAGCACCTGTTTTTTAAGGAGAGACAATGGCCGAGGCCACAGAGCAAGTAGACGTTGTAATCATCGGTGCCGGCCTGTCCGGCATCGGCGCGGCCGCCCATCTCGTCAGGGAGTGCCCCGGTAAGCGGTACACCGTCCTAGAGTCGCGCGGCGCTATAGGCGGCACTTGGGACCTGTTCCGCTACCCCGGTATCCGCTCCGATTCGGACATGTACACCTTCGGCTACGCCTTCAAGCCGTGGACGGAGCCGAAGGCGATCTCCGACGGGGCGTCGATCAAACGGTACGTTGAAGAGACTGCCGACGAGTACGGAATCACCGGGAACATCAGGTTCCACCACCGGGTCTTGTCCGCGGAGTGGTCTACCGCCGACGGGCGCTGGACGGTCACCGCCGAACGGTCCGATACCGGGGAGTCAGTTGTCTTTACGGCCCTCTGGGTTATCGGCGCCACCGGCTACTACCGCTACGACGAAGGCTATCGGCCGACGTTCGAGGGCGAGGAGCGATTCCGCGGTCAGATCGTGCACCCACAGCATTGGCCCGAAAATCTGGACTATGCAGACAAACTCGTAGTCGTCATCGGCAGCGGCGCCACAGCCGTGACACTTGTACCGAATCTGGCCGAGAAGGCAGCACACGTCACCATGCTGCAACGCACTCCCACGTACATCGCATCGGTGCCGGCTGTCGATCCGCTGGCCGATGTGCTGAGACGCGTGCTGCCGGCCTCCGTGGCATATCCCGCCTTGCGGTGGAAGAACATGCTGAACCTGCACCTGAAGTACACACTGAGCCGCAAAAATCCGGACATGGTTCGCGCCAAGATCCGCAAGGATGCAGTCAAGTTACTCCCCGCCGGTTACGACGTCGACACGCACTTCAACCCGCCCTACAACCCCTGGGACCAGCGTTTGTGCGCGGTCCCGGACGGGGACCTGTTCACGGCACTGCGTGGTGACAAGGCGTCGATTGCAACCGGGCGAATCCGCACTCTTAACAAGGACGGGATCGTACTTGAATCCGGCGAGCACCTGCCCGCCGACATCATCGTGACCGCGACCGGCCTCAATCTTCAGTGGCTGGGCGGCATGACCCTAAGCGTCGACGGCGAGAAGGTCGACGTCGGCGAGCGGTTTGCTTACAAAGGCATGATGATCTCAGGAGTGCCCAACCTGAGCATGGTCACGGGCTACACGAACAACTCCTGGACGCTGAAGGCTGACCTGGTCAGTCGGTATGCGTGCCGCCTCCTGCAGCATCTGGACGCGAACGGTTACGTTTCCGCAACCCCGCTCACCCCCTTGGGCGAGACCCCCCGCCCCTTCCTGGACCTCGACGCCGGCTACATCCGGCGTGGAGTGGACGGGATGGCCAAGCAGGGCACGCAGGTGCCTTGGCGGTTGCACCAGAACTATATGAAGGACATTCGGCTGCTCAGCGGCCGTCAGCTGGAGGACGGGAGCATGAGCTTTCAGCGGCGGCGGGCAGCCGAGGAGGCGTTCTACGCTCCCGCCACGCAAACGGTTGCAGTGAACGGCGGGCAGGTTCGTTACCGCGATGAGGGGGAAGGAACCCCGGTCGTCATGGTGCATGGCATAGGCCGCAGCCTTGAGGACTGGAACGAGCAGCACCAGCTTCTTACTGGTCAGGGGTACCGCCTCATCAGCGTCGACTTGGCAGGCTACGGTGGGTCCGAACCGCTGAGCGAGCCATACTCACTGCCCGCTCTGGCCCGGTTCCTCGGCGCCTTCCTGGACGCGGTGGGCATCACCCAACCCGCCCACATAGTGGGCAACTCTCTGGGCGGTGCCGTCGCCATGCAGCTAGGCGTGGACGCGCCCCAGCGGGTACGCAGCCTCGTACTCGCCGGCAGCGCCGGTTTCGGCAGGGAGGTCGCACTGCCGGTCCGTCTGATGTCAGTCCGGCCGCTAGGCAAGATGCTGCTGAGCAAGCCTAGCCCCGCCTCGTCACGCCGGCTGGAACTCAGCCTCTTCAATGACCCGGCGCTGGTCACCGACGAGCGGGTGCAGCTTGGATACCGTCTGGCCTCCCGACCACACGCGAGCCGCGTGTTCCTGGACACCGCTGCAGCCCTCGGCACGTTCCGCGGTACCAATGAGGCCTGGCGCAAGGAGCTCATGGAAGGCTTGGCCGCCCAGCGTGTGCCGACCCTGGTCGTCTGGGGAGAGCAGGACAATATTTTCCCGTTCGCCCATCTCGCCGCCGCCAGCGAACACCTGCCACACGCTCGCACACACGCCATGCCCAACGTCGGGCACATGCCGCAGATCGAGCGGGCCAAGGAGTTCGCCGACGTGACCACCGGCTTTTGGGCCGATATACCGGCCCGGCTCGCGCCCGCTGGTGAAGGCGTTGCGTAACCGCCTACAGCGCACGCTGGCCTTTCCGTGCCACTGCTCTCTCCTGGGTGCCCGGCGCCCAGTCAGCAAACCGAAAGGAACATACGACATGTCGAGTCTTCAAAATCTGGGGCTCGGATCCTGGCCGCGTCGACGGGCAATGCTCAGTCCAGACCGCGTCGCCTTGGTCTTCGAGGGAACGGAGCTGACATTCGCGCAGTTCGCCGACCGGGTGGAATCACTATCCGCTTGGCTGGTCCATCGGGGCGTCAACCCGGGCGACCGGGTGGCCTACTGGGGGGCCAACAACGTGGCGCTGCTAGAGACCCTGTTCGCCACCACTCGGATCGGTGCAATCTGCGTACTAGTCAACGCCAGACTCGCGCCGACAGAGGCGGAATACATCCTGCAAGACAGCGGTGCCAGTGTGCTGTTCTTCGGCCGAGAGCAGGCAGACGCAGCAGTTGCGATCGCCGAGAGCATCCCCGTCCGTCTGCTGATCGACGTCGACGGAACAGGGGCGGGGGCAGCCTTCGCGCAGTTGTCGGAAGAGGAGGCTGTCCCGGTGCCGGAGGCCCGCCGCGGTCTCGATGACCCGGCCGTCCTGATGTACACCTCCGGCACCACCGGACGCCCCAAGGGCGCCGTGCTGACCCACGGAAACTTGTTCTTCAATGACATCAACGTCCTGATCGAAAACGACATACGCCCAGACGAGGTGTGCTTGGCAGCAGCGCCTCTGTTTCACATCGCCGGACTCAATGGGCTCGTGCTGCCGACATTCCTCAAGGGCGGAACAATCGAGGTGCACCGGCGCGTCGAGCCTGAAGCGATCTTCTCCGCGATCCAGGATCGCGGGGTGAGCAGCCTGTTCGCAGTACCGGCGATGCTCGATGCCTTGGCCCACCACCGCCTGTTCAATCAAACCGACCTGTCCTCGCTGCGCACCATTGTCGTAGGCGGGGCCCCCGTACCGGAACGCATTCTGCGTGCCTGGAGCGAACGAGGCGTGGCCATCCAGCAGGGCTACGGCCTCACCGAAACCGCTCCGGCGGTGCTCAAGCTCTCCTCGGAGGACGGAATCCGCAAGGCCGGGTCCGCCGGCAAACCGCAGTTCCTCGTCGATGTCCGCCTCATAGCGCCGAACGGCAGACCTGCATCCCCCGGGGAAATCGGTGAAATCCAGACGGTGGGCCCCAACGTGATCCGCGAGTACTGGCAACGACCCGAAGCTACCACTGCCGCCTTTTCTTCCGATGGGTGGTTCCGCACCGGCGACGCAGCGATGCAGGACGAAGAGGGCTACTACTGGATCCGGGATAGGTACAAGGACATGTACGTGTCTGGCGGCGAGAACGTGTACCCGGCTGAGGTGGAGTCCGCCCTGCTGAACGTGCCCGGCGTCGCCGAGGCCGCCGTCGTCGGAGTACCGGATGAACAGTGGGGCGAGGTCGGCAAGGCCTTCATCGTGCCCGAAGACGGCTTCGATCTGACGGCCGAAGGCATCCGCGCCGCAGTAGGTCCCGCCCTGTCGCGGTTCAAGATTCCCAAACAGATCGAGTTCATCGACCAGATGCCTCGTACCTCAACCGGCAAGTTGCTGAAGACCGACCTGCGCACGCGCCAAGGAGTTTCCCGATGAGCCTGCCCGCCACGACCACGGCGCAGATCCACGACCTGTTGCTCTTCGCGTCCCTGCTGGATCCCTCGGAGCAGGACGTGCTGGAAGACTTCAGGTGCTATCTGGCGGGTGTGGATGACGCGATGCTGTACCGTGCCTGGGAGAATGCGGAATTCCCATTCGAACTGGTCCAGTCATTGGCCGCATCCGGACAACTGGGCCGGCACCTACGCACCGGCCAGGAACCCAGCCACCTGCTTCGCGGAATGCTCACTGCGGAACTCGCCCGCAAAGACGCCTCTCTGGCCACCTTCGCAGGCGTTAGCGGCTCGTTGTTCGGGCTGTCGGTGCGGCGCTTCGGATCGCCTTCCCAACAGGCCGCCATCCTGCCGGCCGTCGCCTCCGGCGAATTGATTGGCGCATTCGCGCTCACCGAACCGGGCTCGGGCTCCGACATCGCCGGTGGCATGACCACCACTGCCCGCCGGGAGGGAGCCGGCTGGGTGATTAACGGTGTCAAACGGTGGATCGGCAACGCTACATGGGGCCATCAGGCCGTCGTGTGGGCCAAGGAGCAAGGCGCAAACGGGCGCTTCCTGGGTTTTATCGTTCCCACCGACACCCCGGGATGGACGGCCGAAAAGATCGAAGGCAAGTACAGCCTGCGCACGGTGCAAAACGCAAATATCACTCTCACTGATGTCCGTGTTCCGGACACGGCCCGGCTGCCAGGTGTCAACTCTTTCCGCCAAATTTCAGAAGTGCTCAAATTCACGCGCTTGGAGGTTGGATGGACAGCACTGGGCAACGCCGTCGGTGCCTTCGACGCCGCGTTGTCCCACGCCATGGATCATCACCAGTTCGGCCGCCCCTTGGCACGGTTCCAACTCGTGCAAGACCTGCTCGTCCGGTCCGAAATAAACATCACCTCTTCCCTCGGCGCACTCGTCCAAGCCGCACGGCTCGCCGATCGGGACGAACTGAGAGAGGAGCATGCCTCGCTGGTGAAGCTGATGACCGCCTCCCAAGCCCGCCAGACCGTAGCCCACTGCCGAGAAGTACTCGGAGGGAACGGCATCGTGCTGGAGAACAAAGTGATGAAGCACTTTATGGATGCTGAAGCGATCTACACCTTCGAAGGCACTCACCAGATCAACACCTTGATAGTCGGCCGTGCCCTCACCGGCTTTTCCGCCTTCGCCTAAACTCCCGCCGCATAAATCATCAGGAGAACCACCGTGCGTCAAACAGTCCTTGTGTCCTACGCCCGCACCCCGATCGGCCGCGCCTACAAGGGTTCCTTCAACAACACTCCCGCTCAAACGCTGGCTGGCCACGCCATCACGCACGCGGTCCTGCGAGCAGGACTGGCACCCGAGGAAATCGACGATGTGATCCTTGGTGCGGCCCTGCAGCAAGGCAGCCAGGGAATGAACCTGGCTAGGCAGGCAGCCCTTCGCGCCGGGCTACCCGCCGCTGTTCCCGGCATGACGGTTGACCGTCAATGCGCCTCCGGACTGATGGCCATCGTTATGGGAGCCCGCATGATCGAAGGAAGAGACGCCGACATCATCGTCGCTGGCGGCGCCGAGTCGGTGTCCCTGGTGCAGAACCAGCATTTCAACGCTCACCGCGCCCAGGACCCCTGGCTGAAAGCCAATGTTCCGGGCCTGTACAACAGCATGCTCGAGACCGCCGAACTCGTCGCCAGCCGCTATGGCATCTCCCGCGAGGCCCAAGACCAGTACGCCGCCGAATCCCAGCAGCGAACTGCCAGCGCCCAAAAGCGCGGCGCCTTCGACGCTGAAATTGCCCCCCTGTCTCCACACCGGCCCGATCCACAGGACGAGGAATCCGCTGCCGCGATCGGGGTCTTGACCCGTGATGAGGGCAACCGTCCGGACACTACCGTTGAGTCACTGGCAAAACTCGGCCCGGTTCTCGACCGGGACGGGCAGCACTCGGACAAATTCAGCGTCACCGCAGGCAACGCGTCTCAGCTCTCAGACGGGGCAGCCGCGCTTGTCCTCATGGACGAATCCGAGGCATCCCGCCGCGGCCTCGAACCACTCGGCATCTTCCACGGCGTCGCCGTCACCGGCTGCGCGCCCGAGGAGATGGGGATTGGCCCGGTTACCGCAGTGCCGAAACTGCTCGCAAAGCACGGTCTCGGCATTGATGACATCGCCCTGTGGGAGCTCAATGAAGCCTTCGCCTCCCAGACCCTGTACTGCCGCGACACCCTCGGCATTGACCCGGAGCGCTTCAATGTCGACGGCGGAGCCATCTCCATCGGCCACCCTTACGGCATGAGCGGAGCCCGTATGACCGGCCACGCCCTGCACGCCACCAAGGAACGCGGCGGCAAGCACGCAGTGGTGACCATGTGCATCGGCGGCGGCATGGGCGCCGCTGCACTCTTCGAGGCGCTCTAACCCATCCGCAGCCCGCCTACCCACGAGATAGGAGAAACCATGCAAAACCTCACCGTCCTTGGCACTGGTGTCCTCGGATCGCAGATCGCCTTCCAGGCTGCCTATCAAGGCAAAGACGTTGTCGCCTATGATCTCAGCGACGAGATCCTCGCCAAATTGACGGCCCGCTGGGAATACCTCAAGCCGCTCTACCTACGCGACGTGTCCGATGCCACCCCCGAAAAGCTTGAGGCCGCCGTGGGACGTATCCGCACCTCCTGCGACCTGTCAGACGCCCTGAAAGACGCCGAGATCGTGATCGAGGCAGTCCCTGAGGTCCTGCGAATCAAGCGGGACATCTGGGCCAAGGCTGGAGCAGTGGCACCCGAAAACACTGTGTTCGCCACAAATTCCTCGACGCTCCTGCCCAGCGACATTGCAGATGCCACGGGCCGTCCCGAAAAGTTCCTGGCCCTTCACTTCGCAAACGAGGTCTGGCGCTTGAACACGGGCGAGATCATGGGACACGCGGCCACCGCCCCGCAGTATGTCGACGCCGTTGCCAAATTCGCCGAGGAGATCGGCATGATCCCCGTCCAGCTGAAGAAGGAACAGCCCGGGTACATCCTGAACTCGCTACTGGTTCCGTTCCTGACCTCGGCCGCGAAGCTCTACGTGCGGGACGTCGCCGACGTGGCGGACATCGACGCGACCTGGCGCAGGGCGACGGGCGCACCTTTCGGTCCGTTCGAAATCCACGACATCATTGGCATGGAAACGCCCTACAACCTCAACAGCCAAAGCGAGGACCCGGAACTCCGCGAATTCGCGGACATTCTCAAGCGCGACTTTATTGACAAGGGGCGGATGGGACGTGCCACCGGGAGAGGATTTTACGACTACGAGTAACCCGGACGATACGACGGCTTGAGCCTACCTTGTTTGCCAAAGGTAAAGCAGGACACGTGCTAGTTTTTCACCAGCAGACACCTCTGCCGTCCCAGGAGTCGATTGCGGGATGAGTGGGCGATTAAGCTTCATGAATTTTTCGCGAAGAAGCAGATGGCAGTTCAGCCACCTCGACTCGGAGAAACTGTGCTAAGCCGAACCTTCAGAGGCAGGTTTCCTGCATCTGTCTGGTCACAAGCCATGCTGCGGCTTCCGTCATGACAGCTTCCGGGCGCGGAGCCCTGGAATAGACGCGGATCTCCAAATAACCTGAATGGTCGATGCCAAGGGGCGGCAGATCGTCTTCTCTCAGCCGCACCACCACGTAGCCGGCAGCCAGCAGATCCAGACTCTTGGAACGATCGACGAGCGGCTTTGGCTCCGGGCTGTGCCAGTAGGAGCCGTCGTATTCGATGGCCACCTTCGCCCCCTCGTGTTCAGCGAAGATGTCGACTCTAGACCTTGCGTGAGCTGAAGGCCTTGTCTCGGACGTTGGCGCCCGAGCGGACCTTCCCGAAGACAGTCCTGGCTGCCACGAGATGATCCAGTTCGACACGAGACTTTCCGGCTTGGCGGCACTCCGGGCACTCCGATCCGTTGGATCGAGAAGCCAGCGGTGCCTCCCAGATGTGCGACGGATCTACGGAGCATACCCATTTGGGAACGAAGCCAGTCTGCGCATTGGGTCGGACGTGGCATGCGGTGACCGGGTTCTCCACGCTCCATCCTGCTGGGTCGTACCAGGCCAGCGAATCGAGGATAGTGGAGCATTGCGGGCACCGCTGTCGCTTGTACTTATTCCGGCTGACCACCGGCTCCTGCCACTCGTACCCGCAGCAGTCAGCCTTCCACCAATTCTCTGGAGTCCACTTACCGTTGCGGGTTGGATGCCACTGGCCGGCAACCTCGGGTAGCACGTCGGCGAGCATCGGCTTCTGCCGCGCTGCGTGGCCTACCGCGGCATGACGGGCACCCGGACCTGAGGTAAGTATCGGGCGAAATCCGGGGGTGATGCCCGTTCGGGCATTTGAACCGGCGCAGCCTCCAGTAAGGAGACCTTGCTTTCAATCGGGTTGCTCTTATAAAGCGCCAACAGAACCGCAGATTTTCCGGACTCGTTCTTTCCTACGAGGCTGGTCACCCCCCTCTCCACCGCGAATGAACTTCCGTCCTCGATGCTCCTATAGCGTCGTACGGATGCGTTGACAAGCTTCATGATCTGACTCCCATCGATAGGCCACCATTGGGGAGGTGCTGCCGTTGGGCGCCGTTGCATTTCTGATTTCGAACGTAACCGCTGTCCTGCCTATCTGAGCATTGCTCAGATAGGCAGACGATTTTGCTCAGATAGGGCGAAATTGCTCAGGTAGGTCGGGATCTCACAAGGAGCTAAAAGTCCCAGTCCTCGTCTTCGGTGTTGACGGCCTTGCCGATCACGTAGGAGGAGCCGGAGCCGGAGAAGAAGTCGTGGTTCTCGTCCGCGTTGGGGCTGAGGGCGGAGAGGATGGCCGGGTTCACGTCGGTGACGGTGGACGGGAACATGGCCTCGTAGCCCAGGTTCATCAGCGCCTTGTTGGCGTTGTAGTTGAGGAACTTTTTGACGTCCTCGGCCAGGCCAACAGCGTCGTAGAGGTCATGGGTGTACTGCACCTCGTTCTCGTACAGCTCGTAGAGCAGCTCGAAGGTGTAGTCCTTCAGCTCCTGCTTGCGCGCTTCGGACTCGCCTTCGATGCCCTTCTGGAACTTGTAGCCGATGTAGTAGCCGTGCACCGCCTCGTCACGGATGATCAGCCGGATCAGGTCCGCGGTGTTGGTCAGCTTGGCCCTCGAAGACCAGTACATCGGCAGGTAGAAGCCCGAGTAGAAGAGGAAGGACTCCAGCAGCGTGGAAGCAACCTTCCGCTTGAGCGGGTCCTCGCCGTAGTAGTAGCCCTCGATGATGCGGGCCTTCTTCTGCAGGTTCTCGTTTTCGGTGGACCAGCGGAAGGCCTCGTCGATCTCCTTGGTGGAGGCGAGGGTGGAGAAGATCGAGGAGTAGCTCTTGGCGTGCACCGACTCCATGAAGGCGATGTTCGTGTAGACGGCTTCCTCGTGCGGCGTCAGGGCGTCCGGAATCAGCGACACGGCGCCGACGGTGCCCTGGAGCGTGTCCAGCAGGGTCAGGCCGGTGAAGACGCGCATGGTGAGCAGCTTTTCGTCTTCGGTGAGCGTGTTCCAGGACTGCACGTCGTTGGACAGGGGCACCTTCTCGGGCAGCCAGAAGTTGTTGCAGAGCCGGTTCCAGACCTCAACGTCCTTCTCGTCCTGGATCCGGTTCCAGTTGATCGCTTCTACGTGGTGCAGAAGCTTGACCTTCTCGGCTGACATCGCTTCCCCTTCTTCGCAAATCTGTGTTGTTCATGGTGCCCGAATGCCGGCCGTCGCTGCGGCCGGCAGTGGCCCGACGGTTCCGGTGGTTGCCGGCGCCCCGTCGGTGCCCGTACGACGGCGGGCGGGCACCCGCCGTCGTACTTTTCAGTTGCTGTGGGCTGCTAAAGCATGCAGCTGACGCAGCCCTCCACCTCGGTCCCCTCCAGCGCGAGCTGACGGAGCCGGATGTAGTAGATGGTCTTGATGCCCTTGCGCCAAGCGTAGATCTGCGCCTTGTTGATGTCGCGGGTGGTAGCGGTGTCCTTGAAGAAAAGCGTCAGCGACAGGCCCTGGTCCACGTGCTGGGTGGCCGCGGCGTAGGTGTCGATGATCTTCTCGTAGCCGATTTCATACGCGTCCTGGTAGTACTCCAGGTTGTCGTTGGTCAGGTACGGGGCCGGGTAGTACACGCGTCCCAGCTTGCCTTCCTTGCGGATCTCGATCTTGGATGCCACCGGGTGGATCGAGGACGTGGAGTTGTTGATGTAGGAGATCGAACCGGTGGGCGGAACTGCCTGCAGGTTCTGGTTGTAGATCCCGTGCTCCATGACGGAGGCCTTCAGCTCCCGCCAGTCGGCCTGGGTGGGGATCTCCACATGGGCGAAGAGTTCCTTGACCCGGTCGGTCTGCGGCACCCACTCCAGCTCGGTGTACTTGTCGAAGAACTCGCCCGAGGCGTACTTGGACTTCTCGAAGCCGCCGAAGGTCTGGCGGTGTTCAATCGCGAGCTTGTTCGAGGCACGCAGCGCGTGGAACAGCACCGTGTAGAAGTAGATGTTGGTGAAGTCCAGGCCTTCCTCGGAACCGTAATGCACCCGTTCGCGGGCCAAGTAGCCGTGCAGGTTCATCTGGCCCAGGCCGATGGCGTGCGACTGCAGGTTGCCTTCGGCGATCGAGGGAACCGAGTTGATGTAGGACATGTCCGACACCGCGGTGAGCGCCCGGATGGCGGTCTCGATGGAGGTGCCGAAGTCGGGCGAGTCCATGGTCTTGGCGATGTTCATCGAGCCGAGGTTGCAGGATATGTCCTTGCCGATTTCGGCGTAGGTGAGGTCCTCGTTGTACAACGACGGCGAGGAGACCTGCAGGATCTCCGAGCAGAGGTTGGACATGATGACCTTGCCGTGGATCGGGTTGGCGCGGTTCACCGTGTCCTCGAACATGATGTACGGGTAGCCCGATTCGAACTGGATCTCGGCCAACGTCTGGAAGAACTCGCGGGCGCTGATCTTGGTCTTCTTGATCCGGCTGTCGTCGACCATCTCGTAGTACTTCTCCGTGACGGAGATGTCCGAGAAAGGCACACCGTAGACGCGTTCGACGTCGTACGGGGAGAACAGGTACATGTCCTCGTTCTTCTTGGCCAGATCGAACGTGATGTCCGGGACGACAACGCCCAGCGAGAGCGTCTTGATGCGGATCTTTTCGTCGGCGTTCTCGCGCTTGGTGTCCAGGAAGCGGTAGATGTCCGGGTGGTGCGCATGCAGGTACACCGCGCCGGCGCCCTGGCGGGCACCGAGCTGGTTGGCGTAGGAGAAGCTGTCTTCGAGCAGCTTCATGACCGGGATGACGCCGGAGGACTGGTTCTCGATCTGCTTAATCGGCGCGCCGTGCTCACGGATGTTGGTCAGCGACAGCGCCACGCCGCCGCCGCGCTTGGACAGCTGCAGGGCGGAGTTAATGCCGCGGGCGATCGACTCCATGTTGTCTTCGATGCGCAGCAGGAAGCAGGAGACCAGCTCGCCGCGCTGCTTCTTCCCGGCGTTCAGGAACGTGGGCGTGGCCGGCTGGAAGCGACCGTCGATGATCTCGTCCACCAGCCGGTTCGCCAGCTCCTCGTCGCCCCTGGCCAAATGCAGGGCCACCATGCAGACACGGTCTTCGTAGCGCTCCAGGAAACGCTTGCCGTCGAACGTCTTGAGCGTGTAGGACGTATAGAACTTGAACGCGCCCAGGAAGGTCTCGAAACGGAACTTCTTCTTGTAGGCCCGGTCATAGAGCGACCGGACAAAGTTCATCGTGTACTGGTCGAGCGTTTCGCGCTCGTAGTAGTCGTTCTTGATCAGGTAGTCGAGTTTTTCTTCCAGATCATGGAAGAACACCGTGTTGTTGTTAACGTGCTGCAGGAAGTACTGGCGCGCAGCTTCGCGGTCGGCTTCGAACTGGATCTTCCCGTCCGGACCGTAAAGGTTCAGCATGGCATTGAGTTCGTGGTAGCCCAGTCCCTTGAATGCCGCCGGCAGTTCTGCCTTGGCGTCGGCTATGGCCGCGTGTGCAACTGTCGTTTCCAAAAGTGTTCCAATCCTTGCTTGACCCGGTCGACGTCCTCGGACGTGCCCATGAGTTCGAATCGATAGAGAAGCGGCACCTGGCACTTGGCAGCGATTTTCTCCGCCGCCAGGCAGTACGTTGTGCCGAAGTTCGTGTTTCCGGAACCGATCACTCCGCGGAGCAGGCGCCGGTTCTCCTCGCGGTTGAGGAATTTGATGACCTGTGGCGGAATCGAGTTCCTGCCGGATTCCCCGCCGTACGTCGGCAGTACCAGGACGAACGGCCGGAGCGCGTGAAGCGTCTCCTGCTGGGTCCGGAGCGGGATCCGTGCCGCCGGCATCCCCAGCTTCTGCATGAAGCGGTCGGTGTAGCCGGAGGCGGAGGAAAAATAGATCAGGTCCGTGTCGGCGGTCCCGCCGGTTGCCGGACCCGCCTCACGCCTGGCGGCCTCACTCATCAGCAGCTCGGTCATGGCGTTTGGTTCTGGTTCCGAACGAGTCCGCTCAGGCTACTGAGGCAGCGGCTTGGGCCAGCTCCTCGATCTTGTCCGGGCGGAACCCGGACCAGTGGTCCTGCTCGGTGACGACGACGGGCGCCTGCATGTAACCAAGGGAACGGACACGCTCCAGCGCTTCCGGATCCTGGGACAGGTCAACGCTCTGGTAGGCGATGCCCTTCTTGTCCAGAGCCCGGTACGTGGCATTGCACTGCACGCATGCTGGCTTGGTGTAAACCGTTACAGTCATGGTCCTTCTCCCCTAATTCTCGGTACGGCGTTCTGCTGTTTTCTGGCTGTGCGGCTGTCCCTGAGAAGAACCCGCGCTCGCTGCCCGCCAGCGGTTCCAATACTACATCTAGTGCACTCGGCCATTCGGAACCCCAAGATGATGTATTACAAGTATGTCATTCCGTGCCCGCCTTCGTCCACAGCCCATGGGGATATTCTCGGGGGTGAAACAGTTGATATTCCGGCCTTTCCGTCGCCCCATCCACAGCCTGTGGATTGGCTGCCCACAACTTCGGAAAGTCTCGTGTCGCTGATTCCTCGGCGTGTCGCTCGTAGTGCCACGACCACTAGATGTTGTGGTTCCCCGCTTCGGTCGTCTCTCCTGCTGCCGCTCCCGTGATCCGGACTATAGCGGCCGCTTCGGACAATCGGCCGGCCGTTTTCGCCGGCTCCACGCCCCGCAGTCCGATGGCGTTCATCCGGCGGCTGCCTCCGCAGCGTGTCCCGGGCCCGAACGACCCCCTCCCGTGCTGTTGACACTCCTAATACAACACTTCGGATGGACGCGGCATTCCTCTCGCTGGGGCAGCCCCGCGCCCACCCTCAGGCCTGTGCGGGTCCATCCGACCCGTTCCCGGTCAGACGCCTTGCAGTGCCCTTCCAAACCCTGGAGCGGCGTCATCCATCCCTGTATGGTCCGAGGTTCAAGCAGAGCCCAAGGTAGGCTTAGCGCAGGCCGGAACGAGCGACAGGAGAGCTGATGGTCAACACGGTGCATCTGCGCACACTGCTCGAGGTGACCCGGCGAGGGTCGTTTGCCGCGGCGGCAGCCAACCTGGGCTATACGGCCTCGGCGGTTTCCCAGCAGATGTCCGCGTTGGAGCGCGAGACTGGCGCCAAGCTGTTCGAGCGATCGGCGCGCAGCGTGCAGCCGACCGAAACGGCGATCGTGATGTCCCGCCACGCGGCCAAGGTCCTCACGGACATCGATGCCCTGCTGGCTGCCACCGCCCGCAGCCAGGACACCAGCACGCAGGAAGTCAGGCTGGGAATCTTTCCCAGCCTCGCCACCTACGTACTCCCCCGGCTTCTGCAGGCCCCCGGATGGCCGGGCTTGGGGATCAACCTCAAGGTATCCGTCGCCGAGCCGGGACAGACGATCCAGGGGTTGCGGGCCGGCGGCGGCCTCGACGTCGCCCTCGTATTCCAAGTGGGCCAGGGCGGGCTGGCGTGGCCCAATACGGTGAGCCGGCAATGGATCGGCGACGACAATTTCAGGGTGGTGCTGCCCGAATCGTGGGGCATCCGCGCCGGCGCCTCGGTGACGGCCTCGCAGTTGGCCGAGATGCCCTGGATCATGCACCATCCAGGCACGGCGGACGCTACCGTGATCGAGCGCCTCTTCGCCAGCTGCAACCTACACCCCCGGGTGGTCGCCTACTGCGACGACTTCAATGCCAGCCTGGCCATGGCCGCGGCGGGCCTGGGCGCTGCGCTGGTGCCGGAGCTGGCCATGCACAACGGAGCGGACGGCATCGTGGTGCTGGACGTTCCGGAAATCCGGCTGGCGCGGAACATCTTCGCGCTGCTGATCAACGACCGGCAGAACGCCCAGCTGGGCCTGTTCATGGACCAGCTGTCGGTGATCCTGCGGGACATGAGCATCACGACCAGGCGCACTTGAGGGATCGGCAGCGGGCAGGCGCCGCCGGTCGCCGCAGTGGGGCGGGATCCGGCGGCGCCTGCTGGCTGCTGCGATCGGGTACGGCTGTGCGGACTACCCTGCGGTCAGGCCGTCCACGTACTCCCGGTTGTCGCCGATCCACTGTTCCACGATCGGACCGTAGTCGTCGGTGTCGGCCTCATTGAACATGGCGTTCTCCAAGGAGTACAGCGTTTCGGAATCCATCTTGAAGTTCTTCAGCCAACCCGCCAGGGTTGGGAAGTCTGCTTCGAACGTGGTGCTGGCGTAGGTGTAGAGGCCTTCGGCCCCGCCCAGGGTGCCCTCGGGGTCTTCGAGGTCCTTGATCGGGAAGGCGTCGTAAGCCCAGTGCGGACGCCACAGGGTGACCGCGACGTTTTCACCGGCGTCGGTGGCAGACTTCAGCTCGGAGAGCATCGCCGGGGTGGAGGAGGTCAGGTACTCCATGTCCTCCAGGCCGTAGGTCGGAATAACCTGCTCCTTGGTGGCCTCGGTCAGGCCAGCACCGGGCTCGATGCCCACCAGGCGGTTGTCGAACAGGTCGGCGTTGGCCGCCAGTTCGTCGAGGGAATCGATCGGAGCGTCCTCGTTGACCGCGATGGTCAGCTTCGCTTCGTCGTTCCACTGGCCCAGTTCGGTGATCTTGTCGCCGTACTCTTCCAAGTAGCTGGCGTGCGTGACCGGCAGCCAGGTATCCAGCGTCACGTCGTAGTCGCCGGTGGACAGGCCGGAGAAGACGGGGGCCGGGTCAGCATATTCGAGCGTGACGTTGTAGCCCTTCTCCTCGAGGATGGCCTTCCACAGTTCGGACGCGGCGATGCCCTCGTCCCAGCCGTTGAACACCGCGATGGTCACGTCCTGCTGGTCCCCGTTGTCCAGGCCGCCGGTTGCGTCGCCACCCTCCGACCCACCGCCGCTGCCGCTGCCGCAGGCTGTCAGTCCGAGTGCCGCAACGGCGGCTACCGCCGCCAGCTTGCTGTAGTGCTTCATGTTGTTCCTTTCGTTATGCCCCAGGGCACGTTGATTAGTCTTGTCGCATGCGCCGTCATGCACTCTGCATGGTCCGCTTCGCCAGCCGGCCGGCGGGCCGGCGCTGTCCGGGCTGCGAGGCCTTGCCCACGCTGGCGGTCACGCGGTCCAAAAAGATCGCCAGGATGACCACGGCTAGTCCCGCCTCAAACCCGAGGCCGGCGTCGATCCGGTTCAGGCTGGCGACCACTTCGCCGCCCAGCCCGCCGGCACCGACCATGCCGGCGATGACCACCATGGACAGGGCCAGCATGATGACCTGGTTGATGCCGGCCATGATGGTGGGCATGGCCAGCGGCAGTTGGATCTTGCGCAGGATGCTGCCCGGGCTGGAGCCGAAGGCATAGCCGGCCTCCACCACTTCCTTGTCCACCCCGCGGATGCCCAGCTCGGTGAAACGCACGCCCGGTGCCATCGAGAAGATGATGGTGGCGATGATGCCGGGAACCACGCCCACCCGGAACATCACCAGGGCCGGAATCAGGTAGACCATGGCCGGCATGGTCTGCATGAAGTCCAGGATCGGCCGGATGATGGCGGAGGCGGTAGCGGAGCTGGCGGCGAGGATACCGGCGGGGACGCTGATCACAACCGCAACGACGGTGGCCACGATGACCAGCGCGAACGACTCCATGGCGTGCTCCCACTGGTTCACGCCGACGATCAGCAGGAAACCGATCAGGGTGCCCAGTGCAAGCTTCCAGCCTTTGGCTGCGTAGGCAATGGCGGCAAGAATGATGATGATCGCCCAGCTGGGCGGCGTGATCAGCAGCCACTCCAGGCTGTCGTAGGCGCCCAGGAACAGGGTGCGGACGAAGGCAAAGACTGCCGCAAAGGTCGCCAGCAGCCAATCGAGGCCAACGTCCACCCAGTCGCCCAGCGGGATCCGGAACTCGAGGTCCGTCATCGGGCTCCTCCTTGCTCAGAGGTCTTGTTAAGGGTCCGGGTGACTTCCTGTTCGGGGATCGGCGCCGGCACGCTTTCCACGATCGGAATGCCGGTGGTGGTGGACGGCACGTTGCCCAGGGCGGCCAGCAGGGTTACCCGCGGGATCGCTCCCACCAGCCGGCCCTCGTCGTCGACCACCGGCAGCGGCACGGGGCTTTCCACCGCCAGGCCGAACAGCTCCGACAGCGGGGTCTCGGCGCGGACCGGCCCGTTGCCGTTCTGCACGGCGGCGGCCAGATCCTGCGCCCGTGACTCCACCAGGTTCATCACATCGCGGTCGCGCACCGTGCCGAAGAAGGTCCTGCGCCGGTCCACCACAAAGGCTGCGGAGGTCTGCAAATCCCGCATGGTGCGCAGGGCGTTGCGCGGACCGCCGGAGAGATTGACGACGGCGCGGGCCGGCTCCATCACGGATCCTGCGGTCAGCACGCGGGTACGGTCCACGTCCTGGACGAACTGGGCCACGTAGTCGTTGGCCGGGTGGGTCAGGATGTCATCGGGGGTGCCGATTTGCACGATCCGGCCATCACGCATCACCGCGATCCGGTCGCCGAGGAACATTGCCTCGTTCAGATCGTGCGTGATGAACACGATTGTCTTGCCCAGTTCGGCCTGCAGCCCGACCAGCTGTTCCTGCATCTCACGCCGGATCAGCGGGTCCAGAGCCGAGAACGCCTCATCCATCAGCAGGATGTCGGTTTCGGCACACAGTGCGCGGGCAAGGCCAACACGCTGCTGCATGCCGCCGGACAGCTCGGACGGGAACTTGTCCCCCCAGCTGTCCAGGCCCACCAGCTTCAGCACCTTCTCGGCGCGGGACAGTCGTTCGGCCTTGCCTATGCCCTGTACCTCCAGGGCGTAGGCCGCGTTGTCCGCCACGGTGCGGTGCGGCATCAGCGCAAAGTGCTGGAAGACCATGGAAATTTTCTGTTGCCGGACCTTCCGCAGCTCCTTGTCGGAGATTTTGGAGATGTCCGTTCCGCCGACGACGACGTTCCCCGCGGTCTGCGGCTGCAGCCCGTTGAGGGTACGGATCAGTGTCGACTTGCCGGAACCGGAAAGCCCCATGACAACAAAGATCTCGCCGGCCCGGACATCAAACGACGCGTCGATAACGGCGGCTGTGCCCAGAGAGGAAACTTCCTCGCGCGTCTTTCCGGCTTTGAGGCGCTTGACGGCCTCGGCAGGACGCTTGCCGAAGACCTTGTAGACATTCTGTACGCTCAGCGCAACTTGTTCGTTCACTCATGGCCCGTCTACGCTGCGGCACCGCTTGGATGGCGCGGCTTTGCAGCGATTGTGCTTGGTCCTGCGGACAACGGCACGCGTCAAACCCTTAGGCTCCCGGCTGCCGCGATAGCGGCGCAGAGCAAGACGGTCTCGCCAGAGCGATGACGGGAAGCTACCCCCAACCGCCAGTTCGACGTCCAGCGCATTGCGACGGCTCCCCGCCGTCTGCCCCAGGCTTTTCGTATGACTGGTTGTTTCTTCCCAACCGTAACAATGCCTCGTTCGCCCAGAGCTGAATTAGTGGGCGGATCAGCGGCGTTAAGGCAGGCCAGCAGGGATAAAACGCTGATTTTCCGGGGTAGTCAAGGAGTTATCGCATCGTGACCACTGCGGCCGCAACGTACCGTTCACCGCACGTCGACTCGGGATGCGCAACAGGTTTCCACAGGCCCGCTCGGCGCCAGACCCCGGCACCCCGGTCGCTGGGACTGCCAGAGCCGGTCCTCCAGCAGTCCAACAGGAATGGGGTGCATATTTCGTCCCCTCACGCCCCGTTTGGAATGGGGCATGCACCCGATGTCGGGGGGCCCGGCCGTTCCCTAGCGTAGGAGCATCATCCGAACGTTATGGAAGGAGGCGCGACATGGACCTCGATGTCGCCGTGCTCGCCGGCGCGGTATCCACCATCATCTTCGCCTCCAGCGTCATGCCGATGTTGTACAAGGCGTCCAAAACCCGGGACCTGACGTCCTACAGCATGGGAAATTTGTTGCTAAGCAATGTCGGCAACCTCGTGCATTCGGTCTATGTCTACAACCTGCCGGCTGGCCCGATCTGGGTGATGCACTCCTTCTATCTGGTGGCCACCGGTTACATGCTGTGGATGTACCTGCGCCACGGGCGGCCGTCCACGGGATCCCAACCGGCCCAGGTGATGGAACGGGTCGCCGGCGGACGCGCAGCCGAGACAGCAGCGGGACTGGCAAAAGCCAAGAGCGCCTGACAGACCGTCCAGGACCAACGAAAAGGTCCGGCACAAACGCAATCGTTGTGCCGGACCTTCGTTGGTGGGTGGAGCTGAGGGGACTCGAACCCCTGACCCCCTGCATGCCATGCAGGTGCGCTACCAGCTGCGCCACAGCCCCTGGAATGGAAGTGATTCGCCGAACCGGCGTTTATATTCCGCTGCGTGAATATCACCGATGGTGCTTCACGGAGTGGAGCTGAGGGGACTCGAACCCCTGACCCCCTGCATGCCATGCAGGTGCGCTACCAGCTGCGCCACAGCCCCGTTATCCTTGCGGATTCCGTGTCGCTTCCTTCGAAGCAACTTGAATATTCTATGCAGAGACCTTCACGGATTCCAAATCAGCGGATGGATCCTGAGCGGGCCCCAAGGCCGGACAGATTGGTTGCGGCCGGCAAGGGGCTCGCTCGCGCGGCTACTCCGTGCCTGTCGATGCGGGCTTCTCGCCCAACTGCAAATCGATGAACGGGCAGTCCTTCCACAGCCGCTCCAGGGCGTAGAAGACGCGGTCTTCTTGGTGCTGGACGTGGATGACGACGCCCGCGTAGTCGAGCAGTACCCAGCGCCCTTCGGACCGGCCTTCACGGCGGACCGGGCGCAGGTCCTGCTTGTGCAGCTCCTCTTCGATGCCGTCGACGATGGCGTTGACTTGCCGCTCGGTGGGAGCCGAAGCGATGAGGAACACGTCGGTGATGGCCAGCCGCTCGCTGACGTCGATGGCGACGATGTCTTCGGCGATTTTGTCGCTGGCTGCCTTCGCGGCAGTGCGGGCAATGGCGATCGAGCTTTCGGGTGCGGTCATGTGTCTCCTTGGAATATGAACCAGCGTTTGAGCGGCGGCTTTAGCCGCCAAAGACTCCGAGCATCATGGCAATTCCCGCTGCGAACGCAGCGGCGCCAAGCACTAGTGCACCACCGACCGCGAGCCTGATCCGGCGGACCCGGTCGAGCCCTGCCGTCCGGGCGTCGAGGGGATCCAGTCCGTAGGCACTGCTGGCCTTGAGCGGATGGATCGTGGCAGCGCGCCCTTCGGCCAGTGCTTCGGCCTGGGCCAGGATCTTAGACCGAGGCGGTGCCGAAGCGGCCGTGTCGACGGGTCCCGGGGCGGGGTTCCGGTCCTGTCCCGCAGGTGTCCCTGCCACTGCCGGCACAGCTTCCGTTGCCGCCGGCGATTGCGGCTTGGCCGATTCCGGCTGCCGCCGTGCGGGAGCCGGCTGCCGGACGGGCGGCGCCTGCGCCGGAGCCGGCGTCGTCACCACCGGAACGTAGGAAGTCGACGACGGCCGGAGCACGTGCCGGTCGGTCCCCGGGACGGCCACGAATTCCATCGGAGCGGACGCAATGTCCGCCGCCGGCCGGTCCGTGGCCGTGTGCCGGCGCTGTTCGTTTTCGTCACTCAGCCGCTTCTTGTCCGCGGCCCGGCGGTTCAGTACCGCGGCACGCTCGGCGAGGGCTTTTTGCTGGGCCAGCAGTTCCAGGTCCACGTCGTGGGGGTCCTGCTCCTGCCGGGACTCCATCATGGCCACCATGTTCTTGGCCTGGCCCATCAGCAGATCGCGGGCAGCCAGCGCCTGCTCAACGGTCATCTCGCCGGCGTCGACGGCCTCGCGTCCGGCCGCCGAGAGCGACTTCGCTTGCGCGTCGGCCGGCGGCTGAACCGGATGCCGGCCGGTGTTCCCGCCGCGCCGGGCCCGCCGTCCGCCCTCGATCGGCGGACGCTGCGGTTCATACGGGACATCCGCCGGGGCGTCCGACGTCCGGGCGCGGGCGTCCGCGGGGGCGTCCGACGTCCGGGCGCGGGCGTCTGCGGGGGCGTCCGACGCCCGGGCGCGGGTGTCCGCCTCAGCAGCCGGGGCGCCCGGTGCACCTAACGAACGGGCGCGCGTGTCTGTGGGGGCAGCCGGGGCACCCGAAAGCCGGGCACCGCCCTCGGCCGGCGCGCCGGACGTGGGGACGCGGTTCTCGCGCTCCAGCTGCTGTTGGCGCAGCTGGCGCCGGGTCGGCACCTGTTCCTGCTCGGGGGCCGGGATCTTGGGCAGCGCCGCGGTCAGGGTCTTGAGTGCACGGCGCGCTTCACGCTCGCGGGCGCGGGTCTGTGAGGACCGCTCGCCCTGGCGTTCGCGGGATTCTGTTCGGCTCTCGCCGGACGCCTGGGCAACTTCTCCCCCGCCATCGACTGGGGCCGCTGCCTGGGCATCCGGTGCCTGGGAGGCGTTCCCGGAGGCAGCCTCCGGCCCCGTGCCGACGCCGTCGCGCTGCCGCCGGATGTCCCGGCGACTGGGCGGCGGCTGGGATTGATTGCTCATGCTTTGCTGATCACCCAGTAGTAAACGACTGATTTCATTGGCTTGGTTGCAGTTGGCTCAGGGCGACGGCGCCGTCCGGCGCGCGACGGTAGAGACCATACTTGGCTATGTACTGTACTACGCCGTCCGGCACCAGGTACCAGACCGGCTGGTTGTCGGCCACGCGCTCCCGGCAGTCCGTGGAGGATATGGCCATCGCCGGAACCTCCAGCAGGCTCACATCCTTGCGGCCCAGATTGTGGAGCTCGTGGCCCGGCCGGGTCACGCCGACGAAGTGCGCCAGCGACCACAACTCGTCGATGTCCTTCCAGGACATGATCTGCGCCAGCGCGTCCGCCCCCGTGATGAAGAACAGCTCCGCGTCGGGACGCGCCGCGCGCAAGTCCCGCAGAGTGTCTATGGTGTAGGTCAGCCCCGGCCGTTCGATGTCCACCCGGCTGACCGTGAACTGCGGATTCGATGCGGTCGCGATCACGGTCATCAGGTAGCGGTGTTCGGCCCGACTGACCTCGCGTCCGCTTTTCTGCCAAGGCTGGCCGGTGGGCACGAAGACCACCTCGTCAAGGCCGAAGACCGACGCTACCTCGCTGGCCGCCACCAGGTGCCCGTGGTGGATCGGGTCAAACGTTCCGCCCATGACGCCCAGCCGGAGCTTGCGCCCCGGGTAAGTGAGGTGCAGGTCTCCGGCGTGCGGGGCTTTGACGGGCAGCGCGGACACGAACGGCTAGCGGCGCGTGGCCTGGCCGTGATCGTGCTTGTTCGGATGCTGCCGGTGCGGGTCCACGTGCTCCTCGACCGCCGAGTGGCGCTGTCCGACACTGGTGAACGCGATCGTGGCGAACATCATGATCAGGAAGACCGCCATGAAACCGGCGCCGATCACCCAGGCGGGGACCGGTAGTTCTACGTGGGCGGCTTCGCTGGCCACGAGTGCGGCATCGAGGACCTGAGACAGCATGATTCTCCCTTGCGGTTCTTCAGCCCGGCCGCACGCAGGCGGACGGGATATGGCTTCCTACACATGGTACGCGTTCCGGCGGCGGAACCGTGATTCGGGCGTGACGGGCCCGGCCGGCACCTGCTTAGTCGCGGACCTGACCGTCGCCCTGAACGATCCACTTGGTGGTGGTCAGTTCGCGCAGCCCCATCGGTCCGCGGGCGTGCATCTTCTGAGTGGAAATGCCGACCTCTGCGCCCAGCCCAAGCTCCCCGCCGTCGGTGAACCGGGTGGAGGCGTTGACGATCACTGCCGCCGAATCGATTTCGGCTATGAATTTCTCGGCGTTGCGCAGATCGTTGGTGATGATGGCCTCGGTATGGCCGGTCGTCCAGGTGCGGATGTGTTTGACCGCATCGTCCATGGAATCCACCATCGCCACCGCCAGGTCAAGGTCCATGTACTCGCGGCCCCAGTCCTCGTCGGTGGCGGCTTGGGCCTCGACCCCGGAGGGAAGTATGCCGGCCACCCGCTCGTCCACATGCAACCGCACGCCGGCACCGGCAAGCGCCGCGAGGACGTCGGCGGAGGCTGCCGCATCGCGATGCACCAGCAGGGTCTCGACCGTGTTGCAGACCGACGGCCGCTGGGTCTTGGCGTTAAGCAGGATGTCCACGGCCATCTCAGTGCCGGCCGATTCGTCCAGGTAGATGTGGACATTGCCCTCACCGGTCTCGATCACCGGCACCTTCGCGTTGTTCACCACGGACTGGATCAGCTCGCGGCCGCCGCGCGGAATCAGCACGTCCACCAGGCCGCGCGCCTGCATCAGCGCGGTGGCGCCCTCGCGGCCGTAGTCGTCCACGCTCTGCACCGCATCGGAGGGCAGGCCCACCCGGTCCAGCGCGTCGCGGATGATGCCCAGCAGGGCAACGTTGGTGTGCCGCGCCGCGCTGCCACCGCGCAGGATCACGGCGTTGCCGCTCTTGAGCGCAAGGCCGGCAATGTCGACGGTGACGTTCGGGCGCGCCTCGTAAATGGCGGCGACCACGCCCATGGGGACGTGGACCTGGCGCAGCCGCAGGCCGTTCGGCAGGGTCTGTCCGCGCATCACGGTGCCCACCGGGTCCGGCAGCGCGGCCAGGTTCTGCAGGGCAGCGGCCAGCGAGTCGATGCGCTTGGTGTCCAGGGTCAGCCGGTCCAGCAGGGCGGCACTGGTGCCGTTCGACTTGCCCTCGTCCAGGTCCTGGCGGTTGGCCTGCAGCACCAGGTCGCGCCTGGCGATCAGGGATTCGGCGATCTCCTGCAGGGCCTTGTCTTTCCAGGCCCGGTTGGCGCGTGCCATCCGGCGCGCGGCGGTCCGGGACCGTCCGGCGATGGCCTCGACGGCGGCGGTGGCGTCCGGTTTCCGGCCGTCCTGGAGCTCTTCGGCCGTGGACTGGGAAGGGGCTGTCTGGGTCATACCCTTGATTTTAGCCCGTGGGCCCGGCACAGCACGACGACGGAGGTCACGTTACGCTGCCGCCGCCGGCTGACACGGGTGGTTCAGAGCAGGACGAGGTCGTCCACGTGGATGACCTCGCGCTCGTACTGCCGGCCGAGCGACGCGGCGAGTTCCCGGGTTGAGCGGCCCAGCATGCGCGGGAGCTCGTAGGAGGAGAAGTTGACCAGGCCGCGGGCGACCACGCGGCCGTCACCGTCGGCCAGCTCCACCGGATCCCCCGGTTCGAAGTCGCCCTTGACCGACACGATGCCGGCCGGCAGCAGCGACCGATGCTTTTCGCGCACGGCCTGCACGGCGCCGTCGTCCAGCACCAGCCTGCCCTGCAC
The DNA here is from genome assembly GCF_059092625.1 of Arthrobacter sp. Y3221114. Taxonomy (NCBI): domain Bacteria; kingdom Bacillati; phylum Actinomycetota; class Actinomycetes; order Micrococcales; family Micrococcaceae; genus Arthrobacter; species Arthrobacter sp. Y3221114. Next base: position 594,632 of record NZ_JBNHHW010000001.1, read on the forward strand.
GGAGGCCAGGTGCGCCAGCCAGAGCAGCCGCGGCGGCCGGCGGGTGCCGCTGACAGCGAACCAGGTGCCCACGTCCTCGCCGGCCAGCGCCCGCGCCGCGTTCGGCGTGGACGTGACCAGGGCCGGAATGCCCGACCCTGCGGCGATTCCGGCGGCCTCCACCTTGGTCACCATGCCGCCGGTGCCGACGCCCGCGGCGCCGGTGCGGCCAATGTTCACGCCGTCCAGGTCCTCCGGCCGGGCTACCAGCGGGATCCGGTGTGCGCCGTCCTTGGGCGGACCGTCGTAGAGCGCGTCCACGTCCGAGAGCAACACCAGCGCGTCGGCCTTGACCAGGTGGGCCACCAGGGCGGCCAGCCGGTCGTTGTCGCCGAAGCGGATTTCGTGGGTGGCCACGGTGTCGTTCTCGTTAACCACGGGGACGACGCCGAGGTGCAGCAGCCGGTGCAGCGCGCGGTAGGCATTGGCGTAGTGCTGGCGCCGCATCAGGTCCTCGGCGGTCAGGAGCACCTGGCTGACGGTAATGCCGCGGGCGCCGAAGGCCTGGGTGTAGCGGGCCATCAGCAGGCCTTGGCCCACACTGGCGGCTGCCTGCTGGGTGGCCAGGTCCCGCGGACGGCGGGCCAGACCCAGCGGGGCCAATCCGGCGGAGATGGCGCCCGAGGACACCAGGATGACTTCGGTGCCGGCGTTGCGGCGGGCGGCCAGCACCTCCACCAGGGACAGCAGGGCCCCTTCGGAGATGCCTCCGGCCACCGAGGTCAGCGACGATGAGCCGACCTTGACCACCAGACGCTCGGCCGTGGCCAGCAGCGTCCGGTCAGCCGCCGTGGCCGGCTCAGCGCGCATCGTCGTCGTCACTGTCTTCCCCTGCGGTCCAGATGCCGGACTTGCGCTCGGCCTCGAGTTCGGCGCGGGTGGCGGCCCTGGCTTCCTTCCGCTCCTGGTACTGCTCGCGCTTCTCTTCGCGGGTGGGCCGGATGTACTCCATCAGGCGCAGGTCGGTGCCGCGCGGGGAGGACAGCAGCTCGGCGCCGGCCGCCATGGTGGGCTCCCAGTCGAAGACCACGGCGTCGTCTTCGCCGATTACCACCGTGTCGCCCGGGCGCGCGCCGGACTTGAACAGTTGGTCCTCGACCCCCAGCTTGGCCAGCCGGTCGGAGAGGTAGCCAACGGCCTCGTCGTTGTTGAAGTCGGTTTGCTTGACCCAGCGTTCGGGCTTGTCCCCGAGCACCCGGAACAGCGGTTCCAGGTTCTTTTCCTCGCGCCGAATGATGAAGCCGCGCTCGTTCACGGAGCGCGGGCGCAGGACGGCGGGGGCCACCTTCGGCGGGGCGGCCTTCGCTTCGGCGCGGGCGGCCGCGACGATCCCGGCCATGGCGAAGCCGAGCTGGCGCAGCCCCTCGTGGCTGGAGGCGGAGACCTCGAACACCTTGTAGCCGCGCTTTTCCAGTTCGGGGCGCACGAATTCGGCCATGTCGCGGCCGTCGGGCACGTCCACCTTGTTCAGCGCGACCAGCTTGGGGCGCTGGTTCAGCGGGACCACGTCGCCGTCGGCGCCGGCGTAGCTCATGTCCACCGTGTACTGTTCCAGTTCCCGCTCGATGATCTCGAGGTCGGAGAGGGGGTCACGGTCTGCTTCCAGCGCCGCGCAGTCCAGCACATGGACCAGTGCGGCGCAGCGCTCCACGTGGCGCAGGAAGTTGTGGCCCAGACCCTTGCCTTCGCTGGCGCCCTCGATCAGGCCCGGCACGTCGGCGATGGTGAAGCGGATGTCGCCCGCCTGGACCACGCCCAGGTTCGGCACCAGCGTAGTGAACGGGTACTCGGCGATCTTCGGCCGGGCGGCGGACATGGCGGCAATCAGGCTCGATTTGCCCGCGGACGGGAAGCCGACCAGCGCCACATCGGCGATGGACTTCAGCTCGAGGACGATGTCCCGCTCGTCGCCCGGAATGCCCAGCAAGGCGAATCCGGGTGCCTTGCGCTTGGCCGATGCCAGCGCGGCGTTCCCCAGCCCGCCCTGGCCGCCGGCCGCGGCAACGAACTCGGCGCCCTCGCCTACGAGGTCGGCGAGAACGTCACCGTTCTTGGTCTTGACCACGGTGCCGTCGGGGACGGGCAGCACCAGCGTGGCGCCGTTCTTACCGCCGCGCCAGTCCCCCATCCCCGGGCCGCCGTTGGTGGCGTGACGGTGCGGGGCGTGGTGGTAGTCCAGCAAGGTGGTGGTCTGGGCGTCCACGCGAAGGATCACGTCGCCGCCGTTGCCACCGTTGCCGCCGTCGGGCCCGCCCAGCGGCTTGAACTTTTCGCGCTTGACGGAGACGCAACCGTGGCCACCGGATCCGCCGGATACATGCAGGACTACCCGGTCAACAAATGTTGCCACGTGATCGATCTCCTCTGTGCCGGTGGGCGCGAACCGAAACGGCCCACCAGTGATTCTAGTCTGGTTAAAACACCAGTGAGGCGGACCGACGGCCCGCCTCACTGGAAAGCTGTTAGCTGCTTGGATTACTCCGCAGCGGCAGCAACGATGTTCACAACGCGGCGTCCGCGGCGGGTACCGAACTCAACGGCACCGGCTTCGAGAGCGAACAGCGTGTCGTCGCCGCCACGGCCGACGTTGGCGCCGGGGTGGAAGTGAGTGCCGCGCTGGCGGACGATGATCTCGCCGGCGGAAACTACCTGGCCACCGAAGCGCTTCACGCCAAGGCGCTGTGCGTTGGAATCGCGACCATTGCGAGTGGAGCTCGCACCCTTCTTATGTGCCATCTGATTTGCCTACCTTTGTTTCTGAAGGAACGTTACTATAAGTCAGCGAACCGCTTACGCGATGTCGGTGACCTTGACCTTGGTCAGTGCAGAACGGTAGCCCTGGCGCTTCTTGTAGCCGGTCTTGTTCTTGTACTTCTGGATAACGATCTTCGGGCCGCGGAGATTTTCGACGATCTCGGCGGTGACCTTGACGTTGGCCAAAGCATCGGCAGCAGAGGTGACCTTGTCGCCGTCGACCAGGAGCAGAGCAGGCAGCTCGATGGTGCTACCGGCCTCGCCGGGGACGCGGTCAAGGGTCACGAGGTCTCCAACGGAAACCTTTTCTTGGCGGCCGCCGGCGCGGACAATCGCGTACACCACTTGGGAACTCACTTCTCTAGACGTTTATTACAGTTTTTGCTCGAATACGCAGGCACGACATGACGGCCTGGAAAGCACTGTGCATCCGCGCCTGCGGGTGGAAACCCTTCGAAGGCGTACGCACCGAAGATCTAGATTACGCTATTGCGGCTATCAGCCGCAAACCAGGGGGCTCCGGGGGTGCCGGGACGGGCTCTGGCGTCATCTTCTCCTGGCGCGGGCGGACTGCAATCCGCTCGGGCGCACCACCCAATACTACCGGCCGCGCCGCCCGGGTACGCGCATTTCGCCGCCGCGACACGGCGGGCGCCGCTTCCGCGGCGGGAAACAGGCTGGAGACGGTGTCCTGCCGGGCACCAGACAGGCCTGGCCCGGGCACAGGCAGGCCGCGGAACCGATGCGGTCCGCGGCCTGCCCGGCATGCGACGGCGCCTACAGTTCCGAGGCCGGTACTCCTACACCCAGCACCACCGGAGCCGCAGCTTCGTTCTTGTCCCCTGCCGCTTCGGCCAACGCGGACGGGGCCGGAGCGGTGGCGGCGTGGCGGTGACCGCCGTCGTTCTCCGAAGAAACGGCGGCATCCACCGTCTGGACGGGAGCATCGGCAGCACCCTGCGGGCTACTGGCGGCACGACGGCGGCGCGGCTTGCGGACGGCGGCCGCCGCCGGGGCCTGCGGCTCGGCAGCCGACACGGGCCGGGCGTCGTCGTGCTGAGCCTGCGGCTCGGCAGCGCCGGACGTCCCCGCCGCGGCCGGCTCCGGCTTCTCCGCCGGCGCAGCCTTGGGCTGCGGCTTCTCCACCGGAGCAACCTTGTTGAAGGCCTCGGTGAGGCTCTCCAGGGTCAGCGACGGCTCTTCCGGCGCGGCCACCGGGGTATGCACGGCGCGCGGGATGGCCACCGTTTCGCCGTTGATCTCCAGCACGGCGGCTTCGGGTTCCTTGCCGGCCGATGCCGCGGGGACGGCGGTTGCCACGCCGGGATCGTCCGCGCGGCGCGACCTGCGCTTGCGTCCGGAGCCTGAAGGCTGGCCCGACGCTCCGGCGGACGTACCGGCCGCCGCCGCTTCAGGCTTGCCGGCAACGGCGGCAGCGGCGGCAGCGGCGGGTTCTTCGCCGTCGTGCCGTTTGGCCTTGGCCGTCTCCGGGTGCTCTTCCGCCTCGTGGGCGGCGTGGGCTGCGGCGGCGATGTTAGCCAGTGCGGCACGGGCGGCCTCGGCCTTGGCCCGGCGCTCGGCGTCGTCTTCCTGGCCCACTGCGGCCGGGGCCTCGGCGACAGACTCCTGCCCGCCCTGGCCGCGGTTGCGGCGCTTCTCGCTGCGCGACTGCCGTTCGGAGCGCTTTTCGATGCGGACCTGGTGGTGCTCGGTGGCCGCGGCCGGGCGGCGATGTTCGACCGGCTCGTCGTGGGTGATCACGCCGCGGCCGGCGCAATGCTCGCACTGCTCGCCGAAGACTTCCAGCAGCCCGGTGCCCATGCGCTTGCGGGTCATCTGGACCAGGCCCAGCGAGGTCACCTCGGCCACCTGGTGCTTGGTGCGGTCGCGGCCCAGGCATTCCACCAGCCGGCGCAGCACCAGGTCGCGGTTGGACTCCAGCACCATGTCGATGAAGTCGATGACGATGATGCCGCCGATGTCGCGCAGCCGGAGCTGGCGGACCACTTCTTCGGCCGCTTCCAGGTTGTTCTTGGTGACGGTTTCTTCCAGGTTGCCGCCCGAGCCAGTGAACTTGCCGGTGTTGACGTCCACCACCGTCATGGCCTCGGTACGGTCGATCACGAGGGAACCGCCGGAGGGCAGGAAGACCTTGCGGTCCAGCGCCTTGTGGATCTGCTCGTCGATCCGCTGGGCGGCGAAAATGTCCGTCTCCGACGTCCACTTCTCCAACCGGTCCACCAGGTCCGGGGCCACATAGGTCACGTAGGCCTCGATCGTGTCCCAGGCTTCTTCGCCGGAAACCACCAGCTTGGAGAAGTCCTCGTTGAACACGTCGCGGACCACCTTGATGGTCAGGTCCGGCTCGGCGTAGAGCATCTCCGGTGCCAGCGTCTTGGTGGAACCGGCACGCGATTCAATGCCTTCCCACTGTGCGCGCAGCCGGTTGATGTCGTTCATCAGCTCTTCTTCGCTGGCGCCCTCGGCCGCGGTGCGGACGATCACGCCGGCGCCGTCGGGAACGTGTTCCTTCAGGATCTTCTTCAGCCGGTTGCGTTCCACGTCGGGCAGTTTCCGGGAAATGCCGGTCATGGAGCCGCCGGGTACGTAGACCAGGAAGCGGCCCGGCAGCGAAATCTGGCTGGTCAGGCGGGCGCCCTTGTGGCCCACCGGGTCCTTGGTGACTTGCACCAGGACCGAGTCGCCGGACTTCAGCGCGAGCTCGATGCGGCGCGGCTGTCCGTCCAGGTGGGCGGCGTCCCAGTTGACCTCGCCGGCGTAGAGCACGGCATTGCGGCCGCGGCCGATGTCGATGAAGGCCGCTTCCATGCTGGGCAGCACGTTCTGCACCTTGCCCACGTAGACGTTGCCGATCAACGAGTCCTGCTGGGTCTTGGACACGAAGTGCTCGGCCAGCACACCGTCTTCGAGCACGCCGATCTGGATCCTGTCGTCGCGTTGGCGGACCACCATCTGGCGGTCGACGGATTCGCGGCGGGCCAGGAACTCGGCCTCGGTGATGACCTGGCGGCGGCGGCCCGTCTCGCGCGATTCGCGGCGGCGCTGCTTCTTGGCCTCCAAGCGGGTGGAACCCTTGACCGACGCCACCTTGTTGCTGGGGGCGGTCTCGGTGATGGGCCGCGGGGCCCGCACCCGGGTGACAGTGTTGGGCGGGTCGTCGTCGGCACCGCCGGTGAGTTCAAGGTCGGCATCGCCGCGGCGGCGACGGCGGCGGCGGCGCGAGGTCACGCCGTCCTTCTCCCCCGCCGCACCCTCGTCGGCGGCTTCAACGGTCTCGTCGCTTTCTTCCGTGCTGCCGGCCTCATCGCTGCCGGTTTCGGCCTCGGGGCGGTTGCGGGTGCGGCCGCGGCGGTTCCGCCGGCTGCGGCGGCGTCCGCCGTCTTCGTCGTCCTCGTCCGAGTCGTCGGCCGCGGCCGGTTCCGGCTTGGCGGCGACGGCGGACAGGTCCGGGGCGTGGAAGAGCAGGGATACCGGCGAGGACGGAATGGTGAACGGATCGGTCCCGGCGACCGCTTCTGCAGCGGTTTCTTCGGCCGGGTCTCCCGCGGCGTCGGTCTGCTCCGGTTCGGCGGCCGGGGCCGTCTCCGCGGTGGCGGGGGTCTCCTCGGCAACAGGGGCAGCGGCGGCGGCCGTGGCGGAGCGACGACGGCGGGGCGCCTTCGCGGGCAGCTCCCCTGCCGCATTGTCGGCTGCCGTACTCTCGGCTGCCGTTACCGTTCCGGCGGTGTTTCCGGCCATGGCTTCGGCTGCGTCGCCTGCGTCGGCGGCCACCGGCGCCGTGGCGGGGGCTTGGGCCGTAGCCGTGGCGGGGGCTTCGCCCTCGGCGATGGTGAGTTCGGCGGCTGCTGCCGCGGTGGCCTGGGCCTTGGTGCTGCGGCGGGTGCGGGTGGCGGCGGTGCGACGTCGGCCGGCCGGCTGTTCGGCGGGCTCCGCCGCTCCGTCTGCCTCCGGGCTGGCGTCGGGCTCGACCGGCTCGACGGCAGGCTGTGCGCCGGTCCCGTCCTGCGGAACGGTTTCCGCTGCCGCAGCCTCGGCGGTCTTGCGCGGCCGGCGGGTGCGGGTCTTGACGGGAGCCGTTTCGCCCGGCTGGTCGACGGCGGGTTCACCGGCGGCTGCCGGGGCGGTGCCCGGCTCTACCGCGGCGGCATCTTCCGGCGGCGCGGCCTGGGCGGCCGCGGCTTCGGCGGCCTTCTGGGCGGCGGTCTTGCGCGGCCGGCGGACGCGGGTCGCCACCGGAGCCGCCTCGGCCGGCTGGCCGCCTGCGGGGTCCTGCCCGGCGGCATTCTGACCTGCGGGCTGCTCACCCGCGGGCTGCTCCCCGGCGGCTATCGCGGCGTCGGGCGCTGCGGCGGTCCCGGGGGAAGCGGCGGAGGCATCGCCGTCGTTATTGGTGTCAGTGGCCGGGGCGGCAAGCTGCACGTCCAGCTGGTCCTGCGACGGTGCGGACACGGTGGGCTTGCGGCGGGGCCGCGGCGGTTTCTTGGCCGGTACCTCCGGCACGTCGATCGGAGAGGAGGTAGCGGGAATTACCTGTTCATTGTCCATTTAAAGTTGTGCTCCAACCCTTGCGGCACCGGCCACATCCCGGTGCCCTCGGGGGCATGTAGCCGGGTATCCGGGTGCCTTGGGCTGCCCGACACCGAAAGTCGTCTTGGTATCACCCGAGCTCGCGCCATCACGTGGGGCGCGGCACACCCGGGGACCAGCGGCGCTTTTCCGTCTGCCGTAACCTTCTCTTCACCGGCAGGGCCGTCCGGCGGATTCCCAGCGCCCATCCGGATTGATGGGCTGCTTGTTCGGGAAGCATCGCCGACGGACCTGGAAGCCTGTCGCTGGACCAACAGCAGCATGTGGGGCTGCTATTAGCCACGATCATTCTCTCACACCGGGTGCGATTTGGTGAGTAATGGCCCATCGCCCCGGCGTAGAATCGACCCAAATGCCCCCTAGCCCGAGGATAACGGTGCAGACCCACGCGCAGACCTCCACTTCCCCGGCCGCGACCGCGTCCGGCCAACTCCCGGACAGCGAGGTCCCCGGCGTCGCCCGGGAAAAACCCTTCGCCTGGCTGCTGCTGGCCACCGGCGTTTTCGGCTGGATCATGTCCGGCATCCTGGTCCTGGAACGGCTGGCCACCTACGAGAATCCGGGCCACGTGACCAGCTGCGACATCAACCCGTGGGTTTCCTGCGGCAAGGTGTTCCTGCACTGGCAGGCCGGGCTCTTCGGCTTTCCCAACCCGCTGATCGGGATCGTCGCCTTCGCCGTTCCCATCACGACGGCGGTGGCGATCCTTGCGGGGGCGCGGTTCCGCCGGTGGTACTGGATTGGCCTGCAGATCGGCGTCACGCTGGGCTTCATCTTCGTCGTTTGGCTGTGGAGCCAGGCGCTCTACGACATCCACATCCTGTGCCTGTACTGCATGGGCGTGTGGGCTGCGATGATCCCGCTGATGGTGCACACCACGGCGCGGAACCTGGCGCACGGCGTGATCAAGGCGCCGCCGGCGGTGGCCCGCTTCGCCGGCAGTTGGGCCTGGACCCTGACTGCCCTGCTGTGGATCGTGACCGCCGGGACCATCTTCCTGGCCTTCATCGACGCCTTCCTGGGCTAATTCGGGTAGCTTCCTGGGCTGACCCGAATAGCTTCCCGGGCTGCCCGGGTAGCTTCCTAAGCTGACCCGGATACACCAGAGGCCGCGTCCCCGCCCGGGGCCGCGGCCTCTGCCGGCTTTTAGCGGCTAGGAGAACCAGATCCCGATTTCGCGCGCGGCGGACTCGGGCGAGTCGGAACCGTGCACGAGGTTTTGCTGCACCTTCACGCCCCAGTCGCGGCCGAAGTCGCCGCGGATCGTCCCGGGGGCGGCGGTAGTGGGGTCGGTGGTGCCGGCCAGCGACCGGAAGCCCTCGATCACCCGATGCCCCTCGAACACGGCGGCGGCGACCGGGCCGGAGAGCATGAACTCGACCAGCGGCTCATAGAACGGCTTGCCGACGTGCTCTTCGTAGTGCTGTTCCAGCAGTTCGCGGGTGGCGTTGACCAGCTTCAGTTCGACCAGCGTGTAGCCCTTGGCCTCGATGCGGGCCAGGATGCTGCCGGTGAGACCGCGGGATACGCCGTCGGGCTTGACCAGTACCAGTGTGCGTTCAACGCTCACAATTTCTCCTCATTCGCTTCACTATTAGCTCCGAAAACCCCGTTCAATCCTACGGGACGCGCGCGCAGCGCAGGTCAGCGCCCGGCGTCGTCCGCGGTGCCGACCTGTCAGCGCCCGGCGTCGTCCACGGTGCCGGCCTCGTCAGCGCCCGGCGTCGTCAGCGGTGCCGGCGTCGTCCGCGGTGCCTGCCTCCGGGCCATGCAGTCGTTCCCATTCCGCCTGTTCGGCGTCGCGCTGCGCGTTCTCGCGGTCCAGCCGGCCGCCCGTGCGCACGGCGTACCACCAGGACAGGGCGAAGAGCACGCTGACGACGAACATCACCGGTTCCACGATGCCGGTGGCAATCAGGAGCACCTGCATCGCCCAGCCGATGGCGTAGCCGGCCGGGCGGCGCAGCAGTGCACAGCAGAGCACCAGCAGGACGCTCAAGCCGATCCCCAGGCCGAGGATCAGCGCCGGCGGCACGTCGTCCCGGTAGAGCCCGAACACCACCAGCGTGGCGAAAAAGGCGACGAAGGCTTCCAGCAACAACACGGTGGAGGCGAACATCGTCTTGATCGAGCGCCGCTTCTTCGGCATGTCCGGACGCCACTCGCGCTGGGCTTTGGTCAGTTTGGCCATGGATCTTGTTACTTTCCTAGCAGGATGCGGGCGTCGGCGACCAGGGTGATGGACCCGGTGATCAGCACGCCGCCGGCGAGGTCGTTGTCGGCTTCGGCCCGGCCGACGGCCCATTCGATGGCATCGTCCAGCCGGGGTGCGATGTGCACTGCGTTCTCGGGGAACCCGGCGGCCATGGCATCCTCGGCCAGTTGCTCGGCGGGAATGGCCCGCGGGGAGTTGGACTCGGTGACGCAGATTTCGTCGGTGAGGTCGCTAAGCTGCTCGCGCAGCTGTTCCAGCAGGCCGACGGAGTCCTTCTCCTGCAGCACGCCGACCACCGGGATGAGCTTGCTGAAGTGGAACGCCTCCAGGATGGCCTGCGCACTGGCCTTCATCCCGTCCGGGTTGTGGGCTGCATCCACGATGATGGTCGGCGCGGTGCGGACCACTTCCAGCCGGCCGGGCGAGGTCACTTCAAGGAACGCCTCGCGCAGGACTTCCACGTTGAGCTCCTTTTCGCCGCCGCCGAGGAACGCTTCCAGCGCGGCCACGGCGACCGCGGCATTCTGGGCCTGGTGCGCGCCGTGCAGGGGCAGCATCAGGTCCTGGTAGCGCCCTGCCAACCCGTTGATCGTCAGCTGCTGGCCGCCGACGGCGACCTTGCGGGACTCGACGCCGAACTCGACGCCTTCGAAGCGGAAGGGCACCTGAAGGTCCCGCGCCTGCTCCAGCAGCACCTGGGCGGCGTCCAGTGGCTGGGCCGCGCTGACCAGGTATCCGCCGCGCTTGATGATGCCGGCCTTTTCCCGCGCTATATCCTCGGTGGTGTCGCCGAGGAGGTCGGTGTGGTCCAGCGAGATCGGGGTGATCACCGAGACCTGGCCGTCCACCACGTTCGTGGCGTCGGTGATGCCGCCCAGGCCGACCTCGATCACCGCCACCTCCACCGGCTCGTCGGCGAAGATGGCGATGGCCAGGATGGTCACGCACTCGAAGTAGGTCAGCCGCGGCGCGCCCTCCGCGTTCAGTTCCTGGTCGACGATCTCCAGGTAGGGCCGGATTTCGTCCCAGACCCGCACGAACGTCTCGTCCGCGACGGGCTCGCCGTCGATGCTGATCCGTTCGGTCACCTTGGACAGGTGCGGGCTGGTGTAACGCCCGGTCCGCAGACCGTGCGCCCGCAGCCCGGCCTCGATGATCCGGGCCGTGGACGTCTTCCCGTTCGTGCCGGTCAGGTGGATGCTGGCGAAGGCCTTGTTGGGTTCGCCCAGGATGTCCATCGCCCGGAACAGCGGTTCCATGCGTGGTTCCATCTTGTTTTCCGGGGCGCGGCCCAGCAGTTCCGCGTAGACGCTCTCGACGCCGAATTCATCACTCATGGTTTGGTGCCCCTTCAGGATCCGGCTTTTTCCACGGACACGGCGTCGCCGTCCCCGGCCACCAGGACGAGGTCCACGGTGAGGGTTTCCTGCGAGACCAGCCCCTGGTGCAGGGTCAGCGCGTCCAGGACGGACTGGTCCGCCGTCACCGTGGTGCGGATGCGGTCGCTGACCACCAGGCCGGCGTCCTTGCGTGCCTGCTGGATGGCGCGGACGTAGTCGCGGGCCACGCCCTCGGCCTCCAGTTCGGCGGTCACGGCGGTATCCAGCACCAGGAACCCGCCGCCGGGGAGCATGGTGACGGCGGCGCCGGCCGCTGCGTCCCCGGCCACGACGGTTTCCAGTGAGTACTCCGACGGTTCCAGCAGCAGTCCCCCGGCGGTGACGACACCGGCGTCGTCCACTGACCAGTCACCGGACTTGGCGGCCTTGATGGCCTGCTGCACGTTCTTGCCCAGCCGTGGGCCGGCGGCACGGGCGTTGACCACCAGCCGCTGCGAGATGCCGAACTCTTCCGGGGCGGCGTCGGCGGCGTCGATCAGCCGGACGGACTTGATGTTCAGCTCGTCCTGGATCATCACGGCGTACTGGCCGGAGAGCCGTTCGGCGCCCGGAACCACCACGGTCAGCGAGGCCAGCGGCAGCCGTACGCGCAGGTTCGCGGCCTTGCGCAGGCTCGAGCCGGACGAGCAGATCTGCCGGGTGGTGTCCATCAGCTCCACCAGTTCGGCCAGCTGTGGGAACGCGCCGGCGTCGGGCAGGTCGGTCAGGTGGACCGAACGCCCGCCGGTCAGCCCGCGCCAGATCTCCTCGGTGACCAGCGGCAGCAGCGGTGCGGCCACGCGGCACACCGCCTCCAGCGCCGTGTAGAGCACGTCGAACGCGTCGCGGTCCTCGTCGAAGAACCGCTGGCGGGAACGGCGGATGTACCAGTTGGTCAGCGTGTCCAGGTAGTCGCGCAGCGCGTCGCAGGCGCCGGAGACGTCGTAGGCGTCCAGGGCCGCCGTCATGTCGCGGACGAGGTCCCCGGTGTTGGCCAGGATGAACTGGTCCAGGGACTCCATGGCCTTGATCCGGTCGGTGTCGCCGAGCACGGAGACGGCCTCATGGCCCGCCCCGTTGTTCGCGGAGTTGGTGTAGAGCTTGAAGAAATGCCAGACGTTCCACAGCGGCAGCATCACCTGGCGGACGCCGTCGCGGATGCCCTGTTCGGTGACGATCAGGTTGCCGCCGCGCAGGATCGGGGAGGCCATCAGGAACCAGCGCATGGCGTCGGAGCCGTCGCGGTCCAGGACCTCGGACACGTCCGGGTAATTGCGCAGGCTCTTGGACATCTTCTGCCCGTCGGAGCCGAGCACAATGCCGTGGCTGATCACGTTGCGGAAGGCCGGGCGGTCGAACAGCGCGGTGGCGAGCACGTGCATGGTGTAGAACCAGCCACGGGTCTGGCCGATGTATTCGACGATGAAGTCAGCCGGGTTGTGGCTGTCGAACCAGTCCTTGTTCTCCATCGGGTAGTGCACCTGGGCGTAAGGCATCGAACCGGAGTCGAACCAGACGTCCAGCACGTCCTCCACGCGGCGCATCATGGATTGGCCGGTCGGGTCGTCCGGGTTGGGCCGGACGAGCTCATCGATGAACGGGCGGTGCAGGTCGACCTCGCCGTCGTGGTTGCGCGGCAGGGTGCCGAAGGCTTCCTCCAGTTCGGCCAGCGAGCCGTACACCTCGCGGCGCGGGTACTCCGGGTTGTCCGATTCCCACACCGGGATGGGCGAACCCCAGAAGCGGTTGCGGCTGATGGACCAGTCGCGGGCGTTCTCCAGCCACTTGCCGAACTGGCCGTCCTTCACGTTTTCCGGGATCCAGTTGATCTGCTGGTTCAGCTCGACCATCCGGTCCTTGAACTTGGTCACCTCCACGTACCAGGAGGAGATGGCGCGGTAGATCAGCGGCGTGCGGCAGCGCCAGCAATGCGGGTAGCTGTGCTCGTAGCTGGCCTGGCGGACCAGCCGGCCTTCGGCCTTCAGCACGCGGGTGATCGGCTTGTTCGCCTCGAACACCTGCACACCGGCGATCTCGGCCAGCGGGCCCTCGGCGAAGTAGGGCAGGAACTTGGCGCCCTCGTCCACGGAGACGATCACGGGGATGCCGTTGTCTTCGCAGACCTTCTGGTCGTCTTCGCCGAACGCCGGCGCCTGGTGGACCAGGCCCGTGCCGTCGGTGGTGGTCACGTAGTCGGCCACGACGATCTGCCAGGCGTTCCCGGTGCCCCACTTCCCGGCGTCGGCGTAGTAGTCCCAGAGCGGCTCGTAGCGAAGCCCGGCCAGCTGGGAGCCCAGGTACCGGGCCGACACCGCATCGGTGGCGGCAGCCGCGTCGTCGTACCCCAGGTCCTTGGCGTAGGAGCCGAGCAGGTCCTCCGCCACCAGGAACTTCTCCCCCGCGGCCTGCGTCCCGTTGGGGCCGGCCGGCAGCACCGCATAACTGATCTCCGGCCCGACGGCGAGGGCTGCGTTGGTGGGCAGCGTCCACGGCGTGGTCGTCCAGGCGAGGGCATTGACGCCGGCAAGCTCCGCCGCCAGCGCGTTGTCCGACCCGTCGGCGCGGATCGGGAAGGTGACCGTGACCGTCTGGTCCTGGCGCATCTTGTAGACGTCGTCGTCCATCCGCAGCTCGTGGTTGGACAGCGGCGTCTCGTCCCGCCAGCAGTAAGGCAGCACGCGGAAGCCCTGGTAGGTCAGTCCCTTCTCGTGCAGCTGCTTGAAGGCCCAGAGGACCGACTCCATGTACTCGACGTTGAGCGTCTTGTAGTCGTTCTCGAAATCCACCCAACGTGCCTGGCGGGTGACGTATTCCTGCCATTCGTCGGCGTACTTCATCACAGAGGTGCGGCAGGCGTCATTGAACTTGTCGATGCCCATGGACAGGATCTGCTGCTTGTCCGTCATGCCCAGCTGCTTCATGGCTTCCAGCTCGGCCGGCAGCCCGTGCGTGTCCCAGCCGAAGCGGCGCTCCACCTTGTGGCCGCGCTGCGTCTGGTAACGGGCCACCAGGTCCTTCACGTATCCGGTGAGCAGGTGGCCGTAGTGCGGCAGGCCGTTGGCGAAGGGCGGGCCGTCGTAGAAGACGAACTCGTTGCTGCCGTCGCTGCCGGCATCGCGGGCATCGACGGAGGCCTGGAAGGTATCGTCCTGCTGCCAGTATTTGAGCACCAGCTCCTCGATCTCGGGGAACTTAGGCGAGCTCTCGGCAGCGGCAGCGCCGGCGGTGGAAGCCTTGGGATAGATCTGTGGCATGTTCGTCATCCTGAAAAGACAGCTCGGCAAGTGTGGGTACTTCTGCGAGGACGTGTCCTGCTCCGGTGCCTCCGGTGCGGCTGGAAAGCCACACCGTGCTGCCGGGGCGGAACCCGCGGTACCACCTCACTTGCTGGCCTGATGCGCCGGAACCGGCGCAAAGGGACAGCCACTCATTCGCTGCTGTGACGGGCATACCCGTCCGGTTCTACTGGGCCCAGGATGTTGGCCTGCGCTGTTCTTCCGGAAGCTCACCGGTGATGGCCGGGTCAGTGCTGATGACTCAAGTTTACGGCCACGGCGGCGCGGCTGTCGAAACGCGGCGAAAAGCCGGCATCGTTCCCGGACCGTTTGTTCGTCCGGTGGGTGGCCAACGCGTCCGTGCACCACCTGCCGCTCACTCGTGAAGCGACGTCAGGCCTCCAATCAACGCCAACGTCTGGCCCGAACGTCTGGGCCCAGACGGGTGCTGCTGTGCCGTCCTCAGAAGGGTGGCGGGCTGTCATCCGGGGGTCCCTGTTCTTCCCGGTTCTCTTGCATGTTCTCCTCCCCGGCTTCCTGCGCGTTCGCGGCGGCTTCCTGTCCATTCCCGGTGGCAGCTTCATGCCCGTCCGCGGCGGCGGCTTTGTGTCCGTCCGCAGCGGCAGCTTCATGTCCGTTCACGGCGGCGGCTTCATGTCCGTTCCCGGCGTCCGTGGCGGCTGCTTCATGCCCGTCGGCAGCGGCGGCGTTTCGGCTTCTGGGTATTGTCGGGTCGGTGAGTGACCAACCGTCATCGGGGGTGGTGCTGTGGGTGTGGCCGGAGCGGGTGATGAAGCGCAGCGTCCCGTCGGGGTCCTGGGTGACGGCAGTGCCGCCGTGGTGTTTGGTTTTGTGCCCGGGTCTGCATCTGGCACTGAGGTTTTCGAGGACGGTTTTGCCGCCGTCTTCCCAGGCGATGGTGTGGTCAATGTCGCAGTGGTCGGCGGGGACGGTGCAGCCGTAGTCGCGGCAGTGGCGGTCGCGCAGCCGGACGAAGCGTTTGAGCCATTCGGGCGGGTGGCGCAGGTCTTTCGCGGCGGCGGCTGCCTTGCCGTAGTCGTCGGTGAGCACGATCAGCCAGGACTTGGCCAGCGCCGCAAGGTCGCGGGTTATGCCCGGCGGGATGGGCCCGTAGCCAGTGAGTTCACCGGGTTCTTCGGAGAGCCGCAGCAAGGTTGCAAGGGGCGCAGTCACAGCGACGGACGCGGTGACGTTCCCGGCCCCGCAGATGCACGGCCCGCACATTGCCTGTCTGGCGGCTGGTTCGGCGGTCGCCTCTGCCAATGCCGTTGCGGCAGCGGTGCCGCTCCCTTGGACCGTGGCCCCGGGCTGAAAGGCGTGGTCGGGGTAGCGCAGGAGCATGTCGGTGAAGACATCGGCGCGGAGCTGGCCGAGGGAGCGGGTCTCGTCGACGGTCTGCAGTTTCCTGGCGTGGGCCTGCATCAGGTTGTAGGCCAGCATGGCCTTCTCCGCCGACGTGCGGATGTAGAGTTCGGCCATTCCATCGTCCTGGGGCTGGTACTGCACGGTCCGGTGTTCCATCGCGGCCCGGTGCCGGGTTTCGAGGGGTTCGGGGTGCAGCCGGTCGCGGGCGGTGCGGGCACGGGCCTGAACGGATTCCAGCGTGATGGTCCCGGCGCCGGGAACGACCTTGGCCTCATAGTCGGCCATGACGGTCGGCGTCAGGTCCATGCCTTTCCTGGCAATCGCCACGGCCCTGGACATATCAATTTCTCCAGCGTCCAGGGCAGCGAGGGTGGTGGGCAGGTACGTGCCGATCTGTTGCGCGTCGGCCAGTTCGGCAGCGGCCCGCTCGCGACGCACTGCCAGAATAGGTGCGAGTTCGGCGGCGGCGTGGCGGGAAATCCCGTCCGGCGCCCCGGCATCGGCTCCGGTGGCCGGGCGCAGCAGCGCCATGCGGTGCACGGCTCGCAACCGCCGCGACTGGGTCCACGCCTCATGCTTGCGGACCGCTTTGAGGTACTCCAAGGCTGACCAGTCGTCCAAGGTTCCCGGATCCGTTCCGGTGAGCAGACCGGCCAGTTCCGCCGGACCCAACTCCTGCCAATCCTCCGCCCACAACTCACGGGCGGGGACACCGCCGTCGGGCAGGGCAGGAATGCCGGATTGTTCCTCCGGCTCCTGTGCCTCGTCCAACGGTTCCGCTGCCATTCTTCAACGCTACGCACCGCGCATCACGGGTAGAACGGATCTTCGACGTAAGTGCAAAACTGCCGGCCGCTGCACGCCTGTGGAGGGAGGGTCGGCATGGTTAGAGGACAAGCCGCGCTTCTGGAGAACGAGAGAGGGTTTATCGTTCCCGCTCTTATTACTTCCGGATCAATTTGTGGGCGGCGGCCTGTGCCACCGGACGCATGACGATCTGGTCTAGGTTTATGTGATGCGGCAGGTTGAGCGAGTAGGCCACGACGTCGGCGACGTCCTGGGCCAGCAGCGGTTTCTCCACACCGGCGTAGACGTTGTCGGCCGCCTGCCGGTCACCCCCGAGCCGGTTCAGCGAGAACTCCTCCGTCTGCACCAGGCCCGGGAGGATGTCGATCACGCGCACGTTGTGTTCCGCTTCTTCCAGGCGCAGGGTGCCAGCCACCGAGTGCTGGGCGAACTTGGCGGCCACGTAGCCTCCGCCGCCTCCGTACGCCACCAGCCCGGCCGTCGACGTCAGCAGCACGACCGAGCCTTCACCGTTGTCGCGCAGGGCCGGAAGAAACGCCTGGATCATCCGCAGCGAGCCGAGGACGTTGACCTCGTACATCTTCTGCCAATCGGCCGGCTTTCCTTCGGCTATGGAATCCACCCCAAAGGCGCCACCGGCGATGTTCACCAGCGCGTCGATCCCGCCGTCGGCCAAGACCGTCGTTGCGAGCCGGTCCACTGAAGCCTGGTCCGTCACGTCCGCGGGCACGGCGACGGCGCCGGTCTCCTGGGCGAGGGCGGTCAGCCGGTCGGCGCGGCGGGCGACTGCCACGACGTCCCACCCGGTGTTCCGCAGCGCCCGCACGGTGGCTGCCCCGATACCCGAACTTGCTCCGGTGACTATTGCGCGCCTGGTCATGAATCACAGCGTACCGGCCGGAGGCAGCGGTACTGAGGCAATGCCGGGCTGGCTGGTTTGGTCGCGTTTCGCGGTGTCGGTCGCTCTGTCGCGTTTCAGCGCGTGATGGTGAGCGGCTTCACGGGGATCGCGCAGGCGGCCCTTTCCAGTTGGACGACGGCGACGGTCGCGACCCGGTTGTTCCGGCCGGTGTCATCGCACCAGTCGACGTTGCAAGGCAGCGCCGTCACCGAGGCATTGCCGGCCGCCCCCTTGGAGGGGACCGTAAATGTATAGGTGAAGCCGCCGCCGTCGTTCATCGGAGCGGTTTCGTGAACGACTTCTGCACCGGAAGCATCTGTCACGATCACTTCTATCTGGGCGTCACTGCCGTAGCGCGGGTCACAGTCGGCGTCCGGCGCTGACACCGTTACAGCCTGCCCTGAGATCGCCTCCGCAGGGCTCACCGAGTACTCCGGCGGGAGACACGGCGGTGCAACGAGCCCGGGGAAAATCCCGCAGCCCGCTATGGAACCGCCCAGAAGCGCCGCGCCCACCAGGGCCAGGACGGCACCGCGCCATGTGCCACGGCTCCCGGCTCGAGTCACCCGCACTCGCGGGCCGCCGACACCAGGCAACTCCCCATCCGCCGCGGCATGTCAGCCGGATTCCCCGCCAAGTTCTTCCAGGATCAAGTCCCGCAGCACAGCCGCCTGATTGTGCGTCTCATCCTTGGCGCCGTAGAGAAGGCAAAGCTTTGGATGCTCGCAGGCGAGTTCCACCAGACGCTTCAGCGCCTCGGAACCGTCCAACTCCTTCCGGTACGCCACGGTAAAAGCATCAAATTTCTCCGGCCGGTGGCTGAACTCCTTGCGCAGCTCGGCCGAGGTTCCCGCCTCTTTCAGCCAGAGGTCCACACCGGCGCCGTCCTTCTTGATGCCCCGCGGCCAGATCCGGTCCACCAACACCCGGTAGCCGTCGCCGTCGTCCGCGGGTTCGTAGACGCGCTTGATGTGAACGTTCGCCATGGCCGCATCCTACGCATCGCGCGCCTTGGCGGGTAGGCCGGGCCCCTGCCCGGCTCTCGGGCGGCCGGGGCAACGGGGTGCTGCACCGCCGTCGTGCAGAATCTTCATTCCGTGCCCGGCATGAAAGAATGGCCAGCATGGCAGAACATACCCCGGGCACAGACACGCCCGTTACCGTTAACGTTCCCGACAAGCCCGCCCTCGAAGGCCTTGAGGACGCCCTGACCCGGCGCTGGCGCGAGGAGGGGACCTACAAGTTCAATCCCGAGACCACGCGGGAGCAGGTCTACTCGATCGACACTCCCCCGCCGACGGCTTCGGGCTCGCTGCATGTGGGACACATGTTCTCCTACACCCAGACCGATGTGCTGGCCCGCTACCAGCGGATGCGCGGCAAGAACGTGTTCTATCCCATGGGCTGGGACGACAACGGCCTGCCCACCGAGCGCCGGGTGCAGAACTACTACGGCGTCCGCTGCGACCCGTCGGTGGCATATGACCCGGACTACCAGCCGCCGGCCACGCCCGCGAAAAACCAGCGCGATTTCGACGTCGTCTCGCGCCGGAACTTCATCGAGCTCTGCGAGACCCTGGCTGTGGAGGACGAGAAGGTCTTCGAGAACCTCTTCAGCACCCTGGGCCTGTCCGTGGACTGGGAACTGACCTACCGGACCATCGACGACGTGTCCCGCTCCGTTTCCCAGCGCGCCTTCCTGGCCAACCTGAACTCCGGCGACGCCTACATGGCCGAAGCACCCACGCTCTGGGATGTCACGTTCCGCACCGCCGTGGCGCAGGCCGAGCTCGAGGACCGGGAGATGCCCGGCGCCTACTACCGCTACGCCTTCGAAACCGCCGACGGCGAAAAGGTCCACATCGAGACCACCCGTCCCGAGCTGCTGCCCGCCTGCGTGGCATTGGTGGCCAACCCCGACGACGAGCGCTACCAGAAGCTGTTCGGCACCACCGTGAAGTCCCCGCTGTTCGGCGTGGAGGTGGAGGTCAAGGCGCACCCGCTGGCCAAACCCGACAAGGGCGCCGGCATTGCCATGGTCTGCACCTTCGGCGACCTGACCGACGTGACGTGGTGGCGGGAGCTGCAGCTGCCCACCCGCTCCATCGTGGGCCGCGACGGCCGCATCCTGGCCGACACTCCGGAGTGGATCACCACCGAGGAAGGCAAGGCGAACTACGCCGAGCTGGCCGGCAAGACCGTCTTCTCCGCCAAGGAGAAGATCGTGGAGCTGCTGTCCGAGGCCGGTCAACTGGACGGCGAGCCGCAGAAGATGACCCACCCGGTCAACTTCTACGAAAAGGGCGACAAGCCGCTGGAGGTCGTCACCTCACGGCAGTGGTACATCCGCAACGGCGGCCGGGACGCGGACCGGCGGGAACGGCTGATCAGCCGGGGCCGGGAGATCGAGTTCCACCCGGCGTTCATGCGCTCGCGCTACGAGAACTGGATCGAAGGCCTCAACGGCGACTGGCTCATTTCCCGCCAGCGCTTCTTCGGCGTGCCGATCCCGGTCTGGTACCCGCTGGATGCCTCCGGCAATCCCGACTACGACAACCCGGTGGTGCCCTCCGACGAAATGCTGCCGGTGGACCCGGCCGCGGACCCTGCCCCGGGCTACGAGGAGTCGCAGCGCAACCAGCCCGGCGGCTTCATCGGCGACGCCGATGTGCTCGACACCTGGGCCACCTCGTCGCTGTCGCCGCAGATCGTGGGCAAGTGGAGCCGGGACGAGTCGTTCTTTAACAACGTCTTCCCGTTCGACCTGCGGCCGCAGGGCCACGACATCATCCGCACCTGGCTGTTCTCCACCGTGGTGCGCGGCGACGCGCTGAACAGTTGCGCGCCGTGGAAGCACGCGGCGCTCTCCGGCTGGATCCTGGACCCTGACCGCAAGAAGATGTCCAAGTCCAAGGGCAACGTGGTGGTCCCCACCGACGTGCTGGACCAGTTCGGCGCGGACGCGGTGCGCTACTGGGCGGCTTCCGCGAAGCTGGGCGCGGACACCGCCTACGAGGTCGCGCAGATGAAGATCGGCCGCCGCCTGGCCATCAAGCTGCTGAACGCCTCCAAGTTCGTGCTGAACCTGGGCGCCACCGAGGCTTCGGTGCTTGCAGACGACGACGCCGTGGTCACCAATCCGTTGGACAAGTCGCTGCTGGGCCAGCTGGCCGAGGTGGTGGAGACCGCGACGGCCGCGTTCGAGAAGTACGACCATGCCCGCGCCCTGCAGGTCACCGAAAGCTTCTTCTGGTCCTTCACCGACGACTACGTCGAGCTGATCAAGGACCGTGCCTACGGTGCCTCGGGCGAGGCGGAGCAAGCCTCGGTCCTGGCCACCCTGGCCACCACGCTGGATGCCCTGCTGCGTCTGTTCGCACCGTTCCTGCCCTTCGCCACCGAAGAGGTCTGGAGCTGGTGGCGTGCCGGTTCGGTGCACCGCGCCGAATGGCCGACGACGGCGGGGCTCGCCCCGACTGCCTCCGCCGCCGACACGGGGCTGCTCGGAACGGTCGGCCAGGCGCTGGGCGGCATCCGCAAGGCGAAGTCGGAGGCCAAGGTCAAGCAGCGCACCGAGGTCCTCACCGCGACCATCACCGGGTCGGCCGCCCAGGTGGCCCAGCTTGAGGCCGGGCTCGGTGACCTGAAGGCCGCCGGCAATGCCCGCGAGATCCTGCTGAGCGAGGCCGAGGGTGAACTGACGGTCGCAAAGGTCGAGCTGGCGGCCGCCGAGGCCCCGGCCGAGTAGCCGCGGTTTCCGGCCGGCCGTGTAGCAGGCCTTAGGCCGTTCGCTAGCCGGTACCAGGCCGTTCGGCAACCGGTTCCGGCCCGTTAACGAGGGGAAGCCCCATCAGCGTTTAGCCGTTGGTGGGGCTTCGACTCTTTGATCCAAAGGTGACGCTTTGGGTCTCGCGAACTCCGCCGATCTTCAGGTCTTCCGAGCCTCGTCACAGGCTGGCAGTTTGTGGAACTTGTCCACTACTTGTCACTGAATCTTTGGTGTTCGGTCCCGCATCTTTTGGGGGATGCGTATAGATATTTATACTCCTGCGCAAGCCGACACGCCATAGTTTTGCGAAATTGTTTTCCGCAACCACGGCGTGCCGGCCGGCGGCGTTACGGGTCCCGCGGACGACCTCCGCATGAGGCGCCCGGCCGGACCCATACCGATCAGTCGAACTCGGGGCTGGTCGTCCGGGAGCGCTTGATCTCGTAGAAGTACGGGAAGTCGGCCAGCGCCACGGCGCCGTCGAAGATCTTTCCGGCGGTTTCGCCGCGCGGGATGCGGGTCAGCACCGGGCCGAAGAAGGCCGTGCCGTTGAAGGCCACGACGGGGGTACCGACCTCGTCGCCCACCTTGGAGATGCCTTCTTCGTGGCTGGCGCGCAGCTGCTCGTCATATTCGTCGGAGGTGGCGAAACGAGCAAGATCGGCGGGCAGGCCGACTTCTTCCAGCGCGGCGGCCGTCACGGACTCATAGTCCTTGTTGCCCTCGTTGTGGATGCGAGTGCCCATGGCGTCGTAGAGCTTCCCCACGTAGGCGTCGCCGTGCAGTTCCCGGGCGGCGATGATCACGCGGACCGGGCCCCAGGCCTTCTTCAGGAACTCCTTGTACTCCTCCGGCAGCTCGTCGCGGCCGTCGTTGAGCACGGCCAGGCTCATCACATGCCAGTCGACCTTGACGTCGCGGACCTTCTCCACCTCCAGCATCCAGCGGGAGGTGATCCAGGCGAACGGACAGGCCGGATCGAACCAGAAATCAACGGTCGACGGTGCAGCGCTTTCAGACATACGGCAAAAGCTCCTTCAGAAGGACTGGTTATACGTACTGTTGTGGGTAACCGCCCCGCCGGCGGTTTTGTTCCGCCGACGCGGCAGGCGCCGATGCGGCAGGTACCGTGCAGCGGCGCCCGGATACGGGGACGGTCAGGCGGAATCGCGGCGGCGGATGGCCTCGACGTCGTGCGGGATGAGGGTGGGGTCCGCCCCGGCCAGGACCGTCTCCGCGGTAATCACGGCGGTGGCGATGTCATCGCGGCCGGGCAGGTCGAACATGATCGGTTGCAGCGTTTCCTCCATGATCGCCCGCAGGCCACGCGCGCCGGTGCCGCGTTCCAGGGCCAGGTCGGCCACCGCTTCCAGTGCGTCCTGCTCGAAGGCCAGCTCCACGCCATCCAGCTGGAACATCTTCTGGTACTGGCGGATCAGCGCATTCTTCGGCTCCGTGAGAATACGGATCAGCGCGGGCTTGTCGAGTTCGGCCACGGTGGTGATCACCGGCAGGCGGCCAATGAATTCGGGGATCAGCCCGAACTTGAGCAGGTCTTCGGGCATGACTTCGCCGTAGTTGTCCTGCTGGGCGACGACGTCCTTGAGCGGGGCGCCGAAGCCGATGCCCTTGCGTCCGGCCCGGGAGCCGATGATTTCTTCCAGACCGGCGAAGGCGCCGGCGACGATGAAGAGGATGTTGGTGGTGTCGATCTGGAGGAACTCCTGCTGCGGGTTCTTCCGTCCGCCCTGCGGCGGCACCGAAGCCACGGTCCCTTCCAGGATCTTCAGCAGGGCCTGCTGCACGCCCTCACCGGAGACGTCGCGGGTGATCGAGGGGCCGTCGCTCTTGCGGGTCACCTTGTCGATCTCGTCGATGTAGATGATGCCCTGCTCGGCCTTCTTGATGTCGTTCCCGGCTGCCTGGATCAGCTTGAGCAGGATGTTCTCCACATCCTCGCCCACATAGCCGGCTTCGGTCAGCGACGTGGCGTCCGCCACCGCGAACGGCACATTCAGCTGGCGGGCCAGCGTCTGGGCCAAGTAGGTCTTGCCGCAACCGGTGGGGCCGATGAGCAGGACATTGGATTTGGCGATTTCCACGTCCTGGAGCCCGCCGGCGGCAGTCAGGCCGGCGTTGCCCGGGGCAGCGTGGCCGGAGCGGATGCGCTTGTAGTGGTTGTACACCGCCACCGCCAGTGCACGCTTGGCCGGTTCCTGGCCGATCACGTACTCCTGCAGGAAGCCGAAGATCTCACGGGGTTTGGGCAGCTCCAGCAGTTCGGAGGCAGCACCGGCGCCGAATTCTTCCTCCAGCAGTTCGTTGCACAGCCCGACGCATTCGTCGCAAATGTACACGCCGCCGCCGGCGATGAGCTTCTTCACCTGCTTTTGGCTCTTTCCGCAAAACGAGCAGGTGAGCAGCTCTGCGCTTCCGGCGGTCCGGGCCATAGTGTGTCCCCTTGTCTGGTCCTCGATCGATCGTCCGGTGGTCCGGAACAGTGCAGTGTCAGGCCGACTTGTTCCGGCGCTTGGCGACCACGTCGTGGGAGATCAGCGCCGGTTCCGCCTTGTTCAGCACCACGTCCGCGGTGATCACGACGGAGGCGATGTCCTCGCGGCTGGGCAGGTCGAACATGACCGGCTGCAGCGTCTCTTCGATGATCGCACGCAGCCCGCGGGCCCCGGTGCCCCGTTCCAGCGCGAGGTCCGCCACGGCCTCCAGCGCCTCCTGCTCGAAGCTCAGCTCCACGCCGTCCAACTGGAACATCTTCTGGTACTGGCGCAGCAGGGCGTTCTTCGGTTCGGTCAGGATCTTGATCAGTGCCGGCCGGTCCAGGTTGGACACAGTGGTGATCACCGGCAGGCGGCCGATGAACTCCGGGATCAGGCCAAACTTCAGCAGGTCTTCGGGCATGACCTCGCCGTAGCTGTCTTTCTCCCCCGCCGCGTCCTTGAGCGGGGCGCCGAAGCCGATGCCCTTGCGGCCTGCCCGCGAACCGATGATCTCCTCCAGCCCGGCGAAGGCGCCGGCGACGATGAACAGCACGTTCGTGGTGTCGATCTGGATGAATTCCTGGTGCGGATGCTTCCGGCCGCCCTGCGGCGGCACGGACGCGACCGTGCCCTCGAGGATCTTCAGCAGCGCCTGCTGGACGCCTTCACCTGAGACGTCGCGGGTGATGGAGGGGTTCTCGCTCTTGCGTGAGATCTTGTCGATCTCGTCGATGTAGATGATGCCCTGCTCGGCCTTTTTCACGTCGTAATCGGCGGCCTGGATGAGCTTGAGCAGGATGTTCTCCACGTCTTCGCCCACGTAGCCGGCCTCGGTCAGCGCCGTGGCGTCCGCGACGGCGAACGGGACATTCAACCGGCGGGCCAGCGTCTGGGCCAGGTAGGTCTTGCCGCAGCCGGTGGGGCCGATCAGCAGGATGTTGGACTTGGAGACCTCCACGTCCTCCAGCGGGCTGGCATCGGAGAGGTTGGCCGTTCCCTTGGGCGCATGCCCGGACTGGATCCGCTTGTAGTGGTTGTAGACCGCCACTGCCAGCGCGCGCTTGGCGGGCTCCTGGCCGATCACGTATTCCTGCAGGAAGTCGAAGATCTCCCGCGGCTTGGGCAGTTCGAAGCTGCCCAGGTCCGACACCTCGGCCAGCTCCTCCTCGATGATCTCGTTGCAGAGCTCGATGCATTCGTCGCAGATGTACACGCCGGGGCCGGCGATCAGCTTGCGGACCTGTTTCTGGCTCTTACCGCAGAAAGAGCACTTGAGCAGGTCAGCGCTCTCACCTATGCGAGCCATATCCGTCCCCTTACTTGGTCTACGTCGGCAGCTTGCCGCGGCAGCCGCGCCGCCCGACTATTGCCGGGCAGGCGCTGCGCTGCCGAGGCCAGCTGACAACAACTCTAATTCACTGCGCCGACAGTTTCAGTAACAACACTGCCCGTGGTGCGGTATGACGCGCCACGGGCAGTGCAGGCATTGACACTATTTTACGATACTTACTTGGTGATCGCCGGCTTGTGGATCTTGCGGGAATCGAGCACCTGGTCGATCAGCCCGTATTCCAGGGCGCCCGCGGCCGTGAGGATCTTGTCCCGCTCGATGTCCTTGTTGACCTGCGCGGCGTCCTTGCCCGAATGCATCGCCAGCGCGTCCTCCAGCCACTTGCGCATCCGCATGACCTCGTCGGCCTGGATCTGCAGGTCGGAGGCCTGGCCGTGCTCGCCGCCGCCCAGCGCCGGCTGGTGGATCAGCACGCGGGCGTTCGGCAGGGCCAGCCGCTTGCCCGGCGTCCCCGCTGCCAGCAGCACCGCCGCGGCGCTGGCCGCCTGGCCCAGGCACACGGTCTGGATCTCCGGACGGATGTACTGCATGGTGTCGTAGATCGCGGTCATCGCGGTGAACGACCCGCCGGGCGAGTTGATGTAGATGGTGATGTCGCGGTCCGGGTCGGTCGACTCAAGGACCAGCAGCTGGGCCATAACGTCGTCGGCGGAGGCATCGTCGACCTGGACGCCCAGGAAGATGATGCGGTCCTCGAACAGCTTGGTGTAGGGGTCCTGGCGCTTGAAGCCGTAGGGCGTGCGCTCCTCGAACTGGGGCAGCACATAGCGGTTCTGCGGCATGTTGGCGGCGAAACCGCCGGCAGCGGCACCGAAGTTGTAGTCCATGAGATTCTCCTGCTTGTATTCGGGTCGGTGGCGCGTGGGCTCAGGAATCCTGGGAGGCGGAGCCGCTTTGGGTCCCGCCGCCGCCGGAAACGCCGCCGGCGTGGGCCGAAATCTTGTCGAAGAAGCCGTAGGCCAGGCCTTCCTCGGCCGTGAACCACTTGTCGCGGTCGTTGTCGATCAGGATCTGCTCCACCGACTGGCCGGTCTGCTCCGCGGTCAGCTCGGCCATGACCTGCTTCATGTGCAGGATCAGCTCGGCCTGGATCTTGATGTCAGACGCCGTGCCGCCGATGCCGCCGGACGGCTGGTGCATCAGGATGCGTGCGTGCGGGGTGGCGTAGCGCTTGCCCTTCGTGCCCGAGGAGAGCAGGAACTGGCCCATGGAGGCCGCCAGGCCGGTGGCCACGGTCACCACGTCGTTCGGAATGAACTTCATGGTGTCGTAGATGGCCATGCCGGCGGTCACCGACCCGCCAGGCGAGTTGATGTAGAGGTAGATGTCCTTCTCCGGGTCCTCCGCGGAGAGCAGCAGCAGCTGCGAGCAGATGGCGTTGGCGTTCTCGTCGCGGACCTCGGAGCCCAGCCAGATGATGCGCTCTTTGAGCAGGCGGTTGTAGATGTAGTCTTCGCGGCTGGCCGCATCGACCGAAGCCATTCTCGGAGTGGCGGATTCATTCGACATGCTGAAATACCTCTCGCTTCTTCCCCGGGCACTACCGTCACCGGTGGCCCTAAGGTCGTTTACCTACTTGGACAGTAACGTGTTCCGCTGCCCGATTCCTCCCGCACGGCGCGCTGTTCGCTGACGGCGCATCAGGCCTGTGATGGCGCGGGAAAGCGCTCTGCCTCCAGCAGAAATAACGACGGCGGAGCCCCCTTCGGCGGGCACACCATGCCCGGGCGAGGGCCCGGTTCCACCGGCACGCCCGCCGCCGCTCCTCTTGTGAAAGCGGGCCCGTTTCCTCCGGCACCGTCACCGCCGACTATGGAGGGAAACCCGCGCACCGGAGCCGGGCGCCGGCGTCGTCCGTAGGAGTTAAGTCGTCCCGTGGGAGTTGAAGCGTCAGACCGCTGGTCCCCACCCGTGGAGGTTAAAGCGGCGGACCGCCGGTCCCCCGTGAAGGGGATCCGGCGGTCCGTCCGTGCGGCAGTTTGCTGCCTACTTCTTGTCTGCTTCGGCCGGAGTTTCCTCGGCGGCCTCTTCGGCAGCGTCGGTGTCCTCGATCGACTCGGTGTCGGCAGCGTCCGCTTCGGCTTCTCCGGCCTCGGCGTTGGCGGCTTCGGTCTCGGCGGCCTGGATCATGTCTTCGACGTTGGGCTCTTCTTCGCCGGCGGGGCGGACGAAGTCGCTCAGGTCCACCTCGGCACCGTTGGTGTCGGTGACCTTGGCCAGCTCCAGCACCTTGGCCAGGGCCTTGCGGCGGCGGACCTCGCCCACCATCATGCCGACCTGGCCGGACTGGTCCAGCAACTGCGCGAACTGATTCGGATCCATGCCGTACTGTCCGGCGGAGGACACGATGTAGTCGATGAGCTCGGCCTGGCTGACGCCCAGCTCTTCCTTGTCGGCCACGGCGTCCAGCACGATTTCGTTGCGGAAGGCCTTCTCGGTGTTCTCGCGGACCTCGGCGCGGTGCTCCTCGGTGTCGTGGTCTTCACCGTGGCTGTTCTCCGGGCGGAAGTGCTGTTCCATCTGCTCTTCGACGACGGAGTCCGGAACCGGAACCTCGACCAGTTCCATCAGCTTGTCCAGCACCTTGTCGCGGGCCTCGACGCCCTGCTCCATGACCTTGGCATCGGCGGCCTGCTTGGCCAGGTCTTCCTTCAGCTCGGCAATGGTGTCGAACTCGCTGGCCAGCTGGGCGAAGTCGTCGTCGGCCTCGGGAAGCTCGCGCTCCTTGACGGCCTTGACCTTCACGGTGACCGTGGCGTCCTCGCCGGCGTGCTCGCCGCCGGCCAGCTTGGTCTCGAACGTGGCGTCCTCGCCGGCGCTCAGCGCGGTCACGGCCTCGTCCAGGCCCTCAAGCATGGTGCCGGCGCCGACCTGGTAGGACAGGTCCGCGGCGGAGTCGACCTCTTCGCCGTCCACCGTGGCGGACAGGTCCATGGTGATGAAGTCGTCGGCAACGGCCGGACGGTCAACGGTCTTCAGGGTGCCAAAGCGGCCGCGCAGGTCGTCGAGCGCCTTCTGGATGTCTTCCTCGGAAGCCTCGGTAGCTTCGACGGTGACTTCGAGGCCGGAGTACTCGGGCAGCTCGATTTCGGGGCGGACGTCCACCTCAACGTGGAAGGCGAGCTGGCCCTCGGTGGCGGCCGGGTCGGGAACCTCGGTGATTTCAACCTCGGGGCGGCTCAGCGGGCGGATGCCGGTCTCTTCGATGGCGCCCTGGTAGAAGCCGTTCAGCCCCTCATTAATGGCCGTCTCGATCACGTAGCCGCGGCCCACGCGCTGGTCGATCAGCTTCGCCGGAACCTTGCCCTTGCGGAAGCCTGGAACCTGGATCTGGCTCGCGATGGTCTTGTACGCCGCGTCGATGCTGGGCTTGAGTTCCTCAAAGGGGACCTCAACATTGAGCTTGACCCGGGTAGGGGTGAGGTTTTCGACAGCGCTCTTCACAGCGTTAGAACTCCTGATAGCTATTGGGGTTAAATCTGCACCAAGAATACAGAGTCGGGGCGACAGGACTCGAACCTGCGATCTCCTGCTCCCAAAGCAGGCGCGCTAGCCACTACGCTACGCCCCGTAGTGCACACGCAAGTCTACGGGCATTCGCGGCCTGCTGCACAATCACCGTGCAACCGGACGCCGCTGACACACGTCGCATGACTGCATCGGCTGCGAACAGAAAAGGCGGCCCGTGCTGGGCCGCCTCCCTGACGCGAGGGGATGACGGGAATCGAACCCGCGTAATCAGTTTGGAAGACTGAGGCTCTACCATTGAGCTACATCCCCGAGGACGATGAAACTTTAGCACGAGGGCGGGCCCGTTCGACAAATCGGGCGGGCGCCGCGACGCGGCGACCATGCGCCTCTACCCCGACTCCTCCATGGCAGGGTTAATCGCCGAGGGCAGGGGCTATAGACCCTGCCCTCGCAGATAAACCCTGCCCGCGCCGAAAATTCGGGTGGGCAGCGTGGACGCGCCGCGGCGTAGGCGGGCAGGCTGCGGCACGACGAACCAGGCCTGCAGCAAGCCGGCGGCCTCGGCCCGAACGCTTCAGGCCCGCTGGCAGGCCGGGCACCAGTACAGGTTGCGGGCGGCCATCTCCGTCACGGCGACCGGTGTGCCGCACAACCGGCACGGCATCCCCTGCCGCTTGTACACGTAGTGCGCGTTGTCCGGCCAGACCGGCAGCGACCGGCCGGCGTCGGCATCGCGGTGTTCGGGGCGGGTGGTGATGATCTTGCCGTCGCGGACCCCGTCGCTCATGACCTCCACGATGTCCGCCCACAGCAGCCCCGCCTCCGCCGGCGGGACCTGTTGGCCGGGCAGCCACGGGTTCAGGCCAC
The DNA here is from genome assembly GCF_059092625.1 of Arthrobacter sp. Y3221114. Taxonomy (NCBI): domain Bacteria; kingdom Bacillati; phylum Actinomycetota; class Actinomycetes; order Micrococcales; family Micrococcaceae; genus Arthrobacter; species Arthrobacter sp. Y3221114. The sequence continues at coordinate 623,949 of NZ_JBNHHW010000001.1, forward strand.
GGCGGAACAGGGTCTCCGCCCGGTAGACGTTGCCGACCCCGGCCACCACGTTCTGGTCCATCAGCAGCTGTCCCACCGCGGTGCGCTTCGAGGTCAGCCGGCGGACGAATTCGGCACCCCGGTCCGCCACATCCTGCAGCGGGTCCGGTCCCAGCCTGCCGACGACGGCGGACGCCTCCTCGGGCGTGAGCACCTCGCAGGCGGTGGGGCCGCGCAGGTCGGCCCAGCCGTGGTCGGAGACCAGCCGGACGCGCACCTGGCCCACCGGCTCCGGCGGGCCGGCGTAGGCAACCGGAGCACCGTCGTCGTACGTTTCCTGCTCCCCCACCCGGCGCGGCGCCCCAATGCTGGAGGCGCCGCGGAAGGTCTCATCCCCGCCGAAGCTCCACGCCCCGTAGAGGCCCAGATGGACGCGCAGGACGAGGCCGTTGTCGAAGTCCAGGAAGAGCTGCTTGCCGTGCGCGCGGGCGGCCAGCAGCCTCGCCCCGTCGAGCCGGGCGACGCCGGCGGCGAACCGGCCCTGCGGGCTGGAGACGGCCAGCCGCTCGCCGGCGAAAACGTCCTGGAACTGGCGGGCCAGGCGGTGGACTGAATGGCCTTCGGGCATGAGCGGTTCCCGGATCAGGCGGGGACGTCGCCGGTGGTCTCGTAGGACGCGATCTTGCCGATCCGGCGGACGTGGCGCTCGGCGTGGGAGAACGGCTCGGCCAGGAACGCCTCGATGATGGCGGTGGCTTCCTCCACGCTGTGCTGGCGGCCGCCGACGGCGACGACGTTGGCGTCGTTGTGCTCGCGGGCCAGCTTGGCGGTGTCCAGGTTCCAGGCCAGCGCGGCCCGGATGCCCTTGACCTTGTTCGCCGCGATCTGTTCGCCGTTGCCCGAGCCGCCGAGCACGATGCCCAGCGCCTCCACCCCGGCGGACTGGTCTTCGACGACGGCGAGCGCGGCGCGGATGCAGAACGAGGGGTAATCGTCCTCCGGGTCGTACGCGGTGGGACCGTGGTCGACGACGTCGTGGCCCTGGCCGGCCAGGTGCTCGATCAGGTGGTGGCTCAGGTCCAGGCCGGCGTGGTCGGTGGCAATGTGAACGCGCATGTACGGGTCCTTCTGTGGCGTGCGGGGAGGAAGAATGGCGGCTTCCAGCCTACTGGAGCAGGGCCGGTGACGCGTCTTCCCCCGGCCATCCACCGCAGCCCGGCGCGCCGCTCCCCTATCGGGCCGCGCCCGCCGTCGATAGTGTGCCCCTATGGAGCCAGTGATCAGTGACTACCTTGAGTCCGTCCTTGCCGGTCTTGCCGGCAACACCGACGGGTCCCTGGCCGGCGATCCGGAAGAGCTCGGGGTCGAGGATCCCGATCTGCTCGCGCTGAGCATGACCATGGCCGACGGACGCACCTACGAGGCCGGCGATACGCGGTCCGAATTCTCCATCCAGTCGATCTCCAAGCCCTTCACCTACGCCCTGGCGCTGGCCGAGCACGGCTTCGAGGACGTGCGGGAGAAGATCGACGTGGAGCCGTCCGGGGATGCCTACAACGAGATCAGCCTGGAAGCGGATACCGGCCGGCCGCGCAACGCGTTGATCAACGCCGGAGCCATCGCCGCCTCCGCCCTGGTGGTTGACCGCTACGGTGACGAAGCCTTCGAGCGGCTCCGCGCGACCTATTCGGCCTACGCCGGACGCGACCTCGGGATGGACCGGAAGGTGTACGAGTCCGCGCTCCGTACGGGTGACCGCAACCGGGCCATCGCCTACCTGCTGAAGAGCCAGGGCGTGATCGAACACGACACCGAGGCCGCCCTCGACCTGTACTTCCGGCAGAACGCCATCAGCGTCACCTGCCGCGACCTGGGCATCATGGCGGCCACCCTGGCCAACCGAGGGGTCAACCCGATCACGCGCGAGGAGGTCCTGACGCCCCGGATAGCCGAGCACGTGCTCAGCGTGATGACGACCTGCGGCATGTACAACGACGCCGGCGACTGGGTGGCGGGCATCGGGTTGCCGGCCAAGAGCGGGGTCAGCGGCGGCATCCTGGCGGTGCTGCCCGGCCAGCTGGGGCTCGCCGTCTTTTCGCCGCGGCTCGACCAGCACGGCAACAGCGTCCGCGGCACCGAGGCGTGCCGACAACTCTCGGCGGAACTGGGACTGCACTTCATCCATGCCGCCCGCAGCGCCCGGTCCACTATCCGCTCCGACTACGACCTGGCCGGAAAACCGTCGCCACGGGTTCGCCCCGCGCCGGAGCTGGCCGTGTTGGCCGAACACGGGCACACGGTGCGGTTCCTCGAGGTCCACGGCGACATGCTTTTCCCGGAAGCGGAAACAGTCATCCGGATGGCCGCGGACCTGGCCGCGACGCATGAGGTCCTGGTGATCGACATCAGCCGGCTGGACGAGCTCGGCAGCCGCACGAAGACCATGTTCCTGCGGCTGCAGGCAACCTCGGATCCCTGCCTGCTGATCTTCGTGGACCCGTCCCGGTTGCTGTCCGCGGAAGAGGCCGGCACGGGCGACCGGCCGACGGCGTTCCCGTCCCTGGACGCTGCCGCCCAGTGGTGCGAAAACCGCCTCATCGACCGATACGGAGAACAGCCGGCGGCCGGCGGGCGGCTGCAGTTGCAGGATCACCCGGTGGTCGGCTCCCTGCCCGCCGGCGCCCGCGAGACGCTCGCGGGGTATCTGGAGCGGCGGACGTACGACGACGGCGCGGCCATCGTTTCAGCGGGCGAACCAGGGGCAGGCCTGGTCCTGGTCATGGAGGGGCAGGCACGCACGGCCGCCACCGATCCCGGGGACAATCACGCCGCCCGGTATTTCTCGGCCGGAACCAGCTTCGGGGGCCTCGGCGGCACTCCGCCCCGGACCCACGTGCAGGCCGAGGGGAAGGTCATCGTGGAGGTACTCACGCCGGAGGGCTATGCGCGCCTGCGGCAAGACGCCCCGGGCACCGCCCTGCTCTTGGCCGAACGGCTGCTGGAAACCGCGGCGGAGCAACACGACCTCGCCGTGGCGGCCGCCCAGGGCTGACCGGCGGCGCGGCCGAGAGACGCTGACCGGCGGCGCGCGCAGGACTGACCGGCGGCGCGGCGCGCACGAACTGACGGGCGGCGCGGCCGACAGAGACGCTACCGGCGGCCATCCCGCCGTCGTCCGCCCCTTTACTAGCGCCCGGCTGGCCGCAACAATGGCGGCATCCCTGACGACAGGATGCCATCGTGCCGCTCACCGTCCACTTTCCCGTCAACACCCTGGCGCTCAAGCGCGGCGGCCTGGTCAAAGCGGTGCGCACCCGGGCCAACACGCTGGCCAGGAACGGGGCGGCCGAACAGGTCTGGATCGAGGTGTTGGGCCTGCAGCACCGGCTCGCCAGCGACGTGGCCGGCCTCAAGGCGGACGGCCATCTGCATCCGGGTGTGGGGGTCCGCAGCGTCCTGTACGGGTTGGATCCGAGACCCGGGACGGATACCCGCCAACCGGTCCGGCCTCCGCCCGAGGACGACTATGACATCGTGCCGGTGGGCAACTCCGGGCTGGCCTTCGGGTACTTCCGCGACGGAATCCAGGACTGTTACGTGCGGTTCCACCCCGAAGGCACGGTGGCCGCCGTCGAACAGCTTGCCCCCAACCGCGCGCGGCTTCGCCGGGAGGAGATGGACGAACAGGGCCGCCTGGTGCTGGTCCAGCATTTCCAGGAGTCGTCCAAGACGCCCACCGCCCAGCGCCTGATCGGCCGCGACGGCCGCTGCTTCCTGACCATCACGCACCATCCCGGCTCGCCCAAGTGGGGGCGCAGCTACCTGTTCGACGGCGTGGCCCGCGACGACGGCGATGCCCTCACCTTTGCGGACCCGGGCGAACTCTACCGGCACGCCTTCGAACACCTGCTGGCCGGAGAAGACGCGCCGGTACTGACCTCGGAATTCCGCGAGAACCTGAATAACCTGCCCGGCCGGAACCTGGACGATGTGGTCGGCAGCGTCAGGCATCCGAACCTGCGGCGCATCGCCGCCGTGCACAGCAACCACCTGGAGCCGCCGTACGTGGTTGGATCCGGTGTCAGCCGCAACTGGCGCCGGCTGTTGGACAACCTGAACGCCTGGGACGGGGTGGTGCTGCACACCGATGCGCAGCGCGAAGACATCGCCGCCGAGTTCGGCCACGCCGACCGGCTTCACACCATCGGCCAACTGGCGCCGCCGGAGCAGCCGGCGCGGGCGGGACAGCCCGGGCAGCCGGCGCGGGCGGAAGCGCCAGGGCAGCCGGCGCCAGGGCAGCCGGAGCCGGAGCACGCCACCGATCCGAACCGGCTGGTGATGGTGGCCCGGCTGCACCCGAAGAAACGGGTCGACGAGGCGATCCGGGTCTTCGCCCTGGTGCACGCCTCCAACCCCCGGGCGCGGTTGGAGGTCTTTGGCTTCGGTTACGGCGACGAGGAGGAAGGAGCGGTCAAGGCGCTCATCGACGAACTGGGCGTCGGCGCCGCGGTCAGCTTCCCGTCTTTCACCAACAGCCCGGCGGACATCTACGCCACGGCGTGCGCCACGGTGCTGACGTCCGCGTCCGAGGGCTTCCCGCTGATCCTGCTGGAGAGCATGTCCTTCGGCGTGCCGGTTGCCGCCTACGACGCAAACTACGGCCCCCGCGATGTGATCCGACACGGCGAGAACGGCTTCCTGGTGCCCTTCGGCGAGCGGCAGGCGCTGGCCGAAGGCATCCTGGCGCTGATGCGCGACCAGGAACTGCGCTCGCGGTTCTCCCGTTCCAGCCGCGAAACCCTGCAACGCTTCGACGAACCCGGCTATATCTCCGCCTGGACCAAGGTCCTCGCCGGCGGCTGAGCCCTCCCGCGGCGCTTGGCCCCGGCTCCGCGCCACGGACGCCGGACGCCGGCCATGCGTCGGCCCGCGGGCATGCGTCGCCGGCCGCCTCCGCCCGCAACTATTCGCCTTTCTTGGCGCAACTGCTGCGCGCCACCCCGCTGCGGTGAGACAATGGCCACATTGTGCAAGGGTTGTTTCATATCGGCGTCCCGTCACGCACACCGTCCGGTCCCGCCCAGCCGGGACACCTAAGTACTTCTGGAGGCGAACTTGCCAGGTTTGAATCTCACCCGTGACGAAGCGCGCGCCCGCGCCGAACTGCTCCGCGTGGAGTCGTACGACGTCACGCTGGACCTCACCCGCGGCGAGAAGGTCTTCGGCTCGCGCACCGTGGTCACGTTCACCGCCACGCCCGGCGGCTCCACCTTCATCGACGCCGTCACGGACACCGTCCGCTCGGTCACGCTCAACGGCAAGGCACTGGATCCGGCCGAGGTCTCCGACGGCGTGCGCATCCAGCTGCCGGACCTGGCGGAGCACAACGTGCTGGAGATCGACGCCGACGCGCTCTACATGAACACCGGCGAGGGCCTGCACCGGTTCGTGGACCCGGTGGACAACGAGGTCTACCTCTACAGCCAGTTCGAGGTCCCGGATTCGCGCCGCATGTTCGCCGTCTTCGAGCAGCCGGACCTGAAGGCGGCCTTCCGCTTCACCGTCACCGCGCCGTCGCACTGGGACGTCATCTCCAACTCCCCCACCCCGGCGCCCCGGCACGTGGGGTCGACGGACGACGGCGGTGCGGCCGCGACCTGGGCGTTCGAGCCCACCCCGCGGATCTCCTCCTACATCACGGCGCTGATCGCCGGCCCGTACCAGTCCGTGCGCAGCGAGCTGACCAGCTCCGACGGCCGCACCATCCCGCTGGGCGTGTTCGCGCGCAAGTCGCTGATGCAGTACATGGACGCGGAGAACATCTTCACCCTCACCCGGCAGGGCTTCGAGTTCTACGAGCAGCAGTTCGGCACCCCGTACCCCTTCGCCAAGTACGACCAGCTGTTCGTCCCGGAGTTCAACGCCGGCGCCATGGAGAACGCCGGCGCGGTCACGTTCCTGGAGAACTACGTGTTCCGCTCCCGCCCCACGAATGCCATGGTGGAGCGCCGGGCCATCACCGTGCTGCACGAACTGGCGCACATGTGGTTCGGCGACCTGGTGACCATGCGCTGGTGGAACGACCTGTGGCTGAACGAGTCCTTCGCCGAATTCATGTCCACGCTGGCCGCCGCCGAGGCCACCGAGTACAAGGGCGCCTGGACCACGTTCGCGTCGATGGAGAAGTCCTGGGCCTACCGGCAGGACCAGCTGCCCTCCACCCACCCGATCACCGCGGAGATCAAGGACCTGGAGGACGTGCAGGTCAACTTCGACGGCATCACCTACGCCAAGGGCGCCTCCGTGCTGCGCCAGCTGGTGGCCTGGGTGGGCCAGGAGGAGTTCATGGCCGGCGTCCGCGAGTACTTCGGCAAGCACGCCTGGGCCAACACGGAGCTGGCCGACCTGCTGGGCGAACTGGAAACCTCCAGCGGCCGCGACCTGAAGGACTGGTCCGCCAAGTGGCTGGAGACCGCCGGCGTGAACACCCTGCGCGCGGAGATTTCCACCGACGACGACGGCGCCATCACCTCGTTCGCCATCCTGCAGGCCGCGCCGGACGGCTACCCGACCATCCGCCCGCACCGGCTCGCCGTCGGCTTCTACAACCTGGACGACGCCGGCAAGCTGGTGCGCACCCACCGCGAGGAACTCGATGTGGACGGCGAGCGCACCGAGGTGCCGCAGCTGGCCGGGCTGGACCGTCCCGCGCTCGTGCTGCTTAACGACGACGACCTGGCCTACGCCAAGATCCGGCTGGACGAGGTGTCCCTGGCCACCTCCAAGGCCCACGTGAAGGACTTCACCGCTTCGCTGCCGCGCACCCTGGTGCTCGGCTCGGCCTGGGACGCCACCCGCGACGGCGAGACCCCGGCGCGCGAATACGTGGAGCTGGTGCTGAACAACATCGCCTACGAGACGGACTCCTCGGTGGTGCTGGTGCTGCTGCGCCAGCTGGCCACCACGCTGACCTTCTACGTGAACCCGGACGACCGCAAGCGGCTGACCATCGCCGCCGCCGACCGGCTCTGGGAGCTCGCCGGAGAGGCGGCCGAGGGTTCCGACTCGCAGCTGCAGTTCGCCAAGGCCTTCGCCGTGCACGCCCAGACCGCCGGGCAGCTGGACACCGTGGCCGCGCTGCTTTCCGGCGAGCGCACGCTGGAGGGGCTGACCGTGGACGCCGACCTGCGGTGGGAACTGCTCACCTCGCTGGTGGCCGGCGGCCGCTTCGGCCAGGCCGAGATCGACGCCGAACTCGAGCGGGACCAGACCGCCACCGGCCAGCGCGCCGCGGCCCTGGCGCAAGCCGCCATCCCCACCGCCGAGGCGAAGGCGGCAGCCTGGGAGTCCGTCGTCGTCAAGGGCGAACTGCCCAACGCCACCCAGCAGTCGGTCATCGCCGGCTTCACCCGCGTGCATGACACCACGCTGCTGGAGCCCTATGCCGCCAAGTACTTCGACGCCATCGAAGACATCTGGAACACCCGCACGCACGAACTCTCGCAGCAGATTGTCGTCGGCCTGTACCCGTCGCAGCTGTCCACCCAGGCCACCGTGGACGCCACGGACGCGTGGTTGGAGTCCCTGGCGGACCGCTCCCCCGCCCTGCGCCGCCTGGTGCTGGAAAACAAGGACGGCATCGTCCGCGCCCTGAAGGCCCAGGCCGCCGACCGGTAGCCCGAAAAGCCTCGTCTCACACCGACCCGCTGCCCGCCGAAGCACCCGTTTCGGCGGGCAGCCCCGTTTCCGCACGGTGCCCGGACACGAGGGTGCGTTCTCCCGCCGTTCACCGGCACGCCATCTGCCTCCCCTACGGTTCCATGAGCATCCCCGCGAGGTGCTGCGCCTGCACTCCCGCGGATCTACAATTCCACAACGGGTGATGGCGCAAGGGAGTCCTGATGGCAGTTGCCGGGCAGTTGGCTGTCATGCTCGCTGTCTTCTACCTTCCCGGCTTCCTGGCCCTCCGGGCGCTGCGCCAGCCCGCCGTCCGGGCCTTCGTGTTGGCCCCGGCCGCCGGTACGGCGCTGGCCGCGGCCGGCACCATGGTGTGCCTGGCGACCGGGGCGCGCTGGAACCTGCTCTCGGGGACCCTGCTGGCGGCGCTCGGCATCGGCGGGTGCTGGCTCCTCGGGCGGGCCATCGCTCCTCCCCCGGCGGCGCGACTCGACGTGCCGCGCGCGACCGCCTGGCTGCTGGCGGCCGCCCTCGCCCTCGCGGCGCTGATCCTGGGCTCGGTGATGCTGGGGGCCATGGGCTCGATCCACCGCATCTCGCAAGCCTGGGATCCGACCTACCACGTCAACGTCCTGCAATGGATCAAGGACAACGGCCAGGCCAGCCCCTGGAGCATCTGGCCGATCTTCGGCGGGGCACCGCCGTCGTTCTATCCCGCCGGCTGGCATGCGATGGTGTCGCTGGTCCCGGGGGACGTAGTGACGGCGGGGAACCTGGCCTGCCTGGTGATCGGCTGCCTGATGTGGCCGGCCTCCGTGGCCCTGCTGGCCCGGGCGCTGTTCCCCGCCAGGCCGCTCGTGTGGGTCCTCGCGCCGGTGATAGCTTCCTCCATGCTGGCCTTCCCGGTTGTCCAGATGTTCCGTGCCGGGCAGTGGCCTAACGGCTTCGCGGCCGCGCTGCTCCCGGCAATCCTCGCACTCGGCATCGAACTGCAGTACCGGCTGCCCACGGAGGCGAAGACGCATGCCGTTGCCGCCGGCGCCCGGAGCGCAACCGCTGTCCGTCCCGCTCCTCCGGGCGCGGCCGACCCCGGCGCCGAAACCGCTGTCCGTACTGCCGCTCCGGCCTCGGCCGGCGCCGGCGAAGGTCCCCCGTCCCGCAGCGGGCACGGAAGGACGACGGCGGATCTCACCGCCCTGGCGGTGGTCGCCCTGGGCGCGACGTGGATCCACCCTTCCGCCTTCGGCAGCCTGCTCGTGCTCGGAGGAATCTACCTGGCGCGCTTCGTCGTACTCCGCCTGGCCCGGCTCTGGCGAAGCCGCCGCGGGCTTTTCTACGCGGCGGTCGGCCTGCTGGCGGCCGCCGCGGCTGCCGCCGCGTTCGTCCTGGCCACCTCAAACCTCGTGGCCGCCGTCGTATCGTATCCACGCGGCTCCACCGCGGGCTGGGTTGACGCCCTGGCCTGGCTGTTCTTCGACCTGCCGCGCCAGCCGGACAGCGCCGACGCCACCCCGGAGAGCTACGCCGTCGTCGTCGGGCTCCTCATGGCGGCCGGAACGGTGGTGGCCTGCTTCGTCCGCCGCGCCCGACCGGCCGCTGCGGGCATGGCAGCCGCCATCGTGCTCTTCATCCTCGCGGCCGGCCCGGAAGACCGCCCCTTCCGCTGGCTCAGCGGCTTCTGGTACACGGATCCGCCGCGGATCGCGCCGCTGGTCCACACTTTCGGCGTGGTCTTCGCCGCCCTGGCCCTGGAGCGGCTCTGCACGCTGCTGGCCGGGCTTATCCGGACCCGCAAGCAGGCCGGTTCGCGCCGTTCGGTGGCCGCGGCGCTCGCGTTCGCCGCGTTGGCCGCCGTCTTCGTGACTTCCGGCGGCTTCCGGCACGACGTCCGGGTTGAGGCGGCCTCGGTCCGCTACGGCATCACCGAGCAGCACGACGGGCGCGCGCTGCTGGGCGACGAGCAGGAGTTCATCCGCTCCCTGGACCCGTTGTTGCCCGACGACGCCATCGTCATCGGCGATCCCTTCAACGGACTGCCCTACATCTACTCCCTCACCGGCCACCGGACCGTCTATTTCCAAAACGTCAGCAGCGCCGGCAGCGCGGACAAGGACTACCTGCGGCATCATTTCCGCGACATCGTGTCCGACCCGCAGGTCTGCGACGCGCTGCACAGCACCGGTGCCACCCACCTGTACGACGACCAGCCGATCCGCGGCTACCAGCACAGCGAAAAACACCAATGGCCGGGTTTCCACGACATTGACTTCTCCCGCGGCTTCCGCCTCATCGCCTCCCACGGCACGGCGGCGCTCTACGAAATCACCGCCTGCCGCTGAGAGGTCCGGGCCCGGGAAATGTGGGCCCCCTGTGTAAGAACGGACAGGGCCGGGTTGTGCCGGGCGGCAGGAGCACGGGGTTTAATGGCGGCATGAACCTTTCCGAGCACCACTACGCCGTTTCCCTCCACTGGACCGGCAACCGCGGCGAGGGCACCGCCAGCTACCGCGGCTACGGACGGGACCACGTGGTGCGCGCGGCAGGGCTGCCGGAGCTCGCCGGCACCGCCGACCCCACCTTCCACGGCGACAAGGACCGCTGGAACCCGGAACAGCTGCTGCTCACGGCCCTGTCCCAGTGCCACATGCTCTCCTACCTGCACGTCGCGGTGAAGAACGGGATCGTGGTGACGGCCTATGACGACGACGCCGAGGGCACCTTGCGCCTGAACCGTGACGGCAGCGGCGAATTCACGTCCGTGACGCTGCGGCCCCGGGTGTCCATCGCCGATCCGGGCCAGGCCGAACTCGCCCAGCGGCTCCATACGGATGCCAACAAGGTCTGCTTCATTGCGCGCAGCGTGAACTTCCCCGTCCACCACGAACCCCGGGTCGTCGCGGGCTGAGACAATGGTTCCCGACAGCATCAGCGAACAGAGACCACCGATGAGCGAAATACCCCAGACCCCCGAACAGCCCGCCGCGCGCCCCGGTTCGGCGCAGCCAACCGACGGCGCGGCCCTTCCGTCCCGTTTCGGACAGCCGCTGGCCACGCTGACCCCGGCGCCGGCCGCCGCGAACGCGTTCAAGCAGCCCGCGTACACGGACAACTTCTACGACGCCGTCGGCGGGCACGAAACGTTCGTGAAACTGGTGGACGTCTTCTACGACGGGATCGCGGAGGACGACGTGCTGCGTCAGATGTACCCCGAGGAGGACCTCGGGCCCGCCAAGGTCCGGATGCGGATGTTCCTGGAACAGTACTGGGGCGGCCCCGGCACCTACAGCGAACAGCGCGGCCACCCGCGGCTGCGGATGCGGCACCAGCCGTTTAAGGTGGACTTCGACGCACGCGACCGCTGGCTCAAGCACATGCGCCGGGCCGTCGATGCCCTCGAACTGCCGCCGCTGCACGAACAGACGCTCTGGGACTACTTCGAGCGCGCAGCCCACTCCATGGTTAACAGCGCCTGACCTGCTCCTGCGGCGCCGCCCGCTCCGTTACAGCGAGGCGCCGCTGCGCACCAGCACATGGCCGCGGCCGGTGCTGAGCCGCAGCCAGCGGCGGTTCCGGTACACGGCGGCCGGGTTCTCGTCGAGGAAGCCCAGCGTGAGGGCGGCAAACGCCGCCCCGGCCGGGAACTCCGCCGATTCGGGCAGCCCGCCGGCCGCCGGCAGCGGCCGGCTCCAGACGGTGCTGCGCGCGTTGTTGACGATGAGCTGTCCGGGGTTGTCCGGCAGGGCCTCGGATATCTCCCGGATGCCCTCCCGGGCAGCCTCCTCCAACACCTGGGACTGCAGGCTGCCGATGTGTTCCCACCCGGAACGCGGCGGCAGCACACCCGTCCAGGATTCCGTCACGGTCGTGGGCGGGAGGGCCAGGCCCGTTTCCTCGTTCCCCATCCTGGCCAGCCGGTCTCCGACCGATGCCAGCGTGACGGTCTCCTCGACGGCGGCCGGCGCCGACAGCGGCATGACCCGCAGCCCCAGGATCGTCGGCGTCGCCTCGCCCAGAATCCGCGGGCGCATCATGCACACGTAGGCCGCCAGCACGCTGCCGAACGCCTGCAGGTGGATGGCGCCGTCGCCGGCGGCACGGGACCGGCTGACGAACGTCTTCAAGTCCGCCGCAACCTGCACATCGGCCAACTGCAGGACGGGCGTTCCGGTGGACATCACTGTGCGGCCTCCTCGTTCGTGCCGGCAGCATGTGCACTGTTGCGGAACGGAACCGGCGGCCCGGCCCACAGCTGCAAGGCGGCGCGGTACGCGTCCGGCAGCGGCACCGGCCGTCCCGTCTCGGCAGCAACCAGCACCATGGTCGACGCGCCCAGCGCATGCACGGTGGCGGTCTCCCCTGTGACGGCGTCAACGACGGCGTAGCCCAGGTCGAAGCTCGAAGAACCGATCCTCGTCACCCAGACGCCTATGTGCACCGGTTCGGTCCGGTAGTCCAGCGGTACCCGGTACTCGATTTCCTGCCGTCCCACCAGCGTCTGGTTTTCGGCGCCACCGAGTTCACGCAGTGTCGCACCCGGCTTGTGGCCGGCGGTAGCCGGCAGCTCCGGCCGCAGCTGGTGCAGCAGCACCCGGGCCGTCTCCAGATAGCCCAAGTAGGTCACATTGTTCACGTGTCCGTAGGAATCAATGTCGCTGAACCTCAGCTGGATCGGGAACCTTGGGGCATCGTGCGGAACGGTAGGCATGATGCCATCCTCTCAAAGCGCGGGAGCCGCAACTAACCTGCGTGCTGACTCACTGCGTGCTCCCGCACGCGGGACGCCTCGGAGTTGAGCGGTTGAGCGGTGCCAACTACTGTCGGAGGTGTTCGTACCCGCGGGTAACCGGCAAGGAGACTACATGACCGCCATCGAGGAACACGCCGATCCGACGGCGGTGTTGCTGGAGTTGTTGGACCTCTCCGATGCCGACGGCGCGAACACGGACGAGGAGATTTTCGTCGGCGTTTCCGAAAAGCAGCCGCGCGGCCGGGTCTTCGGCGGCCAGGTGCTGGCACAATCCGTCATCGCGGCCGTGCGGACCGTGGAACCGGACCGGCCCATCCACTCCATGCACGGGTACTTCCTGCGCGCCGGCGACGCGGACCTGCCGATTACCTTCGGCGTCGAACGACTGCGCGACGGCCGTTCGTTCTCCGCCCGCCGCACCCATGCCTATCAGAACGGCGTGCCGATCCTGTCCATGATCGCCTCGTTCCAGACCCCGGCCGAGGGGCTCGAACACCAGGAGGACTTCCCCGACGGAATCCCGGACCCGGAGACCTTGCCGAGCACCGCGGATCTGCTCGGCAAGGTGGACCACCCGGTGGCCCGGCACATGGCCTACCACCGCCCGTTCGACGTCCGCCATGTCCAGGACGCCCTCTACGTGCAGGCCAAGGGCGAACGGCAGGCGGTCAACGCCGTCTGGATGAAGACCAAAGGGCCGCTGCCCGACGACCAGGGCCTGCACCGGGCCGCGCTGGCCTTCGGCAGCGACTACACGCTCTTGGAACCCATCCTGCGCCAGCACGGCGTCAGCTGGGTTACTCCGGGCATGAGCGTCGCCAGCCTGGACCACGCCATGTGGTGGCACCGCCCGGTACGGGTCGACGACTGGCTGCTCTACGTGCAGTCCTCCCCCAGTGCCTCCGGTGCCCGCGGACTGGCGGTCGGCAAGATCTTCAACCGGGCCGGCGAACTCGTCGCGACCGTCGCCCAGGAAGGCATGATCCGCATTCCGTAGGCCGGAGTGGCTGGCCTCCCCTGCGCCAGATAGCTGACCAAATGGAACGGCCGGGCTCCCTGTGGGCCCGGCCGTTCCATTCATCTCTACTAGTCGCGGGTCAGGCGGCGGTGCGTCACCCGGTGCGGCTTGGCCGCATCCGGGCCGAGCCGCTCGACCTTGTTCTGCTCGTAGGAGTCGAAGTTGCCCTCGAACCAGTACCAGTTCGCCGGCTCTTCCTCGGTGCCCTCGTAGGCCAGGATGTGCGTGGCCACCCGGTCCAGGAACCAGCGGTCGTGCGAGACCACCACGGCGCAGCCGGGGAATTCCAGCAGCGCGTTTTCTAGGCTGGAGAGCGTTTCGACGTCCAGGTCGTTGGTCGGTTCGTCGAGCAGCAGCAGGTTGCCGCCCTGTTTCAGGGTCAGCGCCAGGTTCAGCCGGTTGCGCTCACCGCCGGAAAGCACGCCGGCCTTCTTCTGCTGGTCCGGACCCTTGAAGCCGAACGCGGAGACGTAGGCACGGGACGGCATTTCGACCTGGCCGACCTGGATGTGGTCGAGCCCGTCGGAGACGACCTCCCAGAGGGTCTTGTTCGGATCGATGCCGCCGCGGGACTGGTCCACGTACGAGATCTTGACGGAATCGCCGATCTTCAGCTCCCCGCCGTCCAGCGGTTCGAGTCCGACGATGGTCTTGAACAGGGTCGTCTTACCGACGCCGTTGGGACCGATCACGCCAACGATGCCGTTGCGCGGCAGCGAGAAGGACAGGTCCTTGATCAGCTCGCGGTCGCCGAAGCCCTTGAACAGGTCCTTGGCCTCGATGACCAGCTGGCCGAGCCGCGGTCCCGGCGGGATCTGAATTTCTTCGAAGTCCAGCTTCCGGGTGCGCTCGGCCTCGGCAGCCATTTCCTCGTAGCGGGCCAGGCGGGCCTTGGACTTGGTCTGGCGCCCCTTGGCGTTGGAGCGGACCCAGTCCAGTTCCTCGGTCAGGCGCTTGGCCTGCTTGGCGTCCTTCTTGCCCTGGATTTCGAGCCGGGCGCGCTTCTTCTCCAGGTAGGTGGAGTAGTTGCCCTCGTAGGGGTAGAGGTGCCCGCGGTCCACTTCGGCGATCCATTCGGCCACATGGTCGAGGAAGTACCGGTCGTGGGTCACGGCGAGGACCGCGCCGGGGTAGGACTTCAGGTGCTGTTCGAGCCAGAGCACGCTTTCGGCGTCGAGGTGGTTGGTGGGCTCGTCGAGCAGCAGCAGGTCGGGCTTCTGCAGGAGCAGCTTGCACAGCGCCACGCGGCGCCGCTCACCGCCCGAGAGCACTGTGACGTCGGCGTCGCCGGGCGGGCAGCGCAGCGCGTCCATGGCCTGCTCGAGCTGGGAGTCGATGTCCCAAGCGTCGGCGGCGTCGATGGCCTCCTGCAGCTTGCCCATTTCCTCGAGCAACGCGTCATAGTCGGCATCCGGGCTGGCCATCTCTTCCGAGATTTCGTTGAAGCGCTGGATCTTGCCGTAGATTTCGCCGACGCCTTCCTGGACGTTGCCCAGGACCGTCTTCTCCTCGTTCAGCGGAGGCTCCTGCAGCAGGATGCCGACCGTGTAGCCGGGGCTGAGCCTGGCTTCGCCGTTGGACGGGGTGTCCAGGCCGGCCATGATTTTCAGGATCGTGGATTTGCCCGCACCGTTGGGGCCGACGACGCCGATCTTGGCGCCGGGGAAGAACGACATGCTTACGTCGTCAAGAATGACTTTGTCGCCAACGGCCTTGCGGGCCTTGGACATCGTGTAAATGAATTCCGCCATGCCCTCAAGGCTAGTCGCTGCGCGGCATGATCACATATTCTGCCGCACCGCATCCCCGTGTCCCGGCAGCCCGCAAGGCTCCACCAGCCGATCAACTCGCCCGGGGCAGCTGCGCCTCCTCCTGCCGGTCCCCGTCGGCGTTGCCGCCGCTGCCGCCCAGGCCTGGCTCGAGGCCGAACTCTCCGTCGGCCCGATTCCCGTCCTCGACGCCGGCACCGGCCAGGGCCATCGCACGGTAGTCGGCGCCGCCCTGCCCAGCGTCCGCGACCTCGCGCATCGCTGCCGGCGCAGCGATTTTGGTGAACGAGGCAGAGCCGCGGCGCAGGTCGTGGCCGACGGTGTCGGCGTCGATCTCCGGAGCAGTGCCGCGCCGCCCGTCCTCGGTTGACCACTGCCGAAGCTTCAGCTTGCCGCTGACCACCACCGGATCGCCCTTGGCCAGGCTGCGCCACAGGTTCTCCGCCAACCCCCGGAAGGCCTGAACGGTGTACCAGTTGGTCTGCCCTTTGACCCACTCGCCGGTCTCCCGGTTAAACCAGTCCCCCGAGCACGCCAGCCGGAACTCCGCCACCGCATCACCGCCGTGCGTGCGCCGCTGCTGCACGTCGGTTCCGACCGTCCCGCGCACCGTAATGTAGTCGCTCATGCTCTTCTCCCGTCCGCTGTAAGCGCCGGCGCCCTGCCGACACCATCGAGCCTCGCCGCTGCGGCACCTGCGGTGAAGCGGTCCGCGCGGCATGTGGACCGCGGCGCCGGACGGTGTCCTTGTGGAGAACGGGTGGGACCACGTGGACACAGCAGCAGACGCATCGTGCCCGGCACACCGGGAACGCCCCTCCCCGCCCCTGTCTGTGAGCAGCGTCTCAAGCAAGCACGGGCCGTGCCGGGAACCGTCCGCGTGCAGGTATCGTTACCTATCCGTAATAATCTCCGACCGAACTAGGTACCAATATGCCTGACGATTCCGCTGCCGACGACAAGCCCAAGCCCTTTCTCGGACTAAGTGGCGCCCAAACTATCGCCTCGGCGCTGGCCGCGGTGACCTCCGCAGTAGTGGGGTCCTTTCTCGGCGTCGCCGGAACGCTGATCGGCGCCGCACTCGGTTCCGTCGTCGCCACCGTGGGCGCCGCGCTCTATGCCCGGACGCTGAGTTCGGCCGCCACTGTGGCCCTGAAGAAAATCCCCAAGGCTCGTGTGGGGGCCCTGCGGGAGGTCGAGAAGGTGGCCGCCAGCGCCCCGTCCGAAGCGATCGAACCGCCCACTAAACCTGCCAGAAAGCCCATCGCCCCGATGACATGGGTCAAGGTCGGACTGGCTAGCGCCGCGGCCTTCGCCATCGCGATGGTCGGCATTACCGCGGTGGAAATCGGCACCAGCCAGCCCATCTCCAGCCTGGTCTCGTCTACCACGGGTATCGACCGTGCCTCGAGCCCCCACACGACGACCCTTGGCACCCTGGGCGGCAACCAGGAGGCCGCGGATCAAACAAACGCGCCGGCCAAAAAGGACGAGGACCCCGCGAAGACCGAAGACGGTGCGGCCGACGACGCTCCGACCACGGACGATCCCGCGGTCGGCGGAAACAGCTCAACCGAAACTGACGAGCCGGAAAATGGCGAATCGAACGGCACCGAACAGCACCCGGCCCCTGCCCCGGAACCGAGCCAGACCACCGAGCCTGCCCCGGAACCGAGCCAGGCACCGGAGCCGAGCCAGGCACCAGCACCGGAAGAGATCCCGGAAGGTTTAGATGGGCAGGACAACGCGGCCGACGGTGGGGCCGACGCCGGAACGGGCCAGTAGCAAGTTCCTTTCGCGGCGGGGTGCCGGACGCCCTGCCGCGGAAGTCTGTCCACGCCCGACGACGCAGGCCGGCCCATGGGCAGCAGAACAGAACGGGTTAGAACCGTACGTCCTTCTTCTTTGTGGCAGTGCGTCGCGGCCCTGGCCGCCGACGGACGGCACGACCGAGTGCCGCCATCGCGCCCCGCCTTGAACGAATTGCTAGACTAAGCACCGGCCGCATTGGCGTACACGAGAGTGGACACTAACTGGACATGTTTGGAGACTCCGGAATTGGAGTGGACAGTCAGTGGACAGCAGTCGGCCATCAGCCTCGGTAGCTCAGCGGATAGAGCAGGAGCCTTCTAATCTCTTGGTCGCAGGTTCGATTCCTGTCCGGGGCGCAACAAAAGCGACTCTGACTGGGCGTTATCTTCAGTCGGAGCCACTGCCGTTGGAGCAGCTTGAGAGTCAATCCACCGCTTACCCACCGGATTCGTTCTACACCTGGTCTCTTCGACGGCTGTGTTGGATGCGACCGCGCAAGTAGGGCAACCGCTGCGGAAGGTGCATCCAGAAGTTTGTCCACCAGTCACGAACGTTGGACCAGACCGAGTCCTTGCGGGCATACCTTTTCCACAACTCGTCTCGAATCTTCTCGTATTCGGCTACATCCCGAGCAAGATCCCCGCACATGATGCTTCCGGTGGTCTCCGCTACTTCCATGGAATCAAGCAGCGTTCCCGTCCAATGTGCCAAATGTTTCGCCGCCGTCGTCTCCCGTGGCTTAGCTGTAAGGCTGAGCAGTCTGACGTGAGCATCCATACGTCGCTTGTTTTCTCGGATGGAGAGCACAGTAGCCGCTGCAATGCTCCGCTCGAAGTCGGATGGAGCTTTCCCGCCGTCGGCATCTTCTGGAATTGCTCGTAAATTTCCGCAGGTGACCTTCGGTGGTTCGGATAGGCCTCGGTCAACCCGCAAGAGGTTCCGGGCCTCAGCTTTCCCTCCTAGGGCACCCTACAATCGAGAACCTTACGTGCGGGCCCGGTTGGAGGACGGAACCACGGTGGACGCGAAGGCTATCGGCTGGACGTCGGAGCACGTGCATTTAAAGTGGCAGGACGCAGAGTACGAGATGCGCACCCGGTGGGTTCCGGCGTCGTCAGTGGAGGGGATCAGCCGGGACGAATCGTCCTGGCGAGACCCCTACGACAACACCGGCTGAAGACAAAAGATCCGATGAGGCACCCAGCGAGAAGAGCAGCCCCGCAGCCCCAATTGGCGCGGGGCTGTTCCCTCATCGTCCGAGCATCTCCCCTACCCTCATGTACAGCCAGCACAGGCGGCACAACGTTACACCGCTGCGACTTCGCCGGGTGGACCTTCACCCTCAGATATTGGGCAGGAGCGACGACGCTCAGCGATGGGGGCCAGCCTTGCTAGCCCGCTGGCAGTCCTCGACTACGGCAGATCGAAGCCCCTAGGGCCCATCCCGACCTTATGGGGGTCACTTAATGCGGCTTGGCGATGAGTACCTGGTTGCTGACGCGTATCCGGTCTTAAAGCCGGTAACGCGAACCTTAAGGCTGCGGGACTTGTCGGCCTTCGTGAGCCTGTAGGACCGGTTGTCCGCACGCTTGATCGCTTTCCCGGACCTGTACCACTGATACTTGAACTTCACCGCTGGGCTCCAAGTCCCCGGTCGGGCAGTGAGGAGACCCCCAACCTGATTCGTGCCCGTTATTGTCGGCTTGGAGGTTGCCAAGGTTCCCTTGGCGATGGCGTAAGTGCCGTCAGTCGACCGGTCATCCGGCTTGTAGCCGTCTTGGGAACCAAAAACGTACACCTGGAAGGTGCGTCCGGCATCGACAGCCTTGAGTGTGTAGGCATTTCCCGTTACACCCTTAATGATGTCGTCGCCCCGATACCAGCGGTAAGTGAATCGCGTGCCTGGCGTAGATTGGCTACCAATAAATAGTTGCCTGGAGACAGAATAACCTATCAGACTTTCGACAAAATTCGTTTTACGCCACCCCTGACAGCAGGCCCTGCCGCAGACCAGACTAAGTTGGTGTCCGCGGCCGCGATTATCAAAAACGGGAAGACCCGAACAGCGTTACGCCGGCTGGGCCTTCCCGTAGTTTAAGTGGACGGTGACCGCTATCGAACGCGGTAGGCCACCGAGTATCTCGACTGGGGGATGTATCCAGTCTTCGCGCCGGTTACCCGCACCTTGATGCTTCGTGACCGGTCGCTCTTGGTGAGCTTGTAAGTTTTGGCTGTAGCACCCTTTATGGCCTTGCCTGACTTGTACCACTGGTACTTAAAGGCTGTCCCAGAAGTCCAGCTGACCGTTCGGGCGGTGAGGGTGCGCCCTACCTTCTTCGTTCCGACGACCGTGGGGGCCGTCGTCTTCAATGTGCCCTTGGCCGTATTGGCAGTGTTATTGGAATGCCGCCAGCTGTTGTAATAGCCGAGTTTAGATCCGTTTACCCGAACCACGAGGTTATACCCGGCGTCAGCCCCCGTTAGTTTGTACGTCTTGCTGGTCGCGCCCTTGATGAGCCGGTGCCCGCCTACAGGGGTCCCTTTTAGGCGGGACCGGTACCACTGGTATGTCAGCGTTGCACCCGGCGTCCAGCCGTCGGCACGGGCGGTCAGGGTATGGCCCACTCTCACCACGCCGGTGATCTTCGGAATTGGGCTAGCCAGTAGGCCTGGACCGACAAGCTTGGTGGCCTCAGTAGTCACCGTCACCGGGTCATATCCGTCTTGTAGCGCGGTGACTTTCGCAGTCAGCGTATGCTTGAAATCTTTATCGGTCACCCGGTAAGAATTGGCGGTTGCTCCGCTGATCGGCGTTCCTGACCGGTACCACTGAATCGTTCGCTGGCCCCTGGCTAAAGCAATGTTCGGCTCCACTGTTGGAAAAATACGCACTACCTCACCCACTGTCGGTGAGCCATAAATGAACGGGACCGGATCGAACTCCTCTATCGGGACGAAAACGGCCGCGGTCGTTTCACTCGCCCATGCGTATCCTCGCTTCACCGCGGTAACTTTGACCGTGTACAGGCTGCCCCCGAGATTTGGACTTAGAGTGAGGCGTGAACCAGCGTGGCCCATCGGTTTGCTGTCCCGGTACCACTCGTACCTGAATCGCTCGGGGGCGGGGTTCCACTGGCCAGGTGCGGCCGTGAGGGTGAAACCGGCACGCGCTGTGCCGGCGATGCTGGGCGGCAGAGTGTTAGTGAGGGTATCTAGAACCGCCCATTGCAAGCTAATCTGGCCCAGTTGGGCGATTTCACCTGGTTCCACCGGCAGCGGGGCCGCCGAGGATCGGTCCGGTTGGTCCTGATACCACTCGGAGGCGAAAGTTCCCGCCGGCCTAATCTGGCCGTCCACGTCACTGAATCGGATCTTGTAGTCCCACTCGCTGTCCACCGACAGGCTAAAACGGCCATCCGCGCCGGTCCGGGCACTGAAGGCGGGAAGGTGGGCGGGGACTGTGGCCGTTTCCGGTATGAACGCGTCGACAGTAATTCCCTGCACCGCTCTGCCACCGGGGTCCGTGACCGTGCCTTGGATAAGGGCTTCCCTTACAACCGCCTGGGCCGGCGGAGCCCCGGCAAGAAGCACGGAGAAGACCATGACCACGGCAATCAGCAAGCTGAACACGGTCAAAGCTTTAGACGAAGAAGACGCAAAAGACACCAAGGTTCCCCCAACCGGGCAGTAACGAGTGTTAGGACACCCGCCCGCATGTCCCAGATCGCAGTCTACTGCCATCGGCCCCTAATATATGACGCCTAATTAAACGTTTCTTTCACCCACTTACGCACTGTCTCTGATGCTTCCCGACACGCATGGCTTTCAGCGATTGCTCGTCACGAACAGCCTTTCCTCTGTACGAGTGTCGAATAAGCAGGTCGTCCATCTCGCCGTCGTAATGCTGTAGCGTCGACGAGACATTCCTCGTGGAACCGCTACGCGAGAGACCGGAGAATCCTGTTTGATACTGCGTCCCCTTTTCATTTCTCGGGCCTCCCTGTTCGCGTTCGTCTTGTTGTTCCTGGTTGTGGCCTTCTACGAGATGCCGACTGGTTCTGTCTGGTCTGGGTCATCAGAGGGGCACGAGGGCGAATTGGCTTTTGCTATTGCCGTATCGATGCTGATGCTGCTGGCTGGCTGGCGAAACTGGCGGTTGGGCGTTCGGGTATCAGCCTCCGAAGTCACAGTGCTCGGATTCTTTAGGGACAGGGCCGTACCCCGGACTGCTGTTCGGAACATAACCTTGCAGGCCCAGCTCGTGTGGGAAGAGGCGGATGGGCAGTTCCGTGTCACGCCTATCACTGCGTTCTCGGATTTGGGAGGACGGCTTGCGGGTTTTGTCGTCCGCCACAACCAGCGAAGCCTGCGGCAGCTGCGGCGGGAGATCCTAACCAACGCCTAGCGGCCAGGCATGACAACTGGGCAGCCGGAGTGCCCCATCACTTCGTTCGCGGCGATTGCGGTGCGCCGCGATAAGTGCCACTATGGCCGGGCACGAGCAGGCTGCCTTGAAGAAAATCCTTCAACGGTGGCAGGACGGGGATGTCCGGTACAGCTGGCGCGCCCAGATATGGTCGAACTCCCAGCGCTGTTCCCAATTCAGGTCAAGGGCAGCTCTTTGTCTTGGGGGGCCTCCATGACAGGGAACGTAGCCCGTGAGGATGACAATGACCAGTCCCTCTAAGCGCCGGCGAGGGGCCGATGCCTGCCGGCCTTTTCCGGGACACCTTTAACCAGCTATTGGTAGGTGATAGCGGCCGGCCTGCCGCGCCGGATTAGGACGGTAAGATGAATGGTTTCGCAATTCCGGAGATGTAGCTCATACTTTTGTGCGGGGAAGGCTTCGGGGTTTCGACGCGTGTCTCCTGTAAGAGACCGTTCACTCGCCCAGGAGCGTCATGAAGACCACTCCCCTGCGCCGCACCGCGGCCGCACTGCTCGCCGCGTCCCTGCTCGGCGGCTTCGTCCCCGGCACCGCGATGGCGGCACCAGCCAGCGTAGAGATCCAGATGGCGGCCAGCCTGGACAGACCGGAACTGGTCTCCGCCGGCCACACCGGCTTCACCCTGGACTGGGATCCCGTGACCGGAGCCAACCGCTACGAGGTCCGCTACTCCACGCGCTCCGACATGGCCGGCGCCCCGGTCATCGAAAAGGTCAACAGCCGCTACCTGGGCGACCTGGATGACGCCACGACCTACTACATCCAGTACCGGGTGCTGTACCGGGAACCGGGCAGCGATCACGGAGAGTACGTCCGCTCGGCCTGGTCGCAGACGCTGAAGGCGACCACCCACGCCAATCACCCCGGCGCGTTCACCACCCTGAAGACTGCCGGCGGCACCGACAGCATCACCGTCTTCTGGAACCGGACCGCGAACACCACCCACTACACAGTAAAGATCGCGGACAACATGGCCATGACTCTGCGGCCGCGCACTTTCTCCAATGTCACGGGCACCAGCCTGAAGATCACCAGGCTCACCCACGGCTCCCGGTCCTCGATGCCCAGCTTCATCCGCGTCTACGCCCACAACAAGACCTACAAGACCCGCACTTCCGCCCGGGTCACCGCCTACCCTGCGGCGCCACCCGTGTCCGGCGCCGAGCCACTGACCGTGGCCAGCCAGAACCTGCTCTGCGCCAGTTGCAAAGTCACCGGCGCCCCGCACTGGAACACCCGCAAGATGACTCACCTGCGGACCATCAAGGCGAAAAACCCGGACGTGCTCCTGCTCCAAGAGGCCCTAAACGTCAATATCCCGGGCACCGCGAACACGAAAGCCATGACCGACTTCCAGCCCCGGCTGAAGTCGCTCGGCTACGCCCTCGACCGCGCCCCGGAAAAGGCCGGCACCAAGCAGTACGTGAACCGCATCGCGTACAAGACGTCCAAGTACACGCTGCTCAAGCGCGGCACCTTCGCCCTGCCCGTCGCCAGGGGCGAAGACCCGCGCGGCGCGGCCTGGGTGCTGCTGAAGTCGAAGAAGACCGGCAAGCAGTTCTACGCGGTGTCCTTCCACGTCTCCCCCAAGCTGCCGCTGCGCGGCACAGTGTCGAAGACCTCCACCATGGAGACCGTCAACCGGAAGATGAACGCGATCAACACCCGCAGGCTCCCGGTCGTCGCCGGCGGCGACATGAACAGCAGCTTTTATCAGCTGCCCTCGAACGCGCCGCACGAGGCCTTCATCAGGGGCGGCTGGACTGACAGCGCCTCCTCGGCCAGGAAGACCGATTTCCTCTACCCCACAACCAACGGCTACAAGAAGCAGCAGAACTCCACCTTCGGGCGGATCGACTACGTGTTCACGAAGAACATTGCCGGCACCGTCTCCTACGAGAACGTGCTCGACATCGACGCCGCCGGCCGGCTGCGCTCCACCCCGGGCTCGGACCACAACATGGTCGTCGCCACGATGAAGCTGAAGTAGGAGGTCGGGTTCCCCGAAACGCCCATGCCGGCTCCCACGCGGGCGGGCGCTAAACAGAACGGGTGCGCAGGTACTTGGCGATCGCGGTATATGAGACGGTCATGCCGCGTTCTTCTGCTTCCAACGCAATGCGGCGGGAGGACCAGCTTTCGGTACGTGAGCGTCCAGGGCCTTACACCCGCAAGCTAGCGGCATATGGGCTATGTTGAGAAACGACCAAAACTAGCAGCCCCTGATCGTTTGGTCGCAGGTTCGATTCCTGTCCGGGGCGCAAACATGTCGGCTCAGCCCTCCTAGGCGGGCCGCTTGATAACGATTGAGGACAACAGTACAGCGATGCAGACACCTGAGCCGATGCCGACCGCGCACTTCCCGGTCAACACGCTGGCGCTGAAGCGCGGGGGTCTGGTCAAGGCCGTGCGGTCCCGCGCCAGCGCCTTGGCAGAGCAGGGCAGTTTCGCCGATGTTTGGATTGAGGTCCTCGCGTTCCAGCCTCGGCTGGAAGCCGACGTAGCCGAGTTGAAGGCGGACGGCCACCTGCACCCCGACGTCAAGGTCCGCAGCGTGCTGGCTTCGTTGGACCCAAGCCCGGAGGCCGAGACCCGGCCCAGCGTCCAGCCGCCGAGCGAGGCCGACTTCGTCCGGTTCCCGGTGGGAACTTCCGGTCTGGCCTTCGCCTACTTCCGCAACGGAGTCCAGGAGCACTACGTCCGGTTCCACGCCAGTGGAATCCCGGCGGCCATCGAGGACCTCGGCCCAGACCGGCTGCGCACCCGCCGCTGGGAATTGGACGAGCACGGCCGCGTGGCAAGAATCCTGGACTACCAGCCGGGCTCCGCCACCCCGGCCGCCCAGCGCTACATCGGCCGCGACGGCCAGTGCTTCCTCACCATCCTGCAAAACCCCGGCGAGAAGCAGTGGCGCAAGGGATACCTCTTCGGCCCCGAGCCACAGACCTTCGCGTCGATGGGCCAGCTGTACAGGTTCGCCTTCGAACGCCTGCTCGCCGGCGAGCAGGCACCGGTTATCACCTCGGAATTCCGGGAAAACCTGCCCAACCTGCCGGCCGAAAACCTCGACGACGTCGTTCATTCGCTGCGTCACCCCAATCTGGGAAAGGTTGCCGCGGTCCACAGCAACCACCTGGAGCACCCCTACACCTTGGGTTCCGGTGTCAGCCCGAGCTGGCGCCGGCTCCTGGGGACCCTTGGCGGATGGGACTCGGTGGCTCTCCTGACCGAAGCCCAGCGGGAAGACATCCGCTCCGAGTTCGGCCACGGCGATCAATTGGCTGTGATCCCCCAGGTGGCGCCACCGGCAAGGGAAGAAGAGAAAGCGGTCGACGCCGACCGGATCGTGCTGGTGGCCCGTACCCACCCGAAGAAGCGCGTGGACGAAGCCATGCGCGTCTTTGCCAAAATTCTCGCTTCCCGTCCCAGCGCCCGCCTGGAGGTGTTCGGCTTCGGCTACCGCGACGACGAGGAGACCCGGGTCCAATCGCTCATCGACGAGCTGGGCATCCGCGCGCACGTCCGTTTCATGCCGTTCGCCGACAACCCGGATGACATCTACGCCGGGGCATGCCTCACGCTCCTGACTTCGCAGTCGGAGGGATTCCCGCTGATCCTGCTGGAGAGCATGTCCTACGGCGTCCCCGTAGCGGCCTACGATGCCAACTACGGCCCCCGGGACGTCATCATCGACGGAGAAAACGGACGTTTGGTCCCCTTCGGTGACAGCGGACTGCTAGCCGACCGGATCCTCGCCCTCATGGAGGACGAGGAGCTTCGCCGGAAGATGGGGGAAAACGCCATCCGGACGCTGGACCGGTTCAACGCCGACACCTTTGTGGAGTCATGGCGGCAGGTTCTGTCGGGGCCTCCGCGCGCCGTCCGCGTCACCGGGAAGACACTGGAACGCCTGTTCGAGCGTGCGTGGTGGGAAGGTGAGGTCCTCCGCCTTGCTTCCCGGCCGGGGATAGCGGAGGCGGCGGAAGTCTTCGTCCGCCGCAGGCGGGACAAGGCGACGACAGCCGCCCACCTTCAAGAAGGAACCTGGCAGCTTCATGTGCCGGAGTCTGCACGGGGCGACATCTTTGACTTCCACGCCCGCCTGGTTGGGAACGACCAAGAACTGCGGCTCGCCTTCAGCACCCTGGAGGTGGAGGCCGGGCCGTTGTACCGGCTCTACGCCACGAAGCATGGTTCGCTCTCGATGAAGCGCGAGCCCCAAGACTGACCCGCCGCCCGCCGCCAAGTTCATGCGCACCGGCTCCCGCCCGCCTGGCGGGCCGTTTGGGAGGCAGCAGCGCGGATTAACAGCCGGCTAACAGTTGTCGACTTCCGTGGAAACGCCCCCTCTGGCTCAGTGTTTCCGCCCGCGCGGCTGATAACGTTTAACCCACCTTGAGCCGACGCTTCGCCATTGCCAACCGGAGGCTGCGGCTCTCTTGACCCGGCCCGTTCGTGCCCTATTGTCCGGAGCAATCTATGCCCAGCTTCCGCAGCCCCGCAGCCTCTCCCAGACGAAACCAGCGAGCCACTGCTCGTCTAGCCAGCGCAACCGCCGTCGTGATGGCGGTCGGCCTGCTGATGGCCCCCGGTGCAACCGCACAGGACCTGCATCAGCCAGCACCGGACTCGCAGCCTGCGTCGACCCCCGACGGTGCCCTGCTGCAGGCACCCGCGGCCACCGGTCTGGGAACGGCACAACCTTCGCCCTCCGATATGGCGTCCGGCGACTCGTCCGGCAATGAACCTCAGATCGACGACGAAACCGGAGTTACGCCGGGCCTCGAACGACCGGGGGATGGCACACAACCTTCCTCCCCGGCCGCTGCCACGGAAGAACCGACGGCCCAGCCCTCCCCTGAAGCCGGCGACCCGACCCCGACAGCAGAAGAATCGGATTCCGTCGAGGTGCCCGTCGAGGAGCTCAGCCAGGAGCAACTCCTTAAGCTCCTGAAGACCCTGCAGGGCGAACACGGCGCCGACATGGGCCAAGGTCTCCAGCAGCGCCGAGAACGTGAGCGGGAACTGGAACAGCCGGAAGTGCTGGCGGAACTCGACGCCCAACTGGAAGTCCTCGACATCGAACGCACCAGTGTTGTGGCACCCGCGGCGCTCCCCTCGTTCAGCCGCACCAAGTGGAAGCCCAGCGGGGTCCAGGGCATGGACGTCAGCAGCCACCAGCCCAACGTCAACTGGGCAACCGAGTGGAACTACGGGGCCCGGTTTGCCTATGTAAAGTCCACCGAGGCCCTGTCGTACAAGAACCCGTTGTTCCCCTCGCAGTACGCCGGTTCCTATAACGTCGGCATGATCCGCGGCGCCTATCACTTCGCCATCCCCAACGTCTCGTCGGGCAAGGCGCAGGCGGACTACATGGTGAACAACGGCGGCGGCTGGTCTGCCGATGGAAAGACCCTGCCGCCCCTGCTGGACATCGAATACAACCCCTATCCGGAACTGGGCAACACCTGCTACAGCATGTCCCCCTCGGCCATGGTCAACTGGATCAAGGACTTCTCGAACACCATTAAGGCCCGCACCGGCCGCCTCCCGGCCATTTACACCACCGCGGACTGGTGGAACACCTGCACCGGCAACAGCACCGCCTTCAAGAATCACCCGCTGCACGTCGCGCACTACACCACCGGCACCCCCTGGCTGCCGGCCGGCTGGAATTCGTACGACATCTGGCAGTACAGTTCCACGGGCCCCTACTCGGGTGACTCGAATGTGTGGCGGGGTTCCTACACCGACTTGCAGAACTTCGCCTACAACCGGACCGTCACGTGGGATCGAGCCCAGCGCTACGCCGCCCCGGGCGACTTGAATCGGGACGGCAACGGCGACCTGCTGTCCCGCCGGACGGACGGCTCGCTTTGGTTCTACCCCGGCAACGGCGCCGGCGGCTACAAGACGCCGTTTCGGATAGGCGGAGGTTGGCAGATCTACAACCTGCTGATCGGCACCGGAGACTATAACAGCGACGGGCTCGGCGACCTGTTGGCGCGGCAGACCGACGGCTCGCTCTGGCTGTACAAGGGCAAGGGCAACGGGACCTTCCAGCAGCGCGTGCGCATCGGCAGCAGCGGCTGGAACGGGTTCACCCACATCATCGGCCCCGGCGACCTCAATCGCGACGGCACCAACGACCTCCTCGCCCGACGGTCCGACGGCACGGTTTGGCTGTACGCGGCTCCCGGCGACGGCAAACCCGGCACCCGCAGCCAGATCGGCAGCGGCTGGGGCAGCTACAACAAGGTTGTAGCGACGCGGGACTTCAACGGCGACCGGCACATGGACGTCGTGGCGTCCAAGGATGACGGCACCCTGTGGCTGCATACGGGAACCGGAAGGACCGGCACCAGCACGTTCGCCGCCGCCCGCAAAATTGGTTGGGGCTGGGGGTCCTTCGCGGACATCCTCGGAGTATGGGACAACGATCGGGACAAGAAAAACGATCTCCTCACGATCAGCCCCGATGGTTCGCTGGGCTTCTACAAGGGCACCCAGATGGTCGATTCCGAGGGTTACAACGCCAGGACGCTGGTCAGCAGCACGTGGAAACAGTTCGACACCGTGGCCACTCCGGGTGACTTCACCGGCGACGGCCGAAGCGACCTGATCGGCCGCAAGCCGGACGGCACCCTCTGGCTGATGCGCGGAACCGGCAAGGGAACCTTCGGCACACCCGAGCGGATCGGGCACGGCTGGCACATCTACAGTTCCATCGTCGGGATCGGAGACTACAACGAGGACGGCAAGAACGACCTCGTGGCCCGTCAGACCAACGGAACCCTCTGGTTCTATGCCGGCACCGGCACGGTCAGCAGTTCCAGCGAAGGCTATAAGCGCCGGGTGAAGATCGGCACCGGCGGGTGGAACCAGTTCGCGACGCTGGTGGGCACGGGCGACGTCAACCGTGACGGCAAGAACGACCTGCTCGGCGTCGGCGCCGACGGAACCGCCTGGCTTTACGCCGGCCCGGGCAACGGCCAGCATGGCTCGCGCACACGTATCGACACGGGCTGGCATTACTCGCAGATAGTCGGCGTCGGCGACTATGACCGCAACGGCACCGTCGACCTGGTGGCCAGCAAGTCCGACGGCACTCTCTGGCTGCGGCAGGGACGCACCGCCAAGACTGCTTCAGGAGCGTGGTTCAACGCCGAGCGGCAGATCGGCAGCGGCGGATGGCAACAGTACAAGCAGATCCTCGGACCCGGTGACACGACCTCGGACAACAAGGTGGACCTGCTGGCCACAACCGGTGCCGGCGCCATGTGGCTCTACCGGGGGAACGCGATGACCAACGACGGCTATGCCAAACGGCGCAACGTGGGGAAGCTCTAAGCTGTTCAGGTAGGTCCACCCCTCCGACGTCAGGATTCACTGTTGCCCATCGCGTCCCGCCTTCAGCCTCTCGCCGCCCGGATCCTCACCGAGGCCAACAGCGTGCTGACGGAACGCCGCGTGCGAACCCGGCTGGCCGACGCCAACAGGGACGCCGGCAACCGGTTCGACTGCGTCCTGTACTTCGCTGACGGCCCGGACAGTGCCTACCAGGTAAGGCAGTGGCTCGCTCCCATGGCGAAGCTGGCGGAGCGCCACCGGGTAGCGGTTCTGGTCCACCGGCCGGCCACGGCCGCGGAACTGCTTCCTGATTCCCCGCTGCCGGTGTTCCTTACCAAGGGCATCGCGGAGGTGGAAACATTCATCCAACGCGCCAGCGTCCGGATGGTGTTCTACGTCAATAACAACCGGGACAACTTCACGGTCCTCCGCCTGCCGGCTCAGGTGCATGTGCATCTGAGCCATGGAGAGAGCGACAAGGTGTCCATGGTCTCCAACCAGCTGAAGGCCTACGACTTCGCCTTCATCGCGGGCCCTGCCTCCCGGGAACGCATTCTGGCCGCCCTGCAGCGGTTTGATGAGTCGCATTTGGTGGAGATTGGACGGCCGCAACTGGACTTCGCCGCTTCTGCCCCGCAAACCAAGAACGACGGCGGACGTCTCACCGTCCTGTACGCCCCCACCTGGGAAGGGGACCGCCCAGCCATGGCGTACGGCTCGCTGGCCAGCCATGGACGGGAGATTGTCGGCTCCCTCCTGGCTGATGCCCGCTACCGATTGGTCTTCCGGCCGCATCCGCGGACCGGCAGCAGGCTCGCCGCCCACGGTGCAGCTCTGCACGAGATTGAAAAGATGATCGTCTCGGCGGAAAAGGCGGAGCCAGCCGGCCACCGGGTGGACACGGCTGCCGACTTCTCAGCCGCCATGGCGGAAGCGGACCTGTGCATCTGCGATATCTCTGCCATGGCCTTGGATTGGCTTCCCACCCGGAAGCCCCTGCTCATGACGAAGCCTTCGGAGCCTGGGGCCCACATCGATGCACAGGGCGTGGCCGCCAAAACCAGGCTCATTGACAAGTCCGAGGCAGCACGGACGCCGGAGCTGCTGGCCGAGGCTGCAGCAACCGGAATCGGCCCCGACCAGCTGCAGCTGATCGCCCGCCATTTCGGCGATACTTCGCCGGGCGCGAGCACCGCGCGGTTCGTCAACGCAGCGGAGAAGATCCTCTCGGAACAGCCGGCACCCTAAGACAGCAAGCGGTCCACCACTCGCCCGGCCGCATTTCCGTCGTCGCGCGGCGCATACTTGGCCACAAACTTCTTCAGTTGAAGCGCGCGCGCCGGGTCGCTCGAACGGCTCTCGCCAATAGCGTCGAACAGTTCGTCTTCAGTTTGTGTCACAGGCCCGGGCAGTTCCGTGCTGTAGTCCAGGTAGAACCCGCGCAGGGTGTCGCGGTAGTTCTCCAGGTCGTAGGCATAGAAGATGATGGGCCGCTGCAGGATGGCGTAGTCGAAGAAGACCGACGAATAATCGGTGATCAGCACGTCGCTGGCCAGGTAGAGTTCTTGGATTTCAGGGAACTTGGAGACGTCGTAGACGCAATCGCCCGCTTCTTCCGGAATCTTCACGGCGTCGCTGACCAGCACATGCATGCGCAGCAGCAGCACGGTGTCGTCGCCGAAGCGGGCTTTGAAGGCTTCCACGTCAAACGGCAGATCGAAACGGAACCGTCCCGTGCCGGTCGACTGGTCGTCCCGGAAGGTCGGAGCGTAAAGGACCACACGCTTGCCCTCAGGGATGCCCAGTTTCCGCCGAACGGCAGCGGAGCGCTGCTCGGCGTCCGGTCGCACAAGGATGTCGTTGCGGGGGTACCCCAGCTCCACAACCTCGCCGGTGTAGCGGAAGGCACTCCTGAAGGCTTCCGTAGCATAGGGGCTAGGTGAAAGCAGAGTGGTCCATTGCTTCACGGCCTCGTCCACGCGGGAAATGTAGCCCGGGTCCCGGCCGTGGACGGTGTCCAGGTCATGGACCATCCTCTTGAGCGGTGTGCCGTGCCAGGTCTGGATGAAGACCCCGTCCTTCCGGCGTCGGAAGTAATGCGGGAAATTCTGATTGTTGATCCAGTACTTGGCTTTGGCCAGATACCAGTAGTAGCTCGGCGAGAGCCGCTTCACAACCTTGGTGTAGGGGTCGGGCGCCGGGAGCTTGCCTTGATAGACCCATACCTTGCGGCGCGTGTCCCCGCGCCGCACCAGTTCTTCGTAGATATAGCGCGGACTGTCGGCGTACTGTTTCCCAAGCCCGGACTCGAACACCATCAGGTCCGTTTCCATGGGCGTCTTCGAGACCAAGGCGAACATCCGTTGCATGGCCGGGAAGTAGAAGCGGCTGCGTCGGAACCTCCCAAACAGCCGTTCGAACAACTCCGGGTCCAAGGTTTTTTTCCACCGGGGTTCGGCGGGGCGGGCTTCCGCTACGGCCTCGAAGATCCGCTGGCAGTTATTGGCGTCCCGGAAGGTCAGGAAGCGGCGGGATCGGGCGACATTCTCTGGCCTAGGGGTGCAGCCGCGCTCCAGCGTGGACTCCAACTGGTCCAGCACGGCGGACCGGGCAAAAGCGATGTCGCCGGGCAATTCCTCATCCAAGTCCAAGTGGGATCCTTGCGGTCCCAGGAAGCGCTCCCGGTCGAACTGGAAGTAGTGCACCGGTTTTTCAAGAAAACTGAAGTCGAAGCCCACGCTCGAGTAGTCGGTCAGTAGGACAGCGCTTTCCTTGAGCAGGAACTGCACGTCCACCTCGCCTTGCGAGATAACACGCGCTGGTGCCCCGGAGAAGTGGTGCCGGAACTGCTGCATGTTCGGATGCAGGCAGAAGATTACCTCGGCCGCGTGCTTTCCAACCAGAGCGCGCAGTCGTTCATCGTGAAGCAGCGCGTTCCACTCCTGGAAGTACTCGGACTCTTCGAACTCGTCCGGATTCTGGAGCCAGTCCCGCCACGTGGGAATGATCAGGATCTGGTTCGGCCGCACCGACACATCGCCGGCGAAGAGCGCGTCAAACCGGGACAAGCCGGTAACCAGCACGTCCTTTGGCGGATAGCCGAAGTCGCTGACAATGTATTCTTTTTCCCGCTCGGAGCTGACCATGAACAGGTCGGTGTCGAATCCGGGTGCTTTTTTGCCGTAGTTCGGGACCATCCACTTGGTGCCCATCACCCCGTGCTGCAGGAACACCTTGACGCCGCCCACTGCCTTGCGGAACTGCGGAAGCCAAGTCGGATACAGAAAGTCGGGATGGTGCGAGCCAATAAACCGTTCGGCCCGCAACGCCAGCTCGAAATGTTCCTTGGAACGGTAATTCACCACATGGTCCAGCCCGTCCAGATTGCGGAGGTCCGGCGACGCAGGGTCGATCACGTAGTAGGCGTCGATTTCAGGGTGCTCCCTCCGCATGTAGCGGAAGAAATGCAGTCCGGTGTCTTGGGCCTTGTAAGGCCGCTCCCCCACAAGCCAGACTGGCTTGCGCCCTGACTGAGCCTCCCGCATCCGCCCCTTCCGGGTCTGCTCCCGCAAGAATTCGAAAGCATCGGTATCCAGGAGTTCAACGTGGAAAGACGTGTTTTTGGCTTTGAAGGTGTAGTAGGGCGTGATGGCCAGCGTTTTGTTTCCCCGCTTTTGCCACCCGGGACGGGTCAGTTTACGGGTAACGTATCGGGTACGTCCCACGCGCGTACGCTGCGGATCGGCTGCACCTACCGCACGGATTTGGAGCCAGGCATCCAAAATTTCGTCGCGCGCCAAGTCTTCGCTCGGGATAGCTCCCAGGTTTAAGCTGACATGAACCTTGTACCGGCGGAGCCCGAATTTGCGGCGGGTCGCCTCGGTATCCAACGCGAATACGGCGGTTGAAGTGTAGCGTGCTCCGCTCTCACGCCCAAGCAGCACCAACTCCACTGCTTCAGCCTCACCGTGGCGGGTGACCAGCGTTGCCCGCAGGTCCACCATTCCCCTGTTCACGGTCAACCGGTGGACGTAGACAGCGTTATAGGGCTTGAGCTGACGGTTTACTGCCAGCGACAACAGTCCGCGCCTGTTGATGTACGGCTCAAATGCGGTTTCTTGAACAGAAACCCGCCGGAGGGAACCCACTTCCGTGTCGGCAAAGCGCCCGAACGACGCCCACGCCGTCAGGGTCTTGTCTCCTGCCAATGTTCCGTCAGCCAATTCAGCCTGAACGTCAGCGAATCTTCTCCCGTCTGCACCGGTCTGCCCAGTGGAGGCTGGTTCGTCGAGGTGGATGTTGGCGCTGAACTTCGGCAGATCTCTGGCGGCAGCCCGGAATTGGACGAACAGTCCCAAAGTTTCGCCGTCTTCGAGGTGTGCGGTTGTCGCTGGCAGCGCATTCGCCAAGTCAACCTGCGCACTGTAGCTTCGGGTATCGCTTCCCGATGTGTCGGGCGTGTGCGTCAAGTCAGCAAGTTTCGTCCAGATGCCTTCGGCGTTCTTGCTCCACAGGGAGAGAAGCTGAAGCCGGGCGGAGACGCTCAACCGTGCATGCAAGACGCTGCCCCGCTGCTGAATGTGCAGGGAGCGGAAGTCCTTTCTCGCCGGTCCGCCGCCTCTGCCGGTGACCCGGCGTGCGCCGGAAAGCGCGCCACGGAGAGCGCCGGTTCGTGATGTCATGACTGTTCCCTTTCAAAGGTGCTGGCGACAGGGAAGTAGGCGTCTAAAAAGCCATGAATCAGCGAGTCCACCCTTCCAGTATCCAATCCGGTGCTGTCTACCTCGTTGAGGCAGAAAATGTCCGCATCTCTACGCCGCAGCAACCGCAATAGCTTGGCCTGAGCTGCCGAGTCATTGATGTCAACGTAGCGGTAAGACAGTTCCCCGGGCACTGCGGCCCCGACGGCGAACCCATAGTAGTGGGCCAGGGAGGACGCCACGGAAAGATCCGCCGGATCCCTGAACCTGCTCCGCTGAGTCCGCAACAGCTCCTGCGGATGTTCCTGCTCCAATCTGGACAAGGTGCTGACCCTCTCGGGGTGGGCTGCGTGCTGGAACTTGCGGTCCACGGTCCGGCCAAAGGCGGCCTCCAACAGAGCACGGTTATTCTTCGCCGCGCTGTCCACGGGCAAATCATTCACAGAGCGTGGCGTGTGACCGACTTTCTGTTCCGACAGGAAGAACCTGGCCAACCCGTTGCCGTGGAAGAACAGTTCCGGATCCACGGGCCGCCCGAAGAACACGTCGTCGTTCATATACAGGAAATGTTCGCTCAGCCCGTCGATGTGGTGAAGCTGGGACTCTATGGCATGGGAGTTGAAAGTTGGAAGCGCGGTGGCGTCGGAAAAGATGTCCCGGTGGTCCACCACGGTGATCCGGCCGTTGGAGGCATTCAGCCAATGCGGCGTCTGTCCCGCCGTTACGAGATACACGTGATGGACCCATGGAGCAAAATAATCCAGCGAACGCAGCGAATAAAGAAGTTCATCGCGCGAAGAGTAACGGGCTTCGTTGGCGGCTGTGGGGTTCCTGTGTACAGGATCGCTGCCGGCCATCGCCTGCGCCTTGCTGCGCTGCCACTGAGGATCGTTGCCGTCAACCCAGGTGTAGACCACATCTATCGGGAAGTTAACGGTCGTCAGAAGCGGAAGGTCCGAGCCTCGCGTGCTTCTGGGAACCGACTGCGGCTGCCTGACTCGGGCGATGACATCGAACACCGCCGGCATCACGTTAGACGGGATGGCCGCTGCCAGGCGGCCCTTGAGTCCGAAGCGCATGGGCTCCTTTCCTGCAACGCTTACGCTGCTACTCCACTGCCACTGGCGCCAGCAACCTTCAGCGCCCGAGACTGCAATAGCTTAGCAACGCTCCCTGTGCTTGGCCCGACGAACCTGCGGCCTGGCATCTCTCCAACGCTACGGGACGGTTCGATAGACTATCCGCTGTCATTCCAAAGCGACCGCCAGGAGCAAGACCATCGCTGTAGCTGCACTGCCTAAGACCACCGTCTCTTTGCCGAAAGCCGGCAGCGGGCTTCGGTTGGACATCCAGGGCCTCCGCGCCATAGCCGTGGCCCTGGTGGTTGCCTACCACTTGTGGCCTGAACGGCTAACGGGCGGATTCATCGGAGTGGACGTCTTCTTCGTCATTTCCGGCTTCCTGATTACCTCGCACTTGGTCAAGCGACCGCCAATGGACTGGCACGGCTTAACCGCGTTTTGGGGGCGCAGGATTCGTCGTCTCCTACCGGCAGCGTTCGTCGTCCTGGCGGCCACCGCCGTTGCGTCGAGGCTGGTGGCCCCGCCCACGCAATGGGGCGCCATCGCCAAGGAGATCATCTCGTCGGCACTCTACGTGCAGAACTGGGTGCTGGCCGGAAGTTCGGTCGATTATCTGGCCGCCGAGAACGCACCTACCCCCACCCAGCATTTCTGGTCCTTATCGGTAGAGGAGCAGTTTTACCTCCTGTGGCCGGTCCTCGTGTTCGTCGTGTTCTGGTTCGCGGGTAAGCGGTCGTTGAACGCGCGGCGCCTGCTTCTGGCGGCGGTTGCCGCCGTCGTGGTCCTCTCCCTTGCCTTTTCCGTTACCGCCACCGCTGCTGAACCCGGCAGCGCTTACTTCATCACGCCCACCCGGATGTGGGAACTGGGTATGGGCGGACTGGTGGCACTGGTGGCGCCGACCGTGGCACATTACCTGCCTGGTGCCGCGCGTGCAGCGCTCGCGTGGGCCGGCATTGCTGCAATCGTCTGGGCAGGCGTGTTCTATACCGGAGCCACGCCGTTCCCCGGCTATACCGCTTTACTGCCGGTTCTGGGCACCGCCTTGGTGATCTTCGCCGCTGCTGAGGGAAGGCTCTCCCCCACCCGGTTTCTGCGGAACCGTCCCGTCCAATGGCTGGGTGAGGTTTCCTACTCCGTGTACCTGTGGCACTGGCCCCTGATCGTTCTTCTGCCGTACGTCAGCGGCGGTGAACTGGGCTGGCTCGACAAGTCGCTGATTCTGGCTGCGACGCTGGTGCTGGCTGGACTCAGCAAGACGTTCGTTGAGGACCGATTCCGGTTTCCCTCCGGCAAGAATGGTCTGGTGCCCACGTACCGATTCGCGGCAGTGGGCATGGTGCTCCTCACAGCAGTGGGCGGCGCGCAATTGGTAGAAGTCAACCACCGCACCTCACAGGCTGAACAACAGCTCACTGCCATGGTGAACAATGGTGATCCCTGTTTTGGTGCCGCTGCCATCGCCAAGGGGTTTGACGAATGCGAACCGGACCCCCAGGCGCCGGTAGTACCCGAGCCATCGCTGGCCAAAGACGACAAATCCGACGCCTACGCCGACGGTTGCTGGTCGAACCAGCCGTTTACCGACCGCCCTGTGTGCACGTACGGGGATGGGCCCACCAAAGTCGCGCTAGTAGGAAACTCGCACGCCGGTCAATGGCTTCCCGCGCTGCAGGTGCTGGCTGAACAGAATGACTGGACGATCTCCACTTACTTGGTTTCCAGGTGCAACCCGACATCGGTGCCACTGCAGTTCGATACCGAGGAAAAGACAGCGAACTGCGCCGCCTACGGCGACTGGGTGCTGGACGAAACCGCCGGCAATGCGTTCGATCTGGTCGTTACTTCCGAACGTCAGTCTGTCCCGGTGCAAGGCGAATCGTGGGAGAGCACCGAAAAACCCGCCGTCAATGGATACCTTGACTACCTGTCCCGCTGGGCGGACAGCGGCGCCAACGTCGTCGTGATCAAGGACCCGCCCTTCCCTGGAAATACCATCCCTTCGATACCGGACTGCCTCGCCGAGAACCCTGGCAACCCTCAACAATGCTCGGGCACGCCTGACGAATGGTATTGGATGGACCCGGTCACCACAGCCGCGATAGAGCTGGACCATCCAAAAATCCGGACGGTGAACATGGACGGCTATTTCTGTGCGGATGGCACCTGCCCGGCTGTCATAGGATCAGTCGTCACCTACTTCGACGCGTCGCACATCACAAGCACATACGCTGAAACGCTCGCACCGTACCTGGAAGGCGCACTCCTGGCGGCGCTGAAAGGCTGAGGGCCTGCCTTTCAGCCGCGCAGGTCTACGCTCACGTTGCCGTGAACAGTGGTGTAAGGACGTTCACCGCCCGGTCCCTTCCCCATCTGCACCTCTGGAACCACACCCACTCGTCGTGGGCTGCCAAGTTGCCCCTGCTCGGACAGTTCGCCGAATACGTCGACGATGTGGCCTCCCAGCGCCTCGAGTACGCTTTGGCCGATAGTGCACTTAAACCGCCCCGGACCAGACGCTGACTGACCGGGCAGCCTCTCTTCGATGCTTCCGTCCCGGGTGCGCAGGAGGATGCTAAGGCTGTCAGCCGGCGAGCTGACGCTCAGCTGCAGGTCCAAACCGCCGGGGCCCCAAGTCGTACTGGTGACTTTAGGGTCGACCTCCAGCGCTTCCTCCGATCTAACCACCTCAAGCATGGCTGCGGCGTCACGGTCACGAATGATGTTGGTCTTGCGCTGCATAGGCTCGGGAAGGCTGGAAGCCAGCTCCGCCGGAATGTGCTTGTCCACGAACTCAGCATGCGCATGGACCCAGCGGCGTTGGATGTCCTCCGACATCTTCAGGTATCGGTGGGGCTCGTAGACGCGGAGGCACTTGCGGCGGTAGAGGTCAAGCACCAACATCCGGGCCAACTCGGGCTCGGGTGCTCCGGTCAGAAGAATCTTGGCGATCTCCCCCACTGACCACGTATAGCCTTCCGGGACGGTGACAGCACTGCTGATATTGGCCCCGTCTGTGCGCGTGCGGATGAAGTAGTAGTCATAGTCCGCCAGAACAGAAATCCGCTTGGCTTTCAAATAGCACTGGGAGATGACCATGCCGTCTTCGAGCCGAACCTTGTCCTCATGGAAGCGAATGCCGTTGCCAAGCAACAGGTCGCGTCTAATCATTTTTTGCGGTGACAGGGACCGAAGGATGGTGCGCAGGTCTACGTCCACGAGTGTTTCCCGATACAGGGCGCTCTGCACGCGGCGGCCGCCAATGCCAACCATCTTGGGAACCAGTACATCCGTACCGTGTGAATCTGCGAACTCCAGCATCCGGCGCAGTGCCTCCGGACCAAGCTTGTCGTCGGCGTCGCAGAAAAATACATAGTCGGCCGTAGTGGCAGCCATGCCTACATTGCGTGGTTTTCCGGGCCACCCGCTGTTCGCCTGGTGAATGACCCGCATATTGCTAAGCCGGGCAGCATAAACATCGAGAATCTCGCCGCTGTAGTCGGTGGAGCCATCATCGACTGTAATGACTTCGAAGAGAGTCGTGGCCAAGTCCTGTGCTTCCAGCGAATTGAGCAGCTCTGTCAGATACGGCATGGCGTTATAGACGGGAACAACAACCGCCACCCGCGCTGTCGAGGCACTAGCCGACGGCCCTGAATCCATGCGTCGGTGCGCTGACGGTTTCGCACGGTCTGCCACCTTTAGCGCTACGTCTGCCCATCTCTTGCCCAGAACCATGTAACCCTCACTTTGACCGATTCAGCTTAGCGACTACAAGAGTATCCGCCGCTGTGACGGAGCGGAACTTTGATGCCCGAGGGGCTACGCTGTAAGCCGTCCAATATTTACGACTGGGAGCGCATTGACACTGACATCCAACTCTCGGACTAGGCAAACGTGGGTCGACCAGGCTCGTTGGGCTGCCATCGTACTCGTCGTCGTAGGCCACGCAATGGGGCAAATCCGCGGGGACAGCGGCGCGGCGCTCGTCGTTTCCAACTTCGTCTACATGTTTCACATTCCGGTTTTTGTCCTCCTCGCAGGGTGGGGCGCAGCTCGAGCGGAGGCAAACGGCGAGAACCTCCGAAAGATCTTCTGGCAGCTTCTCCTTCCGTATATCGTGTTCCAGCTCATCGCCTTCGGCATGAACTACGTCGTGAAGGGCGCGACCCCAAGTTGGTCCTTTACATCCCAAACCTTTGGACTCTGGTTTCTGGTTGCACTCGCCGGATGGCGCCTGCTTGCCCCATGGTTCAGGGGGATTCCTTATGCGGTGCCATTGGCGACGTCTCTGGCCCTGCTCGCCGGACTGAGCGAGCACATTGGCGGATTCCTCTCGCTGTCCCGGATCATGTTCTTCCTGCCGATGTTCCTGCTGGGCCCTTGGCTCGTGGAGAGGATCGCGGCGTGGCGTTTGGACCCTCGTTGGCGCTTTGGCGGCGCGTTGGTGCTGTTGATGGCGGCAATCACGACCGTTTTCCTCCATGAGGACTTTTGGCGCAGACCGTTCCTAGGCAATGCTGGCTACGAGGCCTTGGGGCTCCTCCCAGGCGAAGGGATGCTATGGCGCCTCGGTGCGCTGGTTGTCGGCACCGCCCTTGCCACGTCCTTTATGTTGGTGCTGCCAGGTCAACCAGGGACGCCGACCAAGGCGGGGCGTTGGATCGCCGATGCTGGCCGTTCCACCATGTATCCTTACCTACTTCATCTGCCCGTCCTGACGGTTATCGGGGCAACCTCGTTGACCGAAACCGGACAGCCAACAGTGAGGGCAGGTCTGTTCATTTTCGCGGCGGTGCTGCTGTGCGTAGTTGCTGCGTCCAGGCCCGTAAAGCGGATCGCTGAACCGGCGGTGGAGCCCTTGGCCTTCTTGAAGAGATTCACCTCGCGACCCAAGGTGACCCAACAGTCCTAGCGTGCAGCCAAACGCTTGGCGGCGCGTCGGACCCGCGCCGTCAGGCTCCTGCGGAGCTGTGAACGTCTTAGCCGCCTTCCGAACACGGCGTCGTGAGGGAAAGCATCCCAGAGGCGATCGAGGTCGACCAGTGTTTTCGGCAGCGTAGAATGTCGGGCCGCTGCTCGAAGCGACTCAGCCGAAATCTTATCTGGCGCCAACGCCATTCGATGGACAGCAGACGCATCGAGTGTGGAAAAGAAGTCGTCGAACTTGAATCTGTCACCGGCCAACTCGCTGCCTTTGATTTGCACCCAAGTCCAAGGGACGCCGTAAGCTTGGGCAACGATCAGTCCATGAAGCGAAGTGGCGAGCACATGCGATGCTGACGCGATCTCGTTCACGACCTGTGCCGCCTCCTGCTCGACATCTACGGTGGCAATATCGTCTGATATCTGTTCAGGCAGCAGAGCTTTGTGCTTGTAGTGCGGCAGGAAGATCACGCCGCCCGTAGCGCTTGCAGGCGTTGGTTCGAAAATTCTTGGAAGCAATAGAGCCGGATCACCCAGTACCTCCGGGACCTCCCAACCGAGGCCGGAGACGATCTCCCTGCGGGTGAGGTGGCCTCGGACAGCCGTGATCTGGGTTGGTGTCCGAGCGCGCAGACGCCGTACTTTGGGTGCGTCCAGCGGAGACAGCAAGCCCGATCCCCATATGTGGTAGCCCGGCCTCTCCAACATGTTGATGACCGACCCAACCGACATGATGGCCCCGGGATGAGCCAGTGAGCCGCGGACGTTCACCGGGCGTTTACCGGTCAAAGACGACACCAACCAGGGGCCGATGAGGTCGCCGAAGTTGACCCGCCCGTCCCACCAAAAAGCGGGTACTTCTCCAGGCCCGAGCACCTCGGTCCTGGACTCAATGCTGCGCCACGCTGCGCTTCTGATGAAGCTGTCGATCAGGGCGTTCGCTTCTTTGGCGACCTGGCCATAGTCAGCCGTACTCCAGATTCTGAGCAGATGTTTTTGTCCTTCCCGCTGAAGGCGTCTTCCGCCCGAAGCGACCAAGAATCTAACAAAGGTCCGCGCCGTATGAGTCCGTCCAAACACTGTCAGGCGTATCTCATTCCCCAGCATCATCAAGTCGAAGGCAACACGGTCGCCGTGAATTATTGCATCCAGGGCAACGCAGTCCCGCGAATGCCGCCGGACACGCACACCCTTCGGTACCAACTGCTCAAGCGCACTGGCGATGTCGTCAAGCACAGAAGTTTCGGCACCTACAGTCACAGTCATTCCTCGCACTATCGGTTGTCGGCGATTCTAGGACCCGCGCTCAGACAACCGGTGAGCGACGCGCCGAAGAAGCCGCAGACGGATCCGCGGCCAGCTTGTTTTCCGCGCAGCTAGGACAGCTCTTTGACGATCTGGCTGATGCTGTCGAGGGTTCGCTTGAGCTCGTCTACGTGACGCTCATCAAACGCGCTTAGTACACGCTTCATCTCGGTCGTAGAGATTCCGGACGTCCGAGGCAGGTAGACAACTTCCACCCTGTCTTCCAAGTCATCGAACTTGCCCCTCCAGTCCTCGCCAATGCCGAAGACATCTACGCCGTACTTCTCGATGTCAAGCCGCTTCTGCTCCCAGTTCTCTTCCGGGATCGCTTCGTCCACGTACCTGATCGACCGGACTATCTCGATGCGCTGCTCGAAGGGAACCACCGGCTTCTTGCCCTTGACGGCGTTGAATTCATCCGTGGACACGCCGACAATCAGCCGGTCTCCCAGACCTTTGAGCCGCTTCAAAATGTTCAAGTGACCGATATGGAACAGGTCGAATGTTCCATAGGTCAGCACAGTCTTGCTCACGCGCTTGCCCCTGATTCTTTGCTTGGACGTTGTGTGTCTGCTGGCCAGTGTATCCACCGCCGACGGGTGGGCTGCCGATTAGATGACCGGCCACCGGCCGGCACGCCCCATCCGGACGATAGTCCGCCAGGCCAGCTTCCGCTGCGATTCACCCGGCCCCCAAGGGTCTTGGTGCCAGCCGGCGAGCCACCCGGCGAACCACGGCTTCAGATCCGGCCGGTTTCGTCGGGAGCGGACTATTTGGACCAGCGTCCACGTAGCCACATACGCCCAACTGAACGGCCAGGGCAGGTTGCGCCGTGCCAACCACACCCGGTTGCGGGCGTTAAGGCGGAAGAATTGCTCATGTCGCCGCGGGTCTATGACAGGGTGCCCGGCGCGGAGGTCCCCGGCGTACCACGTTCGGAAGCCGGTGTCCCAAACCCGCCAGGCAAACTCGATTCCCTCATGTGCGTACCAGAACGTCGCGGGCCAACCGCCCGTTAGGTCGAAGACTTCGCGGCGCATCGTGATGGCCATTTCGACGACAGAAAACACGTTTCCGGACCTGTCTGCCGAGCCCTTACGGAGTCGCGGGATCCAGCGCTGCGGCGCATCCGGATTGCTCGGATCCTCGATGCGGGGCTGGATCATGCCGATGTCTGGTTCGGCTTGGAAGAGCCGAACACAGTTCAGGAGGAAGTCGTCGTCTGGCAACCATGCATCGTCGTCCAAGAAGAACAGGTACTCTCCGGTCACATGCGGCACACCGGCGTTTCGGCCAGCCGGTATCCCGAGATTCTCCTCCAGGTACAGCGTTTTAAAGCCAGCCGGTAAATCCCTGGGCTCCCAGCCGTTGCCCACAACGACCACATCCAACGACACTCCCCGCTGGTTCTGCAGCGATGACAATCCCCGCCACAGGTCCTGCGGACGGGTGCCTTGCGTCAGAATAACGACGCCGAACGTCGGCTTCGTGCCGATGTTGACTTCCGCGGTCAGGCTTTCGGAAGTGTTCTGTCTCCTCGCGTTCATCTCCGCAACCTCGGCGAAGCCATGATTGCGACGAAATGTCCGAGGTTCACGAACAGTGCCCCGGGGACCAGGATGTACAGAAGCCAGCGCTCCCCACCGCCGGGAGCAGATGCGAGGAGCGAAACGACAGCTGCAACAAGGATCAATAAACTCATCTCCACGGAGTGCAGGACCCGGTGGAAGGGCAGGAACCTTGCAAGACGCCGCAATTTGCCCACGAGGGTAGCCGACGGTACCGCTTTAGCCTCCGCCGTGTCGGGCAGTTTCTCGAGTCCCGCCAGGGCACGGGAGGCATGGACCATCTCGTTCTGGGCTTTGTTCAGCACTATCAGCAGCGCCAGCGCGGTGCCGAGGAACAGGTGCATATACGCCTGGCCCGGATCGTCTTGGAGAAGGCGGAACTCCCCGATGCAGCGCATACCCAGCGCTATGGGGATCAGCCCTTCCGTCGTGTAGTGGCCTATCTTGTCCAGGAAGATTCCCTTGGGGCCTTGCGTGCCGCGCCAGCGGGCCACTTCGCCGTCGCTGCAGTCGAAGTACAACTGCAGCTGCGAGAAGAAGACCGCCAGCAGAGGTCCCCAGATTCCCGGAATCAGCAGCGAAGCGGAAATCGCCCACCCCGACAGAATCATGAGGCCTGTGACGCCGTTGGCGGAGATCGGTGTGCGGACCAGGACGCTGGTGAGGTAGATGGAGATATGCCGGAGATAGAGCTCGGCTGTCCAGTGTTCAGCGTTTTTTCTGCTTCGGACCTCTGGCGGCTGGGCCACGGACCGGAGCTGCTCCAGCGTAGGACGCGCCGGCCGCTGCACGGGGGTCACGATGTCCTCCGGCTGGTGTCAACTGTGCCTGCTGCTCCGAACAGCCGTCCGCGGAGATACCCCAGCCCCCAGCTGATATGGATTCCTGGCAGCACCGCCAGCAGCCGCATGCGTTCGGGCCTGCCAAGGTCGCCGGCCATGCTGGCTGCTGCGTAAGTGACGCCCGCCGTGTAAAGCGCGGGGACGGAGGCTGCTCCCCCTGCCAGAACCCGCAGGCTTGCTGGCCACGTCTTGGCGGTGCCAGTGGCAAGCAAGCCGGCCGAAGCAACGCCGACGCTCAACGCGGCAACCAGTACTGGCGGCAGGAAGTGTCTCGCGGATTTTCCTTCCTTGTGCCGGTTAGCCAGCTCTGCCCGCCAGATTCCCGCGGCGTAGAACTGACGTACCAGCTTTCCCCAGTGCGCGCGCGGCCAATAGACGACCCTCAGCTCCGGGTCGAACCAGACCGTGTAGCCGGCTTGGCGCAGGCGCAGGCACATGTCCCAGTCCTGGCCCCGCCACAACGTCTCCTCAAAGAATCCGACTTCATCAAAGACCTCGCGTCGGAAGACGCCGAGATAAGCGGATTCCGCCGGACCTTCCGGTGCGCCGCTGTGATACGCCGCACCACCGAGCCCCCAGGGTGAAACATAGGCGGCTGCGACTGCCCGCTGAAAGGGAGTCTTGCCTCGGGCGTCCATGAGCCCACCGACGTCAGCTGCACCGGTCCGCCGGAGCGTTGCCACCCCGCGCTTCGTGTAGTGAGGCTCAAGTTCCGTATGTGCGTCCACCCTGACAACGACCGGATGACTCGAGGCTTGAAGCGCAAGATTCAGTCCGGCCGGGGTACGGCCGGTGGGGCTGTTCACGCTGCGTAACCGCGGTTCCCGCGCCTGCAGGTCCGCCACGATCCGGTTCGTGCCATCCGTTGAAGGCCCCAGCGCCAGAACCACTTCCTTCGGCCCTGCGTATTCCTGATCCAGGATGCTGCGGACCGCGTCCTCAATATGCGCAGCCTCATTGAGGACGGGCATGATGTAGGACACGCCAGGGTACTCCTCCAACGGAGGCAAGACGGATGCAGCAGTCACTATTTCCTGGACTCCTTGTAGGCGTCCACGACTTCTCTGGGGTCGCCGTCCAATTCCAAGACGCCTTTATTAATCCAGATGACCCTGCTGCAGGTATCCAGTATCGATTTCATCGAGTGCGAGACAAGGAAGACGGTGCCGGCGTTCTCGCGGATCTCACGGATGCGGGCCTCGCTCCTCTGCCGGAATCGTTGGTCACCGACCGCAAGTGCTTCATCAACGATGAGGATCTCGTGCTGCTTCGATGCGGCGATGGCGAATTTCAGCCGTGCCTGCATTCCTGACGAATAGGTCCGCATGGGAAGGTCGATGAACTCTTCCAACTCGGCAAACTCGACGATTTCGTCCCGAAGCCCGTTAATCTCCTGCTTGGAGAACCCTAGCGCGAGCCCGCCCAATTGGATGTTCTTTTCCCCGGAGAGATCTGGGATCAAGGCCGCCCC
The DNA here is from genome assembly GCF_059092625.1 of Arthrobacter sp. Y3221114. NCBI lineage: Bacteria > Bacillati > Actinomycetota > Actinomycetes > Micrococcales > Micrococcaceae > Arthrobacter > Arthrobacter sp. Y3221114. Next base: position 668,642 of record NZ_JBNHHW010000001.1, read on the forward strand.
CACGCCCAGCATGTTCGGACGAGAGGACGCGTATACGGCACCCTGCGCTGGAGGGGTAAGCCCGACGAGCGTACGCATCAGCGTGGACTTGCCGGATCCGTTCGAGCCAATGACCCCGATGGATTCATTTTCGTAGGCGGTGAAGGAGATCCCCTTCAAGGCGTGGACTGTACGGAGCCTGCCGGTTCCCCGCTGCAGCAGCGACCGCCCGGTGCCCTTCACCGGCTTGCCGCCGGCATGGACGTAGTACTTCACATGCAGGTCATCGACGACGACGACGGGCTTGCGGGCGGCTCCGGCCGCATCTGTGCCAATCAACGCTTCTCCAGTCTTAGTCGACTCGGCCATACCGCTCCTCAGCTACCCAAAAGAACAAGACTCCGGCAACGAAGACCGCTACGGACCAGACGGAAAAGTAGAGCCAGTAGATCGGATCGTAGTCCATTCCCGGCATGAGGATCCCTCGGGCGATGGAGAGGATTTCATGCAGCGGGTGGAAGTCGAACAGCGCGATGGCCCAAGGATGTGATGCCAGGATGCGGTCGATGGCAAACAGTACGCCGGAGGTGTAGAAGAGAATCCGGGTGACGAGCGGGAGTAACTGGGTCAGGTCTCTGACGTGGACCGTGAGTCTGGCGCCGATGAGGGCTACACCGAGGTTGAAAACCGTGAAGATAGCAACCAACGGAATGATCAGCAGCCATTCCACACTGATCGGCGCACCCAAGATCAGGATGTACACGAACATCACGGCAAGCATTGGCACGAGTGTCATCAACTGCTGGATCACGGTGGAAACAGGCAACGTTATCCGTGGGAAGGCCAGAGACTGCACCAGGGCGCCGTTCCCTGTGATCGATTTGGCGCCGTTGTTCATCGAGGTGGAAAAGAACTCGAAGAGGAACACGCCGATCACCACATACATCGGGAAGTTCTCCGGCCGGTTGGCCCCCTGCAAGATACCGAAGATCGCGCCGTACAGGAGAGCGTTCAGCGTGGGTTTGATGAACACCCAGAGCATGCCCAGTCGGTTGCGCTGGTTGGAAGCCTCGATCTTGTACCTCGCCATAGCGATGGCGAAGTCACGACGGGTCCATGCTTCCGCAAGATATCGGAAGAGCGAGGGTCGGGCACCGACTCGGTGGAGGCGGTTCTCGCTCGCATATTCGGCAAGGCTCATGCCAGGTAGTTTCCCTTACTTACAGGTGTATGGCGGCGTCGCCACCCCTGAGGGACCGGCGGTGCACCTACCGAGTTTAGATGATTCAGTCCCGAACCGTGGATTCGCCCTCCCGGAAGAACACGCGCAGTTCAAGGCTGTGCTGGCCCGCGGCGTCCTGGACGTAGAGGGCTTTCCCCCCGATTCCCTCCAGCGCTCCCGTGCCCGAGCCCGGAATGATGTGACCGTCGCTGGCGGCAGCCTCGCCCTCGGCGAGGCCCCAGTGCTGGATCACCATCGTGCCTTCGCGCCCATCCACGGAGCCGGTGAAGACTTCGGAGGCAACGTATCCGGCACCGGTGCTGTTACCGGCCATTAGCAGTTCTGCGCGGCTGGTGCCTGTGATCAATCCGTCAAATACTTTGGTGACCCGGACCCGGCTCAGGTCCGAACTCGTTCCCTCGACTTCATAGGGTTCCGGCACCCAATCGGTGACGTCGAAGTCGGCGGCGATGATGTGTTCGGCGTCGGTCATGATGCCCTGTTTCTCCTAAGTCGGTTGCCGAGTGCGTCAGAAGAGTCGCTGGTCGTGTGAGTCAGCGTATTTCTTGCGGAAGAGTTTGCGGGTTTTCGGATCCAGAAACACCAGGTAGAGCGCGAAGGCGACGGCCACGATGCAGGCGAGAAGCCGGGCCATGTCGAGGTCGAATTCGATGTAGGGGAAGATGTCCAGCTGGTCTGTGATCGCGTAGATCATCAGGAAGGACGTCACTGCGTAGACAGTCTGTACCTGCCAGTCATTCCGAATCCCTGTGGCCGCAAACAGCGGCAGCAGCCAAACGATGTACCAAGGCTGGATCATCGGGCCGAGCAACACCACGGCGGCAAGCGCCAGCGCGAGCCGCCGAACAATCCGGTCGTAGCTGCCGCGGAACATGGTGTAGAGGACAATCAGCACGGCCACTACCCTGCCGCCCGTATAGACGGCGGACTGCACCATGGCGCCGTCGAGCCCCAATCCGCCGGAAACCAGTCCCAGGAAGATCCCCAGCAGCCCGACCGGGGCGTACCAGATCATCAGGCCGGCTCCTTGCTGGCTGAGGGCCCCCACCCAGCCGAATCCCAGCCCGTTGATCATCCCCAAAATCGCCAGCAGCCCGAAGGAAATTCCTGCAGTCAGGGCCCAGTAGCCGAATTTGCGCGGCCAACTGGCCCCCTTGCCCGCCCATAACAGGCCGACGAATGGCAGGAAGATCAGGGTGATCGGCTTGATGCCAATGGAGAGTGTCACCAGCAAGATGCCCAGCATTACCCGTCGGTTCGCCGCGTAGTAGAGACCGGCAAGGGCGAGCCCCAGCATCAGGGCATCGTTGTGGATGCTGGCGATGAAGGTGGTCAGGAACAACGGATTTGCACAGGCCAGCCACAACGCCCGGTTGGGATTGATGCCGTGCAGTTCCGCAAGTTTCGGTCCATAGTAGACGCACAGCGCGGCACCGCCGATCGCGAGGATCCGGAACATGATGATGGAGTATTCCGGGTGACCGCCGGTGAGCCAGACGATGAACTCCTCCATCCAGAGGAAGATCGGCCCATAAGGCGTTGGGCTGCGTGCCCAGAGGTCGTCGGCGCCGGTCTGCAAATAGTTCTGCAACTGGTCGTACCCATCCACGTAGGGATTGAGGTTGTTGACCATGACTTTGCCTTGAGCGATGTAGGCGTAGACGTCGCGGCTGAACAGCGGGATACACAGTGCCAGAGGGGTGCCCCAGGCAACGATGGCGGTCAGCGTTGCCCGCCGCGCGGACTCGCCCCAGACCGTGAACTGCTGTCCGAGCCGCAGCCAGGCCCGCACCAGGATCATGCCCCCGAGGGCAAGCAGGACCACCGAGAGGATCACACCGACCAGTTCCACCCGCAGGAAGATCAGCAGGGGCCAGCGCCGCAGTTCGGACACCGAGGCCAGCCACCCGACCCCCAGCGACCCCAGGAACATCATGAACGAGCCGATGGCGCCCTCGAGGATGCTCCGGGTAGACCGTTCCTTGACGACGCTTCCGCTGCGTGAGCTGGAAGGTTCAGTCGCGGGTCTTGGGGCAGTCATCTTCTCGGCGGTCCAATCACTCCGGGGTCAGTACACCTGGTCCGGTGCGGCGCGTGCCGCGGGGGTGGTCTGCACGCCTCGGAACGGTCAGTCGAAGGCAGCGTGGGAGGCACGCCTGCTTGAGGTGCTCTCAGCATGTTAGCACCGGGGGCCTCGGCATTCCCTGCTGCCTGTCCGCGCGCCAGCACCCTGACGCGATACATTTGTCGAGTGCCAATCTCTAACGAACATATTGTCTGGATCGACTGCGAAATGACGGGGCTGGACCTCGAAGCCGACGCGCTCATCGAGGTTGCCGTCCTGGTGACCGACTCGGAACTGAACATCCTTGGCGAGGGGGTCGACGTCGTCATCAAGCCCACTGCGGAGGCCCTCGCCCAAATGAACGACTTCGTCCGCACCATGCACACCACGTCCAAACTGCTGGATGAGCTCCCGCACGGCATGACGATGGCCGAGGCCGAAGACAAAGTGATGGAATACATCACGGCATGGGTTCCCGAACCCCGCAAGGCGCAGTTGGCAGGCAATTCCGTTGGCACGGACCGCACCTTCCTGGCCCGCGACATGCCCCGCGTCATTGATCACCTGCACTACCGGATCATCGACGTTTCCACGATCAAGGAGCTCTCGCGCCGCTGGTTTACCCGGGCCTATTTTCAAGCGCCGGCCAAGAGCGGCGGACACCGGGCACTGGGCGACATCAAGGACTCAATCAATGAACTGCGTTACTACCGGCAGGCCGTCTTCGTCCCCTCCCCCGGCCCGGATTCAGCCACCGCCAAGAAGATCGCCGCAAGCATCGGCGCCACTTCCGCGGATTAGGATGTTAGCTGCGCCACTTTCACTGCGGGAATGACCTAAAGTGGCAAAAGCCAGATGAAAAGCATGTAAACTAGTCTGCGTTGCCTTACTGGTTGGAGACCGGCAGAAACCGCTGGAGCGGGGTCTGTCGGGAGGAACAAGAGGGCACTTGGTGGGTATAGCTCAGCTGGCAGAGCGCCTGGTTGTGGTCCAGGAGGTCGCGGGTTCAATCCCCGTTACTCACCCCGAAGGTCCGGCAGCAGCCGGCAGGCAGAGCCGTCCCGAAGCCGGGGCGGCTCTTCGCATGTCCGGCCGCGACGGCGATGCCTCGCGCTGATGGTTGAACAGCGCACGCCCAGGCGAATCATCCTGAGTGAAGGAGAGAAATGACCGTCCGCCCCGTCACTATCACCGGCGAGCCGGTGCTGCACCGCCGTGCAGCCGAGGTTGAGAATTTCGACGACGAGCTCCGCGCGATCATCGATGACATGTTCGAGACGATGGACGAGGCCCACGGCGTCGGGCTGGCGGCTCCGCAGATCGGGGTGGGACTGCGGATCTTCACCTATGAATTCGCCAACGACGACGACGTCCCGCCGCGGGGCGTACTGGTCAATCCGACCCTGGTACTCGGCAAGGTCTCGGGCGCGGAACCCGACCCCGACGAGGAAAACGAGGGCTGCCTGTCCGTGCCAGGACACAGCTACCCCCTGAAGCGGGCCGAGTGGGCCCGCGTCCGAGGGTTCGACGCGGACGGCAGCCCGGTGGATTTCGAAGCGACCGGCTGGTTCGCCCGGGTAATGCAGCACGAGTACGACCATCTGGACGGCAAGCTGTACATTGACCGGCTCAATGACCGGTGGGGCAAGCGCGCCCGCAAGAACATCAAGAGGGAAGGCTGGGGCGTCCCCGGCAACACCTGGCTGCCCGGGGTCGATCCGGACCCGTTCGGCCACTAGCCGTCCGCCGCGCTCGAAGTCCGGAGCTCCCCCTAAAGGGAAGCAAGTTACCGGTCAGCTGTCAGTGAGACTGGACCTATGGTCCTTTTCGCAACGGTGCAGATCTTCCAGCGCGATGTCCCGCAGCCGCTTGAGTTCGTCAACCCGCTTTTCCGTCACATAGCCGCGGGCGTAGGCGTCCTGCGCCGCGTCCAGCAGCCGCTGGGCCTCCTTATGATTGACCTGCGCCCGTTCCCACCGCGTCATCTCTACCATGCGGCCATTGTAGGAATGGCGCCGCCGCAAAGCCATAGCGGCGGCGGCAGTGCGGGCGCCCCGCTACCAGCATGGCCATTCCGATCGCTAACCCACGGGCGTTCCCGAAGCCAGCAGCCTCTTAACGGCAGAAGCCGGCGGCATTCGCATGCCGCCGGCTCCGCCGTCGTTAGTGCCGTCTAAGGGCGATCAGACCGTCTCGGCCACCGGTTCCAGCACGGCCGGGAAGATCTTCGGGTTGACGCCGGCGATCTCCTCGAGCACGCGGACCACCTGGCAGCTGTAGCCGAATTCGTTGTCGTACCAGACGTAGAGCACGGCGTTCTTGCCGCTGGCAATCGTGGCCAGGCCGTCCACGATCCCCGCCCGGCGGGAGCCGACGAAATCGGTGGAGACGACCTCGGGAGAGTCGATGTAGTCGATCTGCTTGCGCAGGTCCGAGTTCAGCGACATGCCGCGCAGGTACTCGTTCAGGCTTTCCTTGGTGGCGTCCTGTTCCAGGTTCAGGTTCAGAATGGCCATGGAAACGTCCGGGGTGGGGACGCGGATGGCGTTGCCGGTGAGCTTGCCTTCCAGCTCCGGCAGGGCCTTGGCCACGGCCTTGGCCGCGCCGGTCTCGGTCAGCACCATGTTCAGCGCGGCGGAGCGGCCGCGGCGGGAACCCTTGTGGAAGTTGTCGATCAGGTTCTGGTCATTGGTGTAGGAGTGCACCGTCTCCACGTGGCCGTGGGCAATGCCGAACTTGTCGTTCAGCGCCTTGAGCACAGGGGTGATGGCGTTGGTGGTGCAGGAGGCGGCGGAGACGATCTTGTCCTCGTCGGTGATGTCTGCGTGGTTCACGCCGTGCACGATGTTCTTCAGGCTGCCCTTGCCCGGTGCGGTGAGGAGCACGCGGGAGACGCCGGGGCACTGCAGGTGCTGGGACAGTCCGGCCTCGTCGCGCCACTTGCCCGTGTTGTCCACCACGATGGCGTCCTTGATGCCGTACTGGGTGTAATCGACGGATGCCGGGTCGTTGGAGTAGATGAACTGGATCAGGGTGCCGTTGGCCTGGATGGTGTTGTTTTTTTCATCCACGGAGATCGTGCCCTCGAAGGGGCCGTGCACCGAGTCGCGGCGCAGCAGGCTGGCGCGCTTGACCAGGTCGTCGTCGCTGCCCTTGCGGACCACGACGGCGCGCAGGCGCAGGCCGTGGCCGCCGCCGGAGTGGCCCACCAGGATCCGGGCCAGCAGGCGGCCGATGCGGCCGAAGCCGTAGAGCACAACGTCGGTGCTGGTGCGCTCGTCTGCGCCGCGCTTGCCGACGATATCCGCCAGCTCGGTGCGCACGAAGTCCTTCAGTTCGGCGCCGTGACCCTCGTTCTTGAACTTCACCAGCAGGCGGGCCAAATCCACGGAACCTGCGCCGAGGTCCAGCTCGCTCATCGCCTGCAGCACGGGGAAGGTCTCTTCCAGCGGCAGTTCGGCGTCGTCAATCTGGCGGGCAAAGCGGTGCGCCTTCAGGATGCCCACCACGGACTGGTTGATCAGGCTGCGCCCGTGGATGGAGGTGACTACGTTGTTTTCGCGGTACAAGCGCCCGATCATCGGGATCATCGCTTCGGCAAGTGCCTCGCGGTTGGTCCACGTATCCAGGGCCGACTCTGACATCTGGTTCACAGAATTACCTTCCTACATCAGCCGGGTTCTCCGTCGAGCCCGGTTGTCACCGCCGTGGATTTTCACGACGACGCCGGTTGGCCGCGACAGTCTGTCCGGCCACCCGGCACGCCACCGCCAAGTGCCGGCGGGAAGCTGTGTGGATCTGCCCGTTCTCGTCGCCGACCCTCGATCGGCGGCGGCTCAACGCCTATCCGCTATCCATTCTAGAGACTACGCGGAGCACGGACGCACCGTTACGGGTGAACTGCCTCACAGAAGAGATGCTGGCCGGACGGATACCCCGGCCTCGCACCGACGGCAATGCTCCTCGCTCAGGAACGCACCGCCGTCGGCAGTCCGAAGGATCAGGCTTTAAAGATGTCCTGCCGGACGCCCATGATGATCCTGTCCCCGGGGTCCGCGGTCTTGAGGTAGCGGACCACGTTATTGAGGTCCAGCGCGATGCAACCCGCCGTCGGCACGGGGTTGGCGTGCAGGAAAATGGCGAATCCCGCGCCCTGCTTGATAGTTTGCCCCGGCCCGCGGTTGTAGTCGATCACAGCGCCTTGGCGGTAGTCCCCGGTCGGGAGACGCATGAAAAACCACATGTTCTCGTCCGGCCACCGTTCGTAACCCACAGAACCGGCTTCGTAGTACTTGTTGTAGGAGGAGCCGAGCGTACCGGACCATCTGGACCGTTTGTTCAGCTTCTTGTACTTGAGGTCCGTGCCGGGGTTACCCTCACCGAATGCCTCGTGGACGGTGAAGCTGCCCTGCGGGGACCATCGGTACTGGGTGTGCCCGGATGCCACTCCCGGGCGTTTGAATCCCTTGAGTCCCACGGTCGCCTTGCCCGTTTTCCATTCCTGCTTGTAGACGGAGCCAACCCGCACGCAGTTGATGAAGCTGGCCTTGGAGGTGCCGTACTTCTCCGCGATGGTGAAGGAGATGCGGTTGGCCCAGTTGTGGGCGTAGCGGGTCTTGTTCGCGCCGATCGCCCAGCACTCATTCTTCGGGTACATCACGGCGCCCACCCGAGCCGCCACCAGGGAGCCGCCCTGAAAAACCTGCGTGGTCTTGCCGCTGCGTTTCACGGCGTCCTGCAGGGGGTAGCCCAACGTGCCATTCTGGCTGCCGCGGGCCTTCCAGCTGTAATTCATCTGTGCAGCCAGGATCTTGGCGCCCGTAGAGGGCGAATACGCGATCGTTCCCTTTTGGAAGCGCTGGACACATCCCTTGGACTTGAGGCCGCACTTCGTGTCAGCCGCCGGGTAGCCCAGAATGCCGCGTTCATATCCTGCCGCCGCGAACTTCTTGTAGATCTGGTGCTGGAGGTCCATGCTCCGCGCACCGGTTTTCGCCGTCCAGTAGATGCCGATCCGCTTGGTGCTCGTGGAGGACGGCTTGTAAGTACGGACGCACCCGTTGTCCACCAGGCGGCAGTTGAAGTCGTTGACGGCAACCAGGTTGTGCAGCTTCGCCTTCGCCTCGATGGCCTTCTTGCCGGCGACGATGTGCGGGGGCGTGTAGCGGATGGTGCCGCCCTGGAATTGCTGCGAGGCGCTCTTGTCGGAGGCAACCTTCATGTCCGCGATGGGATAGCCGTACTTGCCGTTTTCGTACTTGGCCGCCTGGAAAGCCTTGTAGATCGGGTGCTTGAGGTCTATGGCGTAAGCGCCCGTTGCCGTGGACCAATAGATACCAATCTGAGCCGTTCCACCGCTGTCCGTGTACGTGCGGACACAGCCGTTGTCCTTGAGCGTGCAACGGAAGTCATTGACCGGACTGAGCTTCAAGGCGGTGGCCTTCGCTGCGATTGCCTTCTGCCCTGCCGCTACATGCGGTGGCTCTGCCACAGGCTCATCCGTCTCCGGAGCTTCCTGCGGGGCGTTCTGCTGCACGAGCGCTTTTGAACGCTCCCCTGGTGCTTTCTCAGGTTCTGTGGGCAGCACCGACGGCGTCGGGGTCGCGGGAACGACGGGTTCCCCCGACACTCCGCTGGATGGGTCCGCAGGGGTCGAAGGTGAAGAAATGTTGGTTGGTGTCGGCTGGGCTTCCGACGTCGCGTCGCCGGCCGGGGCCTCGGTCGGGACGGGGCTTTCGCCATTCTGCGGCATGCTGTCCGGTGTGGGATCAGCGGGAGCGGGCGCTTGGGAAGAAGGACTGATTGGTGCCGCCTCGCTGGCAGCGAAGGCAGGCAGGGTCGAGGCGAGCAGCGTCGTGAGGACTGCTGTTGTCAGGCCAACGCGCAACATGCCGCGCAGCGAAGTAGGCGAAAGCGAAGGGCGGTTCATAGTTCCCCCGGCGAGAGATACAGGCTGGCGATGGAACCAGCTGAGACTGTATCGACCACTGTCGTCTTAGGCTGGCGAAATGTTAGGCGGCTTGAATGGAATGGCCATTCCGCGGGGCGAGGCTGTTTCATCCATGGGCATAGTCGGACGCACCCTAGACTCATTCGGTGAAACGAGTGATCGCACGTCTCGCAGGTACGCTGCTGGCTTTGACCGCCTGTGCTGCTCCCGAAAGACCCACGATGGTGGCCCATCGCGGCGGGGCTCTGGTATACCCCGAATCCTCATCCGAGGCATTCAAGGCCGTGGCCGACTTTCCTGTCGAGATGGACTTGAGGGTTCTCGGTGATGGAACTCTTGTCCCCCTCCACGACGAAACGGTGGACAGGACCATGAGCGGCATTGCGGGAGAACCGCGGAGCATCAGGCTCGCTGAGTGGCGCCAGGCTGCGATCCATCATCCGGCAGGGGGTGCACGGCACGCCCACTACTTGGGAGCAAATCGCGGATGAGTACGGCGAGAACCACGTTCTTGCACCGGAAATCAAAGTTTTGGGCATTGATGTGGCCGGCTTTGTCGAGTCGATAACCCCGCCGCGGCATAGAACAGAACGTTATCGTTCAATCTTTCGACTACAGCCTCGCGACGCGCATAGCAAACGAGGGACTGAACGTTCTATTCCTCGTTGGCGCGCGAACGCCGAGATCGATCCGGCAACGGTGAAGGAAGACGGAATCTCACACATCGGTTCGCACAAGGACGTCGATAGCACGAGCATCGCTGCCATGAAGGAAGCCGGATTAACAGTGTGGCCGTGGACTGTGAACGATCCGAAACAAGCAGCTTCGCTGCTGGAGGCAGGGGCGGACGGCGTCTTTACGGACGATCCGTGGATGCTGTCTGAGGCACTCGCAACCGAGTGATTCCGCAGATGGCGACATATGAGAAAGGGACGGGTTGGCCTGTAAGCCGGGTTCTGTCACCCTGCGGCAGTTGCCCGCCGCCGGGTGGCGATCATCCATCTAGGAGCACCGTTGCCGGTACCCTCAAGCGGCCTACCCGGACACTCGGGCGAGCAGCCCTCGATCGTGCCCTGTCTGGCCTTGCTCCGGGTGGGGTTTACCTAGCCGTCCCGGTCGCCCGGGGCGCTGGTGGTCTCTTACACCGCCGTTTCACCCTTACCAGGTCCTGCCGAAGCAGTCCTGGCGGTCTGTTTTCTGTGGCACTTGCCTGCGGGTTTCCCCGAGTGGGCGTTACCCACCACCCTGCCCTGTGGAGCCCGGACTTTCCTCGGCGGACTCGTCCTCGCGGATAGCCCGACGCGATCGCCCAGCCAACCCGTCCCGCCTTCAGGATACGGCCTGCTCCCCCGCCACCCGTAATTTCCCACCTCTTCTGCCGCTTCCCATCGGGGACGACGGCGGCCGACCGCCTTTCGTCCGGCAGCGCGGTGCGACGGTAGGCTCTTACGGTGCTGATTCTTCTTCCGCCTTCCGAAGGGAAGACCGCTGCAGCCAAGGGACACACCTTTGAGCTGCAGGAACTGCAGTTTCCGGAACTGAACCCGGCCCGCGAGGAAGTGCTGGCGGCCCTGGCCCACGTCAGCCGGAGCCCCGCAGCTCTCGCCCATCTGGGCGTCGGGGCCTCGCTGGCTGCGGAGGTGGAACGCAACACCCGGCTGCACGACGAACCCTCCGCCCCGGCCCACACCGTCTACTCCGGTGTGCTCTACGACGCCCTCGGCTACCGATCCATGACCGCTGCACAGAAACGCAAGGCGGACGCCGTCGTCGTCGTCATCTCAGCGCTGTGGGGCGCGATCGGTTTTGCAGACAGCATCCCGGCCTACCGGCTGTCCATGTCCGTGAGCCTACCGGAAATAGGGAAGCTCGCCTCCTATTGGAAGAAGCGGCTCCCCCAGGCGCTGGACACCCATGCGGAGGGCCACCTGCTCGTGGACTGCCGCTCGAGCACCTACGCCGCCGCTTGGACTCCTGACCCTGCCCGGACGGTAGTGGTCAACGTTTTCCAGGAGCGGAACGGCAAACGCACCGTGGTCTCGCACTTCGCCAAGCACACACGTGGCGAGCTCGCCCGCCACTTGGTGATGAGGCGCGGCAAAGCGCCCGAGACGCCGGCTGCACTGTTAAAGGCAGCGCAGGAAGTTTGGCAGGCAGAACTTGTCGAAGGCACGGCACGTAAGGCGCACGCGTTGAACATCGTCTTGGCCGCCTAGGGATACGGACCCGGCCCGCCCTGAAGTACGGGTTCCAACGCCGGGTTTCGATGCCGGTGTCGCCGATAGTTTGCCCGACGTTCACCCAGGCCACGTAGATTCGGTCAGTCCAAGAACGTGAAGCATTGATGGAGGCGTTGGGGTCGCATGTCCGAACGGGAACTAGATTTTGTCCACGACGGCGTGCTGGTCCAGTACAAAAGGCGAGCGGCGAAGCTGGACCGGCGCCACCTGATCGTCATGTTCGCCGGGGTCGGGGCGCTGAACAGCTACGAGTTTGACGGCCGGGCCTCACAGGACAGTCAGGCACACTGGCTGTGGATCAAGGACAAGTTCGATGGGCAGCACGCGTACTACCTGTGCCGGAATATGGACTTTTCCATTGAGCAGGCAGTAGTCGCTTTGATCAATGCAGAGCTGGCACGGCTGGGGCTGAGCCGGAATGAATGCACGCTGGCGGGTTTTTCCAAGGGCGGGTTCGCTGCGCTGTACCTGGGAATCAAATACGACTTCGGCAATATCCTCGCGAGCGCCCCCCAGGTGTACGTCGGCACCCATACGCGCGCCAACCGGCCAAAGATCTTCGCGCACCTGACCGGGGGCGGCGGACAGGCCGAGATGCAGAAGCTGGACCGGCTGCTGCCTGACGCGGTGGCTGCCGATGTACAGACGAAGAGGAACATCTATGTGCTCAGCTCCCCGCAGGACCAGTTCCACCTGGCGCAGATTGTGCCCGCGCTGCCGCTGTTCGCCAAGTACACGAACTTCAACTTCATCGAGACAGATTCGGATCTGGTGAACGAGCACACGGATGTGACGCGCTATAACGTACCGCTGATCCTGGCCACGCTCTATGCACTCGCAGAAAACACGCCGCCGCGCTACGGCACGGTGCGCAACGGCAACCGGCTGGAACCGGAGGTACGCGCGGACCTGCTGTCGCGGCAGCGGGAGGGGGGCGACGCCGTCGCCAACTTCAGCGGGGCGCGGCTGGCCGGATCGGTGTTCTTTCCGGAGGGCGTGGGGTTCCTGCGCGGGCATGCCACCGGTCAGTGGACGGACCTGGCCAGCACGCTGGTGCTCGCGGGGGAAGGATCCCGACACGAGTTTGCCCTGGGTGGGAACGAGGACGCAGGCATCTCCTTCAGCTACTTCCAACAGGCCTATTGTGATTACCGACTGGCTAGGTTTTCCTCACGCAAGCACCGGGGAATCGATCTGGGAGGGCTGCCGTCGGGGACGTACGAGGTGTGGCTGCGGCTGGCGGTCGCTGGCCGGGACGCGGAGCTGCCGCTGGCCTCGGGCACACCGCTGGCGGCCGAATCGCAACTGGACGGGCGGCTGTACCGCTTCCGGACGCGGCCCGGCGGCGCCGTGCTGGATGTACGGCCCGTGCTCGGTACCGCTCCGGCGCAGGCGTACTTCCGGCTGCGCACCAGCTGGGCGCGCGGGCCGCGGGTGCATCTGGACGGGGACTACGCCGTGCGCGGTGTGGAAATCCCTCACAATGAAGCCGCCCGCTACTACCTCGTGCTGCACGGGCCAGCCGGCACCCACGCCTTCCCCCTCGCCGCCGGGGGCTTCCGCGGGAACGCGGACGTCTTCGGCGACGCGCTCAGCGACTACTCCGGGGCCCACTTCGGCACCCCCAAGGGCACCGGCGTCGACATCTCGGCGCTGCCGCCGGGAACGTACGAAGTCGCCATCAGCCTCAGCAGCGCCGGAGGGCTCTACACCCTCCCGGCCGGCAAAACCGTACAGATCCGGCACGCCGACGCCGCCGGCACAACCGCCACGATGCACGACACCGTACCCGGACCGGCGTCGTTCCGGAGCGGAATTGTCCGCCTCGCGCCGCCGGCACTCAGGCAGAAGATCAAGCGGAGGCTGGCCCGGCGCAGGTAACCGGCTCCGCACCGCCGTGGTCGGGGGTTTCCCCAGCGTTCACCCGGGCGCAGTAGCTTCGCAGGCATGCCCCAACGCGAACAGGACTTCCTCCACAACGGCGTCCTGGTGGAATACAAGACGCGCGATGCCAAGCAGGACCGACGCCACCTGATCGTCATGTTCACGGGACTCCGCCCGCGTGACACCTACGACTTCGACGGTCAGTCCACCCAGGAAAACCAGGCCAACTGGCTGTGGATAAAGGACAAGTTCGGGCCGCATCCCGCCTACACGCTGTGCCGTGACATGGATTTTGCCGTCGAGGATGCAGTGATGGCGCTGATCGACGCGGAGCTGCTGCGGCTGGGCCTGAGCCGTGACGAATGCACGCTGGCGGGAGTCTCCAAGGGCGGCTTCCCGGCCCTGTATTACGGGATCAAGTACAACTTCCGCAATATCATCGCCTGCGCACCGCAGATCTACGTCGGCACGCACACCCGCCGGAACCGACCCAAGACTTTTGCGCACATGACCGGGGACGGCGGGGACCGGGAGCAGGAAGTGCTCGACGCGCTGATTCCGGACGCCGTGGCGGCAGACCAAGGCACAGGCAAAAACATCTACCTCTTCAGTTCCCTGCAAGACCAGTCCCATGCCGCTCAGACCGGCTGCGCGCTACCCCTGTTCGCCAAGTACCCAAACTTCAACTACATCGAGACCGACTCGGACCTAGTCTGGGACCATGCCGGGGAAATCCGCTACAACCTGCCCCTGATGCTCGCCATCATGGCCGCCGTGGCCGACAACACCCCGCCGCGGTTCGGCACGGTCCGCAACGGCAGCCGGATGCCGGCGCGGCTACGCCACGAGGTGCTGTCGCGGCAGCGGAAGGCGGGCGACGCCGTTGCGAGCCTTACCGGCGTGCGGCTTCGGGGTGCCACCCTCTTCCCGGAAGGCGTGGGATTCCTGCGCGGACACGCCATCCAGCGCCGCTCTTCGCTGGCCGTCACGCTGATTCTGTCCGGCAATGCGATCCGACGTGAGTACGCCCTGGCCGGGGACAGCGATCCGGCGATCTCCTTCAGGTACTACGAGGAAGCGGCCTGCGACTACAAACGGGCGAAGTTCACGTCCGCGGATAAACTCGGCATCGATCTGGGAGGGCTGCCGTCGGGGACGTACGAGGTGTGGCTGCGGCTGGCGGTCGCTGGCCGGGACGCGGAGCTGCCGCTGGCCTCGGGCACACCGCTGGCGGCCGAATCACAACTGGACGGGCGGCTGTACCGCTTCCGGACGCGGCCCGGCGGCGCCGTGCTGGATGTACGGCCCGTGCTCGGTACCGCTCCGGCGCAGGCGTACTTCCGGCTGCGCACCAGCTGGGCGCGAGGGCCCCGGGTGCATCTGGACGGGGACTACGCAGTGCGCGGTGTGGAAATCCCTCACAATGAAGCCGCCCGCTACTACCTCGTGCTGCACGGGCCAGCCGGCACCCACGCCTTCCCCCTGGCCGCCGGGGGCTTCCGCGGGAACGCGGACATCTTCGGCGACGCGCTCAGCGACTACTCCGGGGCCCACTTCGGCACCCCCAAGGGCACCGGCGTCGACATCTCGGCGCTGCCGCCGGGAACGTACGAAGTCGCCATCAGCCTCAGCAGCGCCGGAGGGCTCTACACCCTCCCGGCCGGCAAAACCGTACAGATCCGGCACGCCGACGCCGCCGGCACAACCGCCACAATGCACGACACCGTACCCGGACCGGCGTCGTTCCGGAGCGGGATTGTCTACCTCGCGCCGCCGGCACTCAGGCAGAAGATCAAGCGGAGGCTGGCCCGGCTGATCGTGCGCTGACTAGCCCGGCCTACGCCTTCCGCAGCGCCCTGAACGCTACATTGGGCGTGTCCGCGAACGCGTGCAATCCATCGGTGACATGGGGCAATGGCACTGCTGGCGCGACACTACTGGAGGCACCGTGTCCTCGCTTCAGCACTCCATCCGGCGCCCTGCGAACAGGGTGATGCAACCCTGAACAAAAAGTGCCCGACCGTCCCTGAGTGCGGGACCGCCGCCCGCCTTCTTGGGAAGGACGTCCCGGCCCGCGCATCGTTCTACCCTCAGGATTTCCCCGCCGGAACCGTTCTTATGCTGTAGGAGCTGGCCTCTGGAACGAGTGGAGCGTTGCCAGTGGCTAGTTGCCCCACTCCTCCGAGCGGATCAGGATGCAACCGGAGTCGGGACAGAAGACGATATCGTCCGGGGCGGCCTTGCGGATGTCGGCCAAGTCGCCAGGGCTGAGCTGCATGCCGGAGCCCTCGGACTTGCCGTGGAACAGCCGGGCGGCGCCGATGCCGCGATGCGCAAGGGTCTTTTCGTAGACGGCCAGCAGGGACGCCTCGAAGCTGCCGGCCACTTCCTGGCGTTCCGCGGCGGCGGCGGCACGTTCGCTTTCGATGCCGGCGAGCTCGTCGTCGCGGGCACGCTCCAGGCCGGACAGTTCTTCGCGCAGCTGGTCGTTGGCCTGCTGGTGTTCGGCCTGGCGGGTGCGGAGCCCCTCGAGTCGCTCCATCACTTCCAGCTCCACGTCTTCCAAGTCGCCGCGGCGCTTATTCAGCGACACCAGTTCGTGCTGCAGCGCGGTCAGGTCCTTGGGCGAACCCGCTCCGCTGTCCAGGCGTTTCTGGTCGCGTTCGATCCGCGACTGGACGGTTTCGACGTCGCCTTCGGCGCGCTTCAACTCGCGTTCGGTGTCCGCTATCTCTGTGTTAAGGGCGACCAGCGACGAGTCGGCGGCGGCCAGCTTCTCCACCAGCGCGTCAATGTCGGCGTTCTTGGCGGTGGCTGCAGCGCGGCGGCTCAGTTGGGTGAGCTTGCCGTCCAGTGCCTGCAGGTCGAGCAGCCTCAGTTGCTCGGAAGCCGGTGCCTTCGCCATGTACGTCCTTTCAAAACGCTGCGGAACCGCTGCGGTTCAGCCTCGTCCTAGCCTACAGTCCTGACGAAGCGCTGCTACCCTGGCGTCAGGACGAAATCCCAGGGATCGGTGTTGGTGACGCTGACCTTCACTTCCACCGTGTAGCCCTGGTCGGCCAGCACATTGTCCAGCGCCACCGACGCGGGCGTCAGCCACAGCCACTCGCTGCCGAAATGCGAGACGTCGATGAGGTACGGCCGGCCGTCCACGGCTCCTTCGCGTGCTTCGGACGCCGGGTGGTGGCGCAGGTCGGCCGTGACATAAACGTCCGCCCGCGAGGCCCGGACCTGGTCGAACAGCGAGTCCCCTGCACCGCCGCACACGGCCACGCTGCGGATGATCCCGTTGCGGTCGCCGGCCACCTTCACTCCGCCGGCGACCGCGGGCAGGATGCTAAACACCTGCTCGGCGAACTCGCCCAGTGTCTTGGCTTCGGCCAGCTCCCCCACCCGTCCGATGCCTTCTTCCGGCAAACCGTTGTCCGCGGGCGACAGCGGCCGCACATCCCGCAGCCCGAGCGCATCGGCCAGCACATCCGAAACGCCGCCGACGGCGCTGTCCGCGTTGGTGTGAACCGTGACCAAGGCGCAGCCGCTTTCGATCAGCCGGTGCACGGCGTCTCCCTTGAAGCTGGTGGTTGCGACCGAATTGACCGGCTTCAGCAGCAGCGGGTGGTGCGTGAGCAGCAGGTCGGCACCCCACTCGATGGCCTCGGCGATCACGTCGGTTGTCGGGTCCACGGCAAACATGATCTTCTGCACTTCGGCCGAGGGCCTGCCGACGACGGGGCCCACAGCGTCCCATTGCTCGGCCAGTGATTCGGGCCAGAGCTCCTCGATGGCCAGCAGCACATCGCCCAGGACCGGCGTCTTCGGCCGCGCTTCGTCCTGCACGGAGGTTTCGGTTCCCCCGGCGGCTTCGGTTTCCTCTGCGGTTTCGGTTTTCCCGGTTCCTTCGGTTCCCTCGGAGGCATTGGTTCCCTCGGGGGCTCTGGTTCCCTCGGGGGCTCTGGTTCCCTCGGGGGCTTCGGCATCCCCTGTGCGGAGCTGTTCGTCGTCGACCATGAATCCTTTTCTACCCCATCCGCGGTGGTCCGCCCACCAGCCGCCGCCCGCGTTCGCGGCCCGGGAACATTCGAGGGGTCCGTGACATTGTTAAGCCATGAAGACTTTTGTGCTTGGCGGAGGCTGCTTTTGGTGCCTGGACGCGGTCTACAACAGGACGCGCGGTGTCACGGAGGTGGTTTCCGGCTACACCGGCGGCCACATGAAAAACCCCTCCTACGAGGCGGTTTGCTCCGGAACGACCGGACACGCAGAGGTGGTCGCCGTGACGTTCGACGAAACGGTGGTGCCCGAAGACGTCATCCTGGGGATGTTCTTCGCCTCACACAACCCCACTACACTGAACCGTCAGGGCTACGACGTCGGGACGCAGTATCGCTCGTCAATGTTCTACGTCGACGACGAACAGAAGCAGACCTTCGAAGCCGCCATCGAGCGCGTGCAGGCGGACTGGCAAGACCCCGTCGTGACCGAGGTTGTGCGGCTGCCCGAGTTCTACCCGGCAGAGGAATACCACCAAAACTTCTACGCCAAGCATCCCGACGCCGGCTACTGCCAGGTGATCATCAATCCCAAGCTGGCCAAGGCTCGAAAATATTACGCCGAATGGCTCACCGCTTAGCTCACGGCTCGCCGCGCTGACTAGTGTGGAAGAAGTTTTGTTACTCCCATCTGTAACGGCCCAACGGCCAGAAGGCAGGAAAACATGGCCCCGATTTACGACGACGTCACCCAGGTTGTGGGGCGCACCCCGCTGGTGCGTCTGAACCGGCTCACCGAGGGCCTGGAGGCCCAGGTTGCCGTGAAGCTGGAGTTCTACAACCCCGCCAACTCGGTCAAGGACAGGATTGGCGTGGCCATCGTCGACGCCGCCGAAAAGGCCGGTGCGCTGAAGCCCGGCGGGACCATCGTGGAGGGCACCTCCGGCAACACCGGCATCGCGCTGGCCATGGTCGGTGCAGCCCGCGGCTACAAGGTGATCCTGACCATGCCGGAGACCATGTCCACGGAGCGCCGGGTCATGCTGCGCGCCTTTGGCGCCGAAATCGTGCTGACCCCCGGTTCCGAGGGGATGCGCGGCGCGGTCGAAAAGGCCAAGGAGATCGTGGCCCACACCGAGAACTCCATCTGGGCCCAGCAGTTCGCCAATGAGGCCAACCCGCTGATCCACCGCACCACCACCGGCGAGGAAATCTGGGCCGACACCGATGGCCAGGTCGACATCCTGGTGGCCGGCATCGGCACCGGCGGCACCATCACCGGCGCCGGCGGCCTGCTGAAGGAGCGCAAGCCCGGCGTCCAGATCATCGCCGTCGAGCCGGAAGACTCCCCCATCCTCACCGGCGGCAACCCCGGCCCGCACAAGATCCAGGGCCTGGGCGCCAACTTTGTGCCGGAGGTACTGAACACCAGCGTTTACGACGAGGTGCTCGACGCGCCGACCTCGGCGTCCGTCGCCGTTGCCCGCGACCTGGGCATTAAGGAAGGCATCCTCGGCGGCATCTCCTCGGGTGCGGCCGTCTGGGCGGCGCTGGAAGTGGCGAAGCGCCCGGAGAACGCCGGTAAGCTGATCGTGGCCGTGGTGCCCGACTTCGGTGAGCGCTACATTTCCACGATCCTGTACGACGACATCCGCGGCTAACCAGCTTCCTCGCCGCCGAGCGGCGCTGTTCAATCAGAAAGAGCACATGGGTTTCCTAGCGCGACTGCGTGAAGACCTCGAGGCCGCCCGGTCGCACGACCCGGCGGCCCGGGGCCGCGTGGAGAATTTCCTGGCCTACTCCGGGCTGCACGCCATCTGGATCCACCGGCTGACCCACAGGATGTGGGCCAACCCGTCCCTACGGCTGCCGGCCCGGCTGATCTCGCAGGCGGGACGCTTCCTGACCGGCATCGAGATCCATCCCGGCGCGACCATCGGCCGCCGGTTCTTCATTGACCACGGCATGGGCGTGGTGATCGGCGAGACCGCCGAAATCGGCGACGACGTGATGCTCTACCACGGCGTCACGCTCGGCGGCCGCTCGCTGGACAAGGTCAAGCGCCACCCCACCATTGGCGACCGGGTGGTCATCGGTGCCGGCGCCAAAGTGCTCGGCCCCGTGGTCATCGGCGCGGACAGCGCCGTCGGCGCCAACGCCGTGGTGGTCAAGGACGCTCCGCCGGAATCCATCATCACCGGCATCCCGGCCACCTTCCGGCACCGCGACCCGCAGCGCGAAACGAAACCCGCCGTCGACCCGGCCGAATACATCGACCCGGCGATGTGGATCTAACGTCCACTGCTGCCTGATAAACGTTGAACCTGGACGAGAGGACAAGCCGTGGGTGAATCGATCCGCATCGGCATAGCCGGCTACGGAAACCTGGGCCGCGGCGTGGAGGCCGCGGTAGCCAAAAACCGCGACATGGAACTGGTTGGGGTCTTCACCCGCCGGTCCCCCGCAGACCTTGCCACGCTGCGCAAGGAGACTGCCGTGTACGCGATGGACGACCTCCCCGCCCACGAAGACAGCATCGACGTGCTGATCCTGTGCGGCGGTTCCAAGGAGGACCTCCCGCAGCAGGGACCGGTCATGGCGGCGCGCTTCAACACGGTGGACAGCTTCGACACGCACGCCCGCATCCCGGAATACTTCGACGCCGTTGACGCGCCGGCGCGGGCCTCCAGCAAGACGGCGCTGATTTCCGCCGGGTGGGACCCGGGCATGTTTTCCATCAACCGGGTTTATGGCGAAGCCCTCCTGCCCGACGGCGACACCTACACCTTCTGGGGCCGCGGACTGAGCCAGGGGCACTCCGACGCCGTCCGCCGGGTACCCGGTGTCGCAGCCGGCGTGCAGTACACCTCGCCATCGGAAGCCGCCATCGAGCAGGTGCGCGACGGCAGCCGCCCGCAACTGGAAACGCGGCAGAAGCACACCCGTGAATGCTTCGTCGTGCTGGCAGACGGCGCTGACGCCGACGCAGTCCGCGAGGCCATCGTGACCATGCCGCACTACTTTGACCAGTACGATACTGAGGTCCATTTCATTTCGGCTGAAGAACTGGCCCGCGACCACAGCGCCATGCCGCACGGCGGGATGACCATCCGCAGCGGCAACACCAGTGACGAACACGCACAGGTCATCGAGTACGGGCTCACGCTGGAGAGCAACCCGGAGTTCACCGCCAGCGTCCTGGTGGCCTACGCCCGGGCCGTGCACCGCCTGCACCAGCAGGGCCGGTTCGGCGCCGTCACCGTATTCGACGTACCGCCCGGCCTGCTTTCCCCCAAATCGGCGGCGGCACTGCGCGCTGAGTTGCTGTAGCACCTCGTCACAGTCGACCGATTAGCTCGACCATCAAGCCTAAGAGGCCCCTCTGCATGGAGCAGAGGGGCCTCTCGCTGTCTGTCCGGGTTTCTCGCGCCCCGATGACGCCGTTGACTGCTTACGCCTAATGATTAGGTATTATTCGGATAACTCCTCAACCTGATGAGGAGCTTTCTCTTCCGTCTGCTCTGTTTTCATTCCTGTTGGGGGAAAATCCTTGAAAAGGCTACTTCAGCGCGCCGTTACGGTTTCAATGGCCGCTCTTTTATTCACTGCATCACTAGGACTCGCTCCGGCTCAGGCGAACCCAGTTGCCGTTACCGTCACTTCGACGACAGCGGTATCCACGGCAGTCGCGAAGGCAACGATCACGGGTGCCCCAAAGTCCTCAACCGTGGCCAGCGGCAAAACGCATAGCTTCAAAGTCAAGGCAGTCGGCGGCAAACTCAGGTATCAATGGCAGGTCAAGAAACCTAAGTCCAACAACTGGGTCAAAGCCACCGGCTCTTCTGCCAAAACCCACACTTTCAAGGTCAAGGCCACGACAAGCCTTAATGGAGCACAGTACCGCGTCCTCGTCTCCAACTCGCGCTCAAAAATCACTTCGAGGAGCGCCACGCTCACCGTTGTCACTTCACCTAGGATCACAACTCAGCCCAAGAACGTGACCGCTCCTGCCCAATCGAAGGTGACACTTTCGGTCAAAGCGAGCGGCGGAGCCATGTCATACCAGTGGCAGCGTAAGACAGGATCCAAATGGGTGAACATTTCCAGGGCCACCAAGTCGACCCACTCCTTCACAGCTCCCTCCGGGCAGTCAGTATTTGAGTACCGGGCCATAGCGGGCAACAAGGCCGGAAAAGCGACTTCCAACAGCGTGAAGGTCACGACCGTCGTTAAACCGACGGCGAAGATCCCGCGTTCAATTCAGACCACCACGGGGAACTCCGTCACTATCAAGAGCCAGGCCACGGGCGGATCCCTGTCCTACGCATGGGAACGAGAGGTCGAAGGAACCGACGGCAGGGTCTCTTGGAAGAGAATTTCGGGAGCAACAAGCGCCAACTACACATTTACCGCACGGTCGAAGAACGAACTGGATAGCTACCGGGTCGTAGTAACGAACAAAGCCGGAAAAGCCACGTCTGCTGAAACGGTGCTGTTTGTGCGATCAACGAGGCAAGACCCCTTCGCTATCGACAAGATATTCACATTGCCTGACTGGAACATGGTTTTCATCGAACCAGGTCAGTATCCAAGTGATACAGAACCAGGAAAAGTCGATCTTTATGTAGACCTGTTCCTGGGCAACAGCAGCGACTCGATTCTGGACCCCGCCGACCGGATCGTCGTGGAATACATCGGTGGGGACGGGAACATCTACAACGACTCCGGGTACACGGTAATAGATTCCTATCTCGACATGGGGCCACTGCTTCCCCCGAGGATAGACGTTGATTCCTCCATCGGCTACGGAGTCGTGTTTGCCGATGTCCCGACCGCTGCCGTCAAGGGCGGCGTCTGGCGCATTACCGATTGGTACGACGGATCCGTTGAGTACGTCCAGGGATTTTAAAGAAACACCCATCACTATGCCCTTGATGAAAAATCCATAATCAGAACTTTTTGGGAACGATCTCCCTCCAACATGACTCACACGAGATGGGTTGTTGCGATTCTGCAACAACCCATCTCTCATTCTCGCCGCCGCGGAGCGACCAGATCCCATGCAATCGGCTGCAGGACAGCCTCTGGTGGACGATGACTCTGGGCAAATTGGCCAATGCCTGAGAAATTTGCTCGTACGATTAACCTGTAATCATTTTGGTCCGGGCTCCGCCCGGGAAAGTTGGGGAAATTGAAACTCGCACCTTACGTGCGTGGCGCCGCTGTGTTTGCAGCCGCTGCCTCGCTCTTTCTAGGCTCCGTCACTGCCGCAACTGCGGCTCCGGTCCAGGCCGTTTCAGCGGTCACGGGTACCGCCATTCCTGCGACGGTCCCGACGCCTGCGCCCGAGACGAGTGTGGCGATCGAGAACATCGCCAGTCCTGTTGCTCCAGTCAGGGGCACTGCCACGGTGAAGCCCGCAGTTGCTGCGACTGGCTGGGTCTCCGTGTCAGCCAAGACGATCACGGTCAAGCAAGGCAACAAGACGGTGCTCAAGAACAAGAAGAGCGCAAAGCTCAAGGCCGGGACCTACTCGGTGGCTACGACCGTGAAGTACAAAACCTACACGGTAGAGGACGGTCAGCGGGTCTACTCGAAGGTTAAGACCACCTCGAAGACACAAAAGCTCGTGGTACGCACTGCAGTGGCGCTGAAGACCATTGCGGGCAAGAAGGCTCCCTATAACGGCACGGCGACCATCAAGCCGAATGTTTCGTCTGCCAAGGGCGTGAAAGTCGTGTCCAAGACGCTGACTGTGAAAGCCGGCAGCAAGACCGTAGCTAAGAACAAGCAGTCGGTCTCCTTGCGGGCCGGCAAGTATAAAGTCTCCACGACGGTGAAGTACCGCCTGCCGAAGTCGACATACACCCGCACCGCCACCAAGGCCCAGTGGCTGACTATCAAGGCCGGCATGAAGCCCAGCAGTGTTTCCGGCAACGGATGGGGCTGCCCTTCGGACTACCCAATCAAGGGCAACGCCAGCTCTGGCATCTATCACGTGCCGGGCGGGGCATTTTACAACCGCACTAATCCGGAGGAGTGCTTCGCTAGCCACAGCGCGGCCATTGCTGCCGGTTACCGCCCCTCTAAGCGCTAACCAAACTCTCAGCGTCGGGTGAAGCATCACCCGATGGCCCCGGGGCAGCCGCATCGGTTGTCCCGGGGCCATTTTCATTCCCGAACCTTCCCAGCCGATGTAGCGACGACGTATGTGGCCAATGGGCACGTCGCGTCGGAGTTGCTGCTGAAATGGCGAGTCGTTAGCTGCGACAGGCTGACGGCAGCGTCAACAAAGCAGCCCATACTTGTCTTCCAGGCGACCATGGAACAAAAGACCGAACAAGATATGTCATTCAGCCGATAGTGATGCCGACAGGTTCAGCAGGTGCTTCGGCAGATTCACGCAGCACTTCTGACACAGCCGTTTGACAGGAGGTCACTAATGACCGCGCAATCGTTGTCTGACCATAGATCAACAGCCGAAGAGAAACTGGCTAAGTACACCGACCCGGCTGGGAACTTCGCTTTCTCAACGTACGACCGTCTATGGCACGATGACCAGGACGCTTTGCTGGCACCGTCGGATGTCCTGATGGCCAATCTGCTGAGCCTGAGGCTGGGCTGGCGGGACGTTCTTCCGCTCTACGCCGAAGGTGATGGTCCGGCGCAGCAGCTTCGCACGACACTGGATAAGGCGCTCATCGATCTTAAGGACCAAAAGCCCTTCGAATCGTACGAGAGCGTCGATGCGTTGGAGGAAGCCGTAAGAAGTCTGGCGGCCGCGAATGAGGCTACTGGCCACGTCAAAGGGTGGACGGCGGTGACTGTTTCGAAGGTGCTGCACAGGCGTCGACCTCACATCGTGCCCCTCATCGACTCACGCGTCCGCAGGTTCTATGGAGTCACTAATGCTGCCAAGGTACGCGCTGCGCTCTGGCAGGATATTCGGGACAACGCTGAGTGGTTGGTTCCAATCGCTGAGAGCCAGAGGACTCCCGATGGCCGACCTCTGACCTTGCTTCGGCTTGCCGACATTCTTATCTGGACAGAGTAACCTGCCCAGTACACGCAGATCAGGAGGGCCGGGCTACTGTATGCAGCCCGGCCCTCACCACGCTCAGAGCTTCCCGAGTCGGAACTGCTGGGGTGTTCAGTGCGTGTCGACGGCGGAGACCTCGGACTTGTCGCCGCTCCACAGGGTGTGGAAGGAGCCTTCCGCGTCCGTCCGGCCGTAGGTGTGGGCGCCGAAGAGGTCGCGCAGGCCCTGGGTTAGGGCGGCCGGCAGGCGCTTGCGGCGGAGGCCGTCGTAGTAGGCCAGCGAGGAGGAAAACACCGGCACCGGGATGCCCAGCTGGACGGCGGTGGCCACGACGCGGCGCCAGGCCGGCACGGCCGCGCCAATCGCTTCGGCGAAGGCAGGGGCGAAGAGCAGGTTTTCCGGCTTGGAGTCGCCGGCGTAGGCCTTCATGATGTCGTCCAGCAGTTCGGCGCGGATAATGCAGCCGGCGCGCCAGAGCGAGGCGATCTCGTCCAGCTTCAGGTCCCAGCCGTACTCGCCGGCGGCGGAACCGAGCATGTCGATGCCCTGGGCGTAGCTGACCAGCTTGGAGGCAAACAGCGCCTGGCGGACGTCCTCGACGAAGCCCTGCGGCACCGTGACGTCCTCTTCGTGCCCTGCCAGCACATCCTGGGCGATCGCCCGCTGGCCGCGCTGCGAGGAAAGGCCGCGCGCGAATACCGACTCGGCGATGCCCGAGACCGGCGATCCCAGTTCCAGCGCGGAGACAACGGTCCAGCGGCCGGTGCCCTTCTGTCCGGCCGAGTCCACCACGACGTCGACGAACGGCTTGCCGGTCTTGGCGTCGGTGTGGGCAAGCACCTCGGCGGTGATCTCGATCAGGAAGGACGACAGCTCGGTCTTGTTCCAGGCGGTGAAGATCTCGGCCTGTTGCTGCGGTTCCAGGCCTGCACCGGTGCGGAGCAGGTCGTAGGCCTCGCCGATCACCTGCATGTCCGCGTATTCGATGCCGTTGTGCACCATCTTTACGAAGTGGCCCGCGCCATCGGTGCCCACCCAGCTGCAGCAGGGTTCGCCGTCGTACTTGGCTGAGATCTTTTCAAGCATGGGGCCGAGTGAGTCGTAGGACTGGCGGGAGCCGCCGGGCATGATGGACGGGCCCAGGAGTGCGCCCTCCTCGCCGCCGGAGACGCCGATGCCCACGAAGTGCAGTCCCTTCTCCGCCAGGGCGGCCTCCCGGCGCCGGGTGTCCTCGTAGTGCGAGTTGCCGGCATCGATGACGATGTCGCCCTCTTCCAACAACGGCACCAGTTGCTCGATGACCGAATCGACCGGCTTGCCGGCCTTGACCATGATGAGCACGCGGCGGGGCTTCTGCAGGTTGTCCACCAGCTCCTGCAGCGACTCGGTGCGGATGAATTCGCCCTCGTCGCCGTGGGCGGACAGCAGGGCGTCCGTCTTTTCCAACGAGCGGTTGTGCAGGGCGACCGTGTAGCCGTTGCGGGCGAAGTTCCGTGCCAGGTTGGCGCCCATGACGGCCAGACCTGTCACACCGATGTGTGCGCTCATTGAGTCTCCATGTGTGCGGTCCCCGCGGTCAGGGACGTCAGCGAACAGCCCGAGCGGGCCGAGGTTCCTCATCAAGCCTAATCCCGACCGGCGGCACCGGCTAAGCGGGCAGACGTTAGGTATGACTCATTCGCTGGCGGCAGTCGAGGGGCGGAAGCGCAGCCAGGTGTCGATTTCGTCATCGTCCGCGTCGTCCTCGGCGGGGAAACCCACGCCGGCGGAGGCGTCCGCGCCGGGATCCGGGCGGGGAGTCAAGGAACGAGGCGTTGCCGCGGGCAGGTCGATTTCATCCAGCAGGTCCCGCCCGGACATCCGGCCTGCATCCTCCGACCACGGCCGGCGGTGCGTGCCGCAGCAGGCACAGCGCCGCGCCGAGGCGGTGTGCACAGGGATGAAAGTGCGGCCTGCACTCCGGCAGAACTTCTCCATTGTTGCCCCTCACGAAAACCAGCATGATCGGTACAGCGTTGCAGACCGGAGGCCGGTTGTGGAGGGTTGGCAAGCCACGTTGCTTAACCGTTATTGCATGACGCAGCAGCGGCTTTGTCTTGGCATAAGATCGGCGCAATTGAGGCCCGACAGCACCGTTCAATGGGGCGTGAATGGTAGGGCTGTCGCCGCATTTTGGCCCGGATTTGCTGATAATGACAGACACGTTTAACAGTTCAATCAGGGTGGTTGAGAAATGCCCACGGGTCATGGCAGACTGTGGCTTGGCGGTGGCATTGAACGCCCGGGAGCCCCCATCTCCTGGTTGCTGCACCGCCTATCCCCTGGCAGTTCCGTTGATCCCCCATCTAACGGCTGCCCCGAAAGGCACTGTCCCTCACGGGACAGTGCCTTTCCCTTTGGAGCTGTGAACCGACTGCAATTCCGGGGACGGGGATCGTCGCGACCGACGAATGTGGTGGGCAATTCCTTCCCGCTGTGCCGGAGAGACCACGCGGAAGCGGGGCGGGACGGCGTGTCTGGTGCGGGGGGCTGCGGCAGACACGGGTGCTTTGGTGACGCCTGGATTCACGGGACCGGGTCACGACGCCGGCGGATGCTGCACGCGGACGGATACTTCATCGGGCACCCTGCGGTTCTGAGGAACAGCCCCGCCCATCCCCCAACAGCGGGCGGGGCCGTTTACCTCATCCATCCGGCTCCCCCTGCCCCCATGCAGCGGTCACCGGGAGCCCCACGTTACACCGGCAGCCCCCTGCTGAACCCCAAGATTCGCTCAGGAATCAAGAGATTCGGGTCCCCGCGTCCGGCGGGGCCTGGGAACGAAAAAACCCCGCGCTCCCAGGCTGATTGCCTGACAGTGCGGGGTTTGCCCGGTGGGTCCTACCGGGATCGAACCGATGACATCCACGGTGTAAACGTGGCGCTCTACCAGCTGAGCTAAAGACCCGTTGTAATGTCGAAAGCGGGACCGCGGAGCGTTATCCGCCGCAACATCACGAGGATTCACTCTACCGGAAAAACCGGCGTGAACGCCAACCGAATTTTCGTGCGAATAAACACGATGCAACCTGTAACCTGAGACCCCCCTCACGCGGATCGGTCGGCGCCCGGAAGGGCCCTGCAAGTCCTTTTGGCCGCGTCTCAGGCCGGTTTCGGGAGCCGGCCCGGCAACTCCGCCGCCAGGTGGCCGAGGGCTTCGGAGACGCCCGTTTCCAGCTTCAGGTCGGCCAGTTCGTCGCCGCGGGTGGCCCCGCGGTTGATGATCACCACGGGTTTGCCCTGTTTGGAGGCGTGCCGGACGAACCGCAGGCCGCTCATCACGCTCAGCGAGGACCCGGCGACCAGCAGCGCCTCGCCGTCGTCCACCATGGCGTAGGCCGCCGCCACCCGGTCCTTGGGGACATTCTCGCCGAAGTAGACGAAGTCCGGCTTGAGCATGCCGCCGCAGACCAGGCAGTCGGCCACGACGAAGCGGTTGGTATCGGCGACCTCGGCGTCGGCGTCGGGAGCGACGTCGCCGGCGTCTCCGGTGGCGGCGTAGGCGGGATTGAGTTCCTCCAGCCGCACCGCCAGCGAGGAGCGGCTGGTCACGTCCCCGCAGTTCAGGCAGATCACGCGGTCGAAACGCCCATGCAGGTCGATGACGTTCACGCTGCCGGCGTCCTCATGCAGCCGGTCCACGTTTTGCGTGATCAGGCCGCTGAGCAGGCCGTTCTCCTCCATCGCTGCCAGGGCGTAGTGGCCGGGATTGGGCGCGGCGTGGTGCATGTGCCGCCAGCCGATGTGGTTGCGCGCCCAGTACCGGCGGCGCAGGTCCTCGTCGCCCACGAACTGCTGGTACGTCATCGGAGTGCGCGGAACGGAGGTGGGGCCGCGGTAGTCCGGGATGCCTGAATCGGTGCTGAGGCCCGCGCCGGTCAACACGGCCAGACGGCGTCCAGCCAGGATCTCGAGCGCCGGCCGCAGCAACTCCATGGCAGGTTAGAGCTCTTTCAGCACGCGGTGGTATTCCTGGATGTCGCGTGCCTGGCTGCGCGGATTGCGGATCACGTGCCGCAGGGTGCCTTCGGCGTCGATGATGAAGGTGCCGCGCAGGGCCATGCCGGAGTCGTCGTCGAACACGCCGTAGGCCTTGGCGACGTCGCCGTGCGGCCAGAAGTCGGCCAGCAGGTCGAACTCGTAGCCCTCCTGCTCCGCAAACGCCCGCAGGGCGAACTTATGGTCAACCGAGACGGCCAGGACGCGGGCATTCTCGCTGCGGAAAAGTCCCAGGTCGTCGCGCAGCTCGCACAGCTCGCCGGTGCAGATGCCGGAGAAGGCGAACGGGTAGAACACCAGCACGACGTTCTGGCCGCGCAGGGCAGAGAGCCTGATGGGTTCGCCGAACTGGTTGGCCAGCTCGAAGTCGGGTGCGGGCAGCCCTGTCCGGGGTGCGTCCGCGGTCACTTGTTGGTCCGCTTGCTGACCAGCCGGGTGGCAGCCCAATCGCCGGATACGCCGGCGGAAGTGGTCACGTGCAGGCCGGCAGTCGGCGCCGCTTCCTGGACGTCGGCCGGCGGCACGTAGCCGTCCCGGCCGGACTTCGGCGTCAGCACCCAGACCACTCCGCCCGGCCCGAGGGTTGTCTGCGTGTCGACCAGCGCGTCCACCAGGTCGCCGTCGCCGTCGCGCCACCACAGGATCACCGCGTCAACCACGTCGTGGTCGTCCTCGGTGAGCAGTTCGGAGCCGGTGAGGTCCTCGATGTCGTCACGCAGATCGAAGTCCACGTCCTCGTCATAGCCGAATTCCTGGATCAGGTCCCCGTCTTTGAAACCCAAATTGCCTGCCACATTCTCTACCGCGGCGGCTTCGGCCTCGCCCACTGTGCTCCTCCTGTATGGAACGTATCTGATTCGCCTCACCGATGAGGATGGGCGTGTTGCTAGTTACAAGCCAACACCCTAATCGCCGTCGCTTCAAGCCACCCGCAAGCCGCTGCGGATTTTTGCCGCGCCGCTGGGCCTCTTTACGCCTCTTCTTAAGGGGCGACGGCGTGTGCCTGCCGGGAGCGGCGGCGGTGCGCCTTTCCCGGGTGACGGCGGCGCGGCCTCCGCCGTCGTCGTAACAACTGGCACGGGCGGCTCCGGCTGCGTTGTAATGCCCTGAACAGTTAGAGTGGCACTGAAGAATATCTCCCGGCCGGACCATGCGCCGGGTCGCTATGCCACGTAAGGCGCAGACACAATCTGCACGTATGAGAGGTTGGACGTGAGCGCAGGAGAAGATACCTCGCACATCCTGAGCGGGCTGACAAGCCAGCTGTCGGATCGCGATCCCGAAGAAACCGCCGAATGGATTGAGTCCTTCGACGGTCTGGTGGAGAGCCAGGGCACCGAACGGGCCCAGTTTATTGTCCGCTCCATCCTGCAGCGTGCGGGTGCGCAGAGCGTCGGCGTGCCGATGGTGACCACCACGGACTACGTGAACACCATTCCGGTCGACCAGGAGCCGGAGTTCCCGGGCGACGAGGAGATCGAGCGCCGCTACCGCGCCTGGATGCGCTGGAACGCCGCCATGCTGGTGCACCGGGCACAGCGCCCGGACATCGGCGTGGGCGGACATATCTCCACGTACGCCGGCGCAGCCACCCTCTATGAAGTGGGCTTCAACCATTTCTTCCGCGGCAAGGACCACCCCGGCGGCGGCGACCAGGTCTTCTTCCAGGGCCACGCCTCCCCCGGCATGTATGCGCGCGCCTTCCTCGAAGGCCGGCTCACCGAGGAGGATTTGGACGGTTTCCGGCAGGAGAAGTCCCGCGAGGGCCACGCCCTGCCCTCCTACCCGCACCCGCGCTCCATGCCCGAGTTCTGGGAATTCCCGACCGTTTCCATGGGTATCGGCCCGGCCAACGCCATCTACCAGGCGCAGCTGAACCGCTACCTGCAGAACCGCGGGATCAAGGACACCTCCGACCAGCATGTCTGGGCGTTCCTGGGCGACGGCGAGATGGACGAACCGGAGTCGCGCGGCTTCCTGCAGTTGGCAGCCAACGAAAAGCTGGACAACCTCACCTTCGTGATCAACTGCAACCTGCAGCGCCTCGACGGGCCGGTGCGCGGCAACGGCAAGATCATGCAGGAACTCGAGGCCTTCTTCCGCGGCGCCGGCTGGCATGTCATCAAGGTGACCTGGGGCCGTGAGTGGGACGAACTGCTCGCCAAGGACCAGGACGGCGCGCTGGTGGACATCATGAACTCCACCCTCGACGGCGACTACCAGACCTATAAGGCCGAATCCGGCGGGTTCGTCCGCGAGCACTTCTTCGGCAAGACCCCGCAGACCAAGGAAATGGTCGCGGACATGACCGACGAGCAAATCTGGAACCTCAAGCGCGGCGGCCACGACTACCACAAGGTCTACGCCGCCTACCGGGCCGCCACCGAGTTCAAGGGCAAGCCCACGGTGGTCCTCGCCCAGACGGTCAAGGGCTACGGCCTGGGCACGCACTTCGAGGGCCGCAACGCGACCCACCAGATGAAGAAGCTGACGCTGCAGGACCTGAAGGACTTCCGCGACCACCTGCGCATCCCGATCTCGGACGAGCAGCTCGAAGCCGATCCGTACCGGCCGCCGTACTACAGGCCGGGGCCGGACACCCCGGAGATCAAGTACATGATGGAGCGCCGCGAAGCGCTCGGCGGCGCCGTGCCGGAACGCCGGACCGCGCACCAGCAGCTCCACCTGCCCGAGGACAAAGCCTACGAGGTCGCCAAGCGCGGCTCCGGGAAACAGCAGGCGGCCACCACCATGGCCTTCGTGCGCCTGCTGAAGGACCTGATGCGGGACAAGGAATTCGGCGCCCGCGTGGTCCCGATCATTCCGGACGAGGCGCGGACCTTCGGCATGGACTCGTTCTTCCCGACGGCGAAGATCTACAACCCCAAGGGCCAGAACTACCTCTCCGTGGACCGCGACCTGGTCCTGGCGTACAAGGAGTCTCCGCAGGGCCAGATCCTGCACACCGGCATCAACGAATCCGGCTCCACCGCCGCTTTCACCGCCGTCGGCACCTCCTACGCCACCCACGGCGAGCCGTTGGTGCCGATTTACATCTTCTACTCGATGTTCGGCTTCCAGCGCACCGGCGACTTCTTCTGGGCCGCCGCCGACCAGATGGCCCGCGGCTTCGTGATCGGCGCAACCGCGGGACGGACCACCCTGACCGGCGAGGGCCTGCAGCACGCGGACGGGCACTCCCCGGTCCTGGCCTCCACCAACCCGGCGGTCGTCACCTACGACCCGGCCTACGGGTACGAGATCGGGCACATCATCCGCGCCGGCCTGGATCGCATGTACGGCGGGAACCACCCGGATCCCAACGTGATGTACTACCTGACCGTCTACAACGAGCCGATCGTCCAGCCCGCCGAACCGGAGGAACTGGACGTCGAGGGCCTGGTGAAGGGGATCTACCTGCTGGCTCCGGCCAAGGTCGACGGGCCGCGCACCCAGCTGCTGGCCTCCGGCGTGGCCGTGCCGTGGGCGCTGGAAGCCCAGCAGTTGCTGGCCGATGACTGGGGCGTCTCCGCCGATGTCTGGTCGGTGACCAGCTGGAACGAACTGCGCCGCGACGGCCTGGCTGCCGAGGAGGAGGCGTTCCTGAACCCCGGCTCCGAGCCGCGCAAGCCCTTTGTGGCCCAGCAGCTCGAAGGTGCGACCGGCCCGATCGTGGCGGTCAGCGACTACATGGCCGCCGTACCGGACCAGATCCGGCAGTACCTGCCCAACGAGTTCGCGACCCTGGGCGCCGACGGCTTCGGGTTCTCCGACACCCGGGCCGCGGCCCGGCGCTTCTTCAAGATCGACAGCCACTCGATCGTGGTCCGGGCCCTGCAGATGCTGGCCCGCCGCGGCGAGATCGACCAGAATGTGCCCCGGGATGCGTTCGAAAAGTACCGCCTGATGGACGTCAACGCGGGCACCTCGGGCAACGCCGGCGGCGACTCCTAACCGCGGCAAGCGCGCCACCAGACAGGCGGCGGATCAGGCCTTTTCCGGCCGGGTCCGCCGCCTGTTTTAGTAGGAACCACACAAAAGACGGAATGGAGCTTGCCCGGGCAAGTGCGTATGCTCGTTGCATGCCCCACGCCCGGACCGACCCCGCCAAGACGGCTGCCCCACCGGGCACGACGGCCGCCAAGAAAACCACGGCACGGCAGGCGCCGTCGTCGGCATCAGCCGCCGGCGGGGGCCGCGCCGGGGCCGGACGGAAGGGCGATCGGGCGGCCACCGGCAACCCGGCAACGCTGGAACGGCTGCGGACCAAGATCGGTGCGCTGGCGACGGTGACTCTGAAGCGGCTGGATTCAGACCTGCCCTGGTACCGCGGGCTGCGGCCGGACGAACGCTCCGCGCTGGGCCTGGTGGCGCAGAAGGGCATCGCGTCCTTCGTGACGTGGTACGAACGCCCCACGTCCCCGGCCTGGGTGATGAACGATGTCTTCGGCACCGCCCCCACCGAGCTGACCCGTTCCATCAGCCTGCAGCGCGCCCTGCAGCTGATCCGCGTGGTAGTCGAAGCCGTGGAAGACGAAGTGCCGGACCTTGCCGGCGAAAGCGACGAGGCCCAGCTGCGCGAAGCGGTGCTGCGCTATTCGCGCGAGGTCGCCTTCGCTGCCGCGGACGTGTACGCCCGCGCCGCCGAGACCCGCGGCTCGTGGGACACCCGCCTTGAGGCGCTCGTCGTGGACGCGATCCTGCGCGGCGAAAGCTCCGACGCGCTGCGTTCCCGGATCGCCGCGGTCGGCTGGAAGACCACCGGCCCCATCACGGTGATGGTGGGCGGCTCCCCCGGTGAACCGGGCCCCAGCTTCGTGACCGAGCTGCGCCGCGCCAGCTCACGCTACGCCGCGGACACGCTGGTGGGCATCCAGGGCGAGCGGCTGATCCTGGTGCTCGGCGGCCTGTCGGACCAGGACACCGCCTTCGTGCGGCTGGCCGAGCTCTTCGGACCCGGGCCGGTGGTCTACGGCCCGGAAGCCCGCTCGCTGGTGGATGCCAGCACCTCGGCCCAGGCCGCCTTCGCCGGGCTCAACGCGGCCAGGGCCTGGCCGGCCGCACCGCGTCCCGTCGCGGCCAACGACCTGTGGCCCGAACGGGTGATGTCCGGCGACGACGCCGCGCGCCGCGACCTCTACAAGTACATCTACGTGCCGCTGCTCAATGCCGGCAATGGGCTGGTCGAAACGCTCTCCAGCTACCTGTCTTTGGGGCATTCGCTGGAAGCCACGGCACGGGAACTCTTCGTCCACGCCAACACGGTGCGCTACCGGCTGCGCCGGGTATGCGACGTGACCGGCTGGGATCCGCTGCTGCCGCGGGAGGCCTTCGTGCTCCAGACCGCCCTCGGCGTGGGACGCCTCGTGGCTCCCGCGCGGAGCCCGAAGGACCGCGCGGCGGCTCGGCAGTAGTTGCGGCACCTTGTAGACTTCCTACAAAGCGGTTCGGCGAGCTTCGTGTGCCGAAACACCGTGGAAACCGCCTCCTCTTTGGAAAGCTTGAATACGTGCTTGCAATAGTCTGCCCGGGCCAGGGTTCCCAAACGCCCGGATTCCTCAATCCCTGGCTCGAGGTCCCCGGTGTGCCCGAACACCTCGGACTGCTCAGCGACATCGCCCAGCTGGACCTTCTCACGCACGGCACCGTGTCGGATGAGGAGACCATCAAGGACACCGCCGTCGCCCAGCCGCTGATCGTGGCCGCGGGCCTGCTGGCCGCCCGCGCCCTCACCGCCGATGAGCCCCTCGACCTGTCCGCCGTCGTCGCCGGCCACTCGGTGGGTGAGGTTACGGCCTCCGCCATTGCCGGCGCGCTGACCGAGAACGATGCGATGAACTTCGTGCGCGAGCGGGCCAACGCTATGGCGCGTGCCGCGGCGCAGACCCCGACCGGCATGAGTGCCGTGCTCGGCGGCGACCCGGACGAGGTGCTCGCCGCGATCGAAGCGGCCGGACTCACCCCGGCCAACGCCAACGGCGGCGGCCAGACGGTGGCCGCCGGCACGCTCGAGCAGCTGCAGGCGTTCGCCGCGAATCCGCCGGCCAAGGCACGGGTGATCCCGCTGAAGGTCGCCGGCGCCTTCCACACCGAACACATGGCTCCCGCGGTCAGCGCCCTGGAAACCCTGCGTCCCCAGCTGAAGCCGGCCCTGCCGTCGCTGACCCTGCTCTCCAACTACGACGGCGAACCCGTCTTCGGCGGCGATGAGAACCTGGACAGCCTGATCGCCCAGGTTTCGCGTCCGGTGCGCTGGGACAAGTGCATGGAGAAGCTGGTGTCCGTCGGTGTCACCGGGCTGCTGGAACTGCCGCCGGCCGGCACCCTGGCCGGACTGGCCAAACGCGGCATGAAGGGCGTGGCGACCATGGCCCTGAAGTCGCCGGAAGACCTGGAAGCAGCCCGGGCATTCATCGCCGAGCACACCGAACAGACCCCCGTCATGAACAGCACGTCTGGAGAATCCGAGCAGTGAGCACACCCGTCATCCAGCAGACCCCGCTACGCGACTTCACGCGCATCCTCGGAATCGGAGCGTACCGTCCCGACGTCATCGTCACCAACGACGACGTTTGCCAGTGGATCGACTCCTCCGACGAATGGATCCGCCAGCGGACCGGGATCGTCACCCGCCACCGGGCGGACGCCAACACGTCCGTGCTGGACATGGCCGAAGGCGCCGCCAAGGAAGCGATGGCACAGGCCGGCATCACCGGCGACCAGCTCGGTGCCGTCCTCGTCTCCACCGTCTCCCATCCCTACGCCACGCCGTCGGCCGCCGCTGCCCTGGCCGACCGGATAGGCGCCACCCCGGCTCCCGCCTTCGACATCTCCGCTGCCTGCGCCGGGTACTGCTACGGCATCGCCCAAGCCGATGCCCTGGTGCGCTCCGGCACCGCCGACTACGTGCTGGTGGTCGGGGCGGAAAAGCTGTCCGACGTCATCGACAACACCGAGCGGACGATCTCCTTCCTGCTGGGCGACGGCGCCGGCGCCGTCATCGTGGGCCCGTCCGACACGCCGGGCATCAGCAAGCCGGTCTGGGGCTCCGACGGCAGCAAGTGGGACACCATCAGCATGACCCACTCGCTCAACCACGTCCGCGAGCTCTCGCTGGCCGCAGAGGCCGCCGGCTCGCTCTCGGCCGTCTCGGACACCTTCGATGAGAATGACCACAAGCTCTGGCCCACGCTGCGCCAGGACGGCCCGTCCGTGTTCCGCTGGGCGGTCTGGGAAATGGCCAAGGTGGCCAAGCAGGCGCTGGAGGCGGCCGGCCTCCAGCCGGAAGACCTCGCCGCGTTCGTGCCGCACCAGGCGAACATGCGCATCATCGACGAGATGGTCAAGCAGCTGAAGCTGCCCGAGAGCGTGGTTGTGGCCCGCGACATCGCCGATGCCGGCAACACCTCGGCTGCGTCGATCCCCTTGGCCACGCACCGCCTGTTGCAGGAGAACCCCGGGCTCTCCGGCGGATTCGCCCTGCAGATCGGCTTCGGCGCCGGACTGGTGTTCGGCGCGCAGGTCATCGTCCTGCCGTAGACTGCCTTCCGGTAGTCGGGCCTCCCCCACATTCCAACCAGAACCAGGCCGCAGACCGCGGTTTGACAACCCGTCCGGACACCGTCCGGCAGCACAAGAAAAGGAGCCACCATGGCTAGCAACGAAGAAATCCTGGCCGGTCTGGCCGAGATCGTCAACGAAGAGACCGGCCTGGCCCCGGAGGCTGTTGAGCTGGACAAGTCCTTCACCGATGACCTGGACATCGATTCCATCTCGATGATGACCATCGTGGTCAACGCCGAGGAGAAGTTCGGCGTGCGCATCCCGGACGAAGAGGTCAAGAACCTCAAGACCGTCGGTGACGCCGTCAACTTCATCGTGAACGCCCAGGCTTAGTTTCGCGTCGCCCGGGCCTCCCGGGATCGGCGGCCGGCGGGTGACCCCCGGTCCGGCCGCCGCACTGGATTTATTGCCCAATCACTATTGAGAGAATGAATCAATGGCACGCAAAGTAGTCATCACCGGCCTCGGCGCCACCACCCCGATCGGCGGCGACGTCCCCACGATGTGGCGGAATGCCCTCAAGGGCGTTTCCGGGGCCCATACCCTCGAAGATGATTGGGTGGCCCAGTACGAACTGCCGGTGACGTTCGCCGCCCAGGCCAGCAACCGCCCGGACGAAGTATTGACCCGGGTCGAAGCCAAGCGGATGGACCCCTCCACCCAGTTCGCCGTCGTGGCGGCCCGTGAGGCCTGGAAAGACTCCGGCATCGAAGAGGTGGACCACGACCGCCTGGCCGTAGCTTTCGCCACCGGCATCGGCGGCGTGTGGACGCTGCTGGACGCGTGGGACACCCTGCGCGACCGCGGGCCGCGGCGGGTGCTGCCGATGACCGTACCGATGCTGATGCCGAACGGCCCTGCCGCCGCCGTCAGCATGGATCTGGGTGCCCGCGCCGGCGCCCACACCCCGGTCTCCGCCTGCGCGTCCGGCACTGAAGCCATGTCACTGGGCATCGACCTGATTCGCGCCGGCAAGGCCGACGTGGTCATGACCGGCGGAGCCGAGGCCGCGATCCACCCCATGCCCATCGCCGCGTTCAGCGCGATGCAGGCCCTGTCCAGGCGCAACGACGACCCCGAGCGTGCCTCGCGTCCGTACGACCTGGACCGGGACGGCTTCGTGATGGGCGAAGGCGCCGGTGCCCTGGTGCTCGAGGCCGAGGAACACGCCCTGGCCCGCGGCGCCCGCATCTATGCCGAACTTGCCGGCTCCGGCGTCACCGCCGATGCCTACCACATCACCGCCCCGGATCCCGAAGGACTTGGCGCCACCCGTGCGCTGAAGGCCGCACTGTTCGATGCCCGGGCACAAGCAACCGACGTGGTGCACGTGAACGCCCACGCCACGTCCACCCCTGTTGGCGACAAGCCGGAATACACCGCCCTGAAGGCCGCGCTCGGAGACCACGTCGGCAACGTTGCCGTCTCCGCGACCAAGTCGCAGACCGGCCACCTGCTCGGCGCGTCAGGTGCCGTGGAGTCCGTCATGACCGTGATGGCTGTCTACGAACGCCGCGCTCCGGCCACGATCAACCTGGAAAACCAGGATCCGGAGATCCCGCTGGACGTGGTCACCTCCGCCCGCGACCTGCCCCAGGGCGACATCGTCGCATTGAACAACTCCTTCGGGTTCGGCGGCCACAACGCCGTCGTCGTGTTCCGCAACGTCTAGCAGTTCACCGTTCACCATGTGCCTGCCTCCGGGCAGCACGAAAGGGAGGGCAGCCGGTTATTACCGGTCGCCCTCCCTTTTGCGTGGATGGAGGATGCGGTGTTGCGGGGGCGTTGCGGGGCTTTATCCGACCTGATGCAGCCAGCGTACCGGTGCGCCTTCGGCGGCGTGGCGGAAGGGCTCGAGCTCTTCGTCCCAGGCCTCGCCCAGGGCGAGGGACAATTCGTGGTAGACCGCTGCTGGATCGCCGGCACCGGCTTCGTAGGCGTAGCGGATGCGGTCCTCGCTCACCATGATATTTCCGTGGACGTCGGTCATCGCGTGGAAAATGCCGAGTTCGGGCGTGTGCGACCAGCGGCCGCCGTCCACCCCGGCGCTCGGCTCTTCGGCGACTTCATAGCGCAGGTGGGCCCAGCCGCGCAGGGCGGAAGCCAGCATGGCACCGGTCCCCTGCGCCCCGACCCACGACAGCTCAGCCCGGTACATTCCGGGCGCGGCGGGCTGAGGGGTCCACTCGAGATCCGTTCGCTTGTCCACGACGGATCCGACGGCCCACTCGATATGAGGGCACAGCGCCGAAGGTGCTGAATGCACAAACAGCACTCCACGCGTCATCACAACAGACATCCCATCCTCCATTTGCTGTAGGTACGTCTTCCCCAACGACCTTCAGCCTGTCAACGGATGGAACTTGTCAGTACTGCTGTTTCCGACGCTTCGTTCCTCATTGTGCCGTACGGCAAGGAATTGCGCCAGTGTAACTACCGATGTGTTATGGCGTGTCGCCGATTCCGCCAGTATAGGGTGCTTCGGGGCCCTCGCCTGCCGCGTTCCGGGTAGATGGCTTGGTCCCGACCGCCGCTGCCGTTTTCGCGATCAGGCCCGCGGGTGCGCCTGCTGGTAGCTGCGGCGCAGCCGGTCCACGGAGACGTGGGTGTAGAGCTGGGTGGTGGCCAAGGTGCTGTGGCCCAGGATCTCCTGGACGGCCCGCAGGTCCGCGCCCCCATCCAACAGGTGGGTGGCGGCGCTGTGCCGGAGGGCGTGCGGCCCGGTGGCCGAGGTGTCGCCCAGCAGGCCGAAGAGCCTCGCGGCGACCGAGCGCACCTGGCGCGGGTCTACCCGCCTGCCGCGTTGGCCCAGGAACAGTGCCGGACCGCTTTCCGCGATGGCGAGCCTGGGGCGGCCTCGGCGCAGCCAGTCGTCCATGGCGACGGCGGCAGGCAGGCCGAACGGGACGGTGCGCTCCTTGTTGCCCTTGCCGAGCACGCGGATGGTCCGGCGTTCGCTGTCCACTTCGTCGATGTCCAGGCCTGCGAGCTCGCTGACGCGGACGCCGGTGGCATAGAGCAGCTCGATCATCGCCCGGTCCCGCAGCGGCATCGGCTCCCCATCCGCGGCTGCCTCGGCGAGCGTTCGGAACAGCTCGTCGACCTGGGCCGGGCGAAGCACGGTGGGCAGCGAGCTGTTGCGTTTGGGCGCCTTCAGGCGGAGCGACGAGTCGGTGTCGATGAGCTCCTCCCGCAGCGCCCAGCCCATGAACGTGCGGGCGGTGGCTGTGCGCCGCGCCAGGGTGGATCTGGCCATGCCCGCTTCGTTCATCGCGCCCAGCCAGGACCGCAGGGTCCCGAGGGTAATGTCGGGCAGCTCCTTGGCGCCGGTTTCCGCTGCGTATCCGAGCAGGTGCAGGACGTCGGTCACGTAGGCGCGGATGGTGTGTTCCGAGCGCGCGCGTTCGGCCTTCAGATAGCGGGCGAAGCCTTCCACGGCCGCGCCGAAGGCCTGCGGGAGCGACTCGGTGCCCTGCGGTTCGGGTTGGTCTGCAGAGCTCATCCCCTCACTTTGCTGGCCCGGACCGCCGAACTCAAGGAGGCGCACGGGAAGGGGGCTGAATTGCCGTGGCCTCCTTCCCCTTGTCCGCCTCATTCCTTGCGCCTGCGGCGCCAGCCGGTGCCATCCTGGACGGCCAATCCCGCCGCTTCCAACCGTCCGAGTCCCGCAAGGACGGTGCGGACCGGGATTCCCGCGACGGTGGCGAGCTTGTCTACGGTGCTTCCCCGGCGAACCGGCAGGGCGTCCAGCAGCAGGAGGGTGTCCACACTCAGTCCGTCGTGGTCCGCGAGCACCTCTTGGGCGCCGGGCTCCACTGTTCCCAGCGGGCCCGCAAGTTCGGCCGCTTCTGCGGCGTCCGTAACGGCCGTCGCGCTTCCGTCGCGCAGCAGCCGGTGGGTACCGGCGGAGTTCGCGCTGTAGACGGATCCGGGTACTGCGCCCACGCCGCGGCCAAGACCTGCGGCGTGATGGGCGGTGTTCAGTGCCCCGGAGCGCCAGCGTGCTTCCACGACGATGGTCGCGGTGGCCATGGCTGCGATGATTCTGTTTCTTTGCAGGAATCTCCAACGGGTTGGTGCTGCGCCCGGCGGCACTTCCGCCAGCAGGATCCCCCGGCTGGCGATGGCACGGAGCAGGTCTTCATTTCCGGCCGGGTAGTACCGGTCCAGGCCCCCGGCCATGACCGCCATGGTGGCGACATGTTCGGTCTCCGCCGCCAGGGCCGACCGGTGCGCCTGCGCGTCGATCCCGTAGGCCCCGCCGGAAATCACGCAATAGCCGCGCTGCGCGAGCCCGCTGCTGATGTCGCCGGTTACCTGGTTGCCGTAATTCGTGCTGTCGCGGGAGCCGACTACGGCCACGGTTGACCGGACCTCCGGTATGCCGTGCGTGAACCTTCCCCGCGCCCAGAGGCAGACGGGTTCGCCCAGCCCGAGATCCGCCAACGCCGCCGGCCACACAGCGTCTCCCGGGATGAGCACGGTGCCGCCGAGCCTGCCTATCACGGCAAGGTCGCGTTCCGGCGCAAGGTCCTTGATACGCGGCGCCCATCGGTCGAGGGCGTCGCTTAGCGGCTGGGCGCTGCCGGCGGAGGGCTCGCGGTCAAGGGCGCGCAGCAATTCGGCCTGCAAAGCATGCCCGGCGCTGATCTGGCCGGTGGCTATTCTCAGGGCGTCGTGCGCGCCGGCCGCGGCGACCAGTGCCTGGCCGATCCAGTCAGACGGTTCCATCAGCCGGGACAACGCCGCCCTCGCAAGGCGTTCATCGGTGGACGGCAGTTGCGTCATTCTGGTCATCTCCTCCTGGCCGGTGGCCGCAGATGGGGAAGGCATGGTCACGCCGCCTTGACCTGTTGACGGAAGGCCAGCGCTGTGCTGACGCAGTCCCGGTCCGGTCGGTCCAGGCCATACAGGTCGGAGAGCGTCCAGGCCACGCGCAGGACACGCGAGTAGCCGCGGCCGGTCAGCGCCCCGCTTTCCATGGCCCGATCCAGGTCCCTGGTGATAGTGGCCGGAAGCCGCAGCTTTCCGTTCAACAATTCGCCGCTGACCTCCGAGTTCAACCCGATGCCCCACGGCTCCAGCCTCGCCCGCTGTGCCGCCCGGGCCACCACCACCCGGGCGGCGACGGCCGCGCTGTCCTCCCGGCGCGCGCCCGTGGCCATCATCCCCACCGTCAGCCGTGGCAGAGTCAGCTGGAGATCGATGCGGTCGGTCAACGGGTTGGAGAGCTTGCCAAAGTAGCGGCGCCTTTGGTCGGGCGTGCAGGTGCATTCCAAACCCTTGCCGCCGGAGAGCCCGCACGGGCAGGGGTTCGCCGCCATGACGAGCTGGAAGCGTGCCGGGTAGGCCGCGCTGCCCGCCGCCCGGTGTACCACCAGCCGACCGCTTTCCAACGGCTGGCGCAACGCATCGAGCACTTGTCGGTCGTATTCGGGCGCCTCGTCCATGAACAGCACGCCGCGGTGTGCCAGCGAGGCCGCGCCAGGGCGGGGCATGCCGGAGCCGCCCCCGATGATGGAGACGGCCGTTGCCGTATGGTGCGGGCTCTCATAGGGTGGCCGACGCACCAGCTCGGTCAGTGGGGCCGCCATGGCGCTCAGGGAGTGGATGGCGGTGACCTCCATGGCATGGTGGTCGGGAAGATCGGGTAGGATGCCCGGCAGACGTTCGGCGAGCATCGTCTTGCCTGCACCGGGCGGACCGACAAGCAGCAAATGATGGCCGCCCGCCGCTGCGACTTCCAG
Source organism: Arthrobacter sp. Y3221114 (assembly GCF_059092625.1). Taxonomy (NCBI): domain Bacteria; kingdom Bacillati; phylum Actinomycetota; class Actinomycetes; order Micrococcales; family Micrococcaceae; genus Arthrobacter; species Arthrobacter sp. Y3221114. The sequence continues at coordinate 710,379 of NZ_JBNHHW010000001.1, forward strand.
CGCCGTCCGGGCTTCATGTTGCCCGGCCACGTCTGCCAGGTCGGGGGCAGGCGCCGGAGGAGCCGTGGCCGGGACAGACGGGGCAGGTTTTTCCGGCGGGGCGATGTTAAGCCTGTCCGCGTCGGCACCGAAGGCCATCAACACCTCAACGAGGTTGCCGAAGCTGCGCACCTGGGCCCCGGGCACCAACGCGGCCTCGGCGGCGTTGGCTTCGGCTACGACAACATGCGGAAACCCGGCCTCGACTGCCGCAATAACCGCCGGCAGTACACCCCTGACCGGCCGGAGCCTCCCATCGAGTCCCATTTCGGCCAGGAAAACGGTACGGCCGCTGGACCGAACGTCTCCCGCCGCCTGAAGCGAGGCCATCAGGATGGCCAGGTCGAAACCCGATCCCTTCTTGGGCAGCGAAGCGGGGACAAGGTTGACGGTAATCTTCCGCCTGCTGAGCGGAGCCCCCGCGTTCTTCGCCGCGGCCTTGATCCGTTCCTTGGCCTCGGTCAGGGCAGCGTCCGGCAGCCCCAGAAGAATGAAGGCCGGGAGGGTTTGGCCGATGTCCGCTTCGACTTCCACGATGTGTCCGTTGAGGCCCACCAGCGCTACCGAGAACGTCCGTCCGAGCCCCATTAGCCGACGTCCCTCATGTGCTCGATCACGGGCCAACGTCCCTGTCCGTAGAGCACAGCGACGGCGTCCACCCTCATCGCCGTACCGGTCATGCCGTGGTCGCGCAGCCACTGGTGTCCCAAGAAGTGGAGACGGCGGATCTTGGCATCGGTGATGGCTTCGAAAGGGTGGCCGTAGTCGGTGCTGCGCCGGGTCTTTACCTCGGAGACCACGATGGACGCCCCGTCCACGGCTACGATGTCCAGTTCGCCGTCCGGGCTGCGCCAGTTCCGGTCGATGACCCGCTGGCCTGCGCCGGAAAGATAGGCCGCGGCCATTTCCTCACCGCGTCGGCCGAGTTCGTCTTTCGCTCTCATGCCCTCCAGCCTGGTGGCGGGCAGCAGAAGGAATCTTCACGAAACCCCAGGATGTGGACAGCCCACCCCAGGCGACAGCCTGTGCAGGACAGGGCGGCAGCCTCAGTTACGCTGGAGAAGTGATGCGCGGCACACCCTGGCCTGCGCTCTATCTCAGCCTCGAGGCGCCGGCAGGCGCGTCGTCTGGTGCGGGCCGCCGACATGCTCGGAGGTCGTGACAGCAACGGTTCAGGGAACAGGAAGGACTCGCAGTGCGGATAACTGTCGTCGGAGCCGGTGCGTGGGGATTGCCGGCAGCGGCCGAGCTGGCCGGCCGGGGCCATCACGTCACATTGATTGACCGCTTCGGCGTATCGAACCCGCTGTCATCCTCTTATGGACCGACCCGCATGTGGCGCATTCCCGATCCGGACCCCGGTCGGGTCCGGCTGTCCAGGTTGGGACTTGAGGCCATGAAGCGGCTCTCGAGCAGGGCCGGGCAGCCCGTTTACCACCAAAAGGGCCTGCTGTGGCGCGACACGTTGTCGCTGCCGCGCCTGCGGTCAACCCTTCTCGCCGAAGAGGTGCCCTTCGAGGAGGTCGACTCAAGCGAAGTTGCACAGTTTCTGCCCGGCTTGAGGCCGGATGGCCGAGATGCCATCTGGCAGCAAGACGCCGGCGTGGTCCTGGCCGATGTGAGCCTGCAAACCCAGTTTCGGCTGTTTTCCGCGGCGGGCGGCTCGTTCCTGCAGGGGGCCACGGTGGCGGAGGTTTCGGCAACTGCAGGGACTGTCAGCGCTTCCCTCTCGGACAGCAAGCGCGTCGATGCGGACGTATTGGTGATTGCGGCCGGCCCGGGGGGCGGCGTCCTGCTCGCACAGCTTGGTTTGCCCGCGCCGCTTCGGCCGTACCTGGAGCAGGTGGTCCACTTCGGTAATGCACATCGGCGGGGCGCCGCCGACAACTATCCCTGCTTCTTCGACGGCCCCACGGACGAAGCGCCGGGCATCTACGCGATGAGCAGCCCCGGCATAGGCTACAAGGTCGGCCTGGACAGTCCGCTGCGACACTACATCGAGGGGGACGTGGACAGATCCCCGGACGAGGTGCGCACCGGCATCATCCGGGAACGGGTGCGCCGCGATATGTTGTCGCTGCAGCCTGATGTGCTGGATGCACAGGTCTGCGTTTGGACCGACACCCCCGACGGCAGGTTCGTCGTGGATTCGCCGCTCCCCGGGGTCGTGGTCGCCTGCGGGGATGCCGGCGAAGGCTTCAAGTATTCGGCTCTGATGGGCATCATTGTCGCCGACCTGGTCGAGGACAAGCAGCCCGAGGCCGACATCAGCCCCTACCGGCTCGGTCGCTTCGAGGCCGCGGAAAGCGCCGACTGGGGCGTTCCGACCGCGCTGGGCCGCTGACCGGGCGGTCGGAACACCGCGGCACAACCGGTCGAACAGGTCATGCCTCGACCGGCAGGCCGGCTGCTAGCCGCGCAGCCGCTCCCCTTTCGGATCGTAGAACGGGCGCCGTGAGACCGTGGCTTCGACGAGCCGGCCCCTGCATTCGACCGTGAATGTTCCGGAGAGGTCCGCATCCCCGGCGACTGAGGCAAGCCCAACAGCGCGTCCCAGCGTGTAGCCGTAGCTACCGCTGGTCATGCGGCCCACCGGCACGCCGTCGCAGAATACGGTCTCGTCGTGCACGAACAGTGGCTCCGGGTCGTCCAGCGCCACGTACACGGTCCGGTACGGGGGCGCCGCCGGGTCCAGCTTCGCCACCGCGTCCCGGCCCACGAAGCCGCCCGGCTTATCCAGCGCCACGGTGAAGCCGAGTCCGGCGGAGTACGGGTCGTCGGCGGGCCCGATGTCATGCCCCAGATGGCGAAAACCCTTCTCGCTGCGCAATGAGTCGAGGGCGTGGTAGCCGGCCAGCCGTACGCCGAGGTCTTGGCCGGCCTCCCACAACGCGTCGAACACATTGACGGCTGTGTCCGCGCCCGGGTACAGCTCGTAGCCGAGTTCGCCGACAAAGCTCACCCGCAGTGCGTAGGCGAAACCGTCTGCAACCTCCACGGTCCGCCCCTCGGTGTAGGGCTGGGCGGCATCCGACCAGTCCTCGGGCGAAACGCGGCTGAGCAGTTCCCGGCTCTTGGGCCCCATGACCCCGATGGTCGCCAGACCGGCCGTCGCATCGAAGACCGCGGCCGCCTTGCCTTGCGCCAGCCGCCGCAGGTACCCCAGTGTCTTGTCTTGGCTGAAGGCAGGCGTCACCACGAGGAACCTGTCGGTGCCGAGCCTGGTCACGGTGCCGTCCAGTTCGATCCCCCCGGCCTCGTTGAGCATCAGGGTGTAGACGGCCTTGTCGACACGGACGTCGACGTCCGCGGTACAGGCCCGCTGGCAGACTTCCAGCGCGTCCGGACCCGCCACTTCGATCTTCGCGAAGGAGCTCAGGTCGAACAGCACCACCCCTTCCCGTGCGCCACGGTGCTCCTCGCCGACGCGGTCGAACCAGTTCTGCCGGCCGTAGCTGTATTCATAGTCCGGCGCGGTCCCGGGGTCGCCATACCAGTTGGCCCGTTCCCAGCCGTTGAGTTCCCCGAAACAGGCGCCGAGCCCGGCGAGCCGGGAGTGCAGCGGCGAGCGCCGGACGTTGCGGGCGGTGGCCGGCTGCAGCTGCGGCCAGTGCATGGCGTAGAGGCGTCCCAGCCCCTCCCGGGTCCGTGCATGAAGGTAGCGTCGGTTGCTCTGGTGCCGCGAGAACCGCCGGACGTCCACCGCGGCTGCGTCGAAGCCGGGCGATCCGGAGATCACCCACTCGGCAAGTTCCCGGCCGGCGCCGGGGGCGAAAATGATGCCCTGGGAGTTGAAGCCGGCCGCAACAAAGAGGTTGCGCACCTCGGACGTCTCCCCGAGCGCGAAGTTGGAATCCGGAGTGAAGCTTTCCGGGGCGTTGAGGAAGCGGTCGTAACGGCTCTGCGCCAGTACCGGCACCGCCGCCTCGGCCTTGCTGCGGATTCCCGCGAAATGCTCCCAGTCGGCCTCGAACTCTGCGAAACCGCCTCGGCCGATCTCGCTCACCGGCCGCGGCAACCCGTCCGGCTCGAAGGCGCCGACCAGCAGCCGCCCGAGCTCATGCCGGATGTAGTAGCTGTTGTCCAGGTCCCGGAAGACAGGCAGCTCGGGCACGGCGCCGTCGATCTCCTCGGTCCTCACGTGCACGTGCTCGGCGGCGTACAGCGGCACATGCGCTCCCGCGGTCGCGGCCAGGTCGCGCGTCCACAGCCCGCAGGCGAGGATCACCCGTTCGCTCTCTATGGTCCCCTGATCCGTGACAACCCCCGTCACCCGGCCCCGAACTTGACGAATGCCGGTGACAGACACGTTTTCGCGGAGGTCGGCGCCGAGCTCGTGGGCGAGTTTGGCGAAGGACAGCGCCGCGTAGCCGGGATTGATGTGCCCATCGCCCGGCAGGTAGAGCGCGCCGAGCACGCCGTCGGTCCGGGCCAGCGGCCACAGCCGGCCCAGGCCGGCCGCATCCAGGATCTCCGCCTCGGTGCCGTTCTGGCGGGCCACGTCGCAGGCGTAGTGCATTTCATCCACCCGGCCTGCGGTCCGCGCCACCATCACCGAGCCGGATTGCTGGAACGAGACGTCGAGCCCGGAGCGTTCTTCAAGCGCGCCGTAGGTCTCGAGGCCGTACCTTGCCAGCTTGGTCATCGCCGTCGTGGTCCTCCCGCCGGTTACCAGGCCTGCCGCGTGCCACGTGGTGCCGCTGCCCAGGACGTTGGCTTCGAGCAGGATGACGTCCGTCTCCCCCGCCGCCGCCAGGTGATAGGCGATGCTGGCCCCTACGATTCCCCCGCCGACGACGACGGTGCGCGCCCGGGCGGGCAGCGGCTGGCGGGCTTCATGGGTGAAAGCGGACGCGCTGATGGTGCGGTCTACGAGCCGGTCCATGGATTTCCTCGCTTTAGTTGAGGGCAGGTCACGGGCCCGCCATGCGGTCGTCCGGCGCCGCAATGGATGAGGCGCTCCGCGCGCTGTCCTTAGCGTTAATAATGAATTATTGTGAACCGTATCACAGCACATCGAAGGGAAACATGAGCCCCGTTGCCGCCCCCGGCCCCGCACTGTCCATCGAGGATCAGCCGCGGCGCCAGCTCATCCTCGAAGCGGCGGAACGCCTGCTGGCGGCCCGCGGATTTGACGGGATCCGCCTGCGGGACATCTCCACGGAAGCCGGGATCTCCATCGGAATGATCCAGCACTACTTCCCCAGCCGGGACACCGTGGTCCGCGAAATGCTGGTCGCCGCGTGTGAGCGCAGGGCGACCGAATGGCAGCTGCCCGCGCAGCGGCAGGAGGACCCCATCGCGAAGGTCCGGGCGCTCCTCGCCGGTGCGGTCACGGATCCGGAGCACTGCACCGTCTGGCTTGAATCCTGCGCGGCCGCCAGCCGGCACCGGGAGGTGCAGCCCGTGGTGCTGCACACCAACATTATGTGGCGGCAGGCGCTGGGGGCAGCCATTGCCGAAGGCACGGACGCCGGCCGCTTCACCCCCGCAATCCCGGTGGAACAGATAGTGGACACCCTGGTCGCACTCATCGACGGCCTGATCATGGCCGTGGCCACGAAAGACCCGAAAATCACGCCGGACTACATCAACTCGCTGCTGCTCTCGGCGGCACGCCTGCAGCTCGGCACCGACCTCGCCGGTTGAATCTTCCACGGGCACGCCCACAGGCTTCCGAGGACCGACCGAGACGCTCCTCACAAAAAGATCGGTGAAACGCTTGTTTCGGCTGCGCCCCCCGGGCTAAGGTCTACTAAACACCGTGATAAGTGACATAAATCACCGTGTTAGGGAGTACTAAAGGAGGTGTTCGATGAGCGGTACAGCGGATAACGAGCAGCCGATCGGCCAGCGCATTCGTGCGGCCCGGGAACTGCGGAGCATCTCGCTGCGCAGCCTGGCTCAGCTGACCGGCGTCAGCTCGGGGTTCCTGAGCCAGCTGGAAAACGCGCACTCGAACGCCAGCGTCGCCACACTCAAGAAAATCGCGGAAGCCCTCGGAACAACGACGGCGGAGCTGATCGACGGCACCAGGCCCGAGGGCCGGGTACTGCGCAAGGCCGACCGGCCTGTTTTCCATGCCGGCGACGGCCTCAACAAGTACCTGCTCACCGGCTCGCCGCAGCGGAATCTGGAGGTCTACGCCGGCGAACTCGACGTGCACGGCGGGACCGGCGAGGAGCTGTACGCGCACGGACATGCGCAGGAGGTCCTCGTCTGCCTGACCGGACGGGTGGAGGTCCGCCTCTCCGAAGAGTCCCATGTCCTGGAAGGCGGGGACAGCGTGGAATACCTCTCGTCCACGCCGCACGGCCTTCGGAACCTGGCCCACGGCACATCCGAGGTCATGTGGATCATCAGCCCTCCAACCATCTAAAGCAGCCGGTCCGCAGTTCGACAGCCGGCGTTTCCGCACTCAGCGTTCCACACGAAAGAGGAGAAATGATGTCAGCAGTTACCACACCCCGCCGCAAGCGGGTCTTGCCGGTCGGCATGGCGGCAGCAGTTGCCCTGCTCCTGTCTGCCTGCGGCGGCGGGGGAAGTGCCGCCTCCGCCGAGATCGACCTGGGCACCGGCCCTGCGGAGGCCGGCACGGTCAAGCCCGGCGCCTTGGAAGGCCTGAACATGACCTTTGCCTCGTACGGCGGGCTGTACCAGGACGGACAGATGGCGGCGGCAGTGACGCCGTTCGCCGAGGAGTCCGGGGCGAACATCCTGTCGGATGGGCCGATGGAGTACGCAAAAATCCAGGCACAGGTGGAGTCGAACAACGTCACGTGGGACGTCGTCGACACCGATTCGAACTGGGCGGCCGGGCAATGCGGGAAGCTCCTGCAGAAGCTGGACTTCTCGATCATCGACAAGTCCAACGTCCCGGAGGGCCTGACCAGCGACTGCTACGTCCCGGCCATGCAGTACGCCACGGTCATGGTGTACAACACCGAGAAGGTCAGCAACGCACCGCAAAGCTGGGCCGATTTCTTTGACACCGAGAAGTTCCCCGGCAAGCGGGCCGTCCAGGGCGCCGACGTCGGAGGCGGCCTCCTGGAGGGCGCCCTGATCGCCGACGGGGTGGCCGAGGAAGACCTGTACCCGCTCGATGTCGAGCGGGCGCTGAAGAAGGTGGACACTATCAAGGACAGCCTCGTGTACTGGACCACGGGTGCCCAGTCGCAGCAGATGCTTGAGGCCGAGGAAGTGGACATGGCCCTGGTCTGGTCCGGCCGCGCCTACGGAGCCGTGGAAAACGGCGCCCCGTTCGAGCCGGTCTGGGAGACCGGCGTCGTAGTCATGGATGTCCTCGCCGTTCCCACGAACGCGAAGAACCCGAAGGCCTCGATGGCCCTGATCAACTACGCGTTGGGCAAGGAACAGCAGGAGAAGCTCACGGAGGAAACGTCGTATTCCCCGGTCCACGTGGACGCCAAGCCGGCGGTGAATGAGAACGGCAAGAAGTTCCTGATCACCGAGCCGGAGATCGCCGACAAGGTCCTGGTCTCCGACTTCGCTTGGTGGGGCGAGAACTACGCCTCGACCCTGGAACGCTGGACGGCCTGGGTCTCCTAATGAGCAATGCAGTCAAAGACCCCGTCCGGCCGGCAGCCTCGGCTGGCCGGACGGGGAATGGCGAGGGTGCGGCGCCGGCGGCCGGCAGGCGCACACGGCTGAGCCCGTTGTTGTTGTTGCTGCCGGCGCTGGCGCTGATGGTCGGCATGTTCGCCTATCCGCTGGCAGAGGCAATGTGGCGCAGCGTAGCGGACCCCGTGCCCGGCCCGCAGAATTACGAGTGGTTTGCCTCCAACGCCGGGAATTGGGCCGTCCTGGGCCGCACGCTGTGGGTGGCACTGCTGTCCGCAGCCATCTGCCTGGTGCTGGCCTACCCGTATGCGTACTTCATGGTGATTTCCGGCCCGAAGGTGCGCGCCGCACTGGTCGTCATCGTCCTCATACCGTTTTGGACGTCGCTGATGATCCGCAGCTTCGCGTGGATCATCTTGCTGCAGGACAACGGCCTGATCAACGGCATGCTCGGGTTCCTGGGACTGGGGCCCTTCGAAATGATCCGCAACACCACCGGCGTCCTGATCGGCATGGTCCAGGTGCTGCTGCCTTTCATGGTGCTGCCGCTGTATGCGTCGATGCGGAACGTGGACCTGCGGCTGATGCAGGCCTCCAGCAGCCTGGGCGCCGTTCCCTTCGTCTCCTTCACCCGCATCTTCATGCCGCTGGCCATGCCCGGCGTGGTGTCCGGCTCTCTGCTGGTCTTCATCCAGGCGCTCGGCTTCTACATCACGCCGGCGCTGCTCGGCTCGCCGTCCGAGATGCTGATCTCGCAATACATCTACGTGCAGGTCAATGGCCAGCTTCAGTGGGGGCGCGGCAGCGTACTGGGCGTCATCCTGTTGGTTGCCACCCTGCTGCTGCTGGCCCTGCTGGCGCTGCTGCTGCGCAAGAGCAAACGTGCCGCCGGCGACGAAGGAGGGCTGCTGTGAAACATTCCGTGCTGACCCGGTCCCTGCTGTTGGTCTATGCGGGACTGGTGGCCGTCATATTGATTGCGCCGACGTCGATCGTGATTCCGCTGAGCTTTACGGACAAGGCCTCGCTGAGCTTCCCGCCGTCGGGCTGGTCGCTGCGCTGGTATGAGAATTTCTTCAGCGACCGGGCGTGGATGTCGGCCCTCGGCAATTCGATCTTGATCGGCGTCATCGTTGCCGTCGCGGCGACGGTCATCGGCACCGCGGCGTCCATGGGCCTGCAAAACTTTGTGCGGCGCCGGGCCGCCAAGACGGTGCAGGCGCTGCTGCTGGCCCCGATTGTGGTGCCTGCGATCATCCTGGCCATCGGCATCTACGCGATCTTCCTGCGGCTGCAGATGCTGGGCACCTTGACCGGTTTCGTGCTGGCCCATACGGTCCTGGCCGTGCCGTTCGTGGTCGTCTCCGTTACGGCGGCCCTCAGCGGTTTCGATCAGCGGTTGGCGACGGCGGCCGCAAGCCTGGGCGCGAACCGGTGGAACACCTTCTTGAGGGTCATCTTGCCGGCCATTCTGCCCGGAGTCGTTTCGGGGGCACTCTTCGCCTTCGTGACCTCGTTCGACGAGGTCGTGTTGTCCATCTTCATCAAAAGTCCGTACTTGGAAACGCTGCCCGTCAAGATGTATTCGTCCGTCACCAGGGACACGGACCCGACCATCGCGGCCGCGGCAACCATGATCATGCTCTTGACGACAATCATCATTGCCGTCGGGCTGCTCAGTATGCGTAGGAGGAAACGTGTCCAGTAAGCTCACCGGGGCCGGCACCCGGATCGAGATCCAGAATGTCACCAAGCGCTATGCCAAATCCACCGCGGTGGACGACGTGTCGCTGACCATCGAGCCCGGTGAATTCATCACGCTGCTGGGCCCGTCCGGCAGCGGCAAGACGACCACGCTGAATCTCGTGGCCGGCTTCACCGACCTGACCAGCGGCTCGATCGAAATCGACGGCCAGCGCGTGGACAACGTGCCGGCGCACAAGCGCGGGCTCGGCGTCGTCTTCCAGCACTACGCGCTGTTCCCGCACATGAGCGTCGCGGAGAACATCGCGTTTCCGCTGCAGCAGCGCAAGACCCCCAAGTCCAAGCAGAAAACGCTGATTGGCGAGGCGTTGAAGACCGTCGGCCTGTCCGGCTATGAGGACCGCTACCCGCGCGAACTCTCCGGCGGCCAACAGCAGCGCGTCGCCTTCGCCCGCGCCATGGTGTTCAATCCCCGGGCGCTGCTCATGGATGAACCGCTGGGCGCCCTGGACAAGAACCTGCGGGAGAAGCTGCAGCTGGAGATCAAGCGGATCCACCAGGAAGTCGGCCGCACCTTCGTCTTCGTCACCCATGACCAAGAGGAAGCCCTGATCCTCAGCGACCGCATCGCCATCTTTAACAACGGCAGGATCGAGCAGGTCGGTACCAGCGCGGAGCTCTACGAGCGCCCCGCCAGCCTGTTCGTGGCCCAGTTTATGGGCGAGTCCACCATTTTCCGTGCCGATGTCGATACATCCGGCCGGGATTGGTCCATGGACTTCCACGGGGCCAGGCTCCGCGGCCCCGCGGGCCGGAGCGTCTCCGGCAAGGGCGCCCTGGTCCTGCGGCCCGAACAGCTGCGCGTCGCACCGAAGGCGGAGGAAGCTCCCGGCGGGGCCGTCACCGTCCCGGTCAAGGTGGTCCAGAACATCTATCTGGGCTCCGGCCACAAATACGAGCTGCAGCTGGCCGACGGTTCCACCGGCATCGTCCGCACCCCGCTGTCCGAAAGCAACGGCCTGAAGCCCGGAGACGATGCCTTTGTCTACTGGTCCGCCCAGGACGGCGTGCTGCTCGAAGACTCCGATCTCGTCTCCACGACCTAGGAACAACACCATGAGCAAAAAGCTAATCACCGAGACGGCCTCGACGGTCAACGGCAATGTCTCCTTCTGGTTTGCCGAGGGCGGGCTGCCCGCACCCCGGCCGGCCTTGGCCGGGGACACGACGGCGGATGTCGCCATCGTCGGCGCCGGCTACACCGGGCTGTGGACGGCGTACTACCTCAAGAAGGCCCGGCCGGAGCTGGACGTCGTCGTGCTCGAGAGCCGCTTTGCCGGCTTCGGTGCCTCGGGCCGCAACGGCGGCTGGTTGACCAACAGCATCACCGGCGGCCGCGGCCAGTACGTCAAGGCGCACGGCCGTGCGCTGGTGGGCCGGTTCCAGACGCTGCTGAACGAGACCGTGGATGAGGTCATCGCCGTCGCCGGCGCGGAGGGCATCGACGCCGGTGTCCGCAAGGGCGGGGAACTGAACGTGGCCCGCAACCCGGCCCAGTTGGCACGGCTCAAGGCCTTTGCCGCAGCCGAAGCCCAGTGGCCCGAGGCGGGCGTTCGCCTGCTGAGCGCGGCGGAAAGCAATGAGCGGGTCCGGATCGCCGGCACGCTCGGCGCCGTTCACCAGCCGCACTGCGCCCGGATCCATCCGTCCAAGCTGGTCCGCGGCCTGGCGGAGCGGGTGGAAGCACTCGGGGTGCGGATCTACGAGGGCACCACCGTCACCGAGATCAGCCCCCGTCTGGCGCGGACGGAGAAAGGTAATGTCCAGGCCGAGTACATCCTGCGGGCGACGGAGGGCTTCACCGCGAACCTGAAGGGGTCGCACCGCGAATGGCTGCCGATGAATTCGTCGATGATCGCCACCGAGCCCCTCGGCGACGACGTCTGGGCCGCAATCGGGTGGAATGAGTTCGACACCGTGGGCGACATGGCGCATGCCTACATGTACGCCCAGCGCACGGCCGATAACAGGATTGCGCTCGGCGGACGCGGCGTCCCCTACCGGTTTGGCTCCAAGACCGACACGGACGGGGCCACCCAGCCCGAAACCATCCAGAACCTGGCCGCGATCCTGCATGACATGTTCCCGGCGGCCCGCGGTGCACGCATCGACCACGCCTGGGCCGGCGTGCTGGGCGTCCCGCGCGACTGGAAGGCCACCGTCGGACTGGACCGGGAGACCGGCATCGGCTGGGCCGGTGGGTACGTCGGCACCGGCGTGACCGCGACGAACCTGGCCGGCCGGACGCTGCGGGACCTGGTCCTGGGCTCGGAGAGCGAACTGACCACCATGCCGTGGGTGAACCGCCGGGTGCGCAAATGGGAAGTGGAACCGCTGCGCTGGATTGCCGTCCAAGCCCTGTACGCGGCGTACTACGCCGCAGACAAGTCGGAAAACTCCGGCCGCACGTCCACATCCCCGATCGCCAAGACCGCAGACCTCATCTCCGGCCGCGCCTGAAGTACCTCCCGCTGGTCGAGCAGCGGAAGCAACGGCTTGCTCGACCAGCGCGGATCATCCCTGAGAAAGGATCAACCATGTCCATCGACACCATCCACCTCCCCTCGGCCCCCCACGCCGTGCTCGGAGCGCCCGCGCCCAAGCCCACGGCGGTCACCGAGGGCCAGCACGAGGCATCCCGGGAGGTCTGGAGCGCGGACAGCCTGAACGTGGGCGTCTGGGAGTGCTCCCCCGGTCTGTTCACCGCGGTGCGGGACGGCTACCACGAGATTTGCCAGATCCTGACCGGGCGGGTAACCATCACCGCGGAGGGGCAGACGCCGGTGGAAGCGCGCGCCGGCGACACCGTTGTCATGCCCGCCGGTTGGAAAGGCACGTGGGACGTCCACGAGACCGTCCGGAAGACCTACATCACCCTGGACGGCGTCGGCGGCCAGTAGCCCGTCAGCTGCCGAGCCCGTCCTTGGGCAGGGTGAGGTCGTCGTTCTTGGCAAGTTCCTCGACGTTGACGTCCTTGAACGTGATCACGCGGACGGATTTAACGAACCGGGCGGAACGGTAGACGTCCCAGACCCACGCGTCCTGCAGGGTCAGGTCGAAGTAGACCTCGCCGTCGGCAGAGCGCGCCTGCAGGTCCACGTGGTTGGCCAGGTAGAAGCGGCGCTCGGTTTCAACGACGTAGCTGAACAGGCCGGCGACATCGCGGTACTCCCGGTAGAGCTGCAGCTCCATGTCGGTCTCGTAGTTCTCAAGGTCTTCGGCGCTCATGTATCCATCCTGCCCCAGATTGCCCGGCGGCGTTTACTCCGCGAGTTCGACGGCGGGCATCAGCGGTTGCTCGGGGGTAAGCCGCCAGCTTCTGCGGTGCAGCTCCGAGGGGCCGATGCCCTGCAGGGCGGCGCGGTGCGCGGGAGTGGCGTAGCCCTTGTTGATGTCCCAGGCGTAGTCCGGATAATCGGAGGCGTAGCCGGTCATCATGGCGTCGCGCTCCACCTTGGCCAGCACGCTGGCGGCCGCCACGCTGAGGCACTGCAGATCCGCCTTGATCCTGGTCCGCACCGGCGCGTCGCACCCGGGCTGCGTGACGTCGTCGAAGAGCGACGGTTCCCCGGCCGACAGCCAGTCGTGGTTGCCGTCGAGGATCACGATGTCCGGGCGCGCGGTGGCCAGCACTTGGCCCCAGGCGCGGGCACCGGCCAGCCGCAGGGCCGCCATCAGGCCCAGCGCATCGATTTCCGCCGCGCTGGCGTGCCCCACCCCGTAGGCGGTCGCCCACTTCTGGATCTTGGGCACCAGGGCCACCCGCTCCGCCGGGCTGAGCAGCTTGCTGTCGCGGACGCCGCGGATCTGTTTGGCCGAGGTCGCGTCGATGGCCACCATCCCTACACTGACCGGTCCGGCCAGGGCTCCGCGGCCCACTTCGTCCGCACCGGCGACCAGCCGATGGCCGGCCTCGATGAAGGACCGCTCAAAGCGCAGCGTGGGAACCCTGCCGGTCACTGTGTCTCGTCCTGCCGGGCCATGGCCGGCTTCTCCGTGCCGGACGCCTCGGACGGTTCCGGGACGCCGTCGAACACTTCCGGATAATTGCCCAGGAAGCCCAGCCGGTCCAGCGGCCAGGCGATGACGCTGGCCTTGCCTTCGACGGACTCGAGGTCCACAAAGCCCTGCGACGCCTCGTCCTGATGTTCGCGCGAGTCCGCGGAATGGTTCCGGTTGTCGCCCATGACCCAGATTTTACCCTCGGGCACAGTCACATCGAAGGGAATCCGGGTGTTGTCCGAGCCCGACGCAAGGTAGGGATCCTCGTCCAGCGGCTCCCCGTTGACCGAGATGCGACCATCGGCGTCGCAACAGACCACCTGGTCGCCGCCAAGGCCAATGACGCGCTTCACCAGGTGCTGCTGGGACGCATCAGGCATCAGCCCGACGAAGGTGAGGATCTGCTGGAACCAGTTGCCGGCGTCGTCCACGCCGTTCGGAGGCAGCCAGCTGAGCTTGTCCTGGAAAACCACCACGTCGCCGCGGCTGAGCTCGAACGGCTGCGGGACCAACAGGTTCACGAAGATCCGGTCGTCCACCTCCAGCGTGTCCTCCATGGAGGTCGACGGAATGAAGAAGGCGCGGAAGAGGAAAGTCTTGATCAGGAAAGAAAGGACGACGGCGACCGCGACGATCGTGGCGATCTCCTTCAGCCACGACAACAGGGAGTTCCGCCCGGCGCTCTTGCGTTCGCTCTGGCGTTCGCGCTTCCGCGGCCCGGAGGCATCCGGCTGGTACCCGCCAGTGTCCTTCGGGTCCTGGTCCATACTCACTATCCTCGATTCTCCGCTGGCTGGGCATCCAACTGTATCCGGTCCAGCCCGGCCATCCGGTCGAGCGGCCAGATGATGCTCAGCGGGCGGCCAATGACGCGCTCGACGGGGACCATGCCGCCGCCCGGCGCGCCAAGGAGGGCCCGCGAATCGGCCGAGGCCGACCGGTGGTCCCCCATTAACCACAATCTATCCTTGGGCACCTGGACGGAGAACTCCATCTCGCTGGGCGCGTCGCCGGGAAAGAGGTAATCCTCCTGGACCGGTTCGCCGTTGACCAGCAGGCGCCCGTCCGGGCCGCAGCATTCGACGGAGTCGCCCGGCAGGCCGATCACGCGTTTCACGTAGATGGTGTCGCTGCCGGCAATTCCGAGCCACTGGCCGGCCTGCTGGAGGGCGTCCACGAACGGGGAATTGCCGCTGTTGAAGGGAGCGAACGAGCCCCTCCCGTCGAAGACCACCAGGTCACCCCGCCGGATCCCGCCGAAGTGGTAGTCGGTGCGGGAAACCAAAACACGGTCGCCGGTCTCCAGCAGCGGCTCCATCGACCCGGACGGGATGTAGTACACGTCCAGCAGCGTGGCGCGCACGACGGCGCTGAGCACCACGGCGCAGGCCACGACGGCCAACACAAAACGCCAGCCCGGAAGTCCGGGCCGGCGTCTTGGTTGTTCCCCCGAAGCTTCGGGGGAACCAGAGAGGTGCTGCACTGCCTAGGTCAAGAAGTTGCCGGTGGGCAACTTTACTTGGCGGTGCCGAAGTCGCGCTTCTCCTTGATGCGGGCTGCCTTGCCGTGGCGCTTGCGCATGTAGTACAGCTTGGCGCGGCGCACGTCGCCCTTGGTCACGACCTCGATGTGGTCGATGATCGGGGAGTGTACCGGGAAGGTACGCTCCACGCCCACGCCGAAGGAAACCTTGCGGACGGTGAAGGTCTCGCGGACACCATGGCCCTGGCGGCCCATGACGTAACCCTGGAAGACCTGGATACGGGCGGTCTTGCCTTCGATGATGTTCACGTGCACCTTGACGGTGTCGCCGGCGCGGAACTCGGGAACGTCGCTGCGCAGGGATGCTGCGTCAACAGAGTCGAGGATATGCATTGCTCACTCCTGGTGAACGCCACAGGTCATTCACTTTGGTCACGGCGCGACGGTCAGGCACATGCCTGCAACAGTCGCTGCCGAAATTCAAGAACCGGCCATCCGGGAATCGGCGGCCGGAGAGTCCGGCTGTTGGCAACGCTCCCCCTGTGGCAGGAACGTGCCCAGCGGACACAATCCTCTATTTTGCCACACGGCACGCCCCAAGCTCTAATTCCGCACGGCCGAAAATTCAGGATGCGCCGAAACCCGGCCCCGCCTGCGAGGTCAGGAGGTATGCGGGGTGTTCTCGACGGCATCCCCTGACCTCGCCGGAACCGACACGACCTGATCGGGTGTGACGGTGTAGCCGAGTTCGGCCAAGGTGGCGCGGTCCTGCTTGTCCAGGGTCTCCGGATCCAGTGCCAGGATCAGGTCCGGGCGGCGCTCGGCGGTGCGGCGCAGCTGTTCGTCGCGGCGGTGCCGGGCGATCTTGGCGTGGTTGCCGCTGAGCAGCACGTCCGGAATGCCGCGGCCGCGCCACTCGGAGGGTTTGGTGTAGACCGGATACTCGAGCAGCCCGTCGGAATGGGACTCCTCCACCAGCGAGTCGGGGTTTCCGACGACGCCGGGAATGAGCCGGCCCACGGCCTCGACCATCGCCAGCACGGCCACCTCTCCCCCGTTGAGCACGTAATCGCCGAGGCTCACCGGGCGAACCCGGAAATGCTCATCCGCCCAGTCGAGGACCCGCTCGTCGATGCCCTCGTAGCGGCCGCAGGCGAACACCAGGTGGTCCTCGGCGGCGAGCTCGTACGCGAGGGCCTGGTTGAAGACCTCTCCGGCCGGGGACGGGACGATCAGGACGGGTCGCGCGGCGGCGGGTTCGGGGACCAGGTCCGCCGCGGGATCCGGGCGGGCCGGCAGGTCTGTGCCGGAGCCCGCGGCAATAACGACCGACTCGAGCGCCTGCGCCCAGGGCTCGGGCTTCATGACCATGCCGGCGCCGCCGCCGTACGGGGTGTCGTCGACGGTGCGGTGGCGGTCGGTGGTGAAGTCGCGCAGGTCGTGGACCTGCAGTTGCAGCAGCCCGTCTTGGCGCGCCTTGCCGATCAGCGACAAATCCAGCGCGGCCAGGTATTCCGGAAAGATGCTGACGACGTCGATGCGCACCTAGCGCTCCCCCTCGCCGTCGTCGGGGGTCTCCTGCGCATCCGGCGAGTTCAGCTCGAACAGCCCGGCCGGCGGCGTGAGCCGGACGAAGCCCGCTTCCACGTCCACTTCCGGCACGATCTCCTCGACGAATGGCACCAGCACTTCCTCGCCGTTCAGGTCCTCCACGATCAGCAGGTCCTGGGCGGGCATGGTGTTCAGTCCGGAAACCTTGCCGACCACGTCTTCCCCGATGCGCACGTCGAGGCCGACGAGCTCGTGTTCGTACCAGGCGTCGTCGTCGTCCTCGACGTCCTCGGTGTCAACGAAGAGCCTGGCGCCGCGGAGTTCTTCGGCACCGTTACGGTCGGCGACTTCATGGAAACCCAGCAGCAGGATGTCTTTGTTCCAGCGGGCACTGCGCACCGTCAGCGGCCCCAGGCCGGCCGGCTCCACGGTCAGCTCGACGTCGGGAACGAAGCGATCGGCCGGAGCGTCCGTCAGCACCTGGACCGTAACCTCGCCCCGAATGCCGTGCGGCTTGCCGATCCGGGCAACTTGTACCTGCATGCAGACTCCTTTGGAAGAAAAACGTCCGGCCCCTGGACCATTATCTGGTACAGGGGCCGGAGGTTATGGAATGGGTGCCCGGCTCGATGCCGGGCGGGCGCCGATCCGGATCAGCGGCGGCGGTCGGTATCGACCACATCCACGCGGACCTGGTCATCGGCCAAGGCGTTCACTACCGTGCGCAGTGCGCGGGCAGTGCGGCCCTGGCGGCCGATGACGCGGCCCAGATCCTCCGGATGAACACGCACCTCGATGATGTCACCGCGGCGGTTGCTCTTCTGCGTGACCTTGACGTCGTCAGGACTGTCGACGATCCCGCGGACCAGATGATCGAGCGCTTCGGCCAGCATTACTCAGCCTTTTCGGCTTCGTCTGCGGCTGCTTCCTCGGCCGGAGCCTCGGCAGCTTCTTCCTTCTTGGCCTTCGGGGTGATGGCCTCGGGGACGATCACGGAATCCTTTTCGGGAGCCACGAAGGCCTCCTTGGCAGCCTTGGTCTTGAGGGTGCCTTCCTGGCCCTCAATGCCCTTGAACTTCTGCCAGTCGCCCGTGATCTTGAGCAGAACTTCGGCCTGCTCGGTCGGCTGGGCGCCGACGCCGAGCCAGTACTGGGCACGCTCGGAGTTGATCTCGATGAACGAGGGCTCTTCGGTCGGGTGGTACTGCCCGATCTCTTCGATGGCACGGCCGTCGCGCTTGGCGCGGGCATCCATGACAACGACGCGGTAGTGGGCAGAGAACTTCTTACCGAAGCGCTTAAGGCGAATCTTTACGGCCACTGTTGTGGTCACTCCTGGTTCTGAAAATGGGCGAACCCGTATGTCTGCTCCCGTGGGGCGGGCCATGGTTGGGGTTCAAAGGACAAGATGCACACGCGGAGAGAGGGGCCGCGCAGATCGAGTACCTGTCTATTATGCCAGATAGGAACCAATCCGCGCGACTTGGCGTCGGCGGCGCGTTGCCATCGGTTTGGCGGCGGGCACCGGGGCCGTTGGGCCCGGGAACGTCAGGCTTCGGCGGTCGTGGACCAGACGTAGAGCTGCCGGCGTTCGGCCTGCTCCGCCTGCGACGCCAGCTGCGCGATCCGGCGCACGTTGTCTTCGGCGATGGCGCCGCTGAACGGCATGTCCTCTTCGGCGGCCCACCGGGAGGCGACCTCCGGGATCAAGGAGGCACCGTCGTCGTCGGTGTAGGTCAGCAGTTCCGCCAGCGACTGGACCATGGCATCCGGGACGACCATCAGGTAGTCGCTGGAGACGTCGGCCATGTCCAGGGCCTCGCCGCCGGCGGCGCCGACGGCCTTGGCAGCCAGGCCGCCGAGGATTTCGATCTCCAGGTCCGTGACCCCGTTGAGGCGAAGACTGGGCGCATCCTCGACCTGGGCCATTGGCCCGCCGGTTTCCCCACGGGAGTCGACGCTGGCCTCGAGCTCGGCGGCGCGCCGGACGGCGACATCGTGGGTGGCGACAAAGATTTCGGTGGTTCCGGACATCTGCAGGTCCTTCCGCGGCTAGACCAAGTGGTTCCTCTTCAGCCTAGCCGCACCGGGCGGAATTCCGCCTCAGCCGACGGCGACGCGCAGCTGGTTGCGCCACGGATCCTCGAAGCGCAGCTCGGCCCCGGTGTGGTGGTTGGCGATGCCGGCGCTGGTGAGGCGATCGGTCAGGGCGCCGACCTCGTCCTCCGTCGGCACGTGGATCAGCACCTCGCCCAGCCCCAGGGTGTCCTTGCGCGGCCCGGCCCCGCGGCTGTTCCAGACGTTCATGGCCATGTGGTGGTGGTAGCCGCCGGCGGCGACGAACAGCGCCTGGCCGTGCCAGCCGGCGGTGCGTTCGAAACCGAGGGTCTTCACGTAGAACTCCTCGGCGACGTTGGTGTCGCCGACCTGCAGGTGCACGTGGCCGATTCCGGCGCCGGCCGCGCGCTGGCTGGAGAGGGACTCCTCGGTCAGGTGGCTCTGCAGGTAGGTCTGGGGGTTGAGGGCCAGGCTGTCCATGTGGACCTCCTTGCCGTCGGCGGTCTCATTCCAGGACCACTGGTCGCGCGGGCGGTCCCAGTAGAGCTCGATGCCATTGCCCTCCGGGTCGGTGAAGTAGAACGCCTCGCTGACCAGGTGGTCGGCGCTGCCGGCGAACCTGGAGGGATCGGTCTGCGCCGCGGTGGCCACGGTGGCGGCCAGGTCCGACTGGTTCTCGAACAGGAAGGCGGTGTGGAACAGCCCGGCCTCGCCACGCGACGGCAGCTGCAGCCCGTTGGCCGGGGCCAGGTGGAGCAGCGGCGTGGTGCCGCGGCCCAGGAAAACCCCGCCCAGTCCCTCCGAGACAGGATCCAGCCCCAGCGCCTGCTGGTAGTAGTTGGTCATGTTCTTCATGTCGCCGACCTTGAGCATCACGGTGCCCATGCTGAGATCGCCGGAGAGCAGGTCCTGGGGATTTACTTGAATGTTCATGCAATCAACAATACTTGAAGCTTCACGTTTATTCCAGTCCGCGGCTCCGGCCGCCGCATCCGGGCTCAGCGGCGGCGCCGGTACGCCAGATAGCTGCCCAGCGCCACGTCTCCGGCCGCCTGCAGCACCAGCCCCAGGGCGCCGGCCCGCAAGAACCGGGAGCTGGCGGGCCGGCGTCCGGCGGCGCGGAACAGCAGGGCGGCGCCGGTGGCGGCCGCGGCGGCACTGCCGGCCAGCAGGCCGGGGCGCGCGACAACGGCGCGCTGCCACGCCGCCAACGGTCCCCTGCCTTCCGCCGGGGTGCTGGCCAGTTCCAGCAGTGCCTTGCCGATCGACTGGACGGGGATCGATTCCATCCCGGGGACCCGGTCGGGCTGCAGCGACCCTTCGGCGAGCCGGGCGGCGACCGCGGGCAGTTGCAGCAGTTGGCCCGCGCGGGCCAGGATCCCGGGCTCGTCCGGGGAGGCCATCAGTTCCTGCAGCCCCTCGACGGCGCCCGGTTCCAGGCCGAGCACATCGCTGAGCCGCTGCGTGTCGGGTCCTTCCGGATGCACAATCCGGCCGAGCAGCCGCAGCGCCTCGGCGTCGGCCCGGGACGCCGAAGGGAACGGCTTGGCCGGTGCCTCCCAGGCATGCCAGAAGCTGGTGTCCGGGTCGCTCCGCGTGCCGGGCAGCCATGCCTCGACCGCGCGGAAGCCGTCCAAGTCCATCAGCGCCACGATCGGTTTGGCCGAGGCCGGCCAGTTGTAGAGCCCGGGCGCCGCCTCCCCATAGACCAACACGATCCGCTGGCCGGGTGCGGCCCCGTCGGTCCGGCCCGCGTCGGGCTCCAGGACATGGAGTTCCACGCCGTTGAGGGCGCCAAACATCATCAGGTCCTCGCGCCGGAACTTGCCCACCAGCACGGTGCGCAGCTCGGCCGCGTCCGGCACTGCGGACTCCTCGGCCTCGTCTGGCTCCGGCACGGCGTCCACTTCCAGCGCAGCATCCGGTGCGGGTGCCTCGTATTCGACGCCGTCAATCTCCACGGCCGCCCCCAGGTCGGCGGAGAGCCCGCGGACCAAGGCCGCGACGTCGGGCCCCGGCACTGCCTGTCCGGCCGGATCCAGGACGGCGGCGCGTTGTTCCCCGTTCACGGCCAGCAGCACAGAGACCACGCTGTCGCCTGCCTGCGGGGCGCCGCCGGCAAAGGCGCCGAGCAGCGAGCGGTCGGTGAGTTGCTGCTGCAGGGCCGCGACGCCGGCTTCGTCCAGCGGCCACGGCCACCACAGCTGTCCTGACGCTGGTTCCCAGCCTGATTCATTCATAGCTCAACGCTAGCAACCAATGATCAGTCCGGCAGTGCTGCCCCGGCCAGGAAGGCCGTCAGCAGGGCATGGCCCCGGTCGGTGTCCTGCGGCCGGTGGTGCCCGCCGGCGTGGCGGTGGACGGCGCCGGTCCCGGCCAGGTATTCGGCCACTTCCTCGTACAGCGGTTCCCAGCCGCCGGTGACCACCAGGGTGGGCAAGCCGGGGACGATGTGCAGCGGCGCATGCCAGGGCGGAGACTGCAGCCGGACGCGCGTCGCCTGGGCCCGGTCGGCCGCGGAGGCCAGCGGCAGCGCCTCGGCGCCGACCACCAGCCGGACGAAGGCGCGCTGGTATTCCTCGTCGGTCAGCTCCCGCCGTGCGTCGAACAACGGCTCCAGCCGTTCGCGGTAGGCACGGGTGGCCGGCAAGTCCGCGGTCAGGGACAGGCAAGCGGGTTCGAACAGCGTGAGCGAGTGCACCCTGGTCGGGTGCTCGACCGCGGCCATCATCGCCGCGACGGCGCCCTGCGCGTGGGCCACGACGTGGGCACCCGGGCCCAGATGCCGGCCGACGATCCGGGCGTCCTCGTCGAAGTCGGTCGGGCGGGGTTCTGTTTGCGGGTCAAACCCATGGCGGCGCAGGAACAGGCAGTCGTAGCGTCCGGCCAGGCGGTGCTGGTGCGGCCAGGCCGCGGCTCCGAAGCTGTCGGTGCCGTGGACAAAGACCACCCGCTCTCCGCTGCCTCTGACTGCCATGGGAGAAATACTAGACGCCGGAACCCACGGTTCCCTTGGAGTCGCCGGCGGCCTCCAGCGCCCAGACGTGGGGCACCAATTCGCGTTCCGGGACGCGCAGCTGCCCGGTCCGGAGCACCTGTCCGTGGCGCAGTTCAATCACGGTGAGCAGTTCGTGGGCCCGGAGCCCCGCGGCCAGCTGGGCGGATTGCGCCGGGTCCAGGACGGCCTCGGCCTGCTCGACGGGCAGGAAGACCGCCTGTCCCCCGGCACCGGCGGCGAGTTCGCCGCCGTCGTACGTTCCGCCGTCGTACACAAAGGTGATGGCTTCCGCGGCTTCGCCGTCCATCGGCTGGTAATCCAGCGCCAGGATGCGTCCGGGTGGTACGAGCAGGGAGGACTCGGCGAGCACGCGGGCCGCTGCCGCCCGCGGGTCCTCGCCGGGCCGGACCGGCGCCGCCGGCAGCGTGGGACCGCCGGGATTGTTCACCAGCACCACGGAACCGCCCACACTGCGCACGATCACCGCGACGGTGTCCCGCCGCGTTCCGGGCCTGCCGCCGTCGGCGCCGCGTGCCTGCTCTGCCACAAAACTCCTTCGCTGCGCTGCCGCGGGTGGGACCGGTGCTCGCCGGGGCGAACAGTGCCGCCCGGCCAACGATCCGCGTGATAACCCGGTCCGTGTCCACGTTGAAACGATTCGACAACCAGCTTACCTTCCGGCGCATGCAAAGTGCCGCGCGGCGCAGGGCAAGCGCCCCCGCCGGCGCATGAAAAGTGCGCCGCCGGATATCGACGGGGCACTTACGTGCAGCGGTACAGTCTTCGCGGCTACTTGCCGAGGAACTTCTCGAAGCCCTTGGGCAGGTTCAGCGCCGACGGGTCGAAGTCCTGCCCGTCCTGCGGGGCGCCGAAGGCACTTCCCGCGGGAATGGAGGCCTTGTTCTTGCGGCGTTCCTCGGCCTCGCGCAGCTCCTGGGCCGCCTTGGCCGGGTTGCCGGAGCGGGCCTTCTTCTTGCCCTTGGCGGTTTGCTGCTTCTTCCGTGCGCCGCCGAAGCCGCCCGGACCGGCGACGCCGGGCATGCCCGGGATGCCGCCGCCCTGAGCCATCTTCTTCATCATCTTCTGCGCCTGGCCGAAGCGCTCCAGCAGGCCGTTGACCTCGGAGACGTGCACGCCGGAGCCCTTGGCGATGCGGGCCCTGCGGGAGCCGTTGATGATCTTCGGGGCAACGCGCTCGTGCGGAGTCATCGACCGGACGATCGCCTCCACGCGGTCGATCTCGCGTTCATCGAAGTTCTCCAGCTGCTGGCGCATGTTGGCGGCGCCCGGCATCATCATGAGCATCTTCTTCATCGAGCCCATTTTGCGGATCTGCTGCATCTGGGCGAGGAAGTCGTCGAGGGTGAAGTCTTCCTGGTCGGCGAACTTCTGCGCCATCCGCTCGGCTTCGCCCTTGTCCCAGGACTTCTCCGCCTGCTCGATCAGGGTGAGCATGTCCCCCATGTCCAGGATGCGGTTGGCCATCCGGTCCGGGTGGAAGATTTCGAAGTCGTCCAGGTTTTCGCCGGTGGAAGCGAACATCACCGGCTTGCCGGTCACCGACGCGACGGAGAGCGCCGCGCCGCCGCGGGCATCGCCGTCGAGCTTGGAGAGGACCACGCCGGTGAAGTTGACGCCTTCGTTAAAGGCCTGCGCGGTGTTGACCGCGTCCTGGCCGATCATCGCGTCAATCACGAAGAGCACTTCGTCCGGGTTGACGGCGGCGCGGATGTCAGCCGCCTGCTGCATCATCTCGGCGTCGACGCCCAGACGGCCGGCGGTGTCCACGATGACGACGTCGTAGAGTTTTTGCCGCGCCTCGGCCACGCCGTCGCGGGCCACGGCCACCGGATCACCGGTAACGGCGTCGAATTCGGACTGCACGCCCGGGTGCGGGGCGTAGACCGGCACGCCGGCGCGCTGGCCGTTGACCTGGAGCTGGGTCACGGCATTGGGGCGCTGCAGGTCGGCGGCCACCAGCAGCGGACTGTGGCCCTGGCCCTTGAGCCACTTGGACAGCTTGCCGGCCAGGGTGGTCTTGCCGGCGCCCTGCAGACCGGCGAGCATGATCACCGTCGGCGGGGTCTTGGCGAGCTTGATGCGCCGGGTCTCGCCGCCCAGGATGTTGACCAGCTCGTCGTTGACGATCTTGACGACCTGCTGCGCGGGGTTCAACGCCGCGGAGACCTCTTCGCTGAGCGCGCGTTCCTTCACGTGGGCCGCGAACTCGCGCACCACGGGCACGGCGACGTCGGCGTCGAGCAGGGCACGCCGGATTTCGCGTACGGTGGCATCGACGTCGGCCTCGGACAGCCGTCCCTTGCCGCGCAGATTCTTGAAGGTTGAGGCCAACCGGTCAGAGAGTGAATTGAACACGCGCCGTGTCTACTTTCGTCGATCTGGTTCACAGTCCCCGGGCCGCGCCGGAGTTCAGCACTTAAGGGTATCAACTGGCCGCGGCAGCAGTCGCGCCGGCCACCCCGGTTGACTCTCGTGCGGACCGAGTGTCCTTGGCCGGCTGGGGAAGGAGGACGCCGCGGGCGGGCAAGGAGTACGCCGGGCTGCCGGGCGCTCATGCTGCCGACAGACCGTTCCCCCCAACGGTACAGCCGTGGCAAGGTGGGAAAGGTGAGCGTTGAACAAACCCAGACACAGGAACAGACCCACACCGAGGCTGTGTCCTCCCCCGCTGCCGACGGGCCGCTGCAGATCCGGACGTTGCTGATTTTGGGGGCTTCCGGCGACCTGACCGGCCGGCTGCTGCTGCCCGGGCTGGGCAAATTGATCGCGCAAGGCAGGACCAGCGGACTGAAAGTGGTGGGCGCTGGCTCGGACGACTGGGACGAGGACAGGTGGCAGGAACGCGTCCGCGGCGCCTTCGGTGCCTGCGCAGGTGCCGCGAACGACGACGGACGGCGGCAACTGATCGACGTCCAGGAAAACACCCGGTACCACTCGGTGGACGTGACTGCGGAAGGTGCCCTGGCGGAATTGCTGGCTGCGCTGGATGGCCCGGTTGCCGTGTTCTTTGCCCTGCCGCCCGCGGTCAGCCAGAAAGCCTGCGAGATACTCCGGCCCGAGGACGTGCCGGAGGGAACCCGGTTGGTGTTGGAAAAGCCGTTCGGCTCCAGCCGCGAATCGGCCGCATCGCTGAACAAGACGCTGTTGAAGCTGGTGCCGGAGGACCATATCCACCGGGTGGACCACTTCCTGGGCAAGGCGACGGTCTTCAACATCCTCGGCCTGCGCTTCGCCAACCGCCTGCTGGAGCCGCTGCTCAGCAATGAACATGTGGCCAAAGTCGAGATTTTCTACGATGAGTCGCTGGCTTTGGAGGGCCGCGCCCGTTACTACGACGGCGCGGGCGCGCTGCGTGACATGATCCAGAGCCACTTGCTGCAGGTGATGGCATTGACCGCCCTGAACGCCCCGGCCACCATCCATGAGCGGGACCTGCGCGACCATATCGGCAGCGTCCTCCGTGCCAGCAGCGTTAACCCGGATTTCGCCAAGAGCACGCGGCGCGCCCGCTACACGACCGGTCGGATCGGCGACCGCGACATCCCGGACTACGCCGCCGAACAGGGCGTGGACCCGGCCAAGAAGACCGAAACCTTGGCCGAAGTTGAAGTTTCGATCAACAACTCGCGATGGTCCGGCGTGCCGTTCATCCTGCGCTCGGGAAAGGCTTTGGGCAAGCCGCAGAAGGAAGTGATCATCACCTTCAAACCGGTCAACCACCTGCCAACGGGCTTCAAGGGCATCGACGCCCCGACGCGGCTGCGGATTGGCCTCGGACCGGAAACCCTCCAATTGGAGATCGACGTGAACGGCCCGGGCGACATCTTCACGCTGGACCGGGCAGTCATGAGCGCCGACCTGCACTCGGCCGACCTGCTGCCCTACGGCGAAGTGTTGGAAGGCGTGCTGCGCGGCGACCCGCTCCTGTCCGTCCGCGGGGATATCGCCGAGGACTGCTGGCGGATAGTCGAGCCTGTGCTGAAGGCCTGGGAAAAGGACGAGGTTCCGCTGGAAGAATACGAAGCCGGCAGCAACGGTCCGGCCGGCTGGGAAACTTCCCGGAGCGACAGGCCGCTCCCCTGACGGAGATCTAGAACGGTGAGTACCTAGAACGGTGGCGGGATGCCGTCCCACAGGTCGTCCGCGTCCGCGGCTCCGTCGCCACCGGTCTCTTCTCGGGGACTGTTTGCCCGGTCGTCCGGGCTTTCTGTGGCAACTCCCTCGTCCGGGCTTTCTGTGGCATCTCCGTCGCCGCCGGTGTTGCCTTGGGAGCTGTTGGCTCCGTCGTGCGGGCTTTCCGTGGCATTTCCTTCGCTGGGTGCCGAGGGGAGCGTGAGTGCCCAGCCGTCGTCGGGGGTGGTGGTGTGGGTGTGGCCGGAGCGGGTGGTGAAGTGGAGGGTGCCGTCCGGGTCCTGGGTGACGGTGGTGCCGGCGTGGTGTTTGGTTTTGTGGTCGGGTTTGCATCTGGCGCTGAGGTTTTCGGGGACGGTTTTGCCGCCGTCTTCCCAGGCGATGGTGTGGTCGATGTCGCAGTGGTCGGCGGGGACGGTGCAGCCGTAGTCGCGGCAGTGGCGGTCGCGCAGCCGGACGAGGCGTTTGAGCCATTCGGGCGGGTGGCGCAGGTCTTTGGCGGCGGCGATGGCTTGGCCGTAATCGTCGGTGAGCACGGTCACCCAGGACTTGGCCAGCGCGGCGAGATCGCGGGTCATTCCGGGCGGGATGGGCCCGTAGCCGGTGAGGTCGCCAGGTTCTTCGGAAAGCCGCAGCAAGGTGGCAAGGGGCGCGGTGACGGCGACGGACGCGGTCACGTTCCCGCCCCCGCAGGTACAGGTCCGCTGTCTTGCGGTCCCGGTGGCTGCGGTCCCTCGGGCGGCGCCTGGCGCGGTCTCGGTGGCGGCCGGGACCTCTGAGCCTGTTTCTTTGGTGGTGCCCTGTACAGTTCCTGCGGCTGCGGCTGCCGTTGCCGATCCGGCTGCCGTTCCGGAATCGGTTGCTGGTCCCGGATCGCTTGCCACTTGGTCGGCGGCTCTTTCGCCATGGCCGGTTGCCGCTTGGTTGGCGACTGCTTCGCCGTTGGCGGCTGCTTCTTGGTTGGCGGTTGTTTCGTCGTTGGCGGTTTCGGTGGTTTTGGTGTCGGTGGCGGGCTGGTAGGCGTGGTCGGGGTATCGGCTAAGCATGTCGGTGAAGACGTCGGCGCGGAGTTGGCCCAGGGTGCGGGTTTCGTCGGCGGTCTGCAGTTTGCGGGCGTGGGCCTGCATGAGGTTGTAGGCGAGCAGGGCCTTGTCCGCGCTGGTGCGGATGTAGAGCTCGGCCATCCCGTCGTCCTGGGGCTGGTACTGGACGGTGCGGCGTTCCATCGCTGCCTGGTGCCGGGTTTCGAGGGGTTCGGGGTGCAGCCGGTCGCGGGCGGTGCGGGCCCGGGCCTGGACGGATTCGAGGGTGATGGTCCCGGCGCCGGGAACGACCTTGGCTTCGTACCCTGCCAAGACCTCGGGCGGCAGGTCGGCGCCTTTGCGGGCGATGGCGGTGGCGCGGTCCAGGTCGAGGTCGCCGTGGTCGAGGGCGGCGAGGGTGGCGGGCAGGCAGGTGGCGATCTGGTGGGCGTCGGCCAGTTCCGCTGCCGCGCGTTGGCGGGGCACGGCCAGGATGGGCGCGAGCTCGTGGGCGGCGTGCCGGCAGATTCCGTCCGGTGCCCCGGCGTCGGCGCCGGTGGCCGGGCGGAGCACCGCCAGGCGGTGCACGGCCCGCAACCGGCGGGACTGGGTCCAGGCCTCGTGTTTGCGCACAGCCTGGAGGTAGTCGAGGGTCGACCAGTCGTCTAACGTAGCCGGATCAGTGCCCGCAAGCAGGCCGGCCAGTTCCGCCGGACCCAGTTCCTGCCAATCCTCCGCCCACCCCTGCCGGCCCGGTACCGAAACCGCGGCGGCACCGTCCTCGGGCAAGGCAGGAATGCCGGAGACTTCCTCCGGCTCCTGCGCCTCGTCCAACGGTTCCGCTGCCATACTTCAACGCTACGCAGCACGGGCCCCGACTAGAACGAAAGTTCGATGTATGGGGATGGCCGCCGGCCGTCCTGGGCTTGTGGAGGACGAGTCGTAGGGCGGGCTGTACCAGCCGGGCCGTTAGGCACCTCGCCATGACATTGGCGGGTGCTACCCGGACCTCGGCCTTCCGATCACCACCGGGCCCCTGAGCAGACCGAGGAAGAACAGCACTGCGCCGAGCACTAGATGGAACCAGTTGTCGCTAACCCCCGCCGGAACCCACGTCTCCGATCCGTATCGGGCGTTGATCAGGCCGTACAGGGCGGCCAACAGGTTGAACAGCCCCAGTGCCATGAACGTGACTTTGGAAGCACCGGCCCGCCTTGCCGAAACCAGGAGCAAGGCCGCGAAAAGCAGCAGCAACACGTTGTGTAGAACCGAGATGGCCAACAGCCCGAAGAGCTGGGCGTCCGGCCCGTTTCCTGTGATACCGAGCTGGTCGTAGTCGGCTGTTATGCCGGGGATGAAGCCAAGGACTGCCAGGACGGCTAGAACAATGGCTGAGATCCGTGCGGCTTTCTGGACTGGTGTGGACTGCATAGGTTTCCTCCCACATGGTGCCTGCCGTGGCGCCCATCCTAGTGGCGCGGCAAGACTCCGGCTATGTCGCCCGGTGCCGTACCGGTGCTGTGGCTAGCCAAACCCCCTGCTGTCGACCTGTGCAGTCCCGGAGCTGTTTTCCCGGTGCCGAGGGCGCCGCGGAGGGCAGAGCCGAGCGGAGGACAGAGGCGAGCGGAGGACAGAGCCAAGCTCCGCCGTCGTTATCAGCAGGACGGACAGAACCCTTCCGGCACCGCCAGGAGATCACGGTGCCGGAAGGGTCCATCACGGTGGGTTCGAAGTCTCAGATGGCCGCCTCGCCGCGTTCGCCGGTGCGGACGCGGACCGCTTCCTGCACATCCACCAGCCAGACCTTGCCGTCGCCCGCCCGGCCGGTGTTGGCGGTGGCCACGAGGACGTCGACGATGTCGTCGGCCAGGTCGTCCGCCACAAGAACCTCGACGCGGACCTTGGGCAGCAGGTCCACGGTGTATTCGGCGCCGCGGTAGACCTCCGTGTGGCCGCGTTGGCGCCCGTACCCGCTGGCCTGGCTGACGGTCAGCCCTTGGACTCCGTAGCTTTCCAAGCTGTTGCGGACTGCGTCCAGCTTTTCCGGCCGGATGATGGCTGTAACGAGTTTCATGCGCTGACCTCTTCCTTGATCGTGCTGCGGGCACTGGGGTCGGTTGCCGGGTGCGGGATGAAGGTTCCGCCGGTGCCCAGGCCGCCGAATTCGTAGGCGGATTCGGCGTGCTGGGCGAGGTCCACGCCGGCGACCTCATCCTCTTCGGTCACCCGGAAGCCAAGGGTCTTGTGGATCGCCAAGCCTATGATCACGGTCAGCACGCCACAGAACAGCATGGACACCGCCGCCGCCACGGCCTGCGCCCCCAATTGGGCGGCACCGCCGCCGTAGAAGAGGCCGCCGCCTGCACCCTCGACCGGCAGGGCGATAAAGCCCAGGGCCAGCGTTCCGACCAGGCCGGCGACCAGGTGGACGCCCACCACATCCAGCGAGTCGTCGTAGCCCAGCCGGTACTTCAGCCCGACCGCCAGCGCGGCCAGCACTCCGGCCACCAGGCCTAGGCCCAGCGCCCCCACGGGGGAAACATTGGCGCAGGCCGGCGTAATCGCCACCAGCCCCGCGACCACGCCCGAAGCCGCCCCGAGGGAGGTGGGACGGCCGTCGCGGAGTCGCTCGGTCACCAGCCAGCCCGCGATGGCGGCTGCCGGGGCGGCCATGGTGTTGACCCAGATCAAGCCGGCTTCCTCCGCCGTGCCAGCCGCTCCCCCGTTGAACCCGAACCAGCCGAACCACAGCAGGGCGGCACCGATCATCACCAGCGGAATGTTGTGCGGGCGCTGTGCCGGGTCCTTGCCGAAGCCCTTGCGCTTGCCCAGGATCAGGGCCAGGATCAGGCCGGCGACACCGGCGTTGATGTGCACCACCGTGCCGCCGGCGAAATCGATCGCCTCTCCGGCCCAGGCACCGACGGCCCCCTCGGCGCCAAGCAATCCACCGCCCCAGACCATGAACGCCAGCGGGCAGTAAACCAAAGTGACCCAGACCGGTACGAAGACCGCCCAGGCACTGAACTTGGCGCGATCGGCGATGGCCCCGGAGATCAGCGCCACCGTGATGATGGCGAACGTGGCACCGTAGCCGGCACTGATCAGGTCCCCGGTGTTGAGCAACCCCTCCAGGCCGAACGCGGCGAACGGATTGCCGAAGAGTTGCGCCACGCCCTCGCCGCCGCTCATTGAGTAACCCCACAGCACCCAGACCACCGCCACCAACGCGACGGCGGAGAAGCTCATCATCATCATGTTCAGGGCCGATTTGGCCCGCGTCATTCCGCCGTAGAAAAATGCCAGTCCCGGCGTCATGAGCAGCACCATGGCCGCCGAAATCATCACCCAGACGTGACCCGCTGACAGATCCATTTTCACGTCCCCTCGTTCGTTGGCGGGCAACTTCCCGCCGATGAACCAAGACTGCCGACGGCGTGTTTCGGCCAACCGGATGCTTCATTGCGGCCCCGTTACAAGAAACCCGCGCAGGTAAAACCGGCTTTTCCGGCGTGTTTCGGCATTGTTTCGGCCCACGGCTACGCTGGTTGACATGCCAGTTTTCCGCCGCACGGCGCGTCAATTTAGCCTGTCCGGCCACCAGCGTCCGGGCAAGCCGGCGCCTACTCCTATTCCGCGCGACATCAAGGTGCTGGTTGCCGCTGCCTTCGTCATCGCCCTGGGGTACGGGCTGGTGGCGCCGGTCCTGCCGCAGTTCGCGGCAAGTTTCGACGTCGGCGTCGCGGCTGCCAGCATCATCGTCAGCGTGTTTGCCCTCGCCCGGCTGGTCTTCGCTCCGGCGGGCGGCGCCCTGGTGGGCCGCTGGGGTGAACGCAGGGTGTACCTGACCGGCCTGCTGATCGTCGCTGCTTCGACCGGCGCCTGCGCGCTGGCGCAGGACTACTGGCAGCTGCTGATTTTCCGCGGCTTGGGCGGGCTCGGCTCCACGATGTTTACGGTCTCGGCCATGGCGCTGATCCTGCGGCTGGCGCCGCCGGACGGCCGCGGTCGGGTTTCCAGCCTCTACGCCGGCACGTTCCTGATGGGCGGCATCCTCGGCCCGGTGGCCGGCGGCCTGCTGGCCGGCTTCGGCCTGCGCATGCCGTTCGTGGTCTATGCCATCGCGCTGCTCGTGGCGGCAGCCGTCGTCGCCGTCATGCTCAAGAAACCCGCAGCCCGGACCGGCAACGACGCCCCGGCTCCCGAGGCGATGGATCTGCGCGAGGCGCTCTCGGACCCGGGGTACCGCGCCGCCGTGGTGTCCGCTTTCGCCAATGGCTGGGCCACCTTCGGGGTCCGGATGGCGCTGATTCCGCTCTTTGCCGCGGCGGTACTGGGTGCCGGTCCGGAGACGGCCGGGCTGGCGTTGGCCGTCTTCGCCGTCGGCAACGCGCTGGCGCTGACCTTCTCCGGCCGTCTCTCGGACACCGCCGGCCGCCGTCCCCTGGTGGTTGCCGGGCTGACCGTGGCCGGGCTGGCGATCGCGGCCATCGGGTTTACCGAGTCCGTCCCGGTGTTCGTGGCTGCCTCGGTCATCGCCGGTTTCGGATCCGGGCTGCTCGGGCCGGCGCAGCAGGCTGCCGTTGCTGACATCATCGGCAACGACCGCAGCGGCGGGAAGGTGCTGGCCGTCTTCCAGATGGGCACCGACGCCGGTGCGATCATCGGCCCGGTCCTGGCCGGAGCGCTGGCCGACCGGCTCAATTATGCCTGGGCCTTCGGTGCCACCGGCGCGATCATGCTGGGCGCCGCGCTCCTCTGGCTGCTCTTCGGCCGCGAGACGCTGGTGAAACCCCTCGAGGAGCCGGCCAGGGGCTGACTTCGGACAGCGGGTGATGGATTTCCGGCGGTTCCCGCGGCCGCCGCGGGAACCGCCAAGCGGACCTGAGCCGCTGACGCTAGTTCAGCAGCGCGTCCACGAAGTCCTCGGTCTCGAAGGGCGCCAGGTCGTCGGCGCCTTCGCCCAGGCCCACCAGTTTTACGGGTACGCCCAGGCTGCGCTGGATCGCGACGACGATGCCGCCCTTGGCGGTGCCGTCCAGCTTGGTCAGCACGATGCCGGTGATGTTGACGACGTCGGCGAACACCTTGGCCTGGTTCAGGCCGTTCTGGCCGGTGGTCGCGTCGAGCACCAGCAGCACCTCGTCCACGGTGGCCTGCTTCTCGATCACGCGCTTGACCTTGCCGAGTTCGTCCATCAGGCCCACCTTGTTTTGCAGGCGCCCGGCGGTGTCGACCATGACCACATCGACTTCCTGCTCGATGCCGGCCTTCACCGCCTCGAAGGCGACGGACGCCGGGTCCGCGCCATCGACGTCGGACTTCACGGTGGGCACGCCCACGCGCGATCCCCAGGTGGCCAACTGCTCGGCCGCGGCCGCGCGGAAGGTATCCGCGGCGCCCAGGATCACGTCCTTGTCCTCGGCTACCAGCACGCGGGCCAGCTTGCCCACCGTGGTGGTCTTGCCCACGCCGTTGACGCCCACCACCATCATCACCGCGGGGCGGTCAGCATGGCGCATCACGGCCAGCGAGCGGTCCATGGACGGGTCCACCAGCTTGATCAGTTCCTCGCGCAACATGGCCTTGACCTGCTCCGGGCTGCGGCTTCCCTCCACCTTCGCCCGGTCCTTGAGGGCGTCCACGAGTTCCATCGTGGGCTCGGTGCCCAGGTCGGCCAGCAGGAGGGTCTCTTCGATCTCGTCCCAGACGTCGTCGTCGATTTTGTCGCTGGCGAGCAGCGCCAGGAGGCCCTTGCCCAGCGCGTTGTTGGACTTGACCAGCCGTGCGCGCAGCCGGGACAGGCGGCCTTGCACCGGTGCCGGCGTCTCGACCGGGATGGTCTCCAGCGCGGCGGCGTCCTCCGGGATTTCGACGTCGGCCGGCGGCAGTTCCTCCTCTGTCGGTGCGCCGAGGGGCGGCGCCGGGGCCGTCGGTCCACGGGGCGCTTCCAGGGTGCCGGTACCGCCCCCGGTAGGCGGCATGGCCGGGTCATTCGCGTCCCGGGTGGTGGTGTACGTGCCGGGCGGGGTCCTGCGTCCCCGCAGCAGCAGCGTTGCCACCAATCCGATGACGACAATGGCGATGACTACGTAAATGATGATGGTTGCGTCCACGGTTCCTAGCCTAGCCGCTGAGCGTTCCGCGTCACGGGTCGGGCGGCGACGGCCGCGGCGTCACCCGGAACGGGGCGGCCGAGGCGGACACCGGCGGCCAGCCCACGTTCCAAGGCCTGCCGCGGCGACTGTACGATCGACGCATGAAGCCCTTCCTGCTGCTGGCCACGCGCGCCGAAGACACCGCAGCCGATGAGGAGTATGCGGCCTTCGCCCGTTTCGGCGGCCTGGAACCGGGCCAGTTGCACCGCGTGCGGCTGGAGGCCGGACCGATGCCGGCCATCGATCTGGACGATTACAGCGGAATCATCCTCGGCGGCAGCCCTTACACCTCCAGCGACGACGACGCGTTCAAGTCCGCCGCCCAGTTGCGCGTCGAAGCCGAGCTGGAGCAGCTGCTGGACACCGTCGTCGCGCACGATTTCCCGTTCCTGGGCGCCTGTTACGGCGTCGGCACGCTGGGCCGGTACGGCGGCGGCGTGGTGGACCGGCAATACGGCGAGCCGATCGGTGAAGCGCAGATTGTGCTGACTGACGACGGCGGTGCCGATCCCCTGCTCGCCGGCCTGCCCCGTGAGTTCGGTGCCTTCGTTGGGCACAAGGAGGCCTGCTCCGTGTTGCCCGCGGGCGCGGTCCGCCTGGCCGGGTCAGCGCACTGCCCCAACCAGATGTTCCGGCTGCAGGAGAACCTTTACGCCACGCAGTTCCACGCCGAACTGGATGTTGACGGCCTGCTGACCCGGATCTGGATCTACCGCGATGCCGGCTACTTCCCGCCGGACCAGGCCGATGCCGTCATGGAACGGGTGCGCGGTCGCACCGTGACGATTCCGCAGCGGATACTCCGCAACTTCGTCGCCCGCTACGCCACCGACTGACACAGCACACCACCGAAACGAGGAAACCGCATGAGTTTGAAAGAGCAGCTGCAGGCCGACGTCGTCGCCCACATGAAGGCGGGCAACAAGACGGCCCTGACCACCGTCCGCAACGTACTGGGCGAAATCGCGACCAAGGAAAAGTCCGGCAAGACGCCGGTGGAGCTGGACGACGCCCAGACCACCGCACTGCTGCAGAAAGAAGCCGCCAAGCGCCGCGACACTGCGCGCATCTACACGGAAGCCGGGGAGCCGGAGCGGGCCGCCGCGGAAACCGCGGAAGCCGAGGTCATCGAGGCGTACCTGCCCAAGCCGCTCACCGAGGCCGAGGTGGCGGAGATCGTCGATGAAACCATCACCGGGCTCAAAGCCGAAGGCGTGGAGCTGTCCATGCGGCAGATGGGAGCGGTGATGAAGCCGGTCACCGAGAAGGTCGCCGGCCGCTTCGACGGCAAGGCCGTCAGCGAGATGGTCCGCGGGCGCCTTGCCCGGCAGTAGCCGAGGAGGTCTCCGTCCTCGCGTGGTCGTGGTGACCGTCCGGGCCGCCCCGCCGGTGTCACCGACGGAATCTAGGCCGGATGGCCGGCGTCGAGATCCTGGACGTCGCTGAAGGTCAGGAGTTCGGCGGCTTCCTCCCCGTGCGTCTCCAGCGGGGACAGCAGGAATCCGGTGTGGTCGCCGAGATCGACCTTTTTCAAGACGCGTCCCACCAGCACGCGCACGGCGTCCGCCAGCAGCGGAACATCCTCCGGTCCGGGCACCCAGTCGCAGTGCGCGAACTTGTCCACGTCGTCGCCGGTTGTGGTGCCGAACAGTTCCGCGAGCGCCCGCTGGCCGCGCTCCAGCACGTGG
Source organism: Arthrobacter sp. Y3221114 (assembly GCF_059092625.1). NCBI lineage: Bacteria > Bacillati > Actinomycetota > Actinomycetes > Micrococcales > Micrococcaceae > Arthrobacter > Arthrobacter sp. Y3221114. Next base: position 744,874 of record NZ_JBNHHW010000001.1, read on the forward strand.
ACCGCCAGGACGCCGGCCTCCAGCGCGACGGGATGGGTGCGGTTCTGCTGCGAGATGCACACCAGGAACAGTGCCGGCTTCAGGCTGCATTGCGTGGCGAAGCCGATCAGGCAGCCGGACCGCTCGCCCCCGGTCCCTGCGGCCGTGACGATGTACATCGGATAGTCGAAGCCCTGCACGAAGCCGCTCATCAGCTCCCCGGACGTTGCCTGTTTCTGCGCCATTCCCACATCATGCCGTATTTCGGTCCCGATGCTGTGCCGGCCGCGCCCGGTCACGCCGAAGGTTCAAGCCGGGAAACCCCTGAGGCCGCGGTCGGCGCTCCGACGCCCGGCGCCGGACAAAAGGGAGGCCAAGGTCCCCGCGGGACCTTGGCCTCCCTTCAGGGGGTTTTACCGACTACCACTGCAACCTGGCCATGGTGGCCGAAAGCTCCGGCAGTTCGCTCTCGGTGACCGGCTGGATTCCGGTAACCGTGGCGAAGCCGGCGGCCAGCAGCGCGAAGTCGCTCTCCGGCGGGGCTTCCTCCTGGCTGTCCGCGATCGCCAGCCGAAGGTCCTCGTCTCCGCGCTCGGCCAACGTGGTTTGCACGATGCCGAATTCGGCCAGTGTCGCGGACCGGTATTCGGGCAGCCGGGCGCCGTCCACATTGGGCACGTTGAGGTTCAGCACGGTGCCGGTCTGCTGGTCCATCAGGTACGGCAGCAGCCCGGTGGCCAGCTGGGCCGCGGTGTCCCAGTTCAGCTGCGCCGGCTCCAACCCGGTGTCCAGCGACACCGCCATCCCGCGGCCGCCGTTCACGCCGGCGGTCAGCGCCGCGCCGACCGTGCCGGAGTGCAGGATCACCCGGCCCACATTCGCGCCGCGGTTCACGCCGGAGAGCACCAGGTCCGGGGCGTCCCCGAAGGCACCGTGCGGCGCAATCATGGCAATGAAACCCGGCGTGCCGTGCACGGCAAACGCCGGCACGGACTCGAGGCCCTGCAGCGTGCGCCGCTCGATCCGGATGCGGCCCTCGTCCTCCCGGGCCGTGATGGACGCGCTGCTGCCGCTTGCCTCGGCAACCGGGGCGGCGATCGTCACGTTCAGCCCGGCCTCCAAAACCCCCGCAGCCAGGGCGTGCAGGCCCGGGGCGTCGATGCCGTCGTCGTTGGTGATCAGGACCATTTTCGGCTTGCTCATTGTTCTTGCACCTTCCGCGCCAGCTCGTCCGGGCTGATTTGCCGGCCTGTTGCCTTCCCGCCGCCGTCGTAGGGCGAGACCGTCACCAGCTTGGTCAGGTTCCGGATGGCGCCCTCTTCCCCGGTGCCCAGGCCGTGGCGGGTCACGTTCAGTGCGCCGGCGGCCGTGCCCAGCACCACCGCCTCGTGGATGGTGCCCCCGCCGGCCAGGGTCGCGGCGACCCCGGCGGTCAGCGAATCCCCCGCCCCGTGGGTGTCCACGCTCTGCATCTCGGGGACCCGGATCTCGCTGAGGGCGCCTTCATGCAGCATCAGGGACGGCAGGTGCGCGCGGGTGACAATCACGGTGCCGGCCCCTTCAGCGTGCAGGCCGCGCATCGCCTCGATGATCGCCTCGGGTTCGTCCGAGGCGGCCCGCCCGCTCTCGGTCAGTTCGTCGTCGGCGATCTTGGCCACGGTTACGCCGCCGGCGAGCGCGGCGGTGAGCCGGTCGCCGGTGAGGTCGGTGATCACCCGGCAGCCGGCGGTGCGCAGGTCGGCGGCAAGCCGGCGGTAGACGTCGTGCGGTACGGCGTCTTCGCGGACCGCGCCGCTGAGGATCGCCGTGCCCGCCTCGATCCCGGCCTGCAGGGTCAGGCCGTAGAGTTCGTCGAGCTCATGGCGGGTCAGTTTCTCCCCGGGGCTCTCGGCGATGACCTCCCTGTCGCCGCCCCGCCGGTCATGGACGTACGCCGCGCTGCTGCCCTCGCCCTTTACCGGGAGGACCTTGACTCCCTCGTCGGCGATCAGATGCCGGATCACGCCGCCAGCCTCGCCGGAGAACGCGGCGCACATCGTGACGGAAGCGCCGAGGGCGGTCAGCATCCGCGCCTGCCAGACGCCTTGGCCACCGGCGTGCAGGTGGATATCGGCGGTGCCCTCGACGTCCTCCACTGTCACCGTGAGAACGGGCGAGGGAGCGAAAATAACTACGGAACCCATCGCGAACCTCCATCGAACCGGTGTCCGGCCATGCCTGCCTCCTTTTGTTGCCCCGGACCGCCGTCACGGCTGCGCGGCTGCCCGGTTTTCCTCTGAAGTGGTCCTTGGTTTCGACACTAACGCCCCTCCGCTGGCCGGACAATGGCCGCCCCCGGCGCCCAAGTCCGCACCGCCCCGTGGGAAACGGGGACCGGGCCGGTCATTCCGGCGTCGCGCCGTCCAGCACCCGGTCGATGATTTCCCGGACGCGGTCCTCGGCGATGATCTTGAAGTGCCCGCTGGTCTCGAGCCGGATGTTGATGGCGCCGTCGAGCCGGCAGCCGCCGGGAATGTGCGGGTCGAACGCGCTGTAGACGGACACGATCCGGTGGTTGACCTCCAGGTTGGCCAGCAACCGGCGCAGGACGCGGTTGTTCGGCGCAAACGCCCGGACCATCGGCGTCACCGCGAAGGACGCGTAGCGGGAACCGGAAAAAGGCGTGCCGATCGCCACCATGCGCTTCACCCGCGCCCCGGACTCCGCGCCCGTCATGACGTATTTGCCGATCAGCCCACCCTTGCTGTGCGCGATGATCGTCACGTTGTCCAGGTCCTGCCCGCGCAGGTAGTCGGCGACAAGCCCGGCCATCCGCTCGACGCTGCCCACGTTGTAGCCCAACGGTTCGATCACGTGCACCGGATGCCCGCGGCCGTGGACGTGCTCGATCAGCGGGCGCATGAACTTCCAGGACTCATAGATGCCCGGAAGCACGACGACGGGGTCCGCCCGGCCGGTTCCGGCCTCCCGGTATCGGGCCGGGCCGGTCCGGTCGAAGAGCCCGCGGACCTGCTGGTAGCCGATGTAGGCGTAGTCCAGCAGCCAGGCCCGGCCCAGCCGCAGTCCCGGGAGCAGGTGGTTCACGACCGGTCTATGAGGGCGGCGTCGTCGAATCCGGCCGTGGCCAGGCACAGCCGGGCCACCGGGCCGGGTGAACGGAACATCATCACGTGCGCCTCGCCCGGGATGCTGTCCACGGTGGCGTCCGGGCAGGCATCGGCCAGTTCGCGGCACCAGTACAGCGGGACGATCGGGTCCCGGTCGCCGCGCACGATGCGCACCGGCACCTGCACGCCGGCAATCCGCTGCTCCAGCTTCTGGTCGAGCATGGCCGGCAGTGTCTTCAGGTACCAGCGCAGCCCGCAGCGCACATAGTCGGTGACCTCGATCATGTCCACGGTCAGCGGTTCCCGGAACCCGTCCTGGAACAGCCGGAGGCCGTGTTGCCAGGCCGTGCGCTCGCGGCGGTTCGCCGTGGGCGCCAGCAGCACCAGTGCGGTGGCGGTATCCGGGTGATGCAGGGCCATCTCGACGACGACCTGGCAGCCCATCGAGTGGCCCACCAGCACCGCGGGGCCTATGCCCAAGCGGCCCACGGCCCCCTCGACCAGCCCGGCGAAGTCCACGAGCCCGAGTGCGCGTTCCGGTTTGGCGGTTCCGCCGTGGCCCGGCAGATCGACCAGGTGTACCCTGCCGTGCCGGGCCAGTTCGGCCGCGAGGGGTTCAAAGTAGCGTCCGGAGACGCCGATGCCGTGTACCAGCACGAAGTCCGTGGGCCCGGAGCCGACGGTCCGGATGCGGACCTCGCATCCGTCGATGGTCTGCATCTGGGCTCTCTCGCCCGGTATTCCCGCCAATTCGCCTGCCTTCCTACGTCAGTCGACCAGTGCCTTTGCATGCTCCAGCCGCTGCGAGATGACGGTGGTTACGCCGTCGCCGCGCATCGTTACACCGTACAGCGCGTCGGCCACTTCCATGGTGCGCTTCTGGTGGGTGATGACGATCAGCTGGCTGGATTCGCGCAGCTCCTCGAAAATGGTGATCAGCCGGCCCAGGTTGGTGTCGTCCAGCGCCGCTTCCACCTCGTCCATCACATAGAACGGGGACGGCCGGGCCTTGAAGATCGCCACCAGCAGGGCCACCGCGGTCAGCGAGCGCTCGCCGCCGGAGAGCAGGGACAGGCGCTTGATCTTCTTGCCGGCCGGCCTGGCTTCCACGTCGATCCCCGTGGTGAGCATGTCCTCCGGGTCGGTGAGCACCAGCCGGCCTTCGCCGCCCGGGAAGAGCCGGCCGAACACCCGCTCGAACTGCACGGCCGTGTCTTGGTAAGCCTCGGTGAAGACCTGTTCCACCCGCTCGTCGACTTCCTTGATGATCTCCAGCAAGTCCTTGCGGGTGGCCTTGAGGTCCTCCAGTTGGGTGCTCAGGAACTGATGGCGTTCCTCCAGCGCGGCGAACTCCTCCAGCGCCAGCGGGTTGACCTTGCCCAGCGCGGCCAGGTCACGTTCGGCTTTTTTGAGCCGCTTCTGCTGCTCCTCGCGCACGAACGGAACACCCTCGACGACGGCGTTGCCTTCCTCGTCTACCGGGGCCCGCAGTGCGGCCCACTTGTCGTTCGCCGCCGCGGTGGCGACCGGCACCGGCTGGTCCGGCCCGTACTCGGCAATCAGATGGTCGGGGGTCAGTCCCAGCTCTTCGATGGAGCGGGTCTGCAGGGCCTCGATCTTCAGCTGCTGCTGGGCCCGTGCCAGCTCGTCGCGGTGGACCGTGTCAGTCAGTTCGCGCAGTTCGGCGGCGAGCGCGTCGGTCGACGAGCGCACCGTGGACAGCTCCGCCTCCCACGCCGCACGCACCTCTTCGGCCTCGTCCCGTTCCCGTTCGGCGAGGTCCACCGAGACGTCCAGCCAGGCCAACGCCTCCTGGGCGCCCTGTGCGACGGCGGCGGCCTTGGCGGCCTGGAGCCGGCGCTTGCGGGCCCGCTCGGCGGCCTGCGCCCGGGCGTGCCGTTCCGTGGCGGCGGCCCGTTCCAGCGAGGCCGCCCGGTTGCCGATGGCCGTCAGCTGTTCCTCGCCCGATCGCAGCGCCAGCCGGGCTTCCATTTCCACCTGGCGTGCCCGGGAGGCCGCCGCGGCGAGCGCGTCCCGCTGTTCGGTGGACGGTTCGGCGTCGGCCGGAGCGTCCTCGGCGGCCTGCGCGGCGGCCAGCCGTGCGGTGATGTCGGCCAGCTTCTGCTGTTCGGTGACGATGTTCGCCTCGGCGGCCTGCACCAGCTTGGCCAGCCGTTCGCTCTCCCCGGTGGCCGAGCGCAGCGCCGAGCCCAGCTGCCCCAGGCGTTCGGCGACGGCGGCCAGCCGGGCGTCGGATTCGTGCAACTGCTCGAGGGCGGCGTCCGCCCGCAGCTTGGCCTCGTCGCGGCGCGAGGTTGCGCCGGCGATCGCGAACTTGGCCCGCTCGGCCCGGGCCGTGGCGGCTTCGAGCCGGTGCATGGTCTCGTCCACGGCCGCCTGCACCTCCAGCAGGCTGGGACCGCCGGCGGATCCGCCGCGCGCCGAGCAGGCGGTGAAAATATCACCTTCCCGAGTGACGGCGGTCAGCGCCGGGTCAATCGCGATGACCCCTGCCGCCATCCGGAGGTCTGCGACGACGACGACGGAGCCCAGCAGCGTGCGCACCGTTCCTTCGACGCCCCGCTTGGCCTGCACCAAGCCAGCCGCGGGGACGGCCCCTTCGGGGAGCTCCGCGTGATCGCCGGCGCTTCCGCCCTCCGCCCCCGGCGCGCCGGCGATGAGGAGGTCCACCTGGCCGGCGTCGTCGGCCTTCATGAGTTCCAGCGCCCGGACGGCGGCGTCGGGGTCGGCGACGGCGACGGCCTCGGCCAGGGGCCCCAGGGCTCCCGCAATCGCCGCTTCGTAGCCGGGCTCCACGGTGATCAGGTCCGCCAGCGGGGCCAGCACGCCCTCGGTGCCCGAGGCCAGCAGCGTCTCGCTGCCGTCCCGCCGGTTAAGCCCGACTTCCAGCGCCTCCTTGCGCGCGGCGAGGGCGTCGCGTTCGCGTTCGGCCTCGCGTTCGTCGGCCCGCAACTGCTCCAGCTCCGCCTCAATGGCGGCAAGTTCGTCGCTGGCATCCTCGTACGCCGCGTCCAGGCCCTCTTCGCCTTGTTCAACCCCGGCCACCTGGGACTCCAGCGCGGTGAACTCGGCCTGCGCCTGGCGTCGTCGTTCTTCTCCCTCGCCGATCGACGCCCGGAGCCGGCCCAGCTCGGCCTCGGCGCTCTCCACCCGGGACCTGGCCGCGCCCACCTGCCCGGCCAGCTTGGCCAGTCCTTCGCGCCGATCGGCGGCGGCACGCAGGATCCCGGTCAGCCGCTTCTCTTCGTCCTCGGCAGCCCGCTCGGCGGCGGAGCGCTCTTCGATCGCGTCGTCGAGTGCGGCCCGGCGGTCCTCCAGCTCAAATTCCAGCTCGGCCTGCTCCTCGCGGACCTCGGCTGCCTGCTGTTCCAGGATCTCCGGATCCCGCCCGCCCTCCGGTTCGTGCTCCGCCGAGCCAAGCAGCCGGCGTCGTTCATTGGCCAGGCTGGCGAGGGCACGGAAACGTTCGCGGGTGGACGAGAGCCGGTACCAGCTGTCGCGCGCGGCGTTCAGCGTCGGCGTGGCTTCGGCCGCCAGCCGCTCCAGCTCGGCCAGGCGCCGGCGCCCGGATTCCAGGGTCTTCTCCACCTCGGCCTGCCGGGTCTTCAGCGCGGCTTCGTCCGCCACTTCCCGGGCCAGGGAGGTGCTCAGTTCCACCAGCTCGTCGGCGAGCAGCCGGGCACGGGCATCGCGGACCTCGAACTGGACCTGCTGGGCCCGGCGCGCCACCTTTGCCTGCTTTCCCAGCGGCGTCAACTGGCGGCGGATCTCGCCGGTGAGGTCGGTCAGCCGCTGCAGGTTGGCCTGCATGGACTCCAGCTTCCGCACCGTTTTTTCCTTGCGGCGGCGGTGCTTGAGGATGCCGGCTGCTTCCTCCACGAACCCCCGGCGGTCCTCCGGCGTCGCGTGCAGGACCTTGTCCAGCTGGCCCTGGCCGACGATCACGTGCATCTCCCGGCCCAGCCCGGAGTCGGAGAGCAGTTCCTGGATGTCCAGCAGCCGGCAGCTGCTGCCGTTGATGGCGTATTCGGACCCGCCCGTGCGGAACAGGGTGCGGGAAATGGTGACCTCGGAGTATTCGATCGGCAGGGCGCCGTCGGAATTGTCGATGGTCAGCGACACGTGCGCGCGGCCAAGCGGCGGGCGGCCCGCCGTCCCGGCAAAGATGACGTCCTCCATCTTGCCGCCGCGCAGCGTTTTGGCGCCCTGCTCCCCCATCACCCAGGCGAGGGCGTCCACCACGTTGGACTTGCCCGACCCGTTGGGACCGACCACGGCGGTGACGCCGGGCTCGAAGTCGAAGGTCGTCGCCGACGCAAAAGACTTAAAGCCCCGCACAGTCAGAGATTTAAGATGCACGTTGTGTCTCCCGCGGCGGACGTTTTCCTTGCATCAATCTACCGTGCCCTCCGCGAATTCCCGGGCAGGACGGGCTTGTCTTGGTGGACAAGCCCGTGTGGAGGCCAGCCTGTGGAGGCCGGGTCATCCTGTCCCGGACGTATATTGCCGGCGCGCGGACGAGGCGTTCGCGATGTTTTGCTGCCCGGCCCCGAAATCAATGACCCCGGACGGTGGGGGTGGCAACCTTGTGTATTGGCCACGGCGAACTACCCTGAAGGCCAGTCAACCTCCGGTTAGGAGTACTTTTGCCCGTGTCAGATCCAGCTGGTTTTCCGGGTCAGCGTATTGCCGCCATTGTCCCGTGTCATAACGAAGAACAGACCGTTGCCACCGTGGTCCGGGACCTGAGACTCGCAGTCCCGGGGATAACGGTCTACGTCTATGACAACAGCAGTTCCGACCGCACCGCCGAGCTGGCGCGCGCAGCCGGCGCCGTCGTCCGGTCCGAGACGCGCAAGGGCAAGGGCAACGTTATCCGGCGGGCGTTTGCCGATATCGATGCCGATATCTATGTCACGATCGACGGCGACGACACGTACGAGGCAGCGGACCTGCCCCGCATGATCGAAACCCTGCTGGACGGCCCGTACGATCAGGTGCTCGGTGTTCGTGCCGATACGGCCGAAACCGGTTCGTACCGCCCGGGGCATGAGATGGGCAACCGGATGTTCAACCGGGTTGTCAGCCTTCTCTTCCGATCCCGGGTTTCGGACATGTTGTCGGGGTATCGCGTGTTTTCCCGCCGCTTCGTCAAGTCATTCCCCGCCGTGTCCAAGGAATTCGAGATCGAGACCGAATTCACGGTGCACCTGACGTCCCTGCGCCTGCCGCAGACCGAGGTCGAGGTCGGATTCCGCGAACGGCCCGAGGGAAGCGAAAGCAAGCTCAATACCTACACGGATGGCTTCAAAATCCTGTCCCTCATCTTTCAGCTCGTCCGCCATGAACGGCCGACGCTCTTCCACGGCATCATCGCCGCGGCGCTGGCACTGGCCTCCCTTGGGTTGGGGGTGCCCGTGGTCGTCGAGTTCTTCGAAACCGGCCTGGTTCCCCGGTTCCCGACCGCGATTCTGGCTGCTGCTTTGATGGGGCTGGCGGTTCTGGTGGGTTGCATCGGCATCATCCTCGACGGCTTAAAGCGAGGACGGCGTGAAGCAGCCCGCTTGGCCTACCTGCGCCTGGAGCCCCCGCAGCAGCAGCAGGATGGACATGCGGTTCCGGCGGACACGGCACAGGTGCGTCCCGACGGGACGAACCAGTGAGCGGTTCATCCGCCCGCTCGGCCCAAAGCCGGACCGGCAGCCCGACCGGTGTGCGCAGAGCATGGACTGCGCCGGACTACTGGTGGCTTTCAGTTTTGGGCGTCGCCGCTTTTCTGGCCACCGCTTTTCTGTGGGTGGCAAACCGGCCGGGACGCATGACGAATGATTCTGCCCATCAGCTCAAGCAGGTCCTCGGCCAGATTCCGCTGGACGACTGGCACCCTGCCATCATGACGGTCAGCTGGACAGGTTTGTACAGGCTGACCGGCGAAGTCAGCTCAATGGTTCTGGTGCAGATCTGCTTGACGTTCGTTGCCGCGCTGCTGCTGGCGATCTACCTTCACGATCTCACCCGCAGCCGGCTCATATCCGCGCTCGCCCTCGCGATTCCGCTGCTGCCGTTCACCATCACGTTCCTGGGTGTGATGTGGAAGGACGTGCTCATGATGATCGCGTTCTTCAGCGCCACCGTCCTCATACTGCTGGCCGAGCGCTTCCCAAGATTCCGATATCCGCTGCTCGCCCTGTCACTGTTGTTCCTGCTGTACGGAGCAATGGTCCGAAAAAATGCGTTCTTTGCCATCCTTCCCCTTGTCTTCCTCCTCTACCGGGCGTGGCGCAACGCGTCACCGGAGCGGCGCAGACGGCTGACGACTGACCGGAAACGCTTTGTGGGCGGATATGCGATGGCCGCCGTGACGTTCCTGGTGTTGTTGCTGGGCGCGGGTGCAGCGTTCAACGCCGCATTTCAGCCCAAGGCCACCGGCCAGCTGTCCCAGGTCTTCCTGGACGACATCATCTTCACCGTGCCTGCCGATGAGATAAGGGATGCGGATATCCCCCAGGGGTTGGAAGACAAGCTGCTGCAAGCCCGCGAAGAATGCCAGGCTGAAGACGCGATTTGGGATGCTTATTGGAAGTGCTATGGCCGCGGGGCAACCGGCAAATCCTTCGAACCGATCGCTTATCAGTCGGAGGTCCGGGACCTCTGGCTGGGCGAAGTCGTCACCCACCCTGTCCGGTATGCCTACTACCGGGCGCAGACCTACGCACGGTTTCTGTTTGTCGGCAAGAGCGAGTACGTGGGTATCACGGCGGGCCGCCATGCGGTCCCCGCCGAGTACCACGTTGAGCCCACCAAAGCCGACAACATCCTGTTCGATTATGTAGTGGAGCTGGGTGCGAAAACGTTCCCGTGGTTCTTCCGGGCCTGGTTCTGGCTTGCCGCCGCGGTGACCATCATCTTGTTACTCCCGAAGGCACGATATATGCGGCCCTACATCGCGGCGCTCGGCTGGTCGTCTTTTCTTTACCTTGCCGGTTACATTCCGATTGTCCCGGCTTCTGATTTCCGGTATAGCTATTGGCCCGCTGTCGCCTGCACACTTGCCGGCGTGCTCTTTCTGGCGGACCGCCGTTTAAACAACAGATTCCGCAAAGTTTCCGCCGCACCTGCAGCTGAATCCGGACCGCCCGTGGGATGACGCTTTGTGGTCCCCGGGTAACGTCAATAGGGCTATCCCGCACACGGAGGAGCAGCCGGGGAGACAATGACCACAGTCCCATGCCATTCTCCGCACGTGCGGAACGCTGCTTCGGGGTGCATAGTTAAGAGTTCGGGTACCCATGCGGGATTCTCCGCGTACAGGTGACCGTCCCGGAAGACGAATAAAGGCTGGATATTGATCGGTAACGCGACGTTTCGACATGACAACACGGCACTGCTGGCCGTCTCGAGCGTGGAGGCCCCGGTAGCCGTCAGTTCCGCCGACTTCGACGACCGGCTGGCACCCAGCCTGAAGCGCCTGAAGCTCTCCCGGAAGCTGCTGGAACGTGTTGCCGGCGTGACCGAACGCCGCTGGTGGTCGCCCGGTTCATCATTCGACGACGCCGCCATCGAAGCCGGGGCCAAGGCCCTTGCCGAAGCCGGCGTGGAGCCGGGCCAGATCGGCCTGCTGATCAACACCTCCGTCACCCGAAGGAATTTGGAGCCGTCCGTCGCGGTGAAAATCCACCACGGGCTGGGCCTGCCGTCGTCGGCCATGAACTTCGACCTGGCGAACGCATGTCTGGGCTTCGTCAACGGCATCACGCTGGCCGCCAACATGATCGATTCCGGGCAGATCAAGTACGCGCTGATCGTCGCCGGCGAGGACGCGCAGCCGACCCAGGAAAACACGTTCGAGCGGCTGAACCACCCGGATTCCACCCGCGCCGACTACCTGCGCGAATTCGCCACGCTGACCTTGGGGTCGGGGGCCGCCGCGGCCGTGATCGGCCCCGCTGACGCCCACCCCGGCTCGCACCGGATCCTCGGCGGTGTCTCCCGCGCCGGCACCGAGCACCACGAGCTGTGCGTCGGCGGTCCCTCGGGCATGTTTACGGACACCAAGGGCCTGTTGGAGAACGGGCTGGAACTGGTGGTCAACGCCTGGCACGAGGCCCACCGCGACGGCTGGAACTGGACCGCCATGGACCGGTACGTCACGCACCAGGTCTCCACCTCGTATACCAACGCGATCATCAAGGCCGTCAACCTGGTCCGCGAACGCGTGCCGATCACCTTCCCGAAGTGGGGCAACGTGGGACCGGCCTCGCTGCCGATGACCCTGGCGCAGGAATCCCAGACACTGGGCAGCGGCGACCGGGTGCTCTGCATGGGCGTGGGCTCCGGGCTGAACACCACCATGATGGAGATTGCGTGGTAGACGCCCCCCTCTGGCCCGGAGTCGACCCGGCCTGGTCCCGCCGCGTCCGCGTCCGCTCCACCGCCGCCGTGGACCCGACCGGCAGCGCACACACCTGGCACCTTCTGGACAACGGGCCGCAACTGGCCGAACGCGGCATCGAGCCGGCCGGCACCCTGCTGTGCGTGCACGGCAACCCCACCTGGTCCTACCTGTGGCGCAGCCTGCTGGCCGCCGCCGGCGACGCCGCGGCGCCGTGGCGCGTGGTCGCCGTCGACCAGCTGGACATGGGTTTCTCCGAACGCACCGGCAGCTTCCGCCGGCTCGAAGACCGGATCACCGATCTGGGCGACCTGACCGCCGAACTGGGCATCACCGGCCCCGTCGTCACCGTCGGACACGACTGGGGCGGCGTGATCTCGCTGGGCTGGGCCACCCGCCACCGCGACCAGCTCGCCGGCGTCGTCCTGACCAACACCGCCGTCCACCCCGCCGGCTTCGGGCTGCCCGCCCCGCTGAAACTGGCGCTGCACCCCGCGGTGCACCAGTGGGGCACGACGACGTCGGCCGCGTTCCTGCGCGTCACGCACGCCTTGGCGCGTCCTCCGCTGACGAAGGACGTCAGGGACGCGTTCATGGCCCCGTACCGGCACGCCGCCCGCCGCACCGGAGTGGGCAACTTCGTGGCCGACATCCCCGCCGACGAGCGCACGCCCAGCTGGGACGCGCTGAACGGGGTGGCCGAAGGCATCCGCACCCTGGACGTTCCGGCGCTGATCCTGTGGGGCCCCAGGGACCCGGTGTTCTCCGACCGCTACCTGCGCGACCTGATGGACCGGCTGCCGCAGGCGGACGTGCACCGCTTCGAGGGCGCCGGACACCTCCTCCCCGAGGACCGCGACATCGCCGCCCCCGTGTTCACCTGGCTCGATGCCGCCGTGGCCGGCGGCGGGCGCGCGGCAGCCGCCGAAGAGCCCCGGGCTGCGGCTCCCTTCCGCTCCATGCTCGCCGAGCTGGACGAACGCCGAAACGACAACTCCCCCGCCGTCGTCGACATGGCCCCGCTGGGCGCTGCGGCGGGAGGAAAGCGGACGCTGTCCTGGGCCGAGCTTGCCGGCCGGGTGGACCTGCTCGCCGACGGCCTCGCCCGGATCGGCGTGAGCGCAGGCGACCGCGTCAACCTGCTGGTTCCGCCCGGCATTGAACTGACCAGCCTGATTTACGCCTGCCTGAAGCTCGGCGCCGTCATCGTGGTGGCCGACGCCGGGTTGGGCCCCGCCGGCCTGAGCCGCGCGATCAAGGGCGCCGGCCCCCGGTTCATCATCGGCGTCGAACGTGCCTTCGCCGCCGCCCGGCTCTTCAACTGGCCGGGACAGCGAATCAGCGTGGCCGGGATGGGCGGGGCCAAGCGCGCGCTCTACGGGGTCGCCCACGCCGTGCCCGAACTGCTCGAAGCCGCCGCCACTGCGGCTGCCCCGGCGGGCAGCCGCGCCGAGCATGCAGGCCCCGATCCCGACGACGACGCCGCCATCCTCTTCACTTCCGGCTCCACCGGCCCGGCCAAGGGCGTTGTCTACACGCACCGCCGGCTGGCCGCCATGCGGGACACCCTCAAGAACACCTACGGGCTGGAAGCCGGCACCTCGCTGGTGGCCGGCTTCGCGCCGTTCGCCCTGCTGGGCCCGGCGCTGGGGGCCACGTCGGTGACCCCGGACATGGACGTCACCGCGCCCAAGACCCTCACCGCCGCGGCCCTGGCCGATGCTGCCGCGGCAGTCGGCGCCACCGCGGTCTTCGCTTCGCCGGCCGCCCTCGCCAACGTGCTCGCCACCGCCGACGGCCTCACGGACGAACACCGGGTGGCACTGGCCGACGTGAAGCTGCTGCTTTCGGCGGGCGCCCCGATCCCCGAGCCGCTGTTGGCCAAGGTGCAGTCGCTGATGCCGTCCGCGGAGCTGCACACCCCCTACGGCATGACCGAGGCGCTGCCGGTCACGGACATCAGCCTGGCGGAGATCCGCGCGGCCGGTTTTGGGAACGGCGTCTGCGTCGGCACCCCGGTGGCAGGGGCGACGGTGGCCATCGCGGCGGTGGCCCCGGACGGCAGCGTGGCGGAGCTCCCAACCACCGACCCCGGCGTCACCGGGGAGATCCTCGTCAGCGCCCCGCACGTCAAGGACCGGTACGACCGGCTCTGGATCACGCAGCGGCACAGCGCGTCAGTGCCCGGCTGGCACCGCACCGGCGATGTGGGCCATCTCGACGCCCACGGCCACCTGTGGGTCGAAGGCCGGCTGGCCCACATCATCACCACGGCGAACGGGGTCGCCACCCCGGTAGCCGCCGAGCAGGCGGCGGAAACGCACGACGGCGTCCGGCTGGCCGCCGTCGTCGGCGTCGGTCCCGCGGGGGCCCAGGTGCCGGTCGCGGTGCTGGAGACCGTGCCGCCGTCGACGTCGCCGGGCACCGCGCCCTACGCCCTCGCCGACGAGGTGCGCACCGCCGTCGCCCGCGCCACCGGTTTGGACCTGGCCGCCGTCCTGGTGCTGCCCGAACTGCCCACCGACATCCGGCATAACTCCAAGATCGACCGCGCCAGGCTGGCGGCGTGGGCCGGCAAGGCGCTGGCCGGCGGACGGATCACCAAACCGTGAGCGCCGCCGAAACCCGGACCGTCCTCGTCACGGGCGCCAGCGGGATGCTCGGCGCAGCCGTGGCCCGGCTGCTGCTGGTGGAGGGCCACGGCGTCCGCACGTTCCAGCGCCGCCCCGCGGCCGGCGTCGGATCCGGTGTCGGGACCGTCCTCGGCTCGCTGACAGACGCCGGCGCCGTCGCCCGGGCGGTCGAAGGCGTCGACGCCGTCATCCATCTGGCGGCGAAAGTTTCCTTCACCGGCGAGTGGAGCGAGTTCGTCGCCACCAACATCGACGGCACGCGGACCCTGCTGGACGCGGCGAAGTCTGCCGGGGTGCGCGATGTCGTGTTCGTGTCCTCCCCTTCGGTCGCGCATTTCGGCGAGGCAATCGCCGGCGCCGGTGCGGGGACGGCCGACCCGGACCGGGCCCGCGGCAACTACGCCCGGTCCAAGGCCGCCGCCGAACTGCTCGCCTTGGCCCAGGACTCCCCCGGCTTCCGGGTGGCCGCCGTCCGCCCCCACATTGTCTGGGGCCCCGGCGACACCCAATTGGTGGAACGTGTGGTTGCGCGGGCCAGGGCGGGCCGGCTGCCGCTGCTGGACAACGGCGCCGCCCTGATCGACACCACCTACATCGACAACGCCGCGGCGGCGATTGTCCGTGCGCTCGAACGGATGGACCAGGCACACGGGCAGGCCCTGGTGGTCACCAACGGACAGCCCCGGCCGGTCGGCGAACTGATCGCGGGCATCTGCGGCGCCGCCGGAGTGGCGGCGCCCGGCTGGTCGGTCCCCGGGTGGCTGGCCCGCGGCGCCGGCGCGGTCATCGAACGGGCCTGGACTGCTGCCGACGCCCGCGGGCTGGTCCACGACGAACCGCCCATGACGCGCTTCCTCGCCGAGCAGCTGTCCACGGCGCACTGGTTCGACCAGCGCCGCACCCACGAGGTGCTGGACTGGGTGCCCGAGGTCAGCATTGAGGAAGGGCTGCGCCGTTTGGCAGCCCACTACGGCGGAACGACGAGGTAGGAGCAAGCATGGAAAGCGCGAAGCTGATCGAATCCTGGCCGGTGGACAACGCGGCCACCGCCGTCGTAGCCGCCGACGGCGCCGTTGTGGCCGCCCATGGGGACCAGCAGCGCCGCTTCCCGCTGGCGTCCGTGACCAAGCTGCTCAGCGCCTACGCGGTGCTGCTGGCCGTCGAAGAAGGCGCGCTGGAACTGGACCAGGCGGCGGGCCCCGAGGGTGCCACCGTCCGCCACCTGCTGGCCCACAGCGCCGGCTACGACTTCGGCGACCGCACCGTCAGGTTCTCCCCCGGCGACCGGCGGCTCTACTCCAACGCCGGTTTCGAGGTGCTCGGCGAGACGCTCGAGGCCGCCACGGGCATCGCCTTCGCCGACTACCTGCGTGAAGGCGTGCTGATTCCCCTCGGCATGAAGGACACCAGCCTGGACGGCTCCCCCGCAGCCGGGGCAACCTCCACGTCCGCTGACCTGTCCCGCTTCGCCGCCGAGCTCCAGCGGCCGTCGTTGCTGGCCCCCGCCACGGTGCAGGAGGCAACGCAGGTCACCTACCCGGGGCTGGCGGGTGTGCTGCCGGGGTTCGGCCGCCAGCAGAACAACGACTGGGGCCTGGGCTTCGAGATCCGCGGCCACAAGGAGCCGCACTGGACCGGCGGCAAGAGCTCACCGAAGACGTTCGGCCACTTCGGCCAGTCCGGCACCTTCCTCTGGGTGGACCCCGACGCCGGCGCCGCGTGCATCGCGCTCACCGACCGCGACTTCGGGACCTGGGCCGCCGACGCGTGGCCCGCCTACACGGACGCCGTGCTGGCGGAACTGCGGCGGTAGAGCTCGGTTACTAGCGGCCGCCTCCGGTCAGTCCCACCGGACGAGGTTGACCAGACCCCACTTGCCTGCATCGGCGTCGTACTGGAACGTCAGCCGGCTCGTGGCGTTCGGCGCCTCGGCCAGTGTCAGAGCGACCGAGGACTTTCGGAACCCTGAAGCCAGCTCCAGGCGACGCTTCCCTGTGCCGTCCTGCTTCACCCGCAGCGCCAGATCCTGCCCATCGTAAGGCAGGCCGGAGGGCAGCTAACTGCAACAGCAGTGCTACGGTCTACCGGCGTATCTTTGCTGTGGATTTCGAGGTCTTCGATACCGTGGCGTAGCCGGTCCTGGACCCCGTGACCTTGACCTTGATGGTTCTGTCGGCGTCGGAACCGGTGAGCTTGTAACTCTTGGCGGTGGCGCCCTTGACGGCATTGCCCGAGCGGTACCACTGGTACTTGAACGTGGTGCCGGTGGTCCAGGTCCCGCTGCTGGCGGTCAGGGTCTTGCCGACCTTCGCCGTGCCGCTGATCGTCGGGGTCTTGCTGGTGAGCGTTCCCTTGGCAATCTTCGCTGTGGACTTCGAGTTCCTGGACAGGGTGGTGTATCCGGTCTTGGCGCCGGTGGCCTTGACCTTGATGGTCTTGCCGGCATCGGCGCCGGTGAGCTTGTAGGTCTTGGCTGTGGCGCCCTTGATCGCCGTGCCGGAGCGGTACCACTGGTACTTGAAGGTGGTCCCAGTGGTCCAGGTCCCGGTGCTGGCGGTCAGGGTTTTACCGACCTTCGCCGTGCCGCTGATCGTCGGGGTCTTGCTGGTGAGCGTTCCCTTGGCAATCTTCGCTGTGGACTTCGAGGTCTTGGACACGGTGGTATAGCCGGCCTTGGACCCGGTGACCTTGACCTTGATGGTCTTACCGACGTCGGAGCCGGTGAGCATGAAGGTCCGGGCTGTGGCGCCTTTTATCGCCGTGCCCGAGCGGTACCACTGGTACTTGAAGGTGGTCCCAGTGGTCCAGGTCCCGGCCGCCGCGGTCAGGGTTTTACCGACCTTGGCATTGCCGCTGATCGTGGGGGTGGTCGCCTGCGGCAAGACCGGGTACGGGGTGGCCGTGAACGTGGCCGTCCACTCGGTCTTGGCATCGGCAGCTATCACATAGTCGGCCTGGGCCTCCGCGGTGACGGTCACAGTGCCGGCGCCCTTGTAGGTGCCCGCGGCCACGGTCTTGCCGCCCACCAGGTAGTCCACGCCCTTAACTGCCGGGATCGTGTAGGTGTCCTCGGCCGTGCCGTCCAGATCCGTAAACGTGACCGCAGCCGGAGTCGCCGCAAAAGGGGCGGCTTTGAAGACGTGGGTCCATTCGGTCGTCGCGCCGGGAGCGATCACGTAGTCGGCCTTGGCCTTCGCGGTGACGGTCACAGTGCTGGCGCCCTTGTAGGTGCCCGCGGCCACGGTCTTGCCGGCAACCAGGTAGTCCACGCCCTTAACTGCCGGGATCGTGTAAGTGTCCTCGGCCGTACCATCGTTGTCCACAAACGTGACCGCAGCCGGGCTGGCGACGTAGGGGGTCGGGTTGCTGCTTTCATCGTTGATGGTGATTGTGGCCAGGGTCTGGAAGAAGGTGGAGTTGTTTCCGAGGGTGTCGTCAAGCGGGTAGAGGAGCACTTCCCACTGTCCGGTAGCCGAGCCCTGGGGAATGGTCATGGACCGTTCCCAGGTGCCATCCTGGACGGTTCCGGAGACCAGCGTCATGCTGCCAAAACCCCGGCTCTGGTCGGTGCCGACGTGACTGAGGGTCACCACCGGGGTCTTCACCCCGGTCTGGTCGGTCAACCGGAGGCTGACCTTTACCGTGGCCGGGCCCTCCTGCAGGTTGAATGTCGTCGGGCTCACCGACTTGCTGACCATCACCGGTCCGGTCGTATCCGACGGCGCTCCGGCAACGGTGATTGTGGCCAGGGTCTGGAAGAAGGTGGAGTTGTTTCCGAGGGTGTCGTCAAGCGGGTAGAGGAGCACTTCCCACTGTCCGGTAGCCGAGCCCTGGGGAATGGTCATGGACCGTTCCCAGGTGCCATCCTGGACGGTTCCGGATACCAGCGTCATGCTGCCAAAACCTTGGCTCTGGTCGGTCCCGACGTGACTGAGGGTCACCACGGGGGTCTTCACCCCGGTCTGGTCGGTCAACCGGAGGCTGACCTTTACCGTGGCCGGGCCCTCCTGCAGGTTGAATGTCGTCGGGCTCACCGACTTGCTGACCATCACCGGTCCGGTCGTATCCGACGGCGCTCCGGCAAGGGTGATTGTGGCCAGGGTCTGGAAGAAGGTGGAGTTGTTTCCGAGGGTGTCGTCAAGCGGGTAGAGGAGCACCTCCCACTGTCCGGTAGCCGAGCCCTGGGGAATGGTCATGGACCGTTCCCAGGTGCCATCCTGGACGGTTCCGGAAACCAGCGTCATGGTGCCAAAGCCCCGGCTCTGGTCGGTGCCGACATGGCTGAGGGTCACCACGGGGGTCTTCACCCCGGTCTGGTCGGTCAACCGGAGGCTGACTTTGACCGTGGCCGGGCCCTCCTGCAGGTTGAATGCCGTCGGGCTCACCGACTTGCTGACCATCACCGGTCCGGCGGTGTCCGATGCTGCGTGGGCCGGACTTCCGAAGAGAAATCCGCACAACAAAAACATTACGACCGTAAGACTCGCCAAAGATCCAACACGGTACGGTACCTGCATAAAAAATCCCCCAACTCATGCGCCGACGAGGCGCAGACAACGGCTGCAAACTACACGCTAAGTGAGGACGAGCCGACATATCGGCCCATCTGCGTCCTCATGAGGCGTGTCCAGCTAAGTGTCACGAATTTGTGACCTTCGAGCTTCAGCATCACACCATTCAAGGCCTCAACTCAAAGTGTGACTGGATGTCTGCACTGTCAACAGGATTCGCAGCGGGTGACCAACCTCTAGAGGTCGATCGCAGCCTTGGACTTCACGTCTGCGACACCGTTTTGTTGCTGGTCTTAACCAGATGACCTTGACCGTCGTGCCTGCAAGGCGAGGGGTGTGTGCTCGGGCCTCTCAGGGCGTCGACTGCTCGCCGCGCCCAAACCGTACTACTGATGCGCTTGATGGCACCTGCTGCAGCATGACCTCGGGCGCTACCAGCGACCGTTCCGAGGCCTCGGCTGGCAGGCGGGGCAGGTGTAGGAGGACCGGTTCATGAAGGTGTCCCGGCGGATCTTCGCGGACAGCCCCAGGTCGCTGCAGCGGTGGCAGGGTTCGCCCTCCCGGCCGTAAGCGTTCAGCGACCGTTCAAAGTATCCGGATGCGCCATTGACGTTCACGTAGAGGGAATCGAAGCTGGTGCCGCCGGCGTCGAGCGCCCTGGTCATGACGTCCCGGCAAGCGTTCAGCAGCCGCTCGGCTTCCTTGCGGCGCAAGGTGTCGGTCGGGCGGGCGTAGTGCAGCTTGGCGGCCCACAGCGCTTCATCGGCGTAGATGTTGCCGATGCCGGAGACCAGGGCCTGGTCCAGGATGGCTCGCTTGATGCCGGTCTTGCGGGCACGCAGGCGCTGGTAGAACGCCTCGAAGGAGAACGCGGGGTCGAGGGGGTCGCGGGCGATGTGCGAGGCCTCGACCGGGATCAGCGGCAGGCCGGTCTCGGACATGCCGCCGGCGTGGCCGTCCGGAGTGGGCATCAGGTCCGCCAGGAACATGCCGCCGAAAATCCGCTGGTCCACGAACCGCAGCTCGGCCGGCATCGGCGGGCCATCGGGCCCGTCGGCCGGACTGAGCGTCAACCGGACCTTCAGGTGCTTCTCGTCGGGCTGCGCGCTGTCTTCGACCAACAGCTGCCCGCTCATGCCGAGGTGTGCCATCAGGGCGAGTTTGGGCTCGTCCTGCCCGGCGTCGTCGGCGGCCGGGCGCGGCGAAGTGTCCGGGGTGGTTTCCAGCAGCGGCATCCAGAGGAATTTTCCCCGCCGGGCGACGTCGGCCACGTGGGCTCCGACCAGGTTGCCGCGCAGGTCGTCGGCTCCGAGGGCGTGGCGACGGATGGAACGCTCGTCCAGGACGTCCACTCCGGTGATGGTCCGTCCGCGGACCCACTGGGCGAGCCCGCGGCGGACAACCTCCACCTCAGGCAGTTCAGGCATCGGAGTCGGCGGTCTCCGTCACCGACACGGGCAGCGAGGCACGCAGCGCCCGCCATGTGGTGGCCGCAGCTTCCTGCTCGGCTTCCTTCTTCGAGTGTCCGGTGCCGCGGCCGTACTCGGTGGTGCCGATCAGCAGCGTGGCCACGAAGGTCCGGGCGTGGTCCGGGCCCGATCCCTCCACCTGGTAGGTCACGTTGCCCA
Organism: Arthrobacter sp. Y3221114; assembly: GCF_059092625.1. NCBI lineage: Bacteria > Bacillati > Actinomycetota > Actinomycetes > Micrococcales > Micrococcaceae > Arthrobacter > Arthrobacter sp. Y3221114. The sequence goes on from NZ_JBNHHW010000001.1 coordinate 765,145, forward strand.
TCTTCCGGGCGGCGGCCAGCTCCTGGATGCTGGTCTTCCAGTCCGTGCCGGCGCCCAGGGCGTCGGCGTCCGCCAGGAGCGGCCCGACGAGGCGCATCACCAGCTGGCGTGCCGCTTCGATGCCCTGGCACAGGTAGGCGGCGCCGAAGAGGGCCTCCATCGTGTCGGCCAGAATGGACGACTTGTCGGCCCCGTTGGTGAGCTTTTCTCCTTGGCCGAGCAGCACATGCTGGCCGACGTCCAGGCTGCGCGCGATGCCGGCCAGCGCGCGGGTGGAGACGACGGCGGAGCGCCGCTTGGCCAGTTCGCCCTCGGGCAGGTCCGGGTTGTCCCGGTACAGCGCGTCGGTCACGGAAAAGCCCAGGATCGAGTCGCCGAGGAATTCCAGGCGCTCGTTGGTCGGCAGCCCGCCATGCTCGTAGGCGTAGGAACGGTGGGTTAAAGCAAGACGGAGCGTCTCGGCGTCGATATCAACGCCGAGACGCTCCAAAAGCTCTTCAGTTGAAGGCATGCCGGACGTTGTTACGCGTCGGCTACCTTGCGGCCCTTGTACTCAAGGAACAGCGCAGTGCCTGCCGAGTCGGTGACAACCTTGGCCTGATGCGGCAGGCTGTAGGTGACACGGCCGTTCTCAACGGTCTTGACCAGGTTGGGCGCAGTGGCCTTCCACTGGGACCGGCGTGCGCGCGTATTCGAGCGGGACATCTTCCGCTTGGGAACAGCCACGGCTAACTCTCTTCTCTCTCGTCTGACTCTTTATTTATGGGCGCCTCGTCGGCGGCCGTACCGGCCAACCCGGCAAGGGCTGCCCAGCGAGGATCCACGACCTCATGGTGGTGACCCGGATCCTCTTCAAGGCGCATCCCGCATTCCGGGCACAAGCCTTGGCAGTCTTCCCGGCACACCGGCTGGAACGGCAGGGCGGTCACCACTGCGTCCCGCAGCGCCGGCTCGAGATCGATCAGATCGCGCTCAACCCGCCGCTGTTCGTCCTGTTCTTCTTCCTCGAGGAGTTCAGCATCCTCGTAGTAGAAGAGTTCCTGCACATTGACGTCGAGGTCGTACGCGATGGGATCCAGGCAGCGCCCGCACTCGCCCGTGACAGCCACGGAAACGGTGCCGGAAACCAGGATTCCCTCGTGCACGGCCTCAAGCTTCAGGTCCAACTCCAGATCGGAGCCTTCCTGAACGCCAATGAGTGCTGCCCCGAAATCCTTCGGCGCAGCGATACGTTCTTCAAGAGTCCGCATGCTGCCCGGGCTGCGCCCGAGGTCCTTGACCGCAAGGGTCAAGGTCGAACTTTGATCATGGTTCAAGACCACAGTACTGAGAACTCCTAAAGAACATACGACCGACGTATCATCTTAGCCCGGATCTCCCGCCGGCCCAAACCGGCGGAAGATGCGGGGGTGTCAGTTCCGTTCGGCGGACGCCAACGGCCTCTCTGCCTGGATCTGCGATGCCAGATCGACAATCCAGGAGCGCAACTCGGGTCCCAGGTCTTCGCGTTCCGTCGCCAGCGAGACCACGGCCTTGAGGTAGCTGAGCTTGTCGCCGGTGTCGTAGCGGCGACCCTTGAAGACCACTGCATAAACCCCCCCGCCGTCCTCCTCGGACCCGGCCAGCGCCTGCAGCGCGTCCGTCAACTGTATTTCTCCGCCGCGGCCGGGCGCGGTCTGCTCCAGCACGTCGAACACGGCCGGATGCAGGACGTAGCGGCCGATCACGGCCAGGTTCGACGGCGCCTCCCCGGCGGCGGGCTTCTCCACCAGGCCGTTCACCTTCACGTGCGCCGCGCCGTCGATGCTGCTGATGTCGGCGCAACCGTAGGCGCTTATCGCTTCCGGATCCACTTCCATCAGGGCGATGACCGAACCGCCGGTCGCCTGCTGGACCGCGATCATCTCGGTGAGCAGTTCGTCGCGCTCGTCAATCAGGTCATCGCCCAGCAAGACGGCGAAGGGCTCATTGCCCACATGCTGCCTGGCGCAGAGAACGGCGTGGCCGAGCCCCTTGGGGTCTCCTTGGCGCAGGTAGTGGATGTCGGCCAACTGAGAAGATTCCCGGACCGCGGCCAGCTTGGCGTCGTCGCCCTTGGCCTCCAGGGTTTGCTCGATAAACGGGACCCGGTCGAAGTGGTCCTCCAAGGAACGCTTGTTGCGCCCGGTGATCATCAGCACGTCGTCCAGGCCGGCGCGTGTCGCTTCTTCGACGACATACTGGATGGCCGGCTTGTCGACGACTGGCAGCATTTCCTTCGGCATGGCCTTCGTGGCCGGCAGGAACCTGGTCCCCAATCCGGCGGCAGGCAGAACGGCTTTTCGTACGAATTGAGCTTGAGGCATGCGTCAAACGTTAGCTGAAGCAACGGCTCCGCCGTAATCGCCCACGCAATCCCGGCAGGGCTAGATGTACTGGCCGGACACGTGGCGCAGCGTTGGGGTGTGTCTTGAATTCCCTCGGAGACGGAAAGGGGCCAGCCGGATTCGGTTGACCCCCATCAGGTTGTACGTGCAGTTCAGTTGGTTTGAGAAGCCGCTGACTGAATGGCCTCGGCGAGGTCGCGGGGACGGCTCCACATAGGCCAATGCCCCGTCGGGAGGTCAATGACGTCGAGGTGCTCGATGTTCGCCACTTCGGCAAACATGGCATGGCCTGTGCGGGCCAGCTCCAGCACCTGCGCGCTCGGGATCGAGCAGCACACCAGGGTGGTCCGGACCTTGCGGCGGGCATCGTTCGTGAGCTCGACGGGCTGACGAAGCACGGGCCCGGGCTCAGGGACGGCCCGGGCTTGAAAACGCTCGAGGACCTCTGCGCTCAGGCCTTCGAGGCTCGCCTGCTGGGCGAGGACGTCGACGGGCGGCAGCGGAAGCTCCTCCAGCTCCTCCGGGAGGTCCGGGGCGAAGGCGCTTCCCGTCGCCACAGGGCCGGAGTCGACCCACACCACTCGATGGACAAGCTCAGGGTGGCGGTCAAGGACGAGGCTGACGGGGGCGTTCGCCCCGCTGTGAGCGACGAGAGTTGCGGGCTGATCCTCGGAGACCCCGAGTTGAGTGATGACGTCCAGGACCGCTGCGGCTTGATCGTCGAGAGTCTTCGCCGCACGCTCGGGATCGTCCCCGTCGAGACCGGGCAGTGTCATCGCGATTGCACGAGAGTGGTCGTTTGTCAGGTGTGCCAGGACTTCGTCCCATGCCCAAGCGCCCAGCCAGTGGCCGGCGATGAGAATGATGGTCGAACTGCTTGTAGTGGTTGTCATGTCACTACCCTCGCAGGCACTACGGACAAGGGCATGTCACTATTTATGTCATGAATTTGTCGGGGTCTGAACTGTGAAGCGAGTCGAGCGGCTCCATGCTCTGTCCGAGATGTTGCGCCGCAGCGGCGCGCGGGGGGTTTCCGCCGAACGGTTGGCGAGAGAGTTCGAGGTATCCGTGCGCACCATTAAGAGAGACCTCGATGCGTTAGAGAACAGCGGAGCGCCTATATGGTCTCGCCCAGGTCCGGGGGGTGGCTACGGATTGGCTATAGGCACGTCCCTGCCGCCTGTCAGCCTGTCCCCAGCGCAGGCCGTGGCGCTCATGGCAGCCGTGTCCGCTGCACCCGATGCCCCCTACGCCGATCTGGCAGCAGCAGGTATCCAAAAGATCCTGGACGTCCTCGATCCCAAAACCCGAGCACGAGCCGACGAGCTGGCCCACCGCGTCTGGGTCAACGCGCTTCCCTCCTCTTCGCGCGCAATCAAGTCGGCACTGGAGGAGGCGATGGCCGAGCAGCGAGTGATCCGCATTCGCTACACATCGAGAGACGAGACCACGACCACCCGCGACGTTGAGCCGGTGCTGTTCGCCTCCACGAACGGCCAGTGGTACCTGGTTGGGTGGTGCCGACTGCGCAACGCAATGCGATGGTTCACTGTGTCGCGCATCGAGCGAGCCAACGTAACCAAGACGGCTTGCGGCGGCCATACCATCCACGAGGTCGGAGAACCCCCAGCGAACGCCAGACCGGTGCACGGTCGGGGCGAGTGAGCCACGCAATCAACCTCTCCGGTCAGTACAGCTAACGGACCTGCTCCCCCGCGCGGAAACGGGCCAGCACGGCCTTCGGCACGAACTCCGAGATATCCCCGCCCAGCGAGGCGATCTCCTTGATCAAGGTTGACGACAGGTGCGTGTAGCTGCTTTCCGCGGCGAGGAAAACCGTCTCGATGCCGGCCAGGTGCCGGTTCATGTGCGCCATGGGCAGCTCGTAGTGGTAGTCCTGCGACGAGCGCAGGCCCTTGACGATGACGCCGGCACCATGGCTGCGGCAGTATTCGGCCAGCAGGCCTTCGCCCATGGCTTCAACGCTCACGCCGCGGAGGTAGGACAGCGTCTCGCGGGCCATGGTGAGCCGCTCGTCGAGACTAAAGCGGTACTTCTTGGCGTAGTTGGTCGAGACGGCGACGATGACCTCGTCGTACATGCTGGCGGCACGGGCAATGATTTCCACGTGGCCTTTGTGGAGCGGGTCATAGGATCCTGGGCAGACGGCACGGCGCATAGAGTCGAATCTAGTCGATCCGGCGGGCGGTGCACTACGCTTCGGTGGTAATACTGGGAGTCATGAGCACAGCAATGAGGCAACTCGTCCACGGACGGCGGGCCGATGTTCCGGCACCGTGGCAGCGGACGGCGGCCGGATCGAACCTCCTCGGCGACGACGGCGGCCTCGGTGTCACGATCTTCGAGGAAATGACGACCCTCGCCGCGCGGACCGGCGCCATCAATCTGGGGCAGGGGTTTCCCGACGAGGACGGTCCGGCGGAGATCGCTGCCGCCGCCATCGACGCCATCCGGGGCGGAAAAAACCAATATGCTCCCGGCAAGGGATCACTAACCCTGCGCGGCGCTATTGCCGCCCACCAGGAAAGGTTCTACGGCCTGTCACCGGACCCGGAAACCGAAATCATCGTCACGACCGGAGCCACCGAGGCGCTGGCCGCGACGCTGCTGGCCCTGACCGGACCGGGCGACGAAGTCCTGACGTTCGAGCCCTTTTATGACGCGTACGGAGCGATCATCGGGCTGACCGGAGCCCGGCACACCACGGCTCCCCTCCTCGCCCCCGATTACCAGCCCGACCTGGACGCACTCGAAGCAGCCTTTTCGGAGCGCACCCGCATGGTGCTGGTGAACAACCCGCACAATCCGATGGGCAGCGTTTTTCCCCGCGAGGCGTTGGCGCGCATCGTCGAGTTGGCCGAGCGCTACGGCGCGCTGATCGTCACCGACGAGGTCTACGAGCACCTGACCTTCGATGTACCGCACATCCCCATCGCCACCCTGCCGGGAGCCGCCGAGCGGACACTCACCATCTCGTCGGCAGGCAAGACGTTTTCGTTCACCGGCTGGAAGGTCGGCTGGCTCTGGGGCCCGGCGGACCTCGTCGCAGCCGTGCGTACGGTCAAGCAATTCCTTACGTACAGCTCAGGCGCGCCGTTCCAGGACGCGGTGGCGGTGGGACTGGGGCTGCCGGACTCGTTCTACAGCGACATCGCCGCAGGCCTGAAGGCCAAGCGGGACCTGCTCAGCGAGGGGTTGCGACAGGCCGGCTTCGATGTCTTCACGCCGCAGGGGACGTACTTCGTCAACGTGGACACGGCACCGCTGGGCTTCACCGACTCGCTGGAGCTCGCCCGGCGGATGCCCGGGGAGATCGGTGTGGCCGCCATCCCGGTGCCGGTCTTCTGCCACCCCGACGGCGCCGAGCGGACCCGTTCGCTGCTGCGCTTCGCGTTCTGCAAGAAGACCGAGGTCCTGCAGGACGCCGCGCAACGCCTCGCTTCCCTACCGAACAGGGTCTGAGCCGTGACCGAACGTTACCTGCGAGGCAGCGGCCTCCATGCCAGCATCGACAAGGACGACCGTGTGCCGGGATCCTACGTCCTGGGCATTGGCGGCGCCGAGCAGTCGCACGTCAATCTGAGGCATCCCGACGAGGTGTTCTACGAATACCTGCGCAGGATCGCCAAAGTCGTGGATCTGGCGGGCCCGACAGGGGTCCCGCTGCGTTGCCTTCACTTGGGCGCCGGTGCGCTGACGCTGGCCCGGTATGTGCAGGCCACCCGGCCCGGTTCCCGTCAGGTCGCCGTCGAGCTGGAGCGGGAGCTGCTGGACTTCGTCCTCGAGTACCTTCCCATGCCTGACGGAACCGACCTCGCGGTCCACTTCGGCGATGCGCGGCACGAGCTGGCGTTCGGAGATATCGAGGGCACCTTCGATGTGGTCGTGCTGGATGTTTTCGCCGGCGACGACGCCCCGGAACACTTGACCACGGCGGACTTCTACGAGGAGTTGCTGGAGGTACTTGAGCCGGACGGGGTGGTGCTGGTCAATGTCGGAGACGATCCGCCGCTGACGTTCGCCAAGCGGCAGATCACAGAGCTGGCGTCGGTTGCCGGGTCGGTGGCGGCGCTGGGCGAGGCGGGCATGTTCGGTAGCCGAAGGGCCGGAAACATTGTCCTCGCCGCCCGCAGAGGTGCCTGGCCGCCGGAATGGTCGACAGCCCTGCTGGCGGCAGGCCCGCACCCGGCGGCCGTCCTCACCGGCCCCGAACTGGATTCATTCGCCGGCGGCTGACGCACCCAGGACAGGCTCGGCGAACCAGAGCTGGGTCTCGCCGTACTTCCGGACGGCGAACCGGTTAAGGCCTTCGGGCCACCCGGGTTCGGGAGACCGCGAAGAACGTTCAACGACGACGACGGCGCCGTCGGCGAGGAATCCGGACAGGGATGTGAGGATGCCGCCGAGCGCATCCTCGCCCAAGGGGTACGGCGGGTCCATCAACACCAGGTCCCAGTGTTGTCCCGCCGGCAGGTGCTCGAGGAACCGTTCCGCCTTCATGCGGTGAACTTTGACCGTCTTCCGGCCCAGCTTGCCGTTGACCAGCTCGGCATTGCGGCGGCAAACCCCCGCGGCCTTGTCGGCCGCTTCGACCAGGTCGACAGTTGCGGCACCGCGGCTGGCGGTCTCGACTCCCAGTGCCCCGGAGCCGGCGAAAAGGTCGAGCACCCGTGCGCCGGCCACCACGTCATAGGACTCCAGCCGGGAAAACAGCGCCTCTTTGACCCGGTCCGTCGTGGGCCTCGTGTTCTCCCCCGGCACGCTCGCCAGCGCCAGTCCCCCGGCCACGCCGGCGACGATCCGGCTCAACGGTTACCCGCGTTCAAGGAAGGCCTCCCGCTCGGGATTCAGGTACAACTCGATAGCGTCCGCCAGCTCCGGATACTGGGCGAGGGTGGAGTCACGCTGCAGGATGGCCGTCGCGTCGTCCCGGGCACGGGCGATAACCGCCTCGTCCTTGATCACGCGCAGCAGCTTCAGGGTCGACTTGCCGCCGGATTGGGACGCCCCGAGGATGTCACCTTCGCGACGCAGCTGGAGGTCTGCCTGCGAGAGTTCAAACCCGTCGGTGGTCGCGGCGACCGCCTGCAGCCGCTCCCGGCTGGGGTGCCCCGGCTCCAGCTGCGTGACCAACAGGCAGGTACCCGGGAGACCGCCCCGGCCCACCCGTCCGCGGAGCTGGTGGAGCTGCGAAATGCCAAAGCGGTCGGCGTCCAGGATCACCATCATGGTGGCGTTGTGCACGTCGACGCCGACCTCGATGACCGTGGTGGACACCAGGATGTCCAGCGTGCCGTCGTTGAACGCCGCCATGGCAGCAGCTTTCTGCTCCGGGTCCATCCGGCCGTGCAGCATGCCGACCCGGACTCCGTCCAGGACCGGCAGCCCGCCCAGGTGCTCCACCAGAGCGGCCACCGACGCCATGGGCCGCTGCTGCTCCTGCTGCTCAGACAGTTCGTCCGGCGGATCGGCTTCTTCGAGCTCGTCATCGCCGATCTTGGGACACACAACGTAGACCTGCCGGCCGGCGGCGACCTCCTCGCGGGCGCGTTCCCAGATCCGGCCCTCCCAAGCGGGGTGTTCCTGCAAAGCCACCATGTGGGTGGTGATCGGCGCGCGGCCCGCGGGCAGCTCGGTCAGCACTGACGTTTCCAGGTCCCCGAAGACGGTCATCGCCACCGTCCGGGGAATGGGGGTGGCGGTCATGACCAGCAGGTGCGGAGGCGTGGCCGAACGGCTCCGGAGACGGTCGCGCTGCTCCACGCCAAACCGGTGCTGTTCGTCCACTACCACGAGGCCAAGGTCCAGGAACTGCACCGTGTCGGACAACAGGGCATGGGTGCCGACGACGATGCCTGCCTCTCCGGTCGCCACGTCGAGCAAGGCCCTGCGCTTGGCCGTTCCGGTCATCGACCCGGTCAACAGCACAACCTTGGTGCCGTCGGGGTCGCCGCCCAGCATGCCGCCCTGCGCCAGGGGTCCAAGCGTCCGGGTGATCGAGGCGAAATGCTGGCTTGCCAGTACCTCGGTCGGCGCCAGCAGGACGGCCTGCCCGCCCGAGTCGACCACCTGCAGCATGGCCCGAAGGGCAACCAGGGTCTTCCCCGAACCGACCTCGCCCTGCAGCAACCGGTTCATGGGTGAATCGCCGGCCAGCTCGGACGCGATGGTTGCGCCGACCTCGCGCTGCCCCGAGGTCAGACCGAACGGCAGCCGGGCGTCAAACTTGTCGGCAATACCGCCCTTCCGTCCCGGGCGCGCAGTCGCCTGTTCCGCCGCGGCGATGGCCCGCTTGCGCCCGAGGGCCGCCTGCAAGACCAGCGCTTCCTGATAGCGGAAGCGGTCCCGGGCCGCGTTGGCGGCCTCCATCGTTGGGGGCCGGTGGATCTGTTCGTAGGCCTCGGCCAGCGAGAGCATCCCGTCCCGGACGGCGATGTCAGTCGGGATGGGGTCGCCCAGGCGGCTGAAATCCACGGCATCGAGCAAGAGGTCCACGGCTGCCTTGATCCGCCAGCTGCCCAGCTTTGCCGTTGCCGAATACATGGGCACCGGGCGCAGGGCCTCCTCGGCGTCGAATTCGAAGGCGTCTTCAAGCAACTGGTAGTCGGGGTTGGTCAAGGTCAGGTTTCCGCGGTAGGAGGTCACCTTGCCGGAGAACATGGCGATGGTTCCCGGCCGCAGCTCCCGTTCGGCCTGGTAGCCGTTGAAAAAGGTGAGGCTGATGTCCGAGGAATTGTCGGTCACGACAACCTCGGTCAGCGAACCGCGGCGGGCCCGCATCTTGCGGGAACTGGTGCTGAGCACCCGGGCCACCAGGGTTGCATCCTGGTCGATCGGCAGTTCGGCGATCATGGTCAGCTCCCCGCGCTTCATGTATCGCCGCGGGAAGTAATTGAGCAGTTCCCCGGTGACCGTCATGCCCAGGTGCTTTTCGAGTGCCGAGGCCGAGCGCTTGCCGAGCCGCCGCTCCAGCGGAACGCTCAGCTCATCAGGCAGGTCAGCCGCCATGGGACTGCTCCGGCGGGCCGGCCAGCTCCGTCATGCTGACGTTCATCGGTTCCCCCAGCTCCCGGATGACGTCAAGGGCCGCTTCGCCGTCCGGCACGTGGGCATGGACGCGCCAACGGTACCCGCCCTCGATTTCGGTCACCGCGCTCATGATGACCGAGTCGCCCAGCTCGTCCAGCTTCAGGCGCAGCGTTGCGGCGTCCAGGGGGCTGAGGTTGACGGTGCACATCACCTCGACGCCTTCATCCACGTGGTCCAGGTGCAGGTGCGGATCCTGCACGTTGTAGCCGTGCAGGCCGTCCAGCAATTCCGGCTGCAGTTCCACGCCCAGGGCGCTGGCCCGCAGTGTGTCCATGATGAGCAGGAACCCGACGGCGCCGGCATCGACGATGTGGGCCGATTCCAGTGCGCCGAGCTGGGTCTCGGTCCTGACGACCGCGGCGACGGCCTCTTCCACGACCGATTCCAGCGTTGCCGCCAGCCCGTGGTTGCTGTCGTCGCCGTTCTTTGCCGCATGTACCGCCGACGCCGCCCGCGAGACTGCGGCGATGACGGAGAGCATGGTTCCCTCAACGGGCTCGCTCAACGCCGACCAGCACCGGATTTCGGCACGTTGGAGGGCCGCGGCGAGCAGCGGCCCCGTCAACCGGGTCGTGCCCCGCAAAGGTTCGGCCAGGGCCGCCAGGAAAACGGACAACAAGGTGCCCGAGTTGCCGCGCGCTTCTTCCATCGCGGCCTGGCCGGCTCCGGCCAGGAGTTCGCCGATGTCCGCCGTCCGGTTTTCGGCGGCCGACTTCGCGGCCGCCCGGATGGTCAGGTAGAGGTTGGTCCCCGTGTCGCCGTCGGCCACCGGGAAGATGTTGATGGCGTTCAGGCGGTCGCTGTGATTGCCCAGGACGACCTCGGCCCTGGACAGCCAGCGGCGCAGCGCTTCGGCATTGGCAGCAATCTTGGTCTGCAAAATGGTCCCATCTGCATGCGCCGGCGATGCCCGCCAACGATCGTACTCGGTCCTTCGGCGTTACCTGAGCCTACCGCAGCCGGCTCAGCTCACCGGCGAACGACGGCCACCTCGTGCCCTCACTCAAGGTCCGCGGTACTCAGGTATTCGCGGAGGCTGTCGTTCTGCAGTGCACCGGCAATCTCGGCGATGGCCGCTTCGTCCGGCAGGACGATCGACTGGCCGTCGGCCGAGGTGCCGGTGCCCAGAGTCGGAAGGGTGAACATCTGGACGTCGCTTGAACGCACGTCTCGAAGTGAAAAACTTAGGAACCCTGCGGCCATGGCGTCAAATTCACTGTCAACGCTGACGAACGGGGAAAAATCGTCGACGACCTCGATGATGCGCAGAGGGTTTGTCAGTGTCTCCGCCGTCAGGAGCTCGGACATCAGGGCCCTGACGAAGAGCTGTTGGTTGCGGACGCGTTGATAGTCGCCGTCGCTGAATGCTTTCCGCTCCCGCACAAAGGACAGGGCAGACTCGCCGTCGAGAGTCTGTGTGCCGGCCGGGAAGAACTCCCCGGTCGACCCGGTCGCCGAGAAGGCCGCCGGATTATCGATCTCCACCCCCCCCAAGGCATCGGTCAGTTCCTTGAACCCTGAGAAGTCGATGATCGCGACGTGGTCGATGCGGGCCTCAAACAGCCCTTCGATGGTTTCGACGACGAGCGGTACACCGCCAAAAGCCATGGCGGCGTTGATCTTGTGCGCCCCGTGACCCGGAATGTCCACCCAGGTATCCCGCATGATCGACATGACGTAGACGTTCCCCCGATTCTCAGGGATATGCATCAGCATCATGGTGTCGAACCGGCTGCCACCCAAGGTCTCGGTCAGATTCTGTTCACCGGTGGCCGGGCCATCCGAACCCATCAGAAGAATATTGACCGTCTTATCGTTCGGGTCTTTCTCCGCCCGATTGTCCGGAAAGGCTGATTCAATCGTCTGGGACTTGCTGTTGAAGGAATTAGCCAAGTTGAACAAGTAGCCACCTCCGACGATCGCCGCGACAACAACGATGCCCACCAGGGTGAAGAAGATGGTTCGAAGGGAATTTTTTTTCCGCTCGCGGCGCTGCCGCCGCGGGCGGTAGTCATTGTCGTACTCAGCGGTCAAAGGGGTCACTTCCTAGGGAGAGGCTACCTAAAGGATAAACCCAGGGGCCGTGTCCCCCCCTGCAGGATCCCTCTGGGCGTGGCTGCGGTCACTGCCACACCAGCGTGCCGCAATGACCGGGATACGCTAGCAGTATGACCCGCGCCTACCCCCGACGCCGCCGTTTTGCTGTCCTTTTATCGCTCGGGTTCCTGGGAAGCCTCACGGCGTGCTCGCCGGTTGTTAATGTTGACGCGGCTCCGGACGCGGCAAACCCAGGATGCGCACCGATGATGGTCATCCTCCCGCAGTACGTCGCCGATTTCCCGCGCCGTGAGACGAGCAGCCAGGCGACAGCCGCGTGGGGAGACCCTTCCCAGGTGATCCTGCGGTGCGGGGTGCAGGTTCCCGGTCCTACGACGGACCAATGCGTCTCGGTCGACGACGTCGACTGGGTGCTGCGCGAAGGTGAGAACGGCTACTGGACGGCCACAACCTACGGGCGCACGCCTGCCACGGAACTGATTTTCAAGCCCGACGACGTAGCCGAGAGCAGCGTGTTAATGGACCTCTCGCCGGCTGCGGCTGAGATTCCCCAGGAACGGGAGTGCCTGAGCATTTCCGACGTCCTGTAGCCGGCCGCTTAACGGAGACCTGTCTTGCGGTTGAGCGCCAGGTACAGCAGTTCGTCGATCAACTCGGTGTAAGGCAGCCCGGACTTCGCCCACATCTGCGGGTACATGCTGATGGGCGTAAACCCCGGCATGGTGTTGATCTCATTGATAACGAGCTCGCCGTCCGGCGTGTAGAAGAAGTCAACCCGGGAGAGCCCTTCTCCCCCGAGCGCGTCGAATGCCTGCGCGGCGAGTTCGCGCACCTTCTCCGTGGCGTCAGCGGGCAGATCCGCCGGGCAGCTGAGGGCCGCCGCCGTACCGTCCAGGTATTTCGCTTCGAAATCGTAAAACTGATGCCCGCCGGGCTGGACGGCGATTTCCCCGGGCAGGCTGGTGCGGGTTGGTTCCACTCCCCGGCCCTGCAGCACCGCTACTTCAATTTCGCGGCCGATGATGCCGGCTTCGACAACAACCTTGGGATCGTGTTCCCGGGCAGCCTCCACGGCGGCGCGGAGGCCACCCGGCTCGGCGACCCTGGTGATGCCCATGGAAGAACCGGCCCGGGCCGGCTTGACGAAGACCGGGAACTGAAGCGTGCCCAGGCGTTCGAGCGCCGCTTCCGGGTCCTGCCGCCACTGACGGTCCGTGATGACCTGATAGGGGCCGACGTGGAGGCCGGCAGATTCGAAGACCACTTTCATATAGTGCTTGTCCATGCCGACGGCAGAGGCCAGCACGCCGGCGCCGACGTATCGGACATCGGCCATTTCCAGCAGTCCCTGAAGCGTACCGTCCTCGCCAAACGGCCCATGCAGCAGCGGCAGCACCACGTCCACGTTCCCCAGGCTCTGCGGTACCTGCGCGGCCGGCGCGACCATGAGTTCCGGCGTGTCCCGCCTGCTGGCCAGCATCACAGGTTCGGCGGACGTACTGATCTCCGGCATTTTTCCCGAGGCAAGCGACCATTGGGCCGGATCATCGGCGACCTGGACCCACTGGCCGTTGCGCGCAATCCCGATGGGAACGACGTCGTACTTGTCCTTGTCGATGGCCCCGAGAACGCCGGCCGCGGTGACGCAGCTCACGGAATGTTCGCTGGACCGCCCGCCGAAAAGGACGGCGACGCGGGGTTTGCGGCCCGGAGCCGGAGCCTTCGCGGTGGGCATGGTTTCGTCGTTCACTGGAGTTCACCTTCGGATTTGAGTTCACGGGTCAACAAGCGTGGCGCCAGCGCCTCAACGGAAACCTGCCCCTCCAAGACGGCGACCACTGCCTCGGTGATCGGCATGTCCACGCCCACCTTGGTGGCCAGATCCAGCACGGCGCGGCCGGACTTGATGCCTTCGGCTGTTTGGGTCATTCGTTCCGTCACTTGGTCGAGGGTCAGGCCTTCGCCCAGGAGCCGTCCGGCTGTATGGTTGCGCGACAGCGGCGACGCGCAGGTAGCGACGAGGTCGCCGAGCCCCGCCAGCCCGGCCATCGTCTGGACCTCGCCCCCGAGGGCAAGGGTGAGCCTGGTGGTCTCGGCCAGTCCGCGGGTGATGACCGTGGCCTTGGTGTTGTCGCCCATGCCCTTGCCGTCACAGATTCCCACGCAGAGGGCAATGATGTTCTTGACGATGCCGCCGATCTCCACCCCCGTAACGTCCGAATTCGTGTAGGGGCGGAAATAGCTCGCCGTGCACAGCCGCGCAATCCACTGCGCGGTGTCGTCGTCCGTGCAGGCCACCACCGAGGCCGTCGGCTCCTTGCGCGCAATCTCGAGCGCCAGGTTGGGGCCGGAAATGACGGCTACGTGGTCGTCGGACAGTCCGAGCTCCTCCTTGATGACTTCGCTCATGCGGGCATCGGTACCCCGCTCCAGTCCCTTCATGAGCGAGACAACCACTGCCTCCGGATCGAGCAGCGGCTTCCAGGAAGCCAGTTGCGGCCGGAGGGTCTGGGCGGGAACCGCCAGTACCACCAGCGGCGCGCCATGGAGGACTTTGGCTACGTCTTCCGAAGCGACGATGTTCTCCGGCAGCACGATGTCCTGCAGGTACTTCGCATTCCGGTGCGTGGAATTGATTTCCGCGGCCACTTCGGCGCGCCGGGCCCAAAGCCTGACCTCGACCTCGGGATGGGCGTCCGCGACTACCTTGGCAAAGGTGGTGCCCCAGCTTCCTGCTCCGAGAACTGCGATGTTGGCAGGCAGGTCGGGGCGTGCGGTCACAACTTCTCCTCGGGCGGTAGCTCTTCTGTGTGCACCGGCTCGCCGGACCCAAAGTCCCGGCCAATGGCGCTTTGACCGTGAGCAGAAGGATCCCAGCGGACGGCAGGCGCTTCCTCGCCGCGTACTTCGGCCAGCAGCGCCGTGATGCTGTCCATAATCCTATTCGTTGCGGCCTCGAGAACTGTCCTGGTGATCGGCAAGCCGCTGAATTCGCTCAGGTCCACCGGAGGTCCGGCCGTGACGCGGGCCGTTTTGCGCGGGAAAAGGCTCGGCTTCTTCGCATAGCGGGGCAACAGCTCGTTGGCACCCCAGTGCGCCACCGGAATGATGGGTGCGCCGGTCTGCAGCGCGAGCCTTGCCGCCCCGGTGCGCCCGCGCATCGGCCACAGATCCGGATCCCGCGTCAGCGTCCCCTCGGGGTAGATGATCACGGCACCGCCTTCATCGAGCACCTCGCGCGAGACGTCCAAGGAACGGTTTGCGCCTGAGCTGCTTCGCTCCACCGGTATCTGCCGGGCCGCCGTCAACAGCTGCCCGACGACGGGAATCTTGAACAGCGAGGCCTTCGCCAGGAAATGCGGAAGGGCGCCCTGGTTGTAGACGTAATGGCCGACCACCAGCGGATCGATCTCCGTGTTGTGGTTCGGACAGACGATGAATCCCCGGTCCTTGGGAAAATTCTCCATCCCCGTCCAGTTGCGCCGGAGCGCCAGGTTCAGGAACGGCCGGACAACGCCGGCGAGGACACCGATGACCACCCGCTCTTTGGAGTCTGCTCCCATGGCCGCCTACTCGACGTCGAAATCCGCGCCGAGGCCCTCCAGCTTTGACTGGAAGCGTTCGTATCCACGGTTGATGAGTTCGATGCCGGTGACGCGGGAGGTTCCTGCCGCCGCCAAGGCGGCGATCAGGTGGCTGAATCCGCCGCGCAGGTCGGGGATGTCAATTTCGGCACCGGAAAGCTGGGTGGGTCCCGAGATCACGGCAGAATGGAGGAAGTTCCGCTGCCCGAAGCGGCACGGAATGCTGCCGAGGCATTCGCGGTGCACCTGGATGTTCGCGCCCATTCGAATCAAGGCCTCGGTAAATCCGAACCGGTTTTCGTAGACGGTCTCGTGCACGATCGAGACGCCTTCGGCTTGCGTCAGGGCAACGACCAGGGGCTGCTGCCAGTCCGTCATGAAACCGGGGTGGACGTCGGTCTCGAGCACCAGCGGGGACAAGCTCCCGCCCGGGTGGTAGAAGCGGATGCCGTCGTCGTCGATGTCGAACGCCCCGCCGATCTTGCGGTAGGTGTTCAGGAAGGCGGTGAGATCGCCCTGATGGGCCCCTTCGACGTAGATGTCTCCCTGCGTCACCAGAGCCGCGGAAGCCCATGACGCGGCTTCGTTGCGGTCGGGCAGCGCGCGATGGTTGAAGCCGGCCAGTTCGGTGACGCCCTCGATACGGATGACACGGTCGGTCTGGACTGAAATGATGGCGCCCATCTTCTGCAGCACGGCGATCAGGTCCATGATCTCCGGCTCGATGGCGGCGCCGCTCAGTTCCGTGATGCCTTCGGCGCGGGTTGCGGTCAGGAGAACCTGTTCGGTGGCGCCCACGCTGGGATACGGCAGCGTAAGCTTGGCGCCCTTCAATCCCCTGGGTGCGGAGATGGCAATGCCACCGGGCCGCTTGTCCACGATCGCGCCGAACTGGCGCAGCACGTCGAGATGGTAGTCGATGGGCCGGTCGCCGATCCGGCAACCGCCCAGGTCGGGGATGAAGGCTTCGCCGATCGCGTGGATCAGGGGCCCGCAGAAGAGGATCGGAATGCGGGAATCGCCGGCGTGGGCGTCGATGTCCTTCATGTGGGCTGTCTTGACGTTGGTGGGGTCAAGCGTCAGGTCACCGGTCACCGCGTCCTTGGACACCTCGACGCCGTGCAGGCGGAGCAGGCTGGTGACGATCTCCACGTCCCTGATTTCGGGCACATTCCGCAGGACCGAGGCGTTGCCGCCGAGCAAGGACGCGACCATCGCTTTGGGAACCAGGTTCTTGGCACCGCGGACGGACACCTTCCCCGCCAACGGAACGCCACCACGAATGGTCAAAACACTTGCCATGAATACCTGTTTCCTCAAGCTAGTTTAGCGCCGAACTGCGCCAAGGCCTCAGCTAAGCATATTGGCAATCCGTGACCACTCTGAAATAAACGGGGTGCGAGTCCGGCGCTTTCCCTCCTGCCGGCCGGTGCCTTGCATGATGCAGTCGCAGGTGCAAATCGGCGCCGCCGACGGAGCCGGAACGGTTCCCTCGACGGCGCCGATTCGGGGCAGGGCGCGTGTCCTCAGACTTTGGCCGGCAGGGTCTTCGGCTTCCAGGATGGCCGGGTGGCCTCGTAGGTGGTGATTTCCGCCTCATGCTTCAGGGTCAACCCGATATCGTCCAGACCTTCGAGCAGCCGCCAGCGGGTGTAGTCGTCGATCTCGAACGGGGCGGTGATGGTTCCGCAGATGGCGGTCTTCGACTCCAGGTCCACCGTGATTTCGGTGCCCGGGTGGTTCTCCAGTTCCTTCCAGATCAGCTCGATGTCATCCTGGGCGACTTCGGCAGCCAGCAGGCCCTGCTTGCCGGAGTTTCCCCGGAAGATGTCGGCGAACCGGGAGGAGAGCACAACACGGAACCCGTAGTCCTTCAGCGCCCAGACAGCGTGTTCGCGCGAGGAACCGGTACCGAAATCCGGGCCGGCCACGAGGACGGACCCGCGGTTGAACGGCTCCTGGTTGAGAATGAAGTCCTCGTGCTTGCGCCACGCCGCGAAGAGGGCATCTTCGAAGCCTGTCCGGGTGATCCGTTTGAGGTACACCGCCGGGATGATCTGGTCGGTGTCCACGTTGGATTGCCGCAGCGGGACGCCGATGCCGGTATGAGTGGTGAACTTCTCCATGATTCTTCAGGCTCCTTAAGCAGCAGGCCGCGATACGGCGTCGTTGTTGACCGGTCCCAGGTCCGACGGCGAACTCAGCGTGCCCCGGACTGCGGTGGCCGCCGCCACGACCGGCGATACCAGGTGCGTTCGTCCGCCCTTGCCCTGCCGGCCCTCGAAGTTCCGGTTGGACGTGGACGCGCAGCGCTCCCCCGGTGCCAACTGGTCCGGGTTCATGCCCAGGCACATGGAGCAGCCGGCGAACCGCCACTCGGCGCCGAACTCCTTGAACACCTTGTCCAGACCTTCGGCTTCTGCTTCCAGCCGGACGCGGGCGGATCCGGGGACCACCATCATGCGCACGTTCGGTGCCTTCTGCCGGCCGCGGATGATGTCCGCCGCGATGCGCAGGTCCTCGATCCGGCTGTTGGTGCAGGAGCCCAAAAAGACGGTGTCGACCTGGATGTCCTTCATGCGGGTGCCGGCTTCGAGACCCATGTACGTCAGCGCGCGTTCGGCCGCGGCCTTGGCGTTTTCGTCGGCGAAGTCGTCGGGCGAGGGCACGGCTTCCGACAGGGAAACGCCCTGTCCGGGGTTGGTCCCCCAGGTGACGAACGGCTCCAGCGTGTTGGCGTCCAGGAACACCTCGGCGTCGAATTCGGCGTCGTCGTCGGTCCGCAGGGTCTGCCAGTTTTCGACGGCGGCGTCCCAGTCGGCACCCTCCGGGGCGTGGGGGCGGCCCTTGAGGTAGTCGAAGGTGGTCTGGTCCGGCGCCACCATGCCGGCGCGGGCGCCCGCCTCGATGGACATGTTGCAGATGGTCATCCGGGCTTCCATGCTCAGTGCCCGGATGGCGGAGCCACGGTACTCCAGCACATAGCCCTGGCCGCCGCCGGTTCCGATCTTGGCGATGACCGCCAGGATGATGTCCTTGGCGGTGACGCCGGGGCGCAGCGTGCCCTCGACGTTGATGGCCATCGTCTTGAACGGCTTCAGCGACAGCGTCTGCGTCGCCATGACGTGCTCTACTTCGGAGGTCCCGATGCCGAAAGCCAGCGCCCCGAACGCGCCGTGGGTGGAGGTATGCGAGTCCCCGCACACCACGGTCATGCCCGGCTGGGTGAGTCCCAGCTGGGGACCCACCACGTGCACGATCCCCTGCTCGGCGTCGCCGAGCGAGTGCAGGCGGACCCCGAATTCCCGGCAGTTGGTGCGCAGCGTTTCAATCTGGGTGCGGCTGGTGGGATCGGCGATGGGCTTGTCGATATCCAGCGTCGGGGTGTTGTGGTCCTCGGTCGCGATGGTCAGGTCCGGCCTGCGCAGCCTGCGCCCCGCCAGGCGCAGGCCCTCGAAAGCCTGCGGCGACGTGACCTCGTGCACCAGGTGAAGGTCGATAAAGAGGAGGTCGGGCTGGCGCGCCGCGCCTTCACCTTCGCCGCGGCGCACGACGTGTGCATCCCAGACTTTTTCGGCGAGCGTCTTGCCCGCAGTGTTACCGGCCATGGCCAGATCTCCTCCATCATTACCAACGCAGGCTTATCCTCCCGCCGGGAGGCCCGCACTAAGTGTGTGCTTTAACTCTTCCAGTGCGGCCGCTCTCCCGCCAGTCAATCGACTTGCATCTCACATATTGAGATGGGAGTATCAACTTATGGACAATCCAAGCGGTGTCGGCGTCATCGACAAGGCGGCCATGGTGCTGGACACCCTGGAGGCCGGGCCTACTTCCCTGGCGCAATTGGTTGCCGCCACCGGGCTGGCCCGGCCCACCGTCCACCGCCTCGCCCTGGCGCTGGTCCACCACCGGCTGGTCAGCCGCGACATGCAAGGCAGGTTCGTCCTGGGCAGCAGGCTGGTGGAGTTGGCCGCGGCCGCGGGCGAAGACCGGCTCATAGCCGCTGCCGGCCCGGTGCTCATGAACCTCCGCGATGCCACGGGTGAAAGCGCCCAGGTCTTCCGCCGGCAGGGCGATTCGCGGGTATGCGTCGCCTCGGCCGAACGGCCGATCGGGTTGCGGGACACCATTCCGGTGGGGACGCAGCTTTCGATGAAGGCCGGCTCCGCCGCCCAGGTCCTGCTGGCGTGGGAAGACCACGAGAGGCTGCTCGAAGGGCTCCATGGGGCGCGTTTCACCCCGACGGTCCTCGCCGGCGTGCGCCGCCGCGGCTGGGGCCAGAGCCTGGGCGAACGCGAACCCGGCGTGGCGTCTGTTTCCGCCCCGGTCCGCGGTCCGTCCGGGCGGGTCATTGCCGCCGTGTCCATCTCCGGGCCGATCGAACGGCTCACGCGGCAACCCGGCCGGCTCCATGCCGAGGTGGTCTGCAACGCGGCCGCGCAACTGACCGAAGCCTTAAAGAAGACCAACGACTAGCGGTTCAGCCCCTGAAGTGGTCCCATCCCCGGACCTGTGCGGGGCTGCCGTCGAGGGTCACATGAGCCGACCCGCTGCCGCTGACCACTCCGATGGCGGCGAAGCCCTCCGGCAGGGCTTGTGCGGCGGGGAAGGTACAGAGCAGGCCGTGGTCTTCGCCGCCACCGAGGACCCAGTCCATGGGGTCCACACCCAACAGCGCCGCCGCCTCGTCCAGCGGTGCGCAAAAGTGCCGCAACTGTCCTGAGTCCAGGTCCACCGCGACACGGCTGGCGCGTGCCAACCGGGAGGCATCGCGGAGCAGGCCATCCGAGATGTCCATCATGGCGGTGGCGCCGGATTCTGCCGCAGCCGGGCCGGCGCTCAGCGGAGGCATGGGCCGGGACTGGGTCGCAGCCAGCGCCTGCAGGGAAGCCTGGGCCTTGTCGCTGAAATGCGTGCTTTCGAGCAGGCTTAATCCAGCCGCCGCCCGCCCGAGCGTCCCCGCCACGGCGACGACATCGCCGGGACGCGCACCGCCGCGCAGTACGGGGCGGCGGCCTTCGAGATCCCCGGTAACGGCAGCCGTGACCACCAGCGCCTCGCCGCGCCCAAGATCACCGCCGACGACGGAGCACCGGTCCGCACCCAGTTTGCGTATGGCATCGGCCACGCCGTCGGCCAGGCTCTCGACCCACGCCACCGGCGTCGCCCCGGGCAGGGTCAGGCTGATGACCATGGACGTTGGCACGGCCCCCATGGCGTTGATGTCGGAGAGGTTCTGAGCCACGGATTTCCACCCGACGTCGTAGCCCGTCGTCCGGTAGCCGGAGGGCCACTCAAGCCGGAAGTCCTGATCCTGTACCAACGTGTCGATCGAGATGACGGTCCGGGCATCGGGTGCGTCGATAACGGCAGCATCATCGCCTGGGCCGACCGGGACGTCGGCGGGGCCGAGCCGGGGGAAAATCCTGTCCAGAAGCGACCCTTCGTCCAGATCGTTGACAGTCAGTTCAGCGGCCAATCTTTGCGTTCTCCTTGTCATCGAGTGTGTTGTCGGGGCCGATGGCCCTGCGGCTTCCTGCGGACGTCATTCCCCGGACGCCTTCAGCACTGCCTGTCTGAATTCCCGGTGCCGGGCCACCGCCTCTTCGACAGGACGTACCACCCGCTCTTCCGCCACCCGCGCAACAGCGTCCCGGAGCCGCCGTCGTGCCTTCGAGGCGCGGGCGCGGGCAACGGAACGTGCGACCAGGCCGGATGCCAGCGCCAGCACCACCCCGGCGAGGATCCCGGCGGTCAGCAACAAGGTCGGCACCGGGAATCCTTCGACCGTTGGTGTCTCGGGCACCACGAACTGGAGGTACCCCAGGGCCGCGATGCCCAGGAGCCAGAGCGCTCCGGCCAAGGCGGCCGCGAGGGCGAGCCACTGGAGCAGCCCAAAGACCGGCCACCACCACGACGCACGGTCGGAGCGCAGGTCCGTGCCCACCAGGGCCTGGTCCAAGTCGTCCGGGAGTGTCTCCTCCGAGGACCGTGCTGCCCTCCGGATGGCCGCGCGCCATGGGGCGCCGGCGCCTTCACCGGCGCGGTCCGCGAACTGCCGGATGGCCTTGTCGGCCTGGGCCTGCTGGGCGGGGCCCGGCGCCGGCATCGACGAGCGGTTGAGCAGCGGATTGACGTCCTTGCGGTCCAGGTTGAGCCGCTTGAGCGGATCACGGCGCAGTTTTCCGAGCCAGCGGACCACCGGCCACCCGGTCCGGGCATGCGCCCTCCGCCGGTACGAGGCCCCCACGGCGTCGCTGATCGCATCCACTCCTGACGCCTGGGCCAGCTGCTCGGCCAAGATGCTCCTGGCTGCCTTGCTGACGCCGGCCGGCTCCGCCTCGGGTTCAACGTCCAGGGCCTGGGCTGCCTTTCTGACGTCGGCGAGCAGCCGCTCCGCTGCGGCCTGCCGCTTGTCGGCGAAGGCCGTGATTGCTGCCGTCAGCTCCTCAAGGCCGGTTCCCGTCGTGGCGGAGACGGGATAAACATCCACCCGGCCGAGACCGTCACGCAGCAAAATCTCCCTCAGCGAACCCAAGACCGGTTGCAGCTGTCCCTCGGCCAGCCGGTCCACCTGGTTCAGCACCACCAACGTCACCGCATCGTGGGAGGCCAACGGCCGCAGGAACCCATGGTGCACGGCTGCATCGGCGTACTTCTGCGGGTCCAGCACCCAGACCAGTACGTCGACCTGGCCGACGAACCGTTGCACAATGGCGCGATGCTCGACGGCGGTGGAATCAAAGTCCGGCAGGTCCAGCAGGATCAGGCCGCCGTGCCCGGTGAACGACCCGTCGTCCAAAACGTGCCGGTTGGCCACCTGCAGCCAGTCCAGCAGCGGTTCGCTGCCGGCGGTTCCCCAAATTCCCGCCAACGCTTCCGACGTGGTGGGACGACGTGCCGCCACGGTGGCGTGGTGCGTCCCGGATACGGCGTTGAAGAGGGAGGATTTTCCGCTGCCCGTCGCACCAAAAAACCCCACCACGGTGTGCTCGGCAGACAGGGAGCGGCGGGTGCTGGCCCGTTCCAGGACTTCGTTGATGGGCGCGAGTTCCGCTTCCGGCAGCACGCCCGCGGCGAGCCCGGCGGCTGTGTTTAAGGCATCCAGCCGTGTCTGCAACAGGGACGTTTCGGGCTGCCCCCGGTGGCGGCTCAATCCGACGCTCCCGTGTCCGTCTGGGCTCCCAAGGCCCGCAGCTGCTGTGCCAGTCCGCGCAGGGGCCTTGCCTGCGGCACGTCCGGGATTCGGGACAGGAAGCGCTCCGCTTCGGCGTGCATGAGCCTGCGCGTGCGCTCCTGCAGCTCGGCGCGGGCCTTGCGCGCCAGCCGGCGCACGGCGTCCTCGCCGAAGACCGCTTCCAGCAGCTTCTGGCCCACGACGGCCGTTCCGCCCGCCACGCCGATTTCCAAACCGGTCAGCCCGCCGGTGGCCGCGAAAATTACCACCATCAGGGCCACCCCGAGGCCGTTTACTCCGAAGGAGAGCATCCGTGCGGTGAAGCGCTTGCTTTCGCCCTCGCTGCGGATCAATTCCAGCAGGTCTGCCTGCCACGCCCGGATTTCACGCGCTACTTCATCCGCAAAGCCCGCGCTGGGGGTCGACAGGTCCTCCCGTCCGAGCAGGCCCTGTCCGGCCGGGTCCGCCCGCCAGCGCGTGTCGGCCTCCTCGGCGCCGGCGGCCGCTGCCTCGACGACGACGGCCTGCAGGCCGGACTCGATGGCTTCCTCGACTTCGACGGAGGGAGCGGGTTTGCCGGAAAAGAACGCGCCGATCCGGTCCCGCAGCAGGCCTATCCCGCTCTCGATGCCACGGAAGAATTCGCCGGTGCCGACAAAGTCCTGCCACCGCGCCAATACCTCGCCCCTGAGGAGGGTGCCGTCCTCCGTAGCCGCGAGAGCCCGCGTGGTCGCCGCCTCGTAGGCGTCTTCCACGACCTTGCGCAGTCTCCGGCCGGCGGCATGCTGGTCGTCCGCGGCATCGGCGACCGCCCCGACCGTTGTGGCCAATGAGCGCACCGCCCCGCCGAGGGTGCGGCGGGCAATGTCGGCGCGGCCGGACGCGTCAGCGGCGAGTTCCTGGAGCCACGCCCGGAGGGGATCGACGGCGCCGGCCGGCAGCATGCCCTGGTCGTCCAGCTTGGACTCGAGGATGACAAACAGCCGGGCCGCTGCGAGGCCCTGCCGCTGCAGCAGGCCGGCCAGGTCGGCGCGCACCTCACGCTCAATTTCTTCCGGTACCCGGTCCAGGACGACCGCCACTTCGATGTCCCGTCGCGCGGCGTCCAGGAGCAGCGCCCACGGCACGGCGTCGGCGTACCGGTTGGCGGTGGTGACGAAGATCCACAAATCGGCGGCGGCCAGCAGTTGTCCGGCCAGTCGCCGGTTCTCGTCGGCAATCGAATCGATATCCGGTGCATCGAGCAACGCTATGCCCGCAGGAATGCTGCCGTCGGCGAGCAACACCAGCGAGGTTCCCGCCGGTTCGCCCGCGGGCTCCGGATTGTAGGCTTGCCTGTCGGCAGCGTCCGTCGCCAGTGTTCCGGTGATTCTGCTGAGGCCGGGCAGGATCCGCCGTTCCGCGAACCATGCCCCGTCGCTCGGATGGTGCAGCAGGACGGGTTGGCGCGTGGTGGGCCGAATCGCTCCGGCACGGGTGGCCGGAAAGCCCGCCACCGCGTTCACGAGCGTTGATTTCCCGGCGCCGGTGGATCCTCCCACCACGGCCAACAGCGGCGCTTCCAGGGTGCGGTAGCGGGGCAGAATGTAGTCGTCCAGCTGGGCAATGGCGGCCGCGATTGTTCCGCGGGCTGCGGCTGCACCGGGAACGTCCAGCGGCAACTGGCTCGCTTCAAGCGAGCCGCGGCTTTGTTCCAGGAGCATGACGGCCGCTGCCGCTCCCCTGTCTTCGCCCTCGGGCAACCTGCTCGTCACGTTTTCTATCATGCCAGCAGGAGCCGTCAACCTCGCCAAGGCGGGCCGTAGGCATGACGCATGACGATTCTCCGGGCATGCAAAAAGCCGGTCCTGGACGGGATGTCCGGGACCGGCTGTTGGTGACCCCAGCGGGATTCGAACCCGCGTTACCGCCGTGAGAGGGCGGCGTACTAGGCCGCTATACGATGGGGCCGCATAGCTTGCACAGTTGAAGGCCTGCACTGCCTTGTCCTTGGCGGACCGTGACCCCAGCGGGATTCGAACCCGCGTTACCGCCGTGAGAGGGCGGCGTACTAGGCCGCTATACGATGGGGCCGTAGGTTTGTTTGGAGTTTGCGCTCCGCACAATCCAGTCTCCGCCGTGGCGGAGACTGTAGCGCTGGGATACCAGGACTCGAACCTAGAATGACGGTACCAGAAACCGTTGTGTTGCCAATTACACCATATCCCAATGGCACTTTCGGAGCCGTTGGAAACGGGCTCTCGCCCATTCCTTAGCGCCTCAGCACGAGTAATTACTTTACCGGATGCCTGCTCGAAAGTGCAAAACGAGCAACGCGCGGCGGCTGGACCGTGCGTCGTTCGGGCCCGCGGTCAGCCGCGGAAGGCCTTGATGCGCGCCAGGGAGGAGTCCTTGCCCAGGATCACCATGGATTCGAAAAGCGGCGGCGAAATCCGACGGCCGGAGACGGCGGTGCGCACCGGCCCGAAGGCCAGCCGCGGCTTAAGCCCCAAGCCCTCGACCAAGGCCGACCGCAAGGCTGCCTGGATGTTCTCTGCCGTCCACTCCTGGAGGGGTTCCAGCGCGGCCAGCGCGGCGTCCAAGGCTTCCGTCAGGTTCTCGGGCAGGCCCTTGCGCGCATCGTCGGCGATATCGATCTCGTTGTCGTTCTTGAAGAGGAACGCCACCATCTCGGGCGCCTCGCCCAGCAAGGTGATGCGCTCCTGGATCAGCGGTGCGGCGTCGGCGAGGATCATCTGCTCGCGTTCCGTCAACGACTCCCCGACCAGGCCGGCGTGCTGCAGGTAGGGGATCAACCGGAGCTTGAAGTCGCCGGGTTCAAGCAAGCGCACATGGGTCCCGTTGATCGCCTCGGCCTTCTTCAGGTCGAAGCGCGCCGGGTTGGCCAGGACGTCGTGGATGTCGAAGGCTTCCACCATTTGGTCGATGGTGAAAATGTCCTCGTCGGCGGACAGCGACCAGCCCAACAGGGAGAGATAGTTGAGGAGGCCCTCGCGGATGAAACCGCGTTCCCGGTGCAGGAACAGGTTGGACTCGGGGTCCCGCTTGGAAAGCTTCTTGTTTCCCTGGCCCATCACGTACGGGAGATGGCCGAACAGCGGCATATAGCGGGCCACCCCGACGTCCACCAGCGCCCGGTAGAGCGCGATCTGGCGGGGAGTCGAGGACAGCAGGTCCTCGCCGCGGAGAACGTGGGTGATGCCCATCAGCGCGTCGTCCACGGGGTTGACCAGCGTGTAGAGCGGCTTGCCATTGGCACGGACGACGGCGAAGTCCGGCACGCTGCCGGCCTTGAAGGTGATCTCCCCGCGCACCAGGTCGGTGAAGGTGATGTCCTCGTCCGGCATCCGGACCCGCAGCACCGGTTCGCGTCCTTGGGCCTTGAACGCGGCGATCTGGTCCCGCGTCAGCTCCCGGTCGAAGTTGTCGTAGCCCAGCTTTGCGTCGCGGCCGGCGGCCTTGTGCCGGGCCTCGACTTCTTCCGGGGTGGAATAGGACTCGTAGAGGTGGCCGGCTTCCTTGAGCTTCGTGATGACGTCCTGGTAGATATCGCCGCGCTGGGACTGGCGGTACGGTTCATGCGGTCCGCCGACCTCCACGCCCTCGTCCCACGTGATGCCCAGCCACTTCAGCGCCTCCAGCAACTGCTGGTAGCTTTCCTCGCTGTCGCGGGCGGCATCCGTGTCCTCGATCCGGAACACCATGGTGCCGCCGGTGTGCCGGGCGTAGGCCCAGTTGAACAGGGCAGTCCGGATCAGTCCTACGTGCGGCGTGCCCGTGGGAGACGGGCAGAAGCGCACACGGACAGGAGTTTCGTCGTCGACAGTGGGGATGGCAGCAGCAGTAGTCATGATGTGCTCCAGTTTAGTCTGCCAAGCCACTGCCCCTTGCCGAGCCGGAAGCCCGGCTACTTCTTGCGTGGCTTCTTCCGGCGCCATCCGGCGGTGTATCGGTAGAGGTAATAGAGCGCCAACAGGATGCCTACCGCCAGAAACGTCCCCGCCAGCCAGTCCGGGCCGCCCCAATAGTGGGTGGCCCGGGCTGCTACGGAAAACGTGGTCAGCGATCCGAGCGCAAAGACACCGAAGGAGCGGCGGCGTGCTGGCATGGGATCAGCGGCGGGCCGTGTTGGAGAGCGTGCCGATGCCCTCGATCTCGACCTCGTAGCGCTGGCCGGATTCGATGGTGCCGACGCCGGAGGGGGTGCCGGTCATAATGACGTCGCCCGGGAGCAGGGTGAAGGCCTGGGAGGCGTAGGACACCAGTTCCTTGACGCCCCAGATCATCTGCGAGGTATTGCCGTCCTGCTTCAGTTCGCCGTCGAGCCGGCCGCGGATGGCGAGGCCTTCCGTGTCCAGTTCGGTCTCGATCCACGGACCGAGCGGGGCGGAGCCGTCGAATCCCTTGGCGCGGGCCCACTGGTTGTCCGTGCGCTGCGCATCCCGGGCGGTCAGGTCGTTGCCGCAGGTGTAGCCGAAGATAACCTCGTCCACGCGCTCTACCGGCACGTCCTTGCAGATCCGGCCGATGATCACGCAGAGCTCGGCTTCGTAGGAGACTTCGTCGGAGAATTCGGGCAGGACGAGCGGTTCGTTCGGGCCGATGACCGAGGTGTTGGGCTTGAGGAACATCAGCGGGGCGACCGGCGTCTCGTTGCCCATTTCCTGGATGTGGTCTGCATAGTTGCGGCCGATGCCGATCACCTTGCTGCGCGGAATGATCGGGGCGAGCAGCCGCACGTCCTCGAGCTTGTGCTGGGCACCCGTGGGCTGGATGCCGTTGAAGAACGGGTCGCCGGCGATGACGGTGACCTGTTCGCTCCCCTCCTCGCCTTCGACGATGCCGTACTGGGGGTCGGATTCAAGGACAAACCGGGCTATGCGCATGGGTTTAGCCTACTGGTTTCCGGCCCGTGGATTTCAAACGGGACACGTCCACACCTGCACAACTCAGCCGCGCAGGTAGTCAAGCTGAGCGGCGACGGAGGATTCGGCGGCGAGGCGGACGGCGGGGTCGATGTCGGCGTAGACATGGTCCGTGACCGCATCGATGGTCGCGTCGGCGCCGAGGTGCTCCAGGGCGGCGCGGATCTGGTCCAGGCGCAGGCGGCGGTGGCTGGCGTACTCGCGGCAGATGGCGGACAGATCTGGGAGCGTGCCGCCGTGCGCCGGCAATACCTTCGCCGGACCGAGGCGTTCCAGTCGGGCCAGCGAATCCAGGTACGGGCCAAGCCTGCCGTCCGGGTAGGCGATGATGGTGGTGCCGCGGCCCAGGATGGTGTCGCCGGTGAGCACCGAGCCGTGTGGTCCGTCGTCGGGAAGATGGAAGCTCACCGAATCCGCGGTGTGGCCAGGAGTGGCGAGCACACGGATCTCGACGCCACCCGCCCGAATCACCTCGCCGTCCCCCAGCGGTTCGCCGCCATGACAGAGTGCTTCGTCCAAGGCACGCACCGGGGCGCCGGTCAGCTCATGAAAGCGCTCGCTCGCTTCGGTGTGGTCGATGTGGTGGTGGGTAATCAGGACCAGTTCCACCTCTCCCGCCGCCGCCAGCTCGGCCAGATGCGTCTCGTCCAGCGGCCCGGGATCGACAACGACCGCTCCCCTGTTCCCCGGGGCGGCGATCACGAAGGACTGGGTGCCGTCCAGACTCATCGGACCCGGGTTGGGGGCGAGCCGGTACCGGGTCAGCTCACTGCTGCGGACAAGGGAGGGGTTCTGTTCAGCGGTCACAGGATTCATCCTCGCATTCCCCGCCCGGAGCCGCAGGTCGACGGCGCGGGGCGGCAGGCACCACCGTCGTCATTTCCGCCGGAAGGAAGGCATCCGTTCACATTTGCCGGCCTGTACCGGTGGCTTGACGATGTTGGCTAAGCTAAGGCACCTGCAGTCCGGCCAACGGCGGCCGGACGAGGGTTGGGCGATGCGCACATCTTCCCAGCCGGATGGGGGGATCAGTGCTGGAGAAAGTTGATTCAACATACGACGTGCAACTGGGCGGGGATGGCCTCCTGGTGCTGACTGTCCGAGGCGGCCTCAGCGTCGGTGCAGAGCTCGCGCAGCACGTTGTCGACCACCTCTTCCAAGTGGCCGGAGACCGGCAGGTGTCGGTGCTGTTGAAAATGGCCGGCGTGCGCTGGGTGACTCCGGAGGCGCGGATGATCGCCGATACCTTCACGCCGGCCGTCGCCTTGGCAGTGCTAGGCAACGGGGCGGTGGACCGGGTGCTCGCCAGCTTCTTTGTGCGCATCTTCGCCCACGATGACTTCCCGGCCCGCTATTTCGACGACGAGTCCGAAGCGCGGGCGTGGCTGGCGGCGCATGCCGGACGCACGGCCACCGTGGAGATGGAATAAGTCCGAGCGGCAGTGGGGTTGCCCTTGATGGAACCATTGCAGCTGCACGAAAAGGAAAAACTCCATGGCGGATACCAAGAACACTACGTCTCTGGCCGACTTGCTGGCCGAATACGACATGGCCGAGCACGACCATGCGGTGGCCGAGCGCAACAGCGGGATGCAGCACATCCACAACCACGCCAACGGGGACATCGTGTGGTTCCCCACCTGGCAGAAAAACCGCGAGACCACCGACTGGGAATCCGCCGTCCAGGAGTTCACGGCGGAGCTTGAGGCTGCCGCCGAGGGCGGTGCGGATGCCGCCGCCGCCGCAGCGGCGCTGGCGTCCTCCCGGCTGCAGGCCCTGCTGGAACAGGCGGCGGACGCCCCGGACGCCAACGTGTTCATTCGCGAGAACCTGGCCCGCTTCCTGTCGGAGACCTGGGCGCTCGGCGACGCGTACGCGCTGAAGAGCGGCAAGGAACTCCCGGGGACGGCGTCGCCGTCCTCGATCTTCGCCTCCTTCCCGTACGAGGTCTACGCACGCGACGGCGGAAGCTTCGCCACCGCGCTGTGGAACGATCTGGTGGATGCCCGGAAGAACCGGATTGCCGCCGAAGAGGCCGAGCGCAAGGCGCTGAAGCCGGTCTCCAAGAAGGCCCGAAAGGCCGCCGAACGCAAGGCAGCCGCCCGGAAGCGGTAACCGCGGGGACGGCGGGGCGCCCCGGAAAGGCGGGCCCCCGCCGTCGTAATCCTGGCTCAGAGGAACAACAGGAGCAGGACCACCAGCGGCAGGACCGACTGGGCAAGCGCACTCTGCCACAGGCGGCGTTCAGAGAACCAGAGCACGGCCCCGAGGATCACGTGGGCGGTGCAGGTGAATACGATGATGGTCTCGCCGGTGGCCGGGCTGCCGCCGGCGGTGATCATCACGCCGGCGAGGGCGCCCAGCCCCCAGACCATGTTGTAGAAGCCCACGTTGATGGTCCATAGCCGCACCGCGCCCACGTCCTCGGGCCGGATGAGGAACAATCGGTGGAAGCGCTGGTCGCGGTAGAAGAAGGCCTCCGCCGCGCCAACGGCAATCAACACCACACCGAAGAGCGCCGCCAGGACGTACGCCGCCACCGTCATGGACCCAGTGTGGCCCGGCCGTTGCCGGAACGGAAGCGGCGGTTAGGCCAGGCGGGCGGTCAGGCCAGGCGGGCGGTCAGGCCAGGCGGGTGAGCCAGCCCCGCGAGTCCTCCACGGCGCCGGTCTGGATGCCGAGCAACTCCTGGCGGATGGACATGGACACGTCGCCGGACCCGGCGCTCGGGGAGGCGATGCTCCAGCCGTCGGCCTTCAGCTCGCCGATGGGGGTGATCACGGCGGCCGTGCCGCAGGCGAAGGCCTCGGTGATGTCCCCCGCTGCCACGCCGTCGCGCCATTCGTCGATGGTGATCTTGCGTTCCTGCACGTCCAGGCCGCGGTCCTTGGCCAGCTCGATCACCGAGGAACGGGTGACGCCGTGCAGGATGTGGCCGTTCAGCTCCGGAGTGACCAGGCTGCCGTCCTTGAAGACGAAGAACACGTTCATCCCGCCGAGCTCTTCGATTGCGTTGTCGTTGAACTTGTCCAGGAACAGCACCTGCTGGCAGCCGTTGGCTTCGGCTTCCAGCTGCGCGGCCAGCGACGCGGCGTAGTTGCCGCCGCACTTGGCCTCGCCGGTACCGCCTTCGCCGGCGCGGGAGTAGCGGTCGGAGAGCCAGATGGACACCGGCTTGAGCTCGCCGCCGAAGTAGTTGCCGGCCGGCGAGGCGATCACGCGGTAGGAGACCTCGTGGGCGGGGCGCACGCCCAGGAACGCCTCGGTGGCGATCATGAACGGGCGCAGGTACAGCGCTTCGCCGTCGCCGGAGGGAACCCACGCCTTGTCGGTGGTGACCAGTTGGCGCAGGGACTCGATGAAGGTTTCCTCCGGCAGCTCCGGAAGGGCCAGGCGGCGCGCCGACGTGTTCAACCGGGCGGCGTTGGCCTCGGCCCGGAACGTCCAGACGGATCCGTCTGCGTGCTTGTAGGCCTTCAGGCCCTCGAAAATCTCCTGGCCGTAGTGCAGCACCGCGGCGGCCGGATCCAACATGATGGGCCCGTACGGCTCAATCCGCGCATTCGACCAGCTGCCCTTGCCGTCGGCGCCGACCTTGTAGTCGACGACGGCCGTGTGGTCCGTGAAGTGCTTGCCGAAGCCCGGGTTCGCCAAAATGGCGGCGCGCTCCTCGGCACTCTTCGGACGGTCCGAGAGCTGCTGGGTGAATTCGAGGGTTTCAGTCATGGTTCCTCCGCGGTGAGGGCACGCCCTTGTGCGTCAAATAAATGATTTTGGTTAGTAACCGTTAACTACCCTACTGCCAAAGCGGCGGTGATGGCATCGCCGATTTGGGCAGTCGTGCGGGGGGCACTCCCCCGGGCAGCGACGTCGTGCTCCACCGCCCGCTGCACGCGGGCCGCCTCGTCCGCCAGTCCCAGGTGCTCCAGCAGCAGGGCCACGGACAGGATGGCCGCCGTGGGGTCGGCCTTCTGCTGGCCGGCAATGTCCGGGGCCGAGCCGTGGACCGGCTCGAACATGGACGGCGCGGTGCGGTCCATGTTGATATTGCCCGACGCCGCCAGGCCGATGCCGCCGGTGATCGCGGCAGCCAAATCGGTGATGATGTCGCCGAACAGGTTGTCGGTGACGATCACGTCGAAGCGGGCCGGGTCCGTGACCATGAAGATGGTGGCCGCGTCGATGTGCAGGTAGTCGACGGCGACGTCCGGGAACTCGGCGCCGACCGTCTCCACGGTGCGCCGCCACAGGTGCCCGGCATGGACCAGCACGTTGTGCTTGTGCACCAGGGTGAGTTTCTTGCGGCGTGCCGACGCACGGCGGAAGGCATCCCGGACCACGCGCTCCACGCCGTGGGCGGTGTTGACCGAGACCTCGGTGGCGATTTCGTGCGGGGTGCCCACGCGCAGGGCGCCGCCGTTGCCCACGTAGGGCCCTTCGGTTCCTTCACGGACGACGACGAAGTCCACCTCGCCCGGGTTCGCCAGCGGGCTGGGGACGCCGGGCAGCAGCTTGGCCGGGCGCAGGTTCACATAGTGGTCGAGGGAAAAGCGAAGCTTAAGCAGCATCTCCCGCTCGATGACGCCGGACGGGATCCGGGTGTCGCCGGGGGCAGCGCCGACGGCGCCGAACAGGATCGCGTCATGCTTGCGGAGCCGCTGCAGTGTTTCCTCGGGCAGGGTCTCGCCGGTGGCCAGCCAGTGCTCGGCGCCCAGCGGGTACTCGGTCAGGTCGAAGGTGGCACCGCCGTCGGCAGTGGCCGCCTTGAGGACCTTCACCGCCTCCGCCACGACTTCCGGCCCGATGCCGTCGCCGGGAATGACTGCCAGGGAAAATGCCTTTGCTGCTGCGCTCATGGCTTCAAGTGTAGGAAACCGTTCCACATAATGGGCAAACCGTCCCAAAATGTGAACAAAGCGCGCGGCAACCTCAGACCTGGGCATGACGCGGGAGGCCTCGCCCGGCTTTAGCATCCCCGTCGCCACGGGCCGGTGAGCTTGGGCAACGAGCTGTGGGCTGGGCCGGCAGCTCTCGCGCCGGGGTTGCAAGCTGGGGACGGCACAAACCGGCGGACATTAGCTCCCGAAACGAAAGAACAGGACCGCCGAGCGGACGCGCGTGCCCATCGGGCCGTGCGGCGGGACCGGCCGCGGCCTGCTGCAAAATCCGGCGCCGAAAAGCATCTGCCCCTCGTGTGGCCGCGCTTCCCGGAGGCCTTGCCAAGGATTAATAAGCATGCTTAGGTTAAATCGTTAAGGGCTGCGGGGATCATGCCCAACACGGGCACCGGACCCTCCAAAAACCCGGACGCTCCAGAGACATCGGACGAATCCTAAGGAGACACCATGCTCGCCCAAGAACAAATCGACGGTCTGCTCAACCGCGGCGGAAACGTCGTCACGAACGACGGGGACAAAATAGGCTCCATCGGGCAGATTTATGCCGATGACGACAGTGGCCGGCCCACCTGGGTCACCGCCAAGACCGGCCTGTTCGGCTCCTCGGAATCGTTCGTCCCGCTCGAAGCCGCCCGCATCGAAGGTAACGACATCGTGGTCCCCTACACCAAGGACCAGATCAAGGACGCCCCGCGGGTTGACGTGGACGGCTACCTTGAGCCCGCCGAGGAGGACCGGCTCTACGAGCACTACCAGCTGGGCGGCGGCCGGACTTACACCGACGCCACGACCGGCCGGGACACCGACTACACCACCACCGGCACCGCTACCGGCACCGCCGGACAATACGGCACCGACGATGCCCGCGGCACGTACACCGAGGACGCACCGGGCACGGTGGGCCGGGACACCTCCGGGCCCACTACCGATGACGCCATGACCCGCTCCGAGGAGCGCCTGCATGTCGGCACCGAGCGGCAGGCGACCGGCCGGGCCAGGCTGCGCAAGTACGTCACCACCGAAAATGTCACCACGACCGTTCCGGTCCAGCGCGAGGAAGTGCGCATCGAACGCGAACCGATCACCGACGCCAACCGCGGTGACGCCATGGCGGGCCCCGATCTGAGCGAAGAGGAGCACGAGGTCACGCTCCACGAGGAACGGCCGGTTGTGGAGAAGGAGACCGTCCCGGTGGAACGAGTGCGGCTCGAAAAGGACACCGTCACCGACGAGGTCAGGGTCGACGAAGAGGTCCGTAAGGAAAACATCGAGACCGACGGCACAGACAACGACACCCGTCGTCGCTAGCCCAGGGCTGGCCGACGCGAAAGGCCGGGGCAGGGAGCACTCCCGCCCCGACCTTTCGTTTGCCCGGGCGGGGCGGGCCACACCTGCCGGCGGCAGCCCTTGCCGTAGCACTGCGAGCGCGAGGCGTTCTCATCGCCTCAGGGCTGTCCGGTCAGGAGATCGCTCAGCAACTGTTCCCGTCCGATGCAAAAGTCCGTTCGACGGCGCGCTTACAAATTGCCGTCGGCGAAGGAACCGAAGATCTTGCGGGTCTTGGCATCCATGGGCAGCATGTACTGGCCGTCGGCGCTGTAGCCGAATCCGGGCTCGGGCACTTCGCGCCCAACCTTGGCGGGATCGGTCTTGTAGACCCAGGCGCCCAGCGTCAGCGCCTGCTCCGCGCTCAGGTTGGTCTCGACCAGCGGATTCGCGGCGGAGAGCAGGCCGACCAGCCCGGCCGGGCCGTTCATTTTGGCCAAGGCGGCGAATCCCACCAGCAGGACGCCCTGGTGCGCAGAGCGGCCGAAGTCGCCGTTTTGCAGGGTTTTCCGCTCCCGGGCATAGTCCAGCGCGGTCTCGCCGTCGAGCTTGCTCTTCCCCGCCTTGACGTCAAGCACCGGGATAGGGGCGTTGACGGTGACGCCGCCTATTTTGTCGACCAAACCCTCGAAACCCTTGAAACCGGTGAGGATGTAGCCCTCCACCTTGAGGCCGGTCACGTCCGCCACGACCTTCTGCTGCGCCTTGGGTCCGCCCCGCATCATGGCCGCGTTAATCTTCGCCTGCCCGCCGCCCGGCATGTCCACCCAGAGGTCACGCGGAATGCCCAGGATGCCTCCTCCGCCCTTGCCGTCCACGCCGACCACCTGAAGGGCATCGGCCCGCGCTTCCCGAACCTTCTCGCCCTTACTCTTCTGGGCGTCGGAGCCGATGATCAGGACGTGGCGCTTGCCGCCCAAGACGGTTTTGTCGACGTCGAGCGAGGGCCACCAGCCACCCACCGCCGTCCAGGTTCCGTCCTTGTCGACGGCGAGGGTCACGTCGTCGCCCGAGGTCAGGACGGCCATGTCCTGTCCGTTCCATTCGCCGGTCGCGGCCTTGACAGTGGTTTTGGCTTCGACCGGGGCCCGGTCGGCGAGCGCACCGGCAGTCATCTTGTTGGCCGCGACGTCTCCGCCCTCGTAGATTGCCGTCGCCAGTTTGGCCAGGGCTTCGGGCATGTCGCCCGTCTCCACCATGCTGGGGCTGGGAGTCGCCGAATGCAGCGGGCGGGCCTGCTCGTCCTTCGGCGCGCAGCCGGTCAGGACGAGCAGGGATACGAGCGGGAGCGCGGCGAGGCGGGCAAGTTTCATGGCTTTATGTTCCCGCTTACGCGGCTGCTGCGCAAAGGTTTCACCGAATGACGGCCGTGTCCGGGCCAAGGCAGTCCTTCCCGTCGGACTGCGCTCTCCACCCAGGGTATGAGCGGGCGGCCGGCAGAGACCAGACCTGCGGCCGATCCGCGGAAGGCGCGGCCTCCATAGCGTAAGGGCATGACTACCAGTACTGAGCAATCACCCGCCGGCGCCGCCCCGGGCGGCGCCACCTCGGCCGCCGCGACGCGCGGCCTGAACAAGACCTACGGCACCGGGGATACCCGCGTGCACGCGCTCAAGAACGTGGACGCCAGCTTCGAGGCCGGCAAGTTCACCGCGATCATGGGCCCGTCGGGCTCGGGCAAGTCCACGCTTATGCACTGTCTGGCCGGGCTGGACACCGCCGATTCCGGCAACATCTGGATTGGCGGGACCGAGATCACCTCCCTGAACGACTCCCAGCTGACCAAGCTGCGCCGCGAGCGTGTGGGCTTCGTGTTTCAGGCCTTTAACCTGGTGCCCACGCTGACCGCCGAGCAGAACATCACGCTGCCGATCTCCCTGGCCAACGGCTCGGTGGACCAGGAGTGGTTCCGATATGTCACCTCAACGCTCGGGTTGACGGACCGGCTGGCCCATCGCCCGCACGAGCTCTCCGGCGGTCAACAGCAGCGCGTCGCCGTGGCGCGGGCGCTCCTGACGCGCCCCGACGTCGTATTCGGAGACGAGCCCACCGGCAACCTGGACTCGAAGGTGGGCGCGGAGGTGCTCTCGCTGCTGCGCCGGTCCTGCCAGGAGATGGGCCAGTCCATCATCATGGTCACGCACGACCCGGTGGCCGCCTCCTACGCGGACCGGGTGGTGCTGATGAACGACGGCGCGCTGGTTGGCGAACTCGACCGGCCCGACACCGACGCGATCCTGGCCGCCTTGGCCAAGCTGGGGGCCTGAGCCATGCTACAGGTAGCGCTCGCACAGGTACGGCAGCACGCGCGGCGGTTCATCGCCGTCGGGCTGGCCGTGGTGATGGCGGTGGGATTCCTGACCGCCACGCTGATGGTCAACGCGTCCACCGAAGCCTCGCTGGGCAACAGCATCGGCGCCGGTTTCCGGAACGCCGACCTGGTGGTGTCCGGCCCGCCGGACCGGCCGCTGGACGCGGCGGCCGTTGAGGCGGTGCGGCGCCCAGGGCGCCGGGGAGGTGTACGCGCAAGGGATGGCACCGGTCGCGTTGGGGATCCCCGGCCGACGCGGGGTACGGCGTAGCGCAGAATACTGCCCCCGACGGACTGGACAACCTGGAGCTGCTCGAAGGCGCCCTGCCGGCTGCCGGCGAGGTCGCGGTTGACGCCGGGACTGCCGAGAAGCAGGGTCTGGCAGTCGGCGACACCCTGGAGCTGGCGCCCGCTGCCGGGATGGTCGCCGCCGAGGACATCGCCGCTGCGGGCACCGGCCTGATTGTTTCCGGGATCGTCAAGCCGTCCAAGGACCCGTTCATGATGGGCCAGCCGCAGTTCTTCGCAGGTGACCCCCTGATGCGGCAGCTGGCCGGCGAGGCCGGACCGCAGCTGCACAACATCCAGCTGGATCTGGCCCCGGGCGCCGAGGCGGACGCGGTTCAGGACGCGGTCGCCGCGGCACTGGCGGAGGCCGGCTTCGGCGATTCCACCGTGAACACGGCCGCGGAGCAGACCAAGGCCGTGGTGGCCAGCCTGACCGGCGGCAGCGATCAGCTGACCATCGTGCTGTTGGCGTTCGCGCTGGTGGCCCTGCTGGTTTCGGCACTGGTGGTAGCCAACACCTTCTCGGTCCTCATCGCCCAGCGGACCCGCGAGCTGGCGCTGCTGCGCTGCATCGGCGCGGACCGCGGGCAGATCCGGAACTCGGTGCTGGCGGAGGCGCTGCTGGTCGGGGTCGGAGCCTCCCTGCTGGGCGTGCTGGGCGCGGTGGCCCTGATGGCCGGCGTCATCGCCGTGCTGCAGGGGCAACCTGACACCGAGTTCGCGGCGCTGGCCGTGTCGCCGTCGGCCATCACCGTCGGCCTCGCGGTGGGCATCCTGATGACCGTGCTGGCCGCCCTCGCTCCGGCCCGTGCCGCAACCAGGGTGGCACCGCTGGCCGCCCTGCGGCCGGCCGACGAGGCCCGCGCCGGCAACCGCAAGGGCAAGGTCCGGCTCGCGATCGGCGCCGCCCTCACCGTGGGCGGTGCCGCCCTGCTGGCCTTCGGAGCGCTGTCCGCGAACCTGCTGATCGCCCTGCCCGGCGGCATGCTCTCCTTCATCGGGCTGCTGCTGTGCGCCACCCTGTTCGTGCCGCCGCTGGTCACCGCCGTCGGCGCGCTGGCGAGGCCCGCGGGAGTGCCGGGCAAGCTGGCCGCGGTAAACGCGGTGCGCAACCCGGGACGGACCTCCGCCACGGCCACCGCGCTGCTGATCGGCGTCACGCTGGTGGCGATGATGATGACCGGGGCGCAGACCGCCCGGACCGCGTTCGACGCCCAGCTGGGCGCGGAGTATCCGGTGGACCTGGCGGTCGGAAACCTCACGCTCGGCGGGGAACCGCTGGCCCCCTCCGCCGCGGCCACCGCGGCCGCGTACGACGGCGTCGCTGCCGCCGGCCTGGTCACGAACGGCGGCTTTGCCGACGTGCACGGCCAGCGCACGGGCGTGTACCAGTTGGCGCCGGAGCAGATGGGCTTGCTGCAGGACGGCTCGCTGGAGCTGGACAGGAACACCGTACTGTTGCCGCAGGGCTCGGGCCTGGAGACACTGACCGTGACAGGCAGCCGGGGGTCGAAAGAACTGACCGTGGCGGAGGCCGACAGCCGCACGCTGCCGCCGCTGATCTCCGCTGCCGTGGCCGCCGAGATCGGCGTGCCGGAGCCGCCCGCCGCCGAGTCCCCGGACTACTACTCCGCGCTGCCGCAACTGTGGGTATTCGTGGACCGGGACCTGGACGCGGGGGCGCTCCTGGAACTGCGGACCGAGCTGGCCGCGGGGCTCGACGTGGACGAGTATCAGGTTTCCGGTGCCGCCGTGGAGCGTGCCGCGTTCAACCAGGTGATCGACGTGCTGCTCCTCGTGGTCACCGGGCTGTTGGCGGTGGCGGTGCTGATCGCGCTGGTGGGTGTGGCCAACACGCTCTCGCTCTCGGTGCTGGAGCGCACGCAGGAGTCCTCGCTGCTGCGCGCGCTCGGGCTGACCAAGTCGCAGTTGCGCGGGATGCTGGCGCTCGAGGCCGTGCTGATCGCCGGCGTCGCCGCGCTGATCGGATCGGCGCTCGGCGCGGTCTACGGCTGGCTGGGGGCGCAGTCGGCGCTCGGGGCGTTCGCCAGCGTGGTGCCGGACATCCCGTGGCTGCAGCTGCTCGGGGTGCTGGCCGTGGCCGTGGTGGCCGGGCTGCTCGCCTCCGTGATGCCTGCCCGCCGGGCCGCCCGCCTCTCCCCCGTGGAAGGCCTGGCGACGGTCTAGCCGGGACGCCGCCGTCGTACGCTCATCGCAGGTCAGCGGGTGCCCCTCCCGCCGGACGCGGTTCATCCGCGGAAAGGGCACCTGCTGACTGCTATTCGGCCGCGTACCTCCGGCACGCGCCGGCTGGCGCACCTATTTGGCCCATTCGGTCTGCATCTGGGCGACGGGATGGATGTTCATTATCTTCACCCCGCCCGCGGTGGTGGCCGTGAACTCGTGCCAGGCGTACGCCGGGATGACGATCACGGTTTCCGCGCCCGCATGGCCTGACTGGCCGTCGATCGTGAAGTCGATCTCGCCGTCGAGCAGTACGAAGATTTCCTCGTAGGGATGGCGGTGGCGTTCGGCACCGCGCGAGTTCACGAAGAAGGACGCGTGGGCGCCGTATGCGCTGCCATGGAAGACGGCGGCTCCCGAGGCAGGACGCAGGCTGGCGAGGGACAGGGCCTTGTAGGTCATCGGAGCGGTCTTCCGGTCGACGGGTAGCGGACACTCTACCCACCGCATGCCCGCAGGCCTAGGCGAGAACAATCGGCGGCCCGCTCCCCCGCCGGACACCGCGGCGGAGACATCGGCGGGGCCTGGTGCTACGTTGGCCGGACAGGCCAGTGCAGAGCGCCGTGAGGACGGAGGAAAGGGCATGAGCGGTTCCACCGCAACCGAAAAGCAGCCGGAGCTGAAACGGGCGATAGGACCAAAACTCCTGCTGCTGTTCATTGTGGGTGACATCCTGGGCACGGGTGTCTACGCGCTGACCGGGCAGGTGGCCGGCGAAGTGGGCGGCGCGGCCTGGGCTCCGCTGCTGCTCGCGTTCCTGGTGGCCACCATCACCGCCTTCTCCTATCTGGAGCTGGTCACCAAGTACCCGCAGGCCGCCGGGGCCGCGCTGTACACACACAAGGCCTTCGGCGTCCATTTCCTCACCTTTTTGGTGACGTTCGCCGTGCTCAGTTCCGGCATCACGTCCGCCTCCACCGCCGCCAAGTTCCTGGGCGAGAACTTCATTGCCGGGTTCAATCTGGACTGGAACCAGACCGGCGTGACCTGGGTGGCGATCATCTTCATGGCCGTCCTGGCGGGGATCAACTTCCGCGGCGTCAGCGAGTCCGTGAAATTCAACGTGGTGCTGACGGTGGTGGAGTTCACCGGCCTCCTGATCGTGATCTTCATCGGCTTCTGGGCCATGAGCCAGGGAAACGTGGACTTCAGCCGGGTGATGGTGTTCGAGACCTCGGAGGACAAGGGCGTTTTCCTGGCCATCACCGCCGCCACCTCGCTGGCGTTCTTCTCCTTCGTGGGCTTCGAGGATTCGGTGAACATGGCCGAAGAGACCAAGGATCCCGTCACGACCTTCCCGAAGGTCATGCTGACCGGCTTGGGCATCACCGTGGTCGTGTACGTGCTCGTGTCCATCACCGCGGTGGCCATAGTGCCGATCGGGCAGCTGTCGGAAAGCCCGACGCCGCTGCTCGAAGTCGTGTCGGTCGGTGCGCCGGGCTTCCCGGTGGACGTGATCTACCCGTTCCTGTCCATGTTCGCCGTGGCCAATACGGCGCTGATCAACATGCTGATGGCCAGCCGCCTGCTCTACGGCATGGCGCGCCAGGACGTGCTGCCGCGGTTCCTGGGCAAGGTCCATCCGAACCGCCGCTCCCCCTGGGCCTCGATCATCTTCACCACGCTCATTGCGTTCGTCCTGATCTTCGTGGTCACCAACTTCATGGGGACCGACACCGTCGCCGCACTGGGCGGCACCACTGCCCTGCTGTTGCTGGGTGTCTTCACGATCGTGAACCTGGCGGTGCTGGTCCTGCGCCGGAAACCGGTCGACCGCAAGCACTTCCGAACCCCCACCGTGCTGCCCTACCTCGGCATGGCCACCTGCCTCTTCCTGGTGGGCCCGTGGGCGCAGGATCCCATCGAGTACCAGATTGCCGGCCTGCTGATCGGCCTCGGCCTGTTGCTGTGGCTGCTCACGTGGCTCTGGAACCGCGGCGCATACGGCAGGAAGACGAGGTTCCGCAGCCCAGAGGAACTGGGCGGTTGACGGAACCGGGCTACTGACCGAACCAGCGTGTGACGCAGCGGCCGATGTGACGGAGCCAGGTGATTGACCCGGGGCCTGGCTGGGTAAGGACAGTGAAACAACGACGGCGGAGGCCGTCCGCGGGATGACGACGCCGGCGGCCCGATGGGAACGGCCGCGGGTGTGATGAGAGCCAGCAGAAAGGAAGGCCATGGCCGCTAAAAAACACCGGACAGGGACACTGGACCAGGAGAACCTCGCCGCCTATCTGGACTACCACCTGGTGGGTTCGGCTGCCGGCGTCCAGCTGTTCGACGCCGTCCGCCAGTCGTGGGCGGGAACACCGGAGGAGGCCGAGTTCCGGAAGCTGCGCGACGAGGTGTCTGCAGAGCGCAAGGAACTGAAGGCCTTGCACCGCAGCCTCGGTTACCGGCGCAACAAGCTCAAGCAGCTCGGCTCGATGGCCGGCGCCATCGCCAGCAAGGTGAATCCGCTCAACCCCACGCGCGCTTCGGGCGGGGTGGGCGCCCAGCTGGAACTGGAATCGCTGCTTTCCGCCCTGCGCGGCAAGCAGTGCATGTGGCAGGTCCTGACCGTCCTGGCGCCCAGGGACCACCGGCTGGACGCCACCCGCTTCCAAGAACTCGAAGCCAAGGCGGTGGACCAGCAGAAGCGGGTGGAGCGCATCATGGCCGCGACTGCGGCCCGGCGCTTTCTGCCGGGCGGGTAGGGGTTACCCGGCCGGTTCTTCGTACTTCGGGAAGATCGGCGTGGGCGCCGGCAGCGGGGTGCCCGGCACCAAAGCCGTGCCGATGGCAGCGAAGTCGCGGGCGCCGTCGTCGTCCTGTCCCAGCACGTCCAGCAGTTTGCCGGCCGCGGTGGGCATGACCGGCTGGACCAGGATTGAGACGATGCGCAGCACCTCCAGCGTCACGTAGAGCACCGTGTTCATCCGCTCCACGTCGGTCTTGCGCAGCACCCAGGGAGCCTGCTCCGCGAAGTACGCGTTGGTGTCGCCGAGCACGGTCCAGATGGCCTCGAGCGACCCGTGGAAGTCCTGGACCTCGTAGGCCGCCCGTGACTTCTCGAGGAGGCGCTCGGTGCGGGCCAGCAGTTCGTGGTCCTCGGGGGCGAGCGTCGCGGGTTGCGGCACCTTGCCCTCGCAGTTCTTGGCCACCATGGACAGCGACCGCTGGGCGAGGTTGCCCAGGTTGTTGGCCAAATCGGCGTTCATCCGGCCGACCACGGCGTCATGGTTGTAGGAGCCGTCGGCGCCGAAGGGGACCTCGCGCAGCAGGAAGAAGCGCACCTGGTCCAGGCCGTACTGTGCCACCCATTCGGCGGGGGCGACCACGTTGCCCAGCGACTTGGACATCTTCACGCCGTTGTTGTTCAGGAAGCCGTGGATCATGACGCGCTTGGGCAGTTCCAGCCCGGCCGACATCAGGAAGGCGGGCCAATAGACGGCGTGGAAGCGGGAGATGTCTTTGCCGATCACGTGGACGTCGGCCGGCCAGAACTTTCTGAACGACTCCGACTCCGTGTCCGGGTAGCCGACCCCGGTGAGGTAGTTGGTCAGCGCGTCCACCCAGACGTACATGACGTGCTTGTCGTTGCCCGGGACCGGGACGCCCCAGTCGAAGGTGGTCCGGGAGATCGACAGGTCCTCCAGGCCGCCCTTGACGAAGCTGATGACCTCGTTGAAGCGGCTGCGCGGGGCGCCGAAATCGGGGTGCTCTTCGTAGAGCTTGAGCAGTTTGTCCTGGTAGTTGGAGAGCCGGAAGAAGTAGCTCTCCTCCTCGGTCCAGGTCAGTTCGGTGTCGGTCTGGATGGAGTAGCGCTTGCCGTCTTCACGGAGCTCGGTCTCGTCCTCGGCGTAGTAGGCCTCGTCGCGGACCGAGTACCAGCCCTCGTACTTGCCCAGGTAGATGTCCCCGGCCTCTTCCATCTTCTTCCAGATGGCCTGGGAGGCGGCGTAGTGGTCGGCATCGGTGGTGCGGATGAACCGGTCGTAGGAGATCTCCAAGACCTGGTGGGCCGACTTGTAGGCCGCAGTGTTCCGGTCCACCAATTCCTTGGGGGTGATGCCCTCCTTGGCGGCCGTCTGGGCGATCTTCATGCCGTGCTCGTCCGTGCCCGTCAGGAACATCACGTCGTAGCCGTCCAGGCGTTTGAAACGGGCCATCGCGTCGGTCGCGATGTACTCGTAGGCATGGCCAATATGCGGCACGCCGTTGGGGTACGTGATGGCCGTGGTGATGTAGAACGGGGGCTTGGGCTCGGATGCGGTCACCCTATGAAATTACCCTCTGCGTTCGGCGGTGTCGAAATGCACTACGCGCTCGGTTGGTGGGTGGTAGACCGGTAGGACTCGGTGGGGTGCGGGGCGGCGGGAGCCGACGGCTGACAGCGGCGGTGTCCAACGTGGCGGGGAGCGCCGCCGTCGCGCTTTATCCACAGCTGGGCCGCCGGGATCGACGCCAAGCGGGAGTTGCGGCACGTTGGTGCCATGCCTGCTTCTTCTGCTCCCCGGTTGGTAAATATCCCTCCAGCCCGGTTGATGACCTTTTCAGAGTTGCGTTACTCAAACTACGAGGAAAGCGAGATAGCGGCAGCACTCCGGGTGCGGAACATTGTGAGGGTAAGGCACGGTGTCTATGCGTCGGCAGCGTACTGGCGGACGCTGAAACCGTGGACTCGCGATGTCTGGATGATTCGCGCCCATCATTTGAGTACACGATCAGAACTGGTCTACACCCACGTTTCGGCTGCCCGTCTGTGGGGCATGGATGTCTGGAACGCGACGAATGAGATCCACGTGGCCCAGCGAACGCGGCATGGAGACAATTCCGCCGGCGTGGTACGACACAAGCTGATGGTTGCCGATGATGAAGTGGCGGCGCTGGACGGCCTCCGCTTGACCAGCAAGGAACGCACCGTCGTCGACTGTGCCAAGCTTCTGCCTTTTGAGCTGGCGACGGTCATTGCAGATTCGGCACTGCGCGGCGGCGCCAGCCGTGATGGAATCGCTGCAATCCTCGACAAACAGACCGGCTACGCGAATGTCCGCAAAGCCCGACGAGTGTTGACCGCCGCGAGCGGGATAAGCGAATCCGCAGGCGAAACCAGGCTCCGGCTCAAGGTTATCGAGTGGGGATTCCCGC
Source organism: Arthrobacter sp. Y3221114 (assembly GCF_059092625.1). Classification (NCBI taxonomy): domain Bacteria; kingdom Bacillati; phylum Actinomycetota; class Actinomycetes; order Micrococcales; family Micrococcaceae; genus Arthrobacter; species Arthrobacter sp. Y3221114. Next base: position 808,565 of record NZ_JBNHHW010000001.1, read on the forward strand.
CGCCGGTTTTGCAGTATGAAATCGGCACAGCCAGCGGAAGGTATCGAGCAGACTTGGCATGGCCAGAGCTGATGCTGATCCTGGAGTTCGACGGCGACACAAAGTACAGCCGGGCGCCGACTGACTCTGTCCTGTTGGAAGAACGGAAACGAGAAACCGCGCTGATGGAATGCGGCTGGAGCTTTGTCCGCGTCCGCTGGCCGGAGCTGGACCACGAGGCGACCCTGAGGAACCGCATCGCCAGGGCGTACAACCGGGCCGTCTACGCATGGGGCCGGCACCCGGCTGCTTGAAGTACTGGGGCGTACCGCAGCCCGCGACAGGGTTTATCGGTCAGGGCAGGTGGTATGGAGCCTGCACTGAAGGATTTACCCTGCACCGGAAGAACAGTTCCGGGAATCCGACCACGTAGGTCGGCGAACGCCCGGGCCGTCAGGATATTGCGGGACCCCTAGTTCATCCGGGTGCTGCTGTCCGCCGCCTTGATGAGTTCCTGGTCGTGGGATGCCACGAGTACGGCAATGCCGTCCTTGGTGGTGTCCTTCAGGATGTGGATGATTTTGTTGGCCTGTTCGCGGTCCAGGTTGGCGGTGGGCTCGTCCACCACCAAAACCTTGGTGCCCAGGATCAGCGCGCGGGCGATGGCCACGCGCTGGCGTTCACCGCCGGAGAGCTGGCCGGGACGGTGGCGCATGCGGCGGCCCAGCCCGACCAGGTCCAGCAGGTCCTTGGCCATCTCGGTGCGCTCTTCCACCTTGCCGTCGGGCACGGCCGGCAGCAGGACGTTCTCCAGCGCGCTCATGCCGTCGATCAGGGCGCCGCCCTGGTCCACGTAGCCGATCAGTGCCCGGCGCCGGTCGGAGATCTCGTCGTCGTCCATGGCGCTGAGGGCATCGCCCTGCCAGAGCACTTCGCCGGAGGTGGGCTGCTGGAGCCCGGCGGCCACGGTGAGGATGCTGGTCTTGCCGGAGCCGCTGCGGCCGGCCAGGCAGTGCATGGTGCCGGCTTCCAGGCCGAGGTCGAAGTCCTCGGCAATCACGAGCGGCTCGGCACCGCCGTCGTACCTGATGGTGATGCCCCGCAATTCCACCGGCATGGCATGGTCGGCGGTGCGCTCCTTGGTGGCTGCGCGGGTCAGGGGTTCTTCAATCATTTCCGGGTCCTTGTCATCAAAACAAACCAGAGGAGCACGGCCGCGATGCCAGCGGCAGCGGCCCACACCGCGGTGTGCGGTGCAATAAACAGGGCGGTCACGACGGCGCCGATGACCGCCAGCGGCAGGGCGACGGCGGCGGTGATGCCGGCCTCGCCGCGGCGGGCCTGCAGCAGCAGGGTAGGCGTCCAGCCCATGGCGCCGAGGATGGCGAACTGTTCGCGCTTGCGGCGCGCTTCGAACCGGGTGGTCATCAGCGCCAGCAGCAGCGCCGTGACCACGCCGAGCAGCGCCAGCGCGATGTTCAGCCCGCTCAGCTGAGTGGCGGCCAGCGAACCGAGCGCCGTGCTGCCGGCCGCCCGCGGGATGTCCACCAGCACCGCCACCAGCGCTCCGGCCGCTGCACCGAGCACCGCGACGCCCAGCGCTATGGCCACGGTGTTGAACCGGTTGGTGCTCAGCTGCCGGGCGGCGAACTGCAGCGGGGTCTTCACCGACGGCACGCCGGCTGCCCCGGACGGTTCGGTGTCCTTCGCCGGGTGCGGCTTGAGCATGGCGGCGGAGATGAAGGCCGCGGCACCGTAAACCACCAGCGCGATCAACGACACCCACAGGGTCACGGCGCTGCGGCTGATGGCACTGGCAACGATGGCCACCACCAGCACGGCCACGCCGCCGACCAGCAGCTCGTTCAGGAACCAGGAGCGGATGCGCCGCCGGTTCCAACCCATGGCCCGCAGCGTCACGGCTTCGGTCCGGCGGGACCGGGTGAAGGCGACGGCGCTGGCGGCCGTCAGCAGCGCCGCGCCGCCCACGGTCAGGGCGAGCAGCGCCGCACTGGAGGCACTCAGGGCGCCCTGGACCTCGCCGGCGGCGCCCTGGCGGACCCAGGACTGCTGCACCGTGCCGAGGTCGCTGACCGTGCCGGCGGCGTCCTTGTAGTAGTCCGGCACGTAGATGGACACGTCTTCGCGGGCCGAGCCGGCCACGACCTGGGTCTGCAGGCCGAGCTCCTCGATCGCGGCGGCAACGGTGTTGATCTGGTCTTCGGCGTCGGCCCAGGAACCGGCGGCATCCACGCGGACGCGCACGGCGTCAATGACCGGCTCCTCGGCGCTGGTGCCGCGGACGGCGGCCAGACCGGCGAAGTCGGTGATGGCACCGGCGGACTGCACGGACAGTCCGGCGCCGCTGAGGCCCGGCTTCATCACGGTGTCGTCGACGTTGTTTCCCTCGGCGTCCTCGGTGATGGTCACCGGCGTCGGGTCATACCCACCCAACGGAAGGTAGTTCACGTCGCCAGCCGCCTCGCGCACGGCGGAAGCATCGAAGGTGCCGTAAACGAACGGCAGCGGAGTAGCGGATTCCGCGCCGGAGTCCACGGTGCTGCGGTAGGACTGCTCTTCCACCGGTTCCCGCTGGCTCTGGTCCGGTTCCAGCTGCCACTGGAGGGTCTTCTCCGGCAGCTTGTTGACCTGGATCCAGCCCTGCGGCGTGGCGGTCTGCTCCGCGCTGCCGTCGCTGGCGGCGTCCCCGGCGGTGAACTCCGGGTTGGACATGAAGTCGGTGGTCCACACCGGCGGCTGGTGCAGGCCGGCGACCATCTGGACGCCGCCGGAGCCCAGAAGGTAGTTGTAGTCCTCGCCGCCGGGCCAGCGCAGCTGGAAGGGCTTGCTGGACGCGAAGGGCAGGTAGCCCTCCCCCAGCTCCTTGCTGACGGTGCCGACCTCCGAGACGGTGTTGCCGGCGTCGTCCAGCTGTTCGATTTTGACCGAGTAGGTCAGGTCCAGGTCGGTGCCGGAACGGACCACCATGGGGATGACCTGGGATTCCTCGTCCAGCGTGCCGGCTTCCACCGCGTTCTGGTACTGGACGAAGAACGGGCTCCAGAACTCAAACGGGTGCCCGTCGATGGCGGCGCCTTCGCCGCCCTCGGAGAACATGCCCATCCCGAACTGCGAGGAGAAGTGCTGGCCCAGTTCCTGGGCGTTGCGGTCGGTGGGTTCCGGCGCCTGCTTGAGCGGGGCCAGGAAATCGCCGGCCTCGCCGAGCAGCGCGGATTCGGCCGCCGGGTCCACGGCAACCACCGTCTCGGTGATCTGCGGGAGCATGGGCAGCGCGATGGTGGTGTCGAAATCGCCGTGCATGCTGCCACCGGCCGGATCCGGGAACTTGATGCCGGTTTCGCCCTTGGGGGCCACGGTGCGCAGGCTGGTGCCGCCGGGGACGTCCAGCTCCTCCAGCTTCGCCTGGCCCAGGGAACCCTCGGCGGCTGTTTCGAAGAGGACGGTGTCCGTTAGGCCGTCGGAGCTGACGGCCTTGGCGGTGATCCGGTAGTTGGTCGGTTCTTCGTTGAACACGGAATCCGGTGCCGGCCATTCTTCCTTCGGCACGGCGTCCTTGATGCCCTGAGCCTTGAGGTACTGCTCAATGTTCGGGTTGTAGCCGACGTAGTCGGTGGCCTTCAGCTGCGGGAACTCGATGTCCTGGACCACCTTGGACACGAGCGAAATCGGGGCGGCGACGGCGACGCCGTCGATCCCCCGGACCTGCTCCAGATCCGACGAGGCAATGCCGCCGTTGCCGGTGAGGAAATCCGGCTGGCGCAGTTCGTCGCCCGCGGTGCCGTCGGGCAGGACCAGGATGTCGTACACGCCGCGGGTGTTGGCATCGACGATCCGGGTCAGCGATGCCTGTGCGCGGCCCTGGACGAAAATGGAAAGGACCATTGCCGCGATCAGGACGGCGACCGTCACCACGAGCGAGCGGCTGCGCATGAAGCGTGACGCAGCGTTGAACCGGATTTCCACAGAATCACTCCATACGGCAGCAAAAAGGCCAGAGGTCGAATTGACCCGGCATTAAGGTTCTCACGAGGTGCGCGCACTCGAGGAATCGACCGGCGTGTATGCGTAAAACCCGCCCCTGCCCCGGGCACGGGGCAAGGACGGGGCGGGCTTTACGGCGCAGCGCGAGGTCAGTCCTGCAGGTCGACTTCGCGGGCCACGACGGCGCCGATCTCCGCGCTGAGCCGGTCCAGCAGGTCCTGCGGGAGGGCGCTGTCCACGGTCAGCACGGCCAGCGCCTGCTTGCTGGCGTCGTTGCGGGCCACCTGCATGCCGGCGATGTTGATGTCCTGCTCGCCCAGCAGCCGGCCCAGGGTGCCGATGACGCCGGGACGGTCCTCGTAGAGGAACACGATCACGTGTTCGCTGATCGGCATTTCCACCTCGTAGCCGTTGATGGCCACGATCTTCTGGATCTGCTTGGGGCCGGTCAGCGTGCCGGCCACGGAGATCTGCGAACCGTCCGAGAGGGCGCCGCGGATGGTGAGCACGTTGCGGTACTCTTCGGACTCCGTGGTGGTGATCAGGCGGGTATTGATGCCGCGCTGCTCGGCCAGCACCGGGGCGTTGACGTAGGAGACCTGTTCGGAGACGACGTCCCTGAACACGCCCTTGAGCGCGGCCAGTTCCAGCGCCTTCACGTCCAGCTCGGCGATTTCGCCGGCCACCTCGACGTCGATCTGGGTCACCGAATCGTGGGTCAGCGCGGTGAAGATCCGGCCAAGCTTTTCGATCAGCGGGATGCCCGGGCGGACGTCCGGGGCGATCACGCCGCCGGCCACGTTCACGGCGTCGGGCACGAGCTCGCCGGCCAGCGCCAGGCGCACGGACTTGGCCACGGAGATGCCGGCCTTCTCCTGGGCTTCCTCGGTGGAGGCGCCGAGGTGCGGGGTGACCACCACGTTCTCCAGTTCAAAGAACGGCAGGTCGGTGCTCGGCTCGTTGACGAAGACGTCGATCGCGGCGCCGGCGATCTGGCCTTCCTTCAGCGCGTCGTAGAGCGCTGCTTCATCGATCAGGCCGCCGCGGGCCACGTTGACCACGCAGGCGGAGGGCTTCATCTTCTCGAACGCGGCGGCACCGATCATGCCCACGGTCTCCGGGGTCTTCGGCATGTGGATGGTGATGAAGTCCGACTGCTCCAGCAGCTCGTCCAGGCTGACCAGCTGCACGCCCAGCTGCGCGGCGCGGGCGCTGGTCACGTACGGGTCGTAGGCGAGGATCTGGGTCTCGAACGCCTGCATGCGCGCGGCGATCAGGGCGCCGATGCGGCCGAGGCCGATGATGCCGATTTTCTTCTCGTAGATCTCGGTGCCGGTGTACTTGGAGCGCTTCCACTCGCCGCCCTTGAGCGAGGCGTTCGCGGCGGGGATGTGGCGGGCCAACGCCAGGATGTGGCCGACGGTCAGTTCAGCGGCGGAAACGATGTTGGAGGTGGGGGCGTTCACCACCATGACGCCGGCCTGCGTGGCGGCCTTGATGTCCACGTTGTCCAGGCCCACGCCGGCGCGCGCGATGACCTTCAGGTTCTTGGCTGCCGCAATGGCTTCGGCGTCCACCTTGGTGGCGGAGCGGACCAGGATGGCGTCGACGTCGGCAATCGCGGCCAGCAGCTGGGACCTGTCGGCTCCATCGGTCTGCCGGATCTCGAAGTCGGGCCCGAGGGCTTCGATGGTCGCTGGGGAGAGTTCCTCCGCAAGGAGGACTACTGGTTTTTCCACAGGGGTGTTCCTTCGCTGCAAGCATGGTGATGGCCGTGCGTATAGATGGGGGTAGGTCCAGTCTAGAACGGCTGCGGCTCTGTCCCCAGTTATTACCGGCGCCGGCCGGCCGGCTTCGCTTGGTGAAACGGCGGGTCAAGGGAAACGTGACGACGGCGGCGCCTCGGAAACGGGACGACGACGGCGGCGCCTCGGAAACGGGACGACGACGACGGCGCCTCGGAAACGGGACGACGACGACGGCGCCTCGGGGAAACGTAACGGCCGGCGCCCGCAATGGGCGCCGGCCGTCGGACTGGCCTAGCGGGCTGCGACGCCCTCGGTGTAGTCGTCGTCGGACTTGATCCAGGAGAACAGCTTGCGCAGTTCGCGGCCGGTGGCCTCGATCGGGTGGTCTTCACCCTTCTGGCGCAGCTCCAGGAACTCCTTGGCGCCGTTGGCCTGGTCGTCCATGAAGCGCTTGGCGAAGGAGCCGTTCTGGATGTCCGCCAGGACGGCTTTCATGTTCTCCTTCACCTCCGGGGTGATCACGCGCGGGCCGGAGACGTAGTCGCCGAACTCGGCGGTGTCGGAGACCGACCAGCGCTGCTTGGCGATGCCGCCTTCGACCATCAGGTCGACGATCAGCTTGAGCTCGTGCAGCACCTCAAAGTAGGCGATCTCCGGCTTGTAGCCGGCCTCGGTCAGGGTCTCGAAACCGTACTGCACCAGCTGCGAGGCGCCGCCGCAGAGCACGGCCTGCTCGCCGAACAGGTCGGTCTCGGTCTCTTCGGTGAAGGTGGTCTCGATGACGCCGGCGCGGGTGCCGCCGATGCCCTTGGCGTAGGAGAGCGCCAGCGCCTTGGCGTTGCCGGTGTAGTCCTGCTCGATGGCGATCAGGTCCGGGACGCCGCGGCCGGCTTCGAATTCGCGGCGCACGATGTGGCCCGGGCCCTTCGGCGCGACCAGGGCGACGTCGACGTTGGCCGGCGGCTGGATGAAGCCGTAGCGGATGTTGAAGCCGTGGCCGAAGAACAGGGCGTTGCCCTCTTCGAGCTTGTCGGCGATGGACTCGGCGTAGACATTGGCCTGGACCTGGTCCGGGGTCAGGATCATGATGACGTCGGCCTCGGCGGCAGCGTCGGCGACGGAGAGGACCTTCAGGCCCTCGGCCTCGGCCTTGGCGCGGGACTTGGAGCCCTCGGCCAGGCCGACGCGGACGTCGACGCCGGAGTCGCGCAGGCTCAGGGCATGGGCATGGCCCTGGCTGCCGTAGCCAATGACAGCGACCTTGCGGCCCTGGATGATCGAAAGGTCGGCGTCGTCGTCGTAATACAGCTCAGTCACTTAGGTTTCTCCTGTTGGGATTGCGTGGAAAGGAATCAGGCGGAACGCAGCGCGCGGTCGCTCATGGAGCGGGAGCCGCGGCCAATGGCCAGCGTTCCGGATTGGACTATTTCGCGGATGCCAAACGGCTCCAGCACTGCAAGCAGGGCCTCGAGCTTATCGGCGGTGCCGGTGGCCTCCAGAACCAACGAGTCGGTGGACACGTCGACCACGGAGGCGCGGAACAAGTCTGCTGCCTGGGTTACCTGCAGCCGTGTTGCGGCATCCGCGCGGACCTTGACCAGGATGTGGTCGCGTTGCACGGAAGTTTCGGGAACCAGCTCGACAATCTTGATGACGTTGATGAGCTTGTTCAGTTGTTTGGTGACCTGCTCCAGCAGGTCGCCCTCGGCCTCGACCACCACGGTGATGCGGGAGAACCCGTCTGCTTCCGTGGGGCCGACGGCCAGAGAATGGATGTTGAACGCCCGGCGGGCGAAGAGGCTGGCGACGCGGGTCAGCACACCCGGGACGTCCTCCACCAGCACTGAAAGGGTATGGCGGGACATTCCTAGTCCTCCTCTTCCCACTCGGGGGTCATGTCGCGGGCAATCTGGATGAGGTCGTTGCTCACGCCGGCGGGGACCATCGGCCACACCATCGCGTTGGGGCTGACCACGAAGTCGATGACCACGGGGCGGTCGTTGATCGCCAGCGCCTGCTGGATCGTGGCGTCGATGTCCTCCGGACGTTCGCAGCGCAGGCCCACGCAGTCGTAGGCGTCGGCCATCTTCACGAAGTCCGGGACGCGCACGGTGTCGTGGCCGGTGTTCAGGTCGGTGTTGGAGTACCGGCCGTCGTAGAACAGGGTCTGCCACTGGCGGACCATGCCCAGCGAGGAGTTGTTGATCACCGCGACCTTGATGGGGATGTTGTTCAGCCGGCAGGTGGCCAGTTCCTGGTTGGTCATCTGGAAGCAGCCGTCGCCGTCGATGGCCCAGACCACGCGGTCCGGGTTGCCCACCTTGGCGCCCATGGCGGCCGGGACCGAGTAGCCCATGGTGCCCAGGCCGCCGGAGTTGAGCCAAGCGTGCGGGCGCTCGTACTTGATGAACTGCGCGCTCCACATTTGGTGCTGGCCCACGCCGGCAACGTAGACGCCTTCCGGTCCGGTCAGCTCGCCGATCCGCTGGATCACCTGCTGCGGGGCCATCAGGCCGTCGTCGGGCTCGGCGAAGCCCAGCGGGTAGGTCTCGCGCAGCCGGTTCAGCATGGCCCACCAGGCGGAGAGGTCCGGCGTGCCTTCGGCGGCGAACCGCTCGCGGCAGGCGTCGGCCAGTTCCGGAATGATCTCCTTGACCGAACCCACGATCGGCACGTCGGCCGTGCGGTTCTTGGAGATCTCCGCGGGGTCGATGTCCGCGTGGATCACCTTGGCGCCCGGGGCGAAGGTGCTCAGCACGCCGGTCACACGGTCGTCGAAGCGGGCGCCGAGCGTGATCAACAGGTCGGCCTGCTGCAGCGCGGTCACCGCGGAGACGGAGCCGTGCATGCCCGGCATCCCCACGTGCTGCGGGTGCGAATCCGGGAACACGCCGCGGGCCATCAGCGTGGTGGCCACCGGGGCACCCACCAGCTCGGCCAGCTCGCGCAGCTCCTGCGACGCGTGGGCCTTGATCACGCCGCCGCCCACATAGAACGCCGGGCGCTCCGCCGCGGCGATCAGCTTGGCGGCCTCGCGGACCTGCTTGGAGTGCCCACGCACCACCGTGCGGTAGCCGGGGATGTCGATCTTCGGCGGCCAGGAGAAGCTCATCATGGACTGCTGGGCGTCCTTGGTGATGTCCACCAGCACCGGGCCGGGGCGGCCCGTGGTGGCGATGTGGAACGCCTCGGCCAGCACGCGGGGAATCTCCTGCGCCTTGGTGACCAGGTAGGAGTGCTTGGTGACCGGCATGGTGATGCCGACGATGTCCGCTTCCTGGAACGCGTCCGAGCCGATCACGGCCGAGGAGACCTGCCCGGTGATCGCCACCATCGGCACCGAGTCCATGTGCGCGTCGGCAATGGCGGTGACCAGGTTGGTGGCACCCGGGCCGGAGGTGACAATGCAGACACCGGCGCGGCCGGTGACCATGGCATAACCCTGTGCGGCGTGGCCTGCACCCTGTTCATGACGGACCAAGACGTGGTTGATCTTGGCCGAATCCATGAGCGGGTCGTAGGTGGGGAGGATGGCCCCGCCCGGCAACCCGAAGACGTCATCGACGCCCAGTTCTTCCAGCGAACGGACAACGGCTTGTGAGCCGGTCATTTCCGTGGGCGGCACGATGTTGTTCGGCCCGACTACCGGGCTGAGGCCGTCCACGACGGAAGAGACAGAGGCAGCTACATCTTTGGTTTTGAAAGCGTCGGCCGAGGCCGGCGCCTTGTTGGCCATCAGCGAGGGGCTGATTGGCGATCCCTTAGTCATCGGATTTCCTTTGCGGATCTTTACGTTCTCTGATGTGCTTGCCGTCCTCCGCGAGCGGAGGACGGCCCTGTTCTCTTCTGCAAATAAAAAAACCCCGTCGAGCCGGTTGGCTCCGATGGGGTTTCGCGCGTGACGTGGTCGGCCAGACGGGCGGTTACGCCACGCGCTTGGTAAGGACGACCACGGATACGCTTTGCATGGCTTCAGTCTCGTGCCACGCAGATATCAGTGTCAACCTGAGACATCGCTGTCTCATTATTTGGGCATCTGAGTCCAAAGGATGGACTCCCCGGATGCCCGTGGCGGGCACGACGGCGGGCGCTTGCCTCGTGGAGGGGCGGCGCCCGCCGTCGTGGTTCAGCTGCAGTAGGCGCCGGTGGACGCGGAGTTCACCAGCTTGACGTACTTGGCCAGCACGCCGGTGGTGAACTTCGGTGCCAGCGGTTCCCAGCCCACCCTGCGGGCTTCCAGCTCGGCCTCGTCGACCAGCAGGTCGAAGCTGCGGGCCGCGATGTCCACGCGGATCAGGTCGCCGTCGCGCACGAAGGCGATCGGGCCGCCGTCGACCGCTTCCGGCGCCACGTGCCCGATGCACAGGCCGGTGGTGCCGCCGGAGAACCGGCCGTCGGTGAGCAGCAGCACGTCCTTGCCGAGCCCGGCGCCCTTGATGGCGCCCGTGATGGCCAGCATCTCGCGCATGCCCGGGCCGCCCTTGGGGCCTTCGTAGCGGATGACCACCACGTCGCCGGCCTTGATCTGGCCGTTGTCCAGCGCATCCAGGGCGCCCTGCTCGCGTTCGAACACGCGGGCGGTGCCCTCGAAGACGTCGGCGTCGAAGCCCGCGGACTTGACCACGGCGCCTTCGGGGGCCAGCGAACCGTGCAGGATGGTCACGCCGCCGGTCTTGTGGATCGGATTGTCCAGGGCGCGCAGGATCTTGCCGTCCGGGTCCGGCGGGTTGATGGCCGCCAGGTTCTCGGCCACGGTCTTGCCGGTCACGGTCAGGCAGTCGCCGTGCAGCAGGCCCGCATCCAGCAGCGCCTTCATGACCACCGGGACGCCGCCGATTTTGTCCAGGTCGAACATCACGTGGCGGCCGAAGGGCTTCATGTCGGCCAGGTGCGGAACCTTGTCGCCGATCCGGTTGAAGTCGTCCAGCGTCAGGTCCACCTCCGCCTCGCGGGCGATCGCCAGCAGGTGCAGCACGGCGTTGGTGGAGCCGCCGAACGCCATGGTGACGGCGATGGCGTTCTCGAAGGCCTTTTTGGTCATGATGTCGCGGGCGCGGATGCCCTTGCGCAGCAGGTTCACCACGGCCTCGCCGGACTTGTGCGCGAAGTTGTCGCGCCGGCGGTCCGCCGAGGGCGGCGCGGCGGAGCCCGGCAGGGACATGCCCATGGCCTCGCCGATGGAGGCCATGGTGTTGGCGGTGTACATGCCGCCGCAGGCGCCTTCGCCCGGGCAGATGGCGCGCTCGATCGAGTCCAGGTCCTTGCGGCTCATCTTGCCCGCGGCGCAGGCACCCACGGCCTCGAAGGCGTCGATCAGGGTGACTTCCTTCTCCGAGCCGTCCTCCATCTTCGCGAAGCCGGGCATGATCGTGCCGGCGTAAAGGAACACCGAGGAGAGGTTCAGGCGGGCGGCGGCCATCAGCATGCCCGGCAGCGACTTGTCGCAGCCGGCCAGCAGCACGGAACCGTCCAGGCGTTCGGCCATCATGACCGTTTCCACCGAGTCCGCGATGACCTCGCGGGAGACCAGCGAGAAGTGCATGCCCTCGTGCCCCATGGAAATGCCGTCGGAGACGGAGATGGTGCCGAACTGCATCGGGAAACCGCCACCGGCGTGGACGCCTTCCTTGGCGCCCTGGGCCAGCCGGTTCAGCGACAGGTTGCAGGGGGTGATTTCGTTCCAAGAGCTCGCGATGCCGATCTGCGGCTTGGCGAAGTCCTCGTCGCCCATCCCTACGGCTCGGAGCATGCCGCGCGCCGGAGCGGCGTGGATGCCATCGGTTACTACCCGGCTACGGGGCTTGATGTCTGGGGTTGCGTCCGCACTCATGGCATCGATTCTATGACCCGCGCCGCCATGGCAGGGCCATATTACGACGGCGGCGCCCACCCGGGCCGGCAACAGCGGCACTCCCGGGCTGCCCGGCGCTGCCGCGGCGGCGCCGACCCGGACCGGCAACCGCGGCACGCCAGGGCTGCCCGGCGCGGCCGCCCTCAGCCCTGCTGGCTGGCGATCGCCGCGGCTTCCTGCTGCAGCATTCCGATCACCCGGTGCACGCTGCTGCGTTCAGCCACGTCGCTGCGGGCCAGCACCACGATGGTCCGGCTGGCGCGGATCCCCTCCAACGGGCGCATCACGAAGCCGCGGGTGGACTGTGCCTTCCGCGAGGTGAACCGCGGCACCACGGCGAGCCCGTGCCCGGCGGCCACCATGGCCTCCATGACGCGCAGGTCGGCGTAGCGCGTGGTCCGCTTGGCCAGCCTGCCGGTGCGTGCTTCGATCTGGCGCAGCACCTGTTCGAACGGAAAGCCCTGCGGGACGCCGATCCACGGGTGGTCCACCACATCCTCCGGCCTGAGGACGTCGAGTTCTGCCAGCGGATGGCCGGCGGGCATGGCCACATCCAGCGGCTCGTCCAGCAACGGCAGCACGGTGATGCCGCTGCGGGCGAAGGCCTCGACGCCCTGCTGGCTGTGTGCCAGCACCAGGTCGTAGTCGGCCGCCAGCGGCAGGAACCCCTCGACGGACGGGTCTTCCAGGCAGGGGTCGAAATGCAGCCCCTCGATGTCCTGCAGCCGGTACATCAGGCCCGGCAGAAACATTTCCGCGGCGCTGGGAAAGAACGCCGCACGGATTTGGTTTTGCCAGCCGCTGCGGTAGCCGTCCACGGTGGCCTGCGCCCTCTCCATCGCCGCGGAGACGTCCGCGGCAGCCGCGGCCATGGCCAGCCCGGCCTCGGTCAGGCGCACTCCCCTGCCGGCTTTCTCCACCAGCGTGACGCCCACCTCCCGCTGCAGCGCCTTCAGCTGCTGCGACACGGCCGAGGCTGTGATCTTCATCGCAGCGGCGGTAGCGACGACGGACCCGCGGTCGCCCAGTTCCCGCAGTATTTGCAGCCGCCTCATGTCCATAAAGCGATACTACATAGTGAGGTAAGTAACGTTAGCTTGAACTTGACGGTTGCCCCGGTTGACAATGGTGGCATGACAGTCTCAGTTGCCCTGACCGTAGTGGGGATGGCCGCCGTCCTCGCGCGCCTCGCCGTCGTTGTCCGCCGCGACCACGGCCCGGTGCCGCGCAGCCACACGTGGGAGACCGATCATGCGGCCATGCCGGTGAAAGCGGTCGACGCCGTCTGACACCCACCCCTTCAACTAAGCGCCGGGCACCACATGGGCCAGGCGCTTTTTTGTGGGTCCGGTTCACTAAACTGGCGGGCAGCGATCCCCGCTTCCGCCGCCGCAGGCTCAAGCTCTCCCAGCCCAATCACGCACATCCGAAGGCCACCATGCCCACCAGCGACATGCCCACCAGCGACGAACTCAAGGACGCGCTCAGCGCCATCTTTGACTCCCAGATTCCCAACTACGGGGACTACAATCTCGTCTTCGCCCGCAGCCGCCAGGACAATGCGCACGCGGCGCAGGGCGGGACCGGAAACTTTTACGTGATCGGTTACCGCTGGCGGCCGCAGGAGCTGGTCATCGCGCCCTTCGACGGCTCCGCGCTGACGCCCGGCGGCACGCCCGTCGCGATCAACATGACCAACATGTCCCATGCGGTCCAGCTGGGCGGCGGGGAATACGAAGTGGGCACCAGCACCGGCAGGACGTTCCGGTTCGGAGTCCAGGCCGAAGGCAAGCTGCCGACCGAGGGCCACACGATCGACCAGTCCGAAGACCAGCCCGACTTCCACAGCTTCATGGCGGAGCTGATCTTCCGGGCCTAGCGCCGTGTCGAGCCGGTCTTCCGGCCCACGGTCCGCCGGCCTCGGGTCCGGCGGGCATCTCCCCAAACCCTGCCGGCTCCGCCTCCCTGATCCGGGTACCGGGGCCTATGGACACTGCCCGGCCCCGCACGTAACGTCGGGACCGGATGCACCACAACCATCAATCGAAGGTGAAGGCCATGGACCGGAGATGGGGAATCAGGATCGCCGTCGCAGCCACCATCGTTACCGCCTTGCTGTGCCGGCTGTTCAGCCGCAAGCCCCGCTCCACGGAGGCCCGTTCCCCGGCCTCCGCGCCAACTAACCTGACCCACGTGCCCTCAGACGCCGCCGGCCGGAACCCGACGCACGCGCCCCCCGACGCCGCCGGCCGGAACCCGACGCACGCGCCCTCCGACGCAGCCGGCCGGAACCCGTCGATCGGCCCGCTGCCGCCGGCCGTCGACGAGGACCTCGTGGTCGAGGAGACAATGCCGGAGTCCCCTGGCGCCACCGGCACGGCAACCGCAGGAGGTGTCGGGGCCGGGGAGCCTGTGCCTGCCGATGTCGAGGACGCGGCAGCGGAGCAGGCGGCCGTCACGGACAAACCGCTCTACGATGAGACCGAATGGCTCGGTTATGCAGGCGAGGCGGTCATCGAACCGTCCGTCCAGGCCGAGGACGGAGACGGAGCGAACCGGAAAAGAGGCTGACGGATGGACGACGAAGCGGATCGGCGCGTCCTGCCGCTTCGGTTTGCTCCCTTGGCCCTGGCCGTGACGCTGTCCACCGTCCTGGCCGGCTGCAGCGGCGACGGCAATGCCCGGCCGGACGGTGGCGGCGGCGCCGGAACCAGCCCGGACGTGGAGACGGCAGCCTCCGGCCTGGCCGAACCATGGTCCATTGCCGTCCTACCCGACGGCAGCGCACTCATCTCCGAGAACGACACCGGCCTGATTAAACATGTGGTCGACGGCGAAACGGTCGCCGCCGTGCCCGTGGAGTCTGCGCTGGAAACCACCGGTGAGGCCGGCCTGCTGGGGCTGGAGCCCAGCCCGGATTTCGACGCCGACGCCCGGCTCTACGTCTACCTCACCTCGCCGGAGGACAACAGGGTTCTCAGCTACCGCTGGGACGACGGCCGGCTGAGCGACGCGCAGGAAATCGTCACCGGCATCCCCAAAGCCGGGATCCACAACGGTGGACGGCTCAAGTTCGGCCCGGACGGCTACCTGTACATCGCCACCGGCGACGCCTCCGATTCCTCCCACTCCCAGGATCTGTCCTCGCTGGGCGGCAAGATCCTGCGGGTCACGCCCGACGGCGAGCCTGCCCCCGGCAACCCCTTCGGCGACAGCCCGGTCTACAGTTTCGGCCACCGCAATGTGCAGGGGCTGGCGTGGGACGCCGACGGCAGGCTCTGGATTACCGAGTTCGGCCCGGACCGGGACGACGAGCTGAACCTGATCGAACCCGGCGGCAACTACGGCTGGCCGGACGTTACGGGAGCCCCCGGCGACGAGCGATTCATCGACGCCAAGGTGGTCTGGCCGTCCACGGCCGAGGCCTCTCCCAGCGGCATGGCCCTGGTGGACGGCACTGCGTGGATCGCTGCACTGCGGGGCCAGCGGCTGTGGCGGGTAGAGCTCGACGGCACGGAGGCCGGAGAGCCCGAGGCCTTCTACGAAGGAGAATACGGCCGGCTGCGTGACGTGGCCGCGGCCCCGGACGGCCGGCTCTGGGTCCTCACCAACGGCACCGACGAGGACCGAATGCTGGCCGTTTCTGTGAAGTAGGCGACAAACGCCGCTTCAATTTCACTTTCGTGGAAATGTCCTGCTAGAGTTACATGTCGTTGCGAGGGAAAAAGCGCCCGGGAAACCGCCGCTGGGACCCGCACCGACAGCTGCACCTCTAGCTCAACTGGCAGAGCAATTGACTCTTAATCAATGGGTTCCGGGTTCGAGTCCCGGGGGGTGCACCAGCGAAACCCCGTCTGACCAGCGCGCTAGCCTGGACAGGCGGGGTTTTTCGTTCTTCGGACGGTGGAGCAGGGCCTGAAGAAGAACTTGGCGCCCGCGGCCTCCCCTAGCCAGGCTTGCCGAGCTGATGAACCCGTTCAATCACCCGGACGACCTCCAAAGCATCCCGGGGATCGACGGGGATGGGCCCGCTTCCCCGAATCGCCTGGGCCGCAGCCCTGTAAAACCCAAGGTAGTCGCCCCTTTCGGTCGGCACTGCAATGGGTGCGGGATAACCTGGCCCTTGGATGCCGATGGTGCCCCACGTGCTTTCGGGCGCGGCGCCGAACCCTGGATCAGTCGGGACTGCACCGGCTGCCAAGGCCGGTTCCTGGCCGTCCAGGCCGTAGCTGACAAAAGCGCTTTCAGTCCCCAGCACGCGGAAGCGGGGTCCGGCTTGTGCCGCCACCCGGCTCATCCAGAGCCGCGAATGCACGCCGTTCGAGTGGAAGAGCTCAACGAGGCTGACGTCGTCGTTGCCGCCCCCTTCACGGACGGTGCGCACGTCGGCGCTGATCTCGGCAACTGCTCCGAACAGCACCAGCGCCTGGTCTATGAGGTGGCTTCCCAGATCAAAAGTGATCCCGCCGGCCAGGCTCGGCGGCGTTGTATCCTGCCAGCGGTCAACGACTTTGGGCGCCCAGTGCTCGAAGCTCGATTCAAACTGATAGACCCGGCCCAGCTGCCCGTCGGCCAGGACCTTCCGCACGGTTCGGAAGTCCCCGTCCCACCGCCGGTTCTGGAAAACAATTAGGGGCTTCCCGACACGTTCCGCCCGTTCGATCAGTTGCTCGCCGGCGGCGACCGTTGGCACGAAGGGCTTGTCCACGATCACGGCCAACCCTGCGTCCAGCGCTGCCAGCGCTTGCTCCAAATGGGTATGGGGAGGACCCGCAAGCACGACCAACTCCAGATCCAGGCCTCCCTCCAGCAATTCGTTGGCGTCTGCAACAATTCTTGCTTCGGGATGATCCTTGGCGGCCTGCAGCTTGCGTTCCGGGTGGGACGTCGCGATGGCGTCCAGGGAGAACTCCGGAAGGGCGCGGAGGAAGGGCCCATGGAAAACTTTGCCGGCCAGCCCATAGCCCACCAAGCCGGTGCGGACGGGCCGCGGAGGGCCATCGGCGTTCAACATACCGGAAGATTACTCTTGTGCCATAATTTGTTCAAGGAATAAACATTTGATGGTCGCGGGGATGGAGTAGCCTGCGGTTGAACGATAAGTTAGGCAGTCGTTCCTTGTCCGCCATCCAGGGAGGTTTAGGTTGAGTTCATCGAACGCGCCGCTGCGCACCGGCCACGGGCGGTTGCTGCCGGCCCAGCGGGTGGGGAACAACCTTGACAGCATTCGCCGGCATAACCTCTCTACCGTTCTTCAGTTCGTGCATCATGCCGGCCCCGTCCCCCGCTCCGAGCTGACGCGGAAAACAGGGCTGAACAGGTCGACAATCGGCGCCTTGGTCGGCGAGCTGATCGAGCTCGGCCTGGTCTTGGAAACCAGCCCGGACTCAAGCAACGGCGTCGGGCGACCGAGTGCGGTCGTGCGCCCAAACCCGGCGACCGTTTCAATCGCAGTCAATCCTGAGATCGACGCGGTTACCGTCGGCGCCGTCAGCTTGGGCGGGGTCGTCCAAAAACGGATCCGCTACGAGACGGACAAGGCTCCCAGCGCCCGGGAAGCAGTCAACATCAGTGCGGCGATCGTTGAAGGCATGAAGTCCAACGGGAACCGAATCGCAGGTATCGGAGTCGCGGTACCTGGCTTGGTGCGGACACAGGACGGGCTCGTGCGGTTGGCCCCGCATCTGGAGTGGACGGATGAACCGATTGCCGAAATGCTGGCCACTGCCACGGGGTATCCCGTGAAAGCCGCCAACGATGCGAGCCTTGGTGCCCTTGCCGAAAGGACCTTCGGGTCCGCCCGACGGGTCAGCGACATGATCTACCTCAATGGCGGGGCGAGCGGCATTGGCGGCGGGATCATCAGCGGAGGCCACGCCCTGACAGGCGTCGCCGGCCATGCCGGGGAGCTGGGCCACACCCGGATCAGAAGCGGCGGAGGGCTTGACACTGCCCACGCCCGGGGCACCCTGGAGTCCGAAGTGACCCGTGACGCTCTGCTTGCCGCCTTGGGATTGGCGTCCGCGGATGTGGACGAACTGGAGGAGGCGCTGCTTTCGTCCACTTCCGCCGAAGTTCGGGCGGTTGTGGACCGGCAGCAGGAGTACCTCGCCATTGCCCTGGGCAATGCAATCAACATACTGAATCCGGAGCTGATCATCTTGGGCGGCTTCTTGGGCTCCCTGCACGCCGCTGATCCGGAGCGGCTGGAGCGGCTCGTTTCCCGGGAATCACTGCCGGTTTCGCGCCAGAGCGTTCACATTTCCCGGCCGCAGCTGGGCGCGAATCTTCTCATGGTCGGCGCGGCTGAACTGGTTTTCGCCGACCTTCTGGCCGACCCCGCGGCCTACGCCTTCGTCGCCTGAAGCGGCCGCGACTCCTAGTGGGTCGGTTTCACTTGGTCGAGAACCGGTAACGGCTGAGGTGCCGGTACTCCGTTCCGGCCGGAAGGACCACCGAAGGAAAGTCGGGGAAACGGCTGGAATCGGTAACCTTCTGGGGTTCAAGGCATATTCCGCTGCCGGGCCCGTACGCGGCACCCCCTCGGCCCGCCAGTGGAGGCAGCCGATTCGCTGTATAAACCTGAAGACAGAATTCGGTGGTAAACAGCTCCAGCATGCGTCCGGTCTCGGGAGAGTAAAGTACTGCCGCCGGCTTGGCGTTGTCCCTGCCGGGATTGAACAGGAACGTATTATCGATGCCCGGCCATGGCTCGGTGCCCGATTCCGGCAGGAAGGCTCCGATCCGCCTCAGCTTGCGGAAGTCGAAAGCCGAGCCGGCGACGGGCAGGTGGCTACCCGTCGGAATGAGTTCCCAATCCGTGGCGAGGATGTAATCCGCGTCAACCATCAGCTGCTGATCGATGACGGGCCTCGCCCCGGCCCCGTCCATATTCCAGTAAGCGTGATTGGTCATATTGACCGGGGTGTCCGCGTCGGCCTTGGCCGTGAAGAGAATCGACAGCTCATTGGCGTCAGACAGCGAGTACCGCACCCGCGCCGAGAGGTTTCCCGGATAGCCTTCTTCGCCTTCGGGGCTGCGGTATTCGAAACTGACGAAGTCGTCCTGCGCCGGTTCCGGGGAGGTGTCCGATCGGGACCACAGGACGCGGTCGAAACTTCGCCTTGGTCCTCCATGAAGATGGTTCCGCCCCTCGTTCGCGGTAACGGGAAAGGTGACCCCTGCTGAGGAGAACCGGCCGCCCGGGATGCGGCCCGCTGTCCGACCGATGGTCGCCCCGATGTAGCAGTTCGCGTGGCGGCGATAGTCGTCAACAGCGTCGAACCCAAGCACCACGTTTTCGTGCTTGCCGCCCCTGTCCGGCAGGAGCAGTTCGACGATCCTGGCTCCGTAGGGATCGAGCGTCAGGCGGGTGCTGCGGGCATTGGCCAGGACCAGTCCCGTGCCCGGCCTGCTGGCGCCTGCCTGCTTCTTCACGCCGCGCCTTCGACGTGACCGCGGAACCACGTCTCTTGCTGTTCGGCATGGCTGCCGTACTGATCCCGGATAAGAGGCCGCGGATCGGGTCGCAGTTGCGCGTCGAATTGTGGCGGCCAGTCAGGGCGTACTCCATTGAGGACCCATGCGGCCTGCACAGCGGCTCCTTCGGCCACGTACTCGCCGGGTGCCGGAACCGAGACCGGCATATCGAAGACCTGCGCGGCAATCGACCGGACTGCCCGGTTCTGTGCGCCCCCGCCGATCAGAAGGACCCGTTCGGGACGTGCGCCGGCCTGACGCAGTGCATCGAGCCCTCGGGCGAGACTGCACAGCATCCCCTCGACGGCGGCCCGCGCAAGGTTGGGCCTTGTCATCGAGGTCAGCGACAGGCCGTGAAGACTGCCCGTCGAATGGGGCAGGTTTGGGGTGCGTTCCCCTTCGAACCAGGGGATCAAGACTGCTCCCCCGGCGCCAGGGGGAGCCTCCAGGGCGAGACGCGAGAGCCCGTCGTTGTCAACGCCCAGCACCTCGGCGACGGACGTCAGGATGCGTGCTGCATTGAGCGTGGTCGCAATCGGGAGGAAAGCGCCTGCGGCGTCTGCAAAGCCGGCGACGGAGCCCGTCCTGTCCCGATGCAGTTCGGCGGATGAGGCGAATACCGTTCCGCTGGTGCCGATCGAAACGATGGCTTCCTCGCGTGAAGCGTTTAGGCCCAGCGCCGCAGCGGCATTGTCTCCGGCTCCCGCACCCAAAATGATCCCCCCGGGCGTCTTGCCCGCCGGCTCATGGGGGCGAAGGACACTGGGAAGGATGGCAGCATGTCCGAGGGCCAAAGTGAACAGATCCAGGTCGTACCGGTTTACCTCCGGATCCCAGTAGCCGGTGCCGCTGGCATCCGACCGGTCCGTCGTGAGTTCTTCAAGGACCGGCCCAAGCGGGCTTGAAGCAGCTGGCCCGTACCCGCGCAGCCGCCAGGTGAGCCAGTCATGGGGAAGCGCGACCGCGGCGACCTTCGCGGCATTGCCGGGTTCTGCGTCACGCAACCACCGCAGTTTGCTGGCGGTGAACGATGCTACCGGAAGCAATCCCGTCCTTTGCACGTATTCATCGGCGCCCACTTCCCTCACAAGGGCAGCGGCAGCGCCCGCGCTTCGAGTGTCGTTCCAGAGCAAAGCCGGCCGGATCACCCGGCCCTCCTTATCGAGGGCCACCATTCCGTGCTGCTGGGCTGCTACGGAAAGGCAGCTGACTGAGCCGAGACCTCCCGCCTGGGCGAGCGCCGCCTGCAGTGCGATCCACCAGGCCTCCGGGTCGACTTCGGTGCCGGCCGGGTGAGCTGCCCGTCCCGCAGAAACGACCCGGCCCGAGCGGGCATCCCGGAACACCGTTTTGCAGCTTTGCGTCGAAGAATCAACACCCGCAACAAGCGTCATGATGCCTCCCGTTACGTTGGCCGAGCCTAAACTTCAACGATTCCCGCGGATCAGCGCGCGCCAAGCAGATGCTCCATGGCCAACTGCTGCAGCCGGACGAACCCGAACCCGCTGCCGTCAAAGTACCCCTCCGGGGCGAAATCCTCGTAAGAGGAACGGTCCTGGAGCAGCTCGGCGTAGGACTCTCCTTCGCCAAGGGTGGGTTGCGCCAGTTCGGTGACGCGGGAAGCGCGCATCGCTTCCTGTACCTCAGGGTCCGAGCGGAAGGCGGCGGCCCGTTCTTTCAGCAACAGGTACATCCGCATGTTCGCCGCAGCCGAATCCCACACTCCCCCGGCGTCCTCGGTCCGCGACGGCTTGTAGTCGAAGTGGCGCGGACCGTCGTAAGCAGGGCCACCGTTCGGGCCGCCGTTTTCCAACAGGTCCACCAGGGAAAAAGCGTTTTGCAGGTCGCCATGGCCAAAGACCAGATCCTGGTCGTACTTGACCCCCCGCTGGCCGTTGAGATCAATATGGAACAGCTTGCCGTGGTACAGCGCCTGGGCAACGCCCGCGGTGAAATTCAGGCCCGCCATTTGTTCATGTCCGACCTCAGGGTTGACGCCGAAGAGTTCGGACCGTTCCAGGGTTTCGATGAAAGCCAGCGCATGGCCGACCGTCGGCAGCAGAATGTCGCCGCGGGGCTCGTTGGGCTTGGGTTCAATCGCGAAATGCAGGTCGTACCCCCGATCGGTCACGAAGCCCCCCAAAACGTCCAGCGTCTCGCGGTACCGCTCCAAGGCTGCCCGGACGTCCTTGGCAGCGTCGTACTCTGCGCCTTCGCGACCTCCCCACATGACAAAAGTCCGGGCGCCGAGTTCTGCGGCCAGCTCAATGTTCCGCAGGACCTTCCGGAGCGCGAACCGGCGGACGGCCCTGTCGTTGGAGGTGAACCCGCCGTCCTTGAAAACGGGGGGGCTGAAGAGGTTCGTCGTGACCATCGGAACCTCAAGGCCCGTGTCCTCGAGTGCACCTTTCAGGCGGTCAATCTGCTTCTGCCGCTCCCCCTCGCTGCTGCCGAAGGCGAATAGGTCGTCGTCGTGGAACGTCAACCCGTAGGCGCCGAGACCTGCAAGCCGTTCGACCACCTCAACAACATCTACGTGCGACCGGGTAGGGCCGCCGAAGGGGTCGGCTCCCGCGTATCCCACCGTCCACAAGCCGAAGGAGAACTTGTCTTCGCGGCTAGGCTGCCTCATTGCCGTCTCCCATCATGAATCAATAGTAGTGAGCAACAACATATTCTCCATCGCGACCCAAAGTCAACGGTATTCAGCGGCCTAGAACTCCATCGCTCCTGACCAGCCCGAGGAGATTCGGACCGGACTCAGCCTCGACGACCGGACAGACGCCGCATCCGCCACCAGCCTTTCCCACTCCGGCAAAGAAAACTGTTGCATTTGTTGCGACTGCTTACTATATTGAGTTTTCACATGATGTTGCTCACAGAGAGCTTCATCTCTCGCCTCAACCTCCAGCGGAGAACAGGAGCGATCCCATGGGGCATCCCACCGAACCGATCGATCATTCGCCGCTGCTGAAAGTAGAAGGCGTGGTGAAGCAGTACCAAGGCGTGACCGCCCTGCGCGGGGTGAGCCTGGACATCCGCCCCGACGAGATCCATGCCCTGCTGGGGGGCAACGGGGCCGGTAAATCCACGCTGATCAATGTGCTCTCGGGCGTGGTCTCCCCGGATGCGGGCACCGTTACGCTGGCCGGGGAAGAGGCACGTTTCCGCCATCCCAGTGATGCGCTCAATGCGGGCATCACGACCATCCATCAGGAGCTTTCGCTCGTTCCGGCGCTCACGGCACTGGACAACATCTTCCTCGGCCGCGAGGTGAATGCCCGTTTTCTCGGCCTGAAGGTCAGGCTTGACCGCAAGGGCATGGAAGAGCGGGTACAGCAGCTGGCCGCCGACTTCGGGCTGACCCGGGAGGACTTGAAGCTTCCCGTCGGGGAATTCGGTGCGTTGAAAAAGCGCGTGGTGGAGATCGTCAAAGCACTGGCCTTCGACCCCCGCGTGCTGATCCTGGACGAGCCGACCTCAGGGCTTGAGGAAGAAGAAAAGCGGCACCTGTTCGAACACATGCGCAAGCTCAGGGCGCGGGGTGTACCACTGCTGTGGGTAACCCACCATCTGGAGGAGCTGTTCGGTCTGGCGGACACCGCCACCGTCTTCCGTGACGGGGCCAACGCCGGGACTGCCGCCATCGCCGAAACGGACGTCGATGAGCTGCTTGGCATGATGTTTGGAGTCGCAGCCGGCGAATTCGGAGCGGCCAGCGGAACGCCGCCGCACACGGCCGCGGACGCCGGCGAGGAAGTGCTGCGACTGGAGAATGTGCACCGCAGCCACGTCCTGAAGGACATTTCGCTGTCGGTCCGCAAGGGCGAGATCCTGGGCATAGCGGGCCTTGCCGGTGCCGGGCGGACCGAGTTGGCCAGGCTCATCATGGGCTTGGACAAGATGAGCAGCGGAACGCTGCACCTCAACGGGCAACCCCTTCGCATCCGGGATTCCAGCTCGGCATACCGCCACGGGCTGGCCATGCTCCCGGAAGACCGCAAGCAGCTGGGCATTCTGCCGGAATTTTCCGTTGCCGAAAACATCTCCATCTCAAGCCTCGGCGGCGTCACGCAACTGGGTTTCCTGGTCAAGAGCCGCGATGAAATGGACCAGGCCGAAAGCTACCGGCAGCGCTTGGCGATCCGTGCCCCAAGCGTCAGGGAAAAAATTCGGAACCTGAGCGGCGGAAATCAGCAGAAGGCCATCGTGGCACGCTGCCTGAACACCAAGCCCTCACTGCTGATCTTCGACGAACCGACCCAGGGTATCGACGTCTCGGCCAAGGTGGAGGTTCACAACCTCATCCGCGATTTCGTCGCCGCCGGCGGGGCCGCCATCGTCATTGCCTCGGAAATTGCCGAACTGCTGGAACTCAGCCACCGTGTGCTGGTCATGAAAAAAGGCCGGCTGGTGGGTTCGGTGACCTCGCTGCAGCAGGAACTGGCCGCCGGAAACTTCGAGGGCGTGAAGAACAGAATTCTGGCGCTATCCGCCGGCAGGAGCGAATGATGAATCTCCAACGGGCCGTATCCCGCACACTTTCGACCAGCGGCGTGCCGATCGCTGTCGCCCTGATCGTCCTGGTCATCGTGTTCCAACTGATGTCGCCTGTCTTCCTGCAACCGGAGAGCCTCACCGACTACATCAACAACGCCATCCCCGTCTTGCTGATTACCGTCGGGGTGGCAATCGTCATCGTGGCCGGCGGGATCGACCTGTCCGTCGGCACGGTCGCCGGGCTGAGCGCCGGAACGACCATGTGGGCTTTGCTCAGCGGTGCGCCGACCCTGGTGGGCGTCCTCGTGGGCGTCGCCACCGGCACGGCATTCGGCCTGTTCAACGGATGGCTCATCACGAAGTTCGGTATCAACGACTTCATCGTCACGCTGGCGACGCTGAACATCGCCAGCGGGCTGCTCATCGTCCTGACAGAACAGGTACCCCTCCAAGGCGTGACGACGCCGGGCTTTTCGGACATCGTCTACGGCCGTTTCCTGGGCATCCCGAGCGCCTTCTGGATCGCCGCAATCCTCCTGGTCATCATGCAGCTTTTCCTGGCCAAGACGGTGTTCGGCCGGCGCATATATGCCATCGGCATTGGCGCCGACGCGTCGAACGTCGCCGGCGTCAACGTCCTCCGCGTCAGGATGGGCACCTTCGTCGTCTCCGGCATGCTCGCAGGAGCCGCCGGCGTCCTCATTGCCTCCCGCCTCGGCGCTGTACAGGCTTTCCTGGGCGGCGGCTACGAATTCATTGCCATCGCCGGCGCCGTTTTGGGAGGCGTTAGCCTTGCCGGTGGCCGCGGTTCAGTCTGGGCCGCCGTCGTCGGTGGCCTTTTGCTGGCAACCCTGCAGCAGGGCCTGCGACTCAACGGCGTCGACCCCGTCTACTTCAGCATCGTCACCGGCCTTTGCATCGTCGCCGGGGTGGTCTTCGACCGCCGCGTCCAGCAATACGCCCTCAATATGGGCAAACGCTCCCGTGGCGACACGCCCCCCAGACACGACACTCCCCCGGCCCCGGCCCAGCAGCAGGAACAGAAACCCGCCGCCCGCCCCCGTCCGTTCGTGACCGAACAGCAGGACTGACCCATGAGCACTTCGACACCTACGCGGAACAACAGCCTGATCGGCCGCATCGTCGACCGGATCCTGCTGGACCCCACCCTCGGCGTGCTCGCCATGCTGGTACTGGCTTGTTTGATCGCGGCGTTCACGTTGCCGGTGTTCCTGGCCCCGTCAAACCTGTTCAACATCCTCAACAGCAGCATCACGGTCATGATCCTGGCCATGGGCATGACCGTCGTCCTGATCGCGGGAGGCATCGATCTCTCGATCGGCGCCGCCATGGCACTCTGCGCAGGGGTAGCAGCCCAGACCATGAAATCAGGAATGCCGCTTTTCGCCGCGATCCTCGCAGCGCTGCTTGCCGGCGCCTTGATCGGAATCGGCAACGGCCTGCTCGTCACCCGGGTCGGGCTGCCCGACTTCATCGCCACCCTCGCAATGCTCGGCTTCGCCGGCGGCATCCTCTACATCTGGACCCAGGGCGTGCCCATCATCGGCTACATGGTCCCCGAGTTCTATGTCATCGGCGGCCTGAGCCCGCTGGCCGGGGCCCTCACCCTGCCCATGGTGATATCCCTCATCGTGGCGCTGCTCCTCGGCGGGATCTTGGGATCGTCCCGCCTTGGGACACACCTTTTCGCTGTCGGCAGCAGCCGGACCGGTGCCGTACAGTCCGGCGTGCGGGTGGGCCGGGTCCGGATCATCGCCTACGTCATCAGCGGGCTATGCGCCGCGATCGCCGGCGTCATCCTGGCCGGCCGAAATACCAACGTCCCGGCCGACCTCGGTGTCGGGTACGAGATCCAGGCCATCGCCGCCGCCGTCATCGGCGGTGCGGCACTCAGTGGCGGCAGGGGCCGCATCTTGGGAGCCGTGCTCGGCGCCATCACGCTGGCCGCGACCATCAACATCATCAACCTCGCCGGCGTTCCGTCCAGCTACCAGAAAATCGTCATCGGCTCGATTCTCATCATCGCTGTTCTGGCCAACCGGATCAGCGCCATCGTCAACGCCCGGGTCCGGCAGCGGCGGGCCGTCATACTCGACGTCGCCCCCGTGTAGCGGAAACCAGCTTCCCCGGTCTCCCCGTTGCTGCGGGGACCACCAAAAAATGAAAGGCAAGACAATGTCCACAACTGACACCACCCGGCCGACAGGCCGCCGTCGGTACGCCCGGACCCGCAGCGCCCTAGCCTCCGGAGCAGTCACGGCAGCCCTCATCCTGACCGGCTGCACCACGGTCGAGACGCCGACCGGCACCGGGGGCGGCGGAGGCGGAGGCGCCGGTGCCGCGGTCAACCCTGACTCGGCCGCCGATGCCGCCATCCGCGAAATAGTGGACGGCCGTGAAATCAAAGTCGGCTTTGCTCCCCCAATCCTCTCCGAGTTCTATACCCAAGTCGAAAAAGCGGCCTTCAACAAGATGAAGGAATACGAGGACCGGTTCGGTGTGAAGTGGACCTGGGAGCGGCAGGGCGCCCTCAACGACGCCCATTCAGGCACTGAAACCCTCGGCATCGTCCAGGGGTATATCGCCCGGGACTTCGACGCGGTCTTCGTCTGCTCCGCCGCCAACGCCGCCACGATGCAGGAACTGTACGGCCGCGGGCAGGAAGAGGGCGTCGACTTCTACCAGTTCAACTCCACGGAAGAGCTGGCCAATCCTTCCCAGGCCGAGGACCCCACCGGTGGCCTCAACACCGTCTCGAACATTGGCTATGACGACCGCTGGCAGTCCGGCTACATCGCCGGAAAGTACATCGGCGACCAGCTCAAAGGCGAAGGCCAGGTCATCCAGATCATGGGTCCCTCCGGATCGGACTGGACCAAGCTGCGCCAGCAGGGCTTCAAGAAAGCCATCTCGGAGTACCCCGGAATCGAGATCGTCGGACAGGCCGACGGCGGCTACGTACGGGACAAAGGGCTCAGGGCCGCGCAGGACCTGCTGACCAAAAACCCCGACGTCAACGCGATATACGGCGAAAATGAAGATATGGCGCTCGGCGCTTCCCAGGCAATCGACGCACGCGGCCTCAAGCATTGGGACGGGCAGGACGGCATCATCACCATCGGTGCTGACGGTCTCATTTCGGGCATGGACTCCATCAAGGCCGGCAAACTCACCGCCACCGTCGACGTGAACAGCGTCGAGATGGGGCACAGCATGATCGAAACCCTCTTCGCGCATGAAGTCCTGGGCATGGAGGTCAACCAGTTCGTCCGCATCCCGACCGATGTCGTCGACAAGTCGAACGTTGAGTGGCACCAGTCCGTCCTGCAGGAAAGCCAGCAGGGCGAGGGAAGCTACTAGGCCTTCCGGAGAACAACCACCGAACTGAGAGGTTCTACTGTGAGCAGCAATCGAAAAATGGACCCGGTGGACGTGGTCGTCGTCGGACTGGGAGGGGGCGGCGGACCGGCCGTCAAGGTCCTCAGCGAAGCCGGCTACAAAGTTGTCGGATTCGACAAGGGGCCGTGGCTTCGCCCGGAGGAACACTACTCCGGCGACGAGTTAAAGTTCCAGAACCGCAGCTACCTGTGGCCGGACGTGAAGCTGATGCCCAGGACGGTGCGCCGGGACGAAAACTCCGAAGCGCGGATCTTCAATTTCTCCCCCGTGCCCTCCAACGTCGGCGGCGGAACGAGCCACATGGCCGGCTGGATGCCCAGGCCGAGGGAGTCGGACTTCATCTTCCACTCCCTCCACGGGGATCTGGAAGGCGCAAGCCTGGCCGACTGGCCGTACCGCTACGAGGACCTGGAACCGTACCTGACCAAGGTTGAATGGAGCTACGGCATCTCGGGCCTGACCGGTGCAGACCGGGGGGAAGGCTTCCGCAGCAAGCCGTACCCCAGCGGGCCGTTGCCTCCGACCAGGTTCGGCAAGAAATTCTATGAAGGCTCCAACAAGCTGGGCATCAATTCCTTCCCGCTGCCCATGTCGCATCTGACCGAAGGCAACGCACTGGGCAGGGCGGCGGTGAACCGGACCAGTTTCTGGAACCAGTACGGCGACCCCACCCAAACCCGGTCCAGCGTGGCGACGACGTACATCCCCCAAGCCCTTGCCACCGGCAACCTGGAGGTGAGGGCCGACAGCTACGTCAGGGAAGTCAAACTGGGCAAGGACGGCCGGGCCACCGGCGTCATCTACATTGACCCCGAAGGCCATGAGGTCGAGCAGGACGCAGCCGTGGTCGTCCTTGCGCTTGGTGCCATCGAGTCGGCACGGCTCATGCTGCTGTCCAAATCGAACCGGTTCCCCGAGGGTCTCGCTAACGAGTCCGGCCTCGTCGGCAGGAACGCCACCTTCCACGAATACATCTTCGCGGTCGGACTGTTCGACAAGGACATCGAGGAGCCGCTGCGCGGCTGGACGGGGAACTACCAAAGCGGCGGTTCCACGCACTTCTACGAGACCGACGAAAGCAGGGGCCACATCGGCGGCGGCATCATCGCCACCACACAGATCGGACAGGCCATCAACGCGATCATGCCCGGCCGGCCGACCTGGGGCCAGGCCATGAAGGACGCCGACCGAAATTACTTCGACTATTCGATGAAGGTCGGATTCATCCTCCAGGACATGCCCCAGGAGACCAACCGGGTCGACCTTGACCCCGACGTCAAAGATGCCTGGGGGCTGCCGGTAGCGCGGATCACGAACAAGCCCCACGCCAACGACATCGCCATGAGCAAATGGCAGATCGACAAGAACGTGGAAATCCTCCAGGCCGCCGGGGCAACGAAAACCACCCCCCGTCTACTTGGGTGATGAATTTACCGGCAACGCCTGCCACCAGCAGGGCACTGTCCGGATGGGAACCGACCCTGGCAAGTCGGTGCTGAACGGATGGGGCCAGGCCCACTCGGTGGACAACCTCTTCGTGCTTGACGGCGCAGCCTTCCCCACCGCCATGGGCGTGAACCCAACACTCACGATCATGGCCCACTCCTGGCGCTGCGCAGACTACATCGCCGGCACCTACCTCAAGGGCCGCAGCTAGCGGCTGAACCTGCCGCCGGTTCCGCCGGTTGGAGATCGTAGAAAGGAAGACAAGATGGTTTCGAAAGCCGACTGGGAAATCGTTCCGATCCACATCGACCCCGACTCGGATGAAAAACTGTTCTTCACCGACCACGAGTGGGAAACCATCGAAGCCGCCGCCGCGCGGGTCATGCCCACCGACCATGATCCCGGGGCACGCGAGGCGAGGGTAATCGTCTTTATCGACCGTTACCTCTCGAGCATCGACTACCTTTACGCGGCAGCCGACGGCTCCGGCTTCCTGTCCCTGGCTGGTCAAGAAGCACGGTCTGCCCGGGCACGCATCGCCGACCTGCAGCGGCTCTACCGCGAAGGGGTCCACGAGCTCGACCGCCGGTCACGCGAGTTGCGGGCAGAGTCCTTTAAGGACGCGACCGAAGAAGTCCAGGACCAGGTGCTCGAGCAGGTCAGCGGCGCTCCCAAACCGGTGCCCGTATCGCTGACCTCCATGGAGGTGTACTACTCGCGGCTTCAGGGAAACACCGATGAAGACAAAAGTTTCTTCGACACCCTGTGCCTGCACGTCCGCCAAGGTTTCTACGCCGACCCGGTTTACGGCGGAAACAAAGACCAGATGGGTTGGAAGATGGTTGGTTTCGACGGGCCAAAAAACCTGCGCGACACCATGGACGGCACCTACAACACGGCCAAGTACTTCATCCAGGAATACGACTGGGAGGAACTGATTCCCGGCTTCAAGCAAGGCCAGGACAACGTGACAGAAGGCCCCGAAGACCCCGCCGGTAACGAAGCAGCCGATACGGCTT
The DNA here is from genome assembly GCF_059092625.1 of Arthrobacter sp. Y3221114. Taxonomy (NCBI): domain Bacteria; kingdom Bacillati; phylum Actinomycetota; class Actinomycetes; order Micrococcales; family Micrococcaceae; genus Arthrobacter; species Arthrobacter sp. Y3221114. Next base: position 838,009 of record NZ_JBNHHW010000001.1, read on the forward strand.
CGACACCGGACCGTACAGAGGAATCCAGCAAGTAAAGGGAAGACAATGACCGCCTACGAAGACAAGCTCAACAAGTACGTCGACCGTTCCAACAGCTTCATCCCCGAGACCATTGATCTGAGCAAGACCGTGGTCCACGCGCTCGACATCCAGAATCTCTGCCTCGACCCGGACGGGGCGGACTACATTCAAAGTGTCGGCGGAGCTCCCTCCGGGCAGGAATCCCTCGAACCGGCCAAGAGAATGATCGAACTCGCCCGCGAAAAGGGAATCAAAGTCATCTGGTCCATGTGGGGCATGCACCCCGAAGGTTACGACATCGGCATCTGGGGGCTGAAGTATCCGTCGTGGACAGAGCCAGATTCGCCGTTCAACCACGGGACGTGGAACGGCGCCCTTTGCAACGGATTCGAACCGCAAAAGGGCGAACCCGTCTTCCAAAAGCACCGCAACAGCAGCTTCTACGGGACGGCCTTTAACGAGTACCTGCAGCAGGACGGCGCCGAGTACCTCGTGATCGTCGGCTCTTCGACGGCCAACTGTGTACCGACCACGGCACGCGACGGTTTCGACCGGGGATACAAAGTGATCGTCGTGGCCGATTCCGGCACGGCTATTCCCGTCAACACCCACGGCCGCAACCCCGAGTTCGACCACGAAACCCCTGAGGGCTACGGGCAGTACTGGGAATCCCTGCGCAACATCCAAATCCAGTACGCGGACGTGATGTCCAGCGATGAGTTCGCGGCCCTCGTCGAACGCTCATCGCGGACGGCACAGGAGAGCTCGGTGACCGCAGAGGCAACTGCCGGCGGTTAAAACCCCGGTGGGTTTTACAGGGGGCGGGGCCGGTGGCCGGTACATCCACGGCCGGAAACCTGGGTATTCACCGGGGTGCCGGACCCGTCTCACTCCCGGTGTGCGCCGGAAGGCGGGCATCGACGTCGTCGTACTTCAAAAGCTTAAATCGCTGGGGACGAACTCTTGAGGACGAAGTCGCCGGTTCGTCGCAACTCATCGTCGCCGATCACGGTGACGGGATGCGCACGGGTTCCGATGCCGGACTTGCGACGGCCGGGAAGCCAGCGGATCAGTCGCCGTCCTCGTAACCGTCGATCTCGGCGATGTCGATGGTTTCGACCGAGCCAATGCCGAAGCGGCTGTTGCCCAGCCTGCGGATGATGACCGTCAGCCGTTCCTTGAGCTCATCCATCTGGTCGCCGCTGCCGCTGCTGAGCAGCCGCTCCAGCTCGGCAGCATGCTTGAGGGCCCGCTTGCCCTCGTCGGTGATCTGCACGATTTGCCGCCGGCGGTCAACATCGCTGCGGGCGCGGATGATGTGCCCATGGACTTCCAGCCTGCCCAGGGTCTTGCCCATGGTCTGCGCCTGCACGCGGACACGGGTCGCCAGCTGCGCCTGCGTCATTTCCCCCTCGGCGGCCAGCACCTCGAGGGCAATGACGCCGGCGTGGGTCAAACCGAGGCCGGCCAGCTTGTCGTTCCATTCGTGCTCGACGAGCCGGGCGGCGGTGGAGAGCAACCGTGGCATCGGCCAATTCTTCAAATCCGGCATGCCTTCAAGTATACGTACGTAGTCCGGGCGGCCCGAGTGCCATCTTGGCTATGCTGGTGCTGGAATCCCAGATCGCTAAGGAGCTGCCCCATGGCCGAACGACTGTCGACCGGCGACATCGCGCCGGAATTCACGCTGCAGGACTCGGCGGGCAACACCGTCTCGCTGGCCGATTATCGGGGCCAAAACGTTGTGGTCTACTTCTATCCTGCAGCTTCGACACCGGGCTGCACCAAGCAGGCCTGCGACTTCCGCGACAGTCTCGACTCGCTGAAGGGCGCCGGCTATACGGTGCTGGGAGTCTCCCCCGATCCCCTGCCGAAGCTGGTGAAGTTCGCGGAAAAGGAAGAGCTGAACTTCCCGTTGCTCTCCGACGAAGACCATGCCGTGGCCGAGGCTTATGCGGCCTGGGGCGAAAAGAAGAACTACGGCAAGGTCTACGAGGGCCTGGTCCGTTCCACGATCGTGGTGAATCCCGAGGGCAAGGTGGCGCTGGCCCAGTACAACGTCCGGGCCACCGGCCACGTGGCCAAGCTGCGCCGCGACCTCGGCCTGGACAACTAGGCGACCACAAAGGCACAAGACCCCCGCAAAACGACTGCCGCCATGCCGGTAGACTGATTGCTGTTCCGAAAATGCCCGGAACGCATGCGCGAGTGGCGGAATTGGTAGACGCGCTGGATTTAGGTTCCAGTGTCTTCGGACGTGCGGGTTCAAGTCCCGCCTTGCGCACCATCGACAGGAGCCCCGCAGCGTCACGTTGCGGGGCTCTTGCGCTTCACGGGCCCACTCCCGGCCCGCGGACGGCACGTCCGCCGCCGTCGTCGCGCGGGTCCGCTGGCGGCTGTCACCAAATTGTGATGGTTTTGGCGAACCACCGAACCTGAAACCGATGTTTTCGATCGGACATGTGACTAAGCTCTCATCAAGCGGACGCGTCACCGCGCCTCTGCCGGGTGCCGTACACAAAGTCGGCGTCACACCTCACGTCCCCGAGGAGCAGTCCATGTCATTTACTGACATCTTTTCCGGAGGCCAGCGCCGCGGTCGGCGCGCCGGAGCCGTCGTTGCCGGCCTGGCCGCCGGCGCACTCGTCCTGTCCGGCTGTGCCGAGAGCGAGCGCGGCGGCGGTGCGCAGGGCGAGACGGAGGAGGGTGTTAATTCGACGTTCGTATTCGCTGCGTCGTCTGATCCCAAGTCGCTGGATCCGGCCTTCGCCAGCGACGGCGAGTCCTTCCGCGTCAGCCGCCAGATCTTCGAGGGTTTGGTCGGCGTCAAGGAAGGGACCCCCGACCCTGAACCACTGCTGGCTGAATCCTGGGAGATGTCCGACGACGGGCTCTCCTACACCTTCCAGCTCAAGGAAGGCGTGAAGTTCCACGACGACACCGATTTCAACGCCGAGGCCGTCTGCTTCAACTTCGACCGCTGGTACAACTTCGAGGGGATCCAGCAGTCCCAGTCGGTGAGTTACTACTACGGCTCGCTGTTCCGCGGTTACTCGGACTCCCCCGAAACCGCCGTCTACGACTCCTGCGAGGTGGTCAGCGACACCGAGGTGACGGTGAACCTGGCCCAGCCCTTCGCCGGTTTCGTCGCAGCACTGTCGCTGCCGGCGTTCGCGATGCAGAGCCCCACCGCCCTTGATGAGTTCAACGCGGACGACGTCGGCGGTTCGGAAGAGGCTCCGGAGCTGAGCGAATATGCCATGGGGCACCCGGTTGGCACCGGCCCGTTCAAGTTCGACAGCTGGTCCGTCGGCGAGTCCCTGCAGCTCTCCGCCTTCGACGGCTACTGGGGCGAACAGGGCCAGGTCCAGCAGATCATCTTCCGGATCATCGAAGACCCCAATGCCCGCCGGCAGGCGCTGGAGGCCGGGGACATTGACGGCTACGACCTGGTGGCGCCGGCCGATACGCAGTCGCTGGCCGACGCCGGCTTCAACGTCATTTCGCGCGATCCGTTCACCATTCTGTACCTGGGCATGAACCAAGAGGAGGAAGCGCTGAAGGACCTCAAGGTCCGCCAGGCGATCGCCCACGCGATCGACAAGGAAGCGCTCGTCCGTCAGACGCTGCCCGAGGGCACCAAGGTCGCCACGCAGTTCGTCCCGGACACGGTCAACGGCTACAACGACGACGTCACCACGTACGAGTACGACCCGGAGAAGGCGCGGGCGCTGCTCGAAGAGGCCGGCTACGGCGACGGCCTGGAGCTGATGTTCAACTACCCCACCGGCGTGTCCCGGCCGTACATGCCGACGCCGGAACAGGTGTTCACCAACCTGAGTGCCCAGCTCGAGGAGGTCGGCATCACCATTGAGGCGCAGCCGGACAAGTGGTCCCCGGATTACCTGGACCGCATCCAGGCCAGCGCGGACCACGATATCCACCTGCTCGGATGGACTGGCGACTACAACGACACGGACAACTTCGTCGGGGTTTTCTTCGGCCAGGAGAAGCCGGAGTTCGGCTTCAATAACAAGGAGCTGTTCGACAAGCTGTCCAAGGCGCGCGAGACCAGCAGCGTCGAGGAGGCGACGCCGCTGTACGAGGAGATCAACGAAGACATCGCGCAGTACCTCCCGGCGATCCCGCTGGCGCACCCGGCGCCGTCGCTCGCCTTCGCCCCACGGGTGACCTCCTATCCGGCCAGCCCGGTGAACGACGAGGTGTTCAACGCCATCGAGCTCAGCGAGTAGCCACGTCCTGCCGGGGTCCGCATACCGCGGACCCCGGCAGGCAGGCCCGCCACGGCCAGAACCACCAGCGGGCGGCGCCCGGCCTGCTGCCGACAAGGCAAATTCCACCGCATCCGGCGCGAGGCCGGGACCGGGATCCGGAAGGACGCTGTGCTCAGAGTCATTATCAAGCGCATCGCGCTGCTCATCCCGACGCTCTTCGGGCTTTCCCTGCTGCTGTTCCTGTGGGTTCGCAGCCTGCCCGGCGGGCCGGCCACGGCGCTGCTCGGCGACCGTGCCACGCCCGAGGCAGTGGCACGGATCAACGAGCTCTACGGCTTCGACCGGCCGCTGATCGAGCAGTACTTCGTCTACATGGGCAAGCTGCTCCAGGGTGACTTCGGCACCTCGATCCTCACCGGCCGGCCCGTGCTGACGGAGTTCGCGACCCGCTTCCCGGCGACGGTGGAGCTGACGGTCGTTGCCCTGATCATCGCCGTCGGGATCGGCATCCCGCTCGGCTATCAGGCAGCCAGGTACTACGGCAAGTGGCCCGACCACTCCTCCGTCGTGCTGTCGCTCGTGGGGATCACCGTCCCGGTCTTCTTCCTAGCCTTCATCCTCAAGTGGTTGTTCGCCATCCAGCTGCCTTGGTTCCCTACCGACGGCCGGCAGAACCCCAGGATCAACGCCACGCACGTCACCGACTTTTATGTGCTCGACGGCCTGCTCACCCGCGAATGGGATGCCGCCTGGGATGCGCTGCTGCACCTGGTGCTGCCCGGGATCGCGCTGGGCACCATCCCGCTGGCCATCATCGTGCGCATCACGCGGGCCTCGGTCCTGGAGGTGCAGAACGCGGACTATGTGCGCACCGCGCGTGCCAAGGGGCTGCTGCAGAAGACCATCCGCAACCGGTTCATCCTGCGCAACGCGATGCTGCCGGTCACCACCACCATCGGCCTGCAGCTGGGGCTGCTGATTTCCGGGGCCGTGCTGACCGAGACGGTGTTCGCCTTTAACGGCATCGGGCGGTTCCTGCGCGACGCGATTTTCAACTTGGACTACCCCGTCCTGCAGGGGTTCATCATCTTCATCGCCGTGCTGTATTCGCTGATCAACCTGGTCGTGGATATTTCCTACAGCATCATCGACCCGAGGGTGCGTGTCTAATGAGCACAACACTTCCGCCGCAGTCGGGCGGCGACATCCGGACCACCCCCGAGCCACCGGGCGCCCCCGGCGCTCCCGCCAGCAGCGGGCCCGCGGGCACCAGCCTTTGGAAGGACGCGTTCCGCAGGCTCCGCAGGAATCCGCAGGCCATCGCCGGCGCCATCATCGTGGGCCTGTTCGTGCTGACCGCCGTCCTGGCGCCGGTGCTGGCACCCTACGGCGGCCAGGACCTGCCCGGCCGCACCTATATCACGCCCACTCACATTCCGGGCTTCGGCGAGGTGGAAGGCTTTCCCCTGGGGCTCGACCGTTTCGGCGGGGACCTGCTCAGCAAACTCATCTGGGGTGCACAGGCCTCGCTGTTGATCGGCGTCGTCTCCACCGCCATGGGACTGGCCGGGGGCATGCTGCTGGGCATCCTCGCCGGCGGCTTCGGCGGCTGGATCGACAGCGTGATCATGCGCGGGGTCGACATCCTGCTCTCCGTGCCGAACCTGCTGCTGGCGGTGTCCATCGCGGCCATCCTGGGGCAGGGAGCGTATGCGGTGATGATCGCCATCGGCGTGGCGCAACTGCCGATCTTCGCGCGGCTGCTGCGGTCGTCGATGATCTCCCAGCGCAGCGCGGACTACATGCTGGCAGCGCAGACGCTGGGCCTGAGCCGGGGCACCATCATCATGAACCACCAACTGCCCAACAGCGTGGGCCCGGTCATCGTCCAGGCCACCCTGACGCTGGCCACCGCGGTCATCGACGCCGCGGCGCTCTCCTTCCTGGGCCTGGGCGGCGGGCGCCCGCAGACCGCCGAATGGGGCCGCATGCTCACCTACGCGCAGGCCGAACTGGGCATCGCGCCGCAGTTGGCGTTCCTGCCCGGCCTGTGCATCGCCGTCACCGCGTTGGGCTTCACGCTGCTGGGCGAATCCCTGCGGGAAGCACTGGATCCCAAGACCCGGGCCAAGTAGCAGGAAGCGCTTTCAGCCGGCCGGGGTGGCCGGCGGCGGGGCCCCGCCGTCGTGCCGCCGCCGCTGGCGGGCCATGTGCATCATGGCGGCGAAGCCGGCAATGAACAGCACCTCCAACGCCGCCAGCCACCAGAGGGCGCCCCACCTGCCCTCACCGACGACGATGACCGCCCCGACCGCCAGCATCACGGTGCCGATCACCAGCACGAAGACGGCGAAGCCGATGGCCACCGCGGCGCTGCGCACACCGGTCCGGAAGCCGAAGCCTTCCGGCCGGTGATCGTCAGGCTCCGGGACGGAGCCTGGCCCGGCACCCTCAGGACGCAATCTCGGGATCCTCCGCCTGAATGTCCAGTTCGTTGCCCGGGATGGAAGCCAGCAGGCGCCGCGTGTAGGGGTGCCGCGGGTTGGTGAACACTTCCTCCGAGCTGGCTGCCTCCACCAGTTCGCCGTCCTTCATCACGCAGACGTAGTCGGAGATCAGCCGCACTACGGCCAGGTCGTGGGAGATGAAGAGGTAGCTCAGGCCCAGCTCCGCCTGGAGGTCCCCCAGCAGCTTCAAAATCTGCGCCTGCACCAGCACATCCAGCGCGGAGACCGGCTCGTCGCAGATGATCAGTTCGGGCTTCAGGGCCAGGGCACGGGCAATCGCCACGCGCTGCCGCTGGCCGCCGGAGAGCTCGGACGGGTAGCGCCGCAGCATGTTCTGCGGCAGTGCGACCTCGTCCATCAGCTCGCGCACGCGGACCGAGCGTTCCCTCGCGCTGCCGCGCTTGTAGGTGGACAGCGGCTCTTCGACGATCCGCTCGATGGTGAACATCGGGTTCAGGGACGAATACGGATCCTGGAACACCGGCTGCACCCGCTGGCGGAAGTCCCGCAGCTGCGCCTTGGTCAGGTTCGCCACATCCATTCCGTCGAAGGTCATGGTGCCGCTGGTCGGCTCGATCAGCTTCAGCAGCATGCGGGCGGTGGTGGTCTTGCCGGAGCCCGACTCGCCGACGATGGCGACCGTGTGCCCGCGCGGGATATCCAGCGTCACGTTCTTCGCCGCGTAAAAGTCCTCGGCCTGGCCGCGGATCTTGTACACCTTGGTCAGGTCGCGCAGCTCCACGATGTTGTCCGTCTTCTGAGCCTCGGCGGCCGCGGGAGCTTCGGTGACGTGTTCCTGGAAAACCTTCTCCGCCCGTTCGGCGCGCACAGCCGAGTTGCCGGTGAACGCCCCCGGCATCAGGCGCACGGCCGCGACGCTCGGCGCCGCCTTCACCAGCGCCCGGGTGTAGGGGTGCTGCGGGTCCTCCAGCAACTGCCGCGCCGGGCCGGTCTCCACTACTTTGCCGCGGTGCATCACCACCAGTTCCGACGCCCGTTCGGCCGCCAGGCCCAGGTCGTGGGTAATGAGCAGCACGGCCGTCCCCAGTTCATGGGTCATCGACTCGATCTGGTCCAGGATGGTGCGCTGGACTGTCACATCCAGTGCCGACGTCGGCTCGTCGGCGATCAGCAGCCGCGGCTGGCAGGCCAAGCCGATGGCGATCAGGGCGCGCTGGCGCATCCCGCCGGAAAACTCATGGGGATACTGCTTGGCGCGTTCCTTGGCGTTGGGCAGCCCGGCGGCCTCCAGGACCTCCACGACCTTCCGGTCCACGTCCCGCCTGGTCGCCATGCCGTGAACCAGCAGGGTCTCCGCCACCTGCGAGCCGATCCTGGTGACCGGATTCAGGTTGGACATCGGGTCCTGCGGGACCAAGCCGATCTGGCGGCCCCGGATGGTCCGCATCCGATGCTCCGACAGCCCCACGAGCTCCTGGCCGTCGAAGCGGATGCTCCCGGCGGTAACTCGTCCGTTATCGGGCAGCAGGCCAATCACGGCCATCGCCGTGGTGGACTTCCCGGAACCGGATTCGCCAACAATCGCCAGCGTCTTGCCCTGTTCCAAGCGCAGCGAGGCGCCCTCCACCGCGGAGACTTGCCCGTACGTGGTGCGGAAAGCAACGGCCAGGTCCCGGACCTCGAGTAGGGCGGCGTCGTCGGCATGTTCGGTCATGGTTCCATCCTGCCCCAAACACGCGCGGATGTGGCCTATGTCTCATCGGGATTTCGCCGCGCAGGCTCCGGTACAGGAGTCGATTAGACTTGAAGATCATCCCGCCTGCCCCCAAGGAGCCTGAAGCGTGACACCGCCCCCCGCGCGCCGCACCGTGCTGAAGGCAGGCGCAGCGGCAGCGGCCGTGTTGCTCGCCGGCTGCACCTCGGAGCCGGGCAGGCCCGTCCCGTCCACCGTCTCGCCCAGCGAACAGCCGACCGCCTCGCCCGCGGACACCACCTTCACCATGGGCATTGCCGCCACCCCGGTGACCCTTGACCCGGCGCTGGCACTGGATACCGAGTCCTACCGGGTGACCCGCCAGGTGCTGGAAACCCTGATCGGGGTGGACGCGGCGACCGGCGTCCCGGCGCCGCGGCTGGCAACCGAATGGATCGAATTGGACGAGGGCCGCTCCTACCGCTTCCGGCTGCGCCCAGGGGTCACTTTCCATGACGGCACGGAGTTCGATGCCGAAGCGGTCCGCGCCAACTTCGAACGCTGGTACCGGCTCCCCCGGGACGCCCGGCCGGTGGAAGGCGGGCTGGCGTTCCGGTCGGTCTTCGGCGCGTTCGCCGAGGACGAGGACGAATCGCTCTACCACAGCTGCGAGGTGCTGGGCCCGCTGGAGGTCCAGCTGAACCTGACGCGCCGGTTCACCGGCCTGGTCGCATCGCTGGCCATGCCGGCCTTTGCCATCTCCTCGCCGGCGGCGCTGAAGGCGGGGGCGGCGGACCGGCTGACGGAGGAACGCGGCGGCAACAAGGTATCCCGCTACGGACTGGCCCCGGTGGGGACCGGCCCGTTCACCTTCGCCAACTGGGAGCAGGACCGCGTGGTGCTCTCCGCCTACCAGGGATACTGGGGTGCGGCCGGCGATGTGCGCACGGTGGTGTTCAAGGCGCTCCCGCATCCGACGACACGGCTGCGCGCCCTGGAAGCCGGGGACATCGACGGCTACGACCTGGTCACCCCGGCCACGTACGCGGACCTGGTCCGGGCCGGCATGCAGGTGTTGCAGCGCGACCCGTTCTCCGTGGTCTACCTCGGCATGAACCAGGCAGCCGACGGGCTGGACGACATCACCATGCGCCAGGCCATCGCCCATGCGATCGACCGGCAGGCGCTGATCGACAGCTTCTTCCTGCAGGGCACCAAGGAGGCCATGCAGTTCATCCCGCGCAGCCTGGGCGTGACCAATGAGACCATCCCCTACTACGCGTACAACCCGGAGCGCTCGCGCGAACTGTTGGCCGACGCCCGGTACGACGGCGCGGAACTGACCTTCTACTATCCGCTGGGCGTCACGCGCGCCTACCTGCCCACCCCCGAAAAGGTGTACGCGGAGCTGAGCCGCCAGCTCACCGCCGTCGGGATCAATATCAAGCCGGTGCCCATCCCGTGGGACGAGGGCTACCTGGCCACGATCCAAGGCTCCACCGGCCACGCCCTGCACCTGGCCGGCATGAGCGGCAGCTACCGCGATCCGGACAACTTTGTGGGCCCGCTCTTCGGCAGCAAATCGATGGAGTTCGGCTACGACAGCGCGCAGATCCGCAGCAAGATAGCCCGCGCCAAGACCCTGCCCGAGGGCGAAGACCGCGTGCAGGCCTACCACAGCATCAACGAGCAGCTGGCCCGCGCGGTCCCCGCGGTGCCGCTGGCGTTCCCCATCTCCGCACTGGCCATGGGGCCTCGGGTGGCGAGCTACCCGGCCAGCCCGATGCTCGACGAGGTCTACAACATGATCGAGCTGGGCCGGGGCTGACGCGGCGGCGGTCAACACGGCCGGTGGGCAATTTTAACGCTGCCGCCGCCGCCGCGTCTGTCTATTGGGTCACATCGATAACGGCAGATTTTAGTCTCGCTGGCGCAGCGCGCTAGGCTTTCAACTGCTGGCACAGCTGCTATTGGAGATTGAGTTGACTGCAAACATTCCCTCGGGATCATCCAAGAACGTCGACGTCGCGCTGATTGGCGGCGGCATCATGAGCACCACCCTCGGCTCCTTCATCAAGCAGCTGCAGCCGGACTGGAGCATCAGCCTGTTCGAGAACCTCGACGAGGTGGGCCTGGAAGCCTCGGACCCTTGGAACAACGCGGGCACCGGACATGCCGCGCTCTGCGAGCTGAACTACACCCCCGCCTCGGTGGACGGGTCCGTTCCCACCGCCAAGGCCGTCGGCATCAACGAGAAGTTCCACATCTCGCGCCAGTTCTGGTCGCACATGATCCGCGAGGGCCACATCTCGTCGCCCAGGGAATTCGTTAACCCGCTGCCGCACATGAGCTTTGTCTGGGGCGATGACCACGCGGACTACCTCAAGCGCCGGCATGAAGCGCTAAAGCAAGAACCGCTGTTCGAGCAGATCGAGTTCTCCGAGGACCACGCCGCCATCAACGAGTGGGCGCCGCTGATCATGGGCGGCCGCGATCCGCAGCAGCGCGTGGCCGCATCCCGCGTCGCCGGCGGCACCGATGTGGACTTCGGCTCCCTGACCCGCAAACTGGCCGGCTACCTGACCGCCAACGGCGTCGAGCTGAACTACGGCCACCGCGTGCTGGACGTCTCCCGCAACACCGACGGCCGCTGGACCCTGGAGATCAGGAACAACGCCACCGGCGAAAAAACCAAGGTCAACGCCCGCTTCGTGTTCATCGGAGCCGGCGGCGGCGCCCTGCACCTGCTCCAGCGCTCCGGCATCCCCGAGTCCAAGGGCTACGGCGGGTTCCCGGTGTCCGGACAGTTCCTCCGCTGCACGGACGAGACAGTCATCGCAGCCCACAACGCCAAGGTCTACGGCCAGGCCTCCGTGGGCGCCCCGCCCATGTCGGTGCCCCACCTGGATACCCGCTTCGTCAACGGCAAGCGCTCCCTGCTCTTCGGCCCGTACGGCGGCTTCTCGCCGAAGTTCCTCAAGACCGGCTCGCTGCTGGACCTGCCGCTGTCCGTTCGCCCGACCAACCTGGTCCCCATGCTGGCCGTGGCCAAGGACAACTTCGGCCTGGTGAAGTACCTGGTCACCGAGGTGCTCAAGACCCGCGAAGGCAAGAACGAGGCCCTGCGGGCCTTCCACCCGGAGGTTGCCGGCGACCAGTGGGAGCTGATCACCGCCGGCCAGCGTGTCCAGGTGATCAAGAAGGACCCGAAGAAGGGCGGCGCCCTGCAGTTCGGCACCGAGGTCATCGCATCCGCCGACGGCAGCATCTCGGCCCTGCTCGGTGCCTCCCCCGGCGCTTCCACCGCCGCGCCGATCATGATCAGCCTGCTGGAACGCTGCTTCCCGCTGGAGTTCAAGGGCTGGGAACCCAAGCTGAAGGACATGATCCCCGGCTACGGAGTGAACCTGAACGAGAACCCCTCGATGTTGGCCGAGATCACCGCCGACACCGACCGGGTGCTCGAACTGGCCTGACCCCGGTCCGATCCGACAAGCCGCTGAACTAAGCTTCAAGCCATGCACAAGCTGGCAACGCTGTCCCTGGCGAATCGTGCGTTGATCGCGCTGATTACGGTCTTTGTGGCCGTCTTCGGCGTGATCACCATGGGTTCCCTGAAGCAGGAACTCATTCCCTCGCTCGAGTTCCCGCGGATCACCGTCGTCAGTTCCATGCCCGGCGCGTCGCCGGAAGTCGTGGACAAGCAGGTCAGCGAACCGCTGGAACGCGCGCTCACCGCCGTCGAGGGCCTCGAGTCCTCCTCGGCGGTTTCGCGTACCGGCTTCTCCACCGTCAACCTCACGTTCGTTTACGGCACCAACCTGGACCGGGCGCGCAGCCAGGTGGACCGCGCCATCTCCAACGTCCGCCAGCAGCTGCCCGAGGACGTCTCGCCGCTGTCGCTGGCCGGCAGCATCGATGACTTCCCCATCGTCTTCATGGCGGTCTCCTCCGACCTGACGCTGAGCGAGCTGAGCAACGAGCTGAACCGGCTGACGGTGCCCCGGCTGCAGAACATCCCCGGCGTGCGCGGGGCCGAAGTCTCCGGCGGCCCCGGCCGGCACATCGCCATCCTGCCGGACGGCGATGCCATGGAGGAGGCCGGCGTCGGCGTTTCCGCCATCGTGGACAGCCTGGCAAACAGCGGCGGCCTGGTCCCCGCCGGCGCCGTGCAGCAGGACGGCCAGAGCCTCTCCGTGCAGATCGGCAGCCCGCTGGACAGCCTGGAGGCCATCGAAAACCTGCCGCTCTCCCCCGCTGAAACAACGACGGCGGAGCAGCCTTCCGTGCCTTCCGCACTGGAGGCGGGGCGGGCACCCGGGCAGTTCCCCGGCGAGGGCCAGCCGGCCCCGCCGGGCAGCGGGACAGACCAGGGCCTGGTGCCCGTGCCGGACACCGTGCCCGCCCCGGACCGGCCCGGCCGGCAGCCGGACCCCGCGCCGGCCGACCCTGCCACCATCGGCGAGGTGGCCGACGTCGGCATTGCCGACGACGAGCAGACCTCGATTACCCGGACCAACGGCGAGCTGACGCTGGCCTTGGCCGTCACCAAAACGCCGGAGGGCGATACCGTGGCCATCTCGCACGCCATCGGGGAGATGCTGCCCGAACTGGAGGCCGAACTGGGCGACCGGGCGCAGATCACCACGGTGTTTGACCAGGCCCCGTTCATCGAGACGTCCATCAAGGACCTGACCACCGAGGGCCTGCTGGGGCTGGGCTTCGCGGTGCTGATCATTTTGGTGTTCCTGCTCTCCGTGCGCTCCACGCTGATCACGGCGATTTCCATCCCGCTGTCGCTGCTGGCAACGTTCATCGGCCTGAATGCGCTCGGCTACTCGCTGAACATCCTGACCCTCGGCGCGCTGACGATCGCCATCGGGCGCGTCGTGGATGACTCGATCGTGGTGGTCGAGAACGTCAAACGGCACCTGAACTACGGCGAACCCAAGCGCGACGCCATCCTGGCGGCGGTCCGCGAGGTCGCCGGTGCCATCACCGCTTCCACCCTGACGACCGTTGCGGTGTTCCTGCCGATCGCGTTCGTCGGCGATTTGGCCGGCGAGCTGTTCCGGCCGTTCGCCATCACCACCGCGCTGGCCCTGCTCGCGTCCCTGGCGGTGTCGCTGACCATCGTGCCGGTGCTGGCCTACTGGTTCGTGAAATCCCCCGCGGCACAGCAACACTTGGACGCTTCCGCGGTGCGTGCGGCGGCCTCCGAGAAGGAACGCCGCTCGCTGCTGCAGCGCGGCTACCTGCCGGTGCTCGCCGGCACGCAGCGGCACCCGGTGCTCACCACCATGGCGGCCCTGCTGGTGCTGGCCGGCACCGGCGCCATGGTGCCGCTGATGCAGACCAACCTGCTGGGCGACAGCGGACAGAACAGCTTCAGCCTGCGCCAGCAGATGCCGGCCGGGACCAGCCTGGCGACCACCGACGAGGCAGCCGCCCCGGTCGAGGAGCTGCTGGCCGGGATGGAAGGGATAGAGGCGGTCCAGGTCACCATGGGCAACGCCGGAGGCGGCCTGGGGACGTTCCTCTCCGCGGGGGCTTCGGTGGCCCAGTACACCGTCATCACCGAGGAAGGCATCGACCAGGCCGCGCTGCGCGACCGGGTGCGCTCCGCCGTCGAAAAGCTGCCCGGCGAGGCGACGTTCACGCTGGGCACCCAGGGCGGCGGCTTCGGCACGTCCAGCACCGTGGACGTGGAAATCTCCGCGAGCGGGCCGGAAGAGCTGCGGGACGCCTCCGACCGGCTGGTGGAACTGCTGCGGGAGGTACCCGGGGCCGCGGAGGTGTCCAGCAACCTCTCGGCGGCCGAGCCCGTGGTTCAGGTGTCCGTGGACCGGGCCAAGGCCGTGGCTGCGGGGCTGGACGAGGAGCAGGTCGCGGGCCTCCTGGCGTCCACGATCAGCCCGCTGCCCGGCGGCACCGTGCGGATCGGCACGACCGACTTCCCGGTGCTGATCGGGGAAGGCAGCGATTTCGCCAGCGTCGAGGAACTGCGCGGCGTCGAGGTGCCCACAGCGGCCGGGCCGGTGCCGCTGACCGACCTGGCCACCGTGGAGGAAACCGATGTGCCGACGTCGATCAGCGCCAGCGGCGGCGAACGCACCGCCGTGGTCTCCGTGACCCCGGAGGGAGAAAACCTGGGTGCCCTCAGCGGCGAGGTGGCGGCCGCCCTGGACGGCACCGACCTGCCGGCCGGGGTCACGGCGGATTTGGGCGGCGCGGCCACGCAGCAGGCCGAGTCCTTTGAACAGTTGGGCTGGGCGCTGCTGGCCGCCGTCGCCATTGTCTACGTGATCATGGTGGCCACGTTCAAGTCCCTGGTGCAGCCGCTGATCCTGCTGGTCTCCATTCCGTTCGCGGCCACGGGGGCCATCGGGCTGCTGGTCGTCACACGGATCCCGCTGGGGCTGCCGTCGCTGATCGGCATGCTGATGCTGGTGGGCATCGTGGTGACGAATGCGATCGTGCTGATCGACCTGATCAACCAGTACCGGCGCCCGCACGACGGCCGGCCCGGCATGAACGTGGCGGACGCGATCACCCACGGCGCGAGACGCCGGCTGCGGCCCATCCTGATGACGGCGCTCGCCACGGTTTTTGCGCTCACGCCGATGGCGCTGGGACTGACCGGCGAGGGCGGTTTCATCTCGCAGCCGCTGGCCGTGGTGGTGATCGGCGGCCTGGTGTCCTCCACCGCGCTGACGCTGGTGCTGGTGCCGGTGCTGTACCGGCTGGTCGAAGGCCGGCGCGAGCGCCGGGCGAACGAGCGGCATACACTCGAGGCAGAACTGGTTCCGGCCGGACGCTGACCGGCGTACCCGGAACCCTGGAGGTACCGAACATGCCAGATCCGGAAACCATGCCGGCCGGGCCGGGCCGTCTGGACCGGCTCACGGACCGGCTCCCTGCCCCGCTGCGCAAATATGGGCAGCAGATGGGCGGTTGGCGCCGGGTCCAGCTGGCGTTCAAGACCGCGTTGGCGTGCGCCATCGCGTGGTTCATCGCCCTGCGGCTGCCCGGCGACGTGGACCAGTACCCCTATTACGCCCCGCTGGGCGCCCTGATCAGCATGTATTCCACCGTCGCCGACTCCATCAAGACCTCTTTGGAGACACTGGCCGGGCTGATGCTGGGCATCGGCCTGGCCATGCTCCTGCTGCTGACGGTCGGCCCGCACTTCGTGACGGTGGGCCTGCTGGTGTTCCTGGGGGTTCTGGTCGCGGGGCTGCCGCGGCTCGGGGCCGGCAGGGAGTGGGTTCCCATGGCCGCGCTGTTCGTCCTGCTGGTGGGCGGTTCCAATGCCGGCGACTACTCGCTCGGCTATGCCGTGCAGATGGCGGTGGGAGTGGTCGTCGGCATCACCGTGAACTTCCTGCTGTTCCCGCCGTTGAACTTCAACGTAGTGGGACGCAGCCTGCAGCAGCTGCAATCCGACCTCGCCCGGCAGCTGGAGGACATGGCCGAGGCGCTCCGGGAGAACTGGCCGCCGGAACGCAAGGATTGGGCGTCGAACGGCGAGAGCATCACTCGGCTGGGCAACCAGGTGCGGCAGGCCGTCCAGACCGCCGACCGCAGCCGCAAGGCCAATCCGCGGCGCAGGTTCCATCACCGGGACCTGGAGGCCGATTGGCGGAATCTGCGCACGTTGGAGCGTGCCGCCTTCCATACCCAGGACATGACCGAGGTGCTCAGCGCCGTGATCTGGGACGAGACCATGCATCTCCCCGACCCCGTGCTGGCCCCGATGGCCAACGCACTGGAAGCCACGGCCGAGGCAATCAGAAGCATGACCGCCGAGGACCTGCCGGAGAAGTTGGAGGCCGCGCGCGATGCGCAGCACCGCCTCACCGGAATCGTGGCCGGCACGGTGTCCTCAGAGTCCCCCGCCACGGCGGCAGGATCCGTGGCGGTCAGCCTGGAACGCATACTGGCCGCGCTTGGCCGGCATGTAAAGGACCCCTCTGGCGGCCAGGCCCGTTAGTCAGGCCGCAGGTACCTCGCCCCGGGCCCTCCCTCTCCGACACGGAGGGTCAACCGACGGCGATGGTAGCCGTTCGCCCGTGATGAAAGGTTGAACCAACTTCCCGGGGTTCCCCTTGCCCGGAATATCGGGTTTTATGTACCTACTCGTGTCGAGCAGCTGGCACTAAAATCCTCCGGATCGGGAGAGTGATTTGTCAGATTTGGGCGAGCGCCGCCTATCAGCGCCTGGCCGAGTTGCTGCCGTTCCCTTTGTTGGCGCATTTGAATCGACTTACCTGCCGCGACACGGCCGCGACGTGGCCGAACTGACGGGAAGCTTCGCCGACTGGGGCGGCCACCTGGAGCACATGCGCGCGGCGGGCGTAGGCAGCGTGCGGTTTCCAATTCGATGGCACCGCGTGGAAGCAGAACAAGGCGTGTTCGATTGGTCCGAGACCGACCGGCAACTTCAGTTTTTGCGGGCTCGTGGCATGGAGCCCGTAGTCGACCTGGTGCACCACACGAGCTACCCGCAATGGCTCGACGACGGTTTCAGGGACCGGAGATTTGCACCCGCTTACCTGGAGTACGCGGAGGCCGTGGCGCGGCGCTACCCCTGGTTGACGTCCTACACGTTGTTCAATGAGCCCTTCGCCACCCTTTTCCTCTGCGGCCACGAAGCCTTGTGGCCCCCCTACGACAGTGGAGTCGACGGCTTTGTGCGCCTTGTGCGCAACGTCCTGCCGGCCGTCGCCGAGGCGGCCCGTCGCTGGTCGGAGCTGCTGCCGCAAGCCCGCCATGTCTGGGTGGATACCTGTGAACACCATGACGGGGCAGCGGGCGGACCGGCGGAGTACGCAGCTCTCGCCAACGACCGGCGGCACGTCCTGCTGGATTTGGTGCTCGGACACGAACTGACCGCGGACCGCCCCTTCCTAAGGGAAATCGTCAAGCACGGCGGCGAAGATCTGCTGCAACTGGCCCCCGTGCGCGTGGATGTACTGGGCCTCGACTATTATTGCCACTCCGAGTGGTGGTATGAGGAGTCCCGCGCGCACGCGCCCTCGCCCCACCCGCTGGGCTTTGCCGCACTGGCCGAGCACTACGGCTCCCGCTACGGGCTGCCGATGCTCCTGAGCGAGACCAACATCCGGGGAACCGCCTCCGATCGCGCGTCTTGGTTGCGTTACACCTTGGAACAGTACGAACTGGCGCTATCCCGCGGGATCCGGCTCGAGGGATACTGCTGGTTTCCCTTCGTAGACTCCTGCGACTGGGACTCCATGCTCGCCCGTGCCGCCCGCCGTCCCGACCCGGTCGGCGTCGTCGGCGCCGGCTCGAGGGGAAGCAGGACAGACACCACCTGCTTCACGGACTCCTGGATGGCTGCGGCATCCGGCACCTCCAGCCGCGACCTGCCCGCGTACCGCTTTCAACCGCCGTGCGACAGCCAGCTCCGGGGATTGCTGCCCCAGATGAGCCACTGGCCCTGGCGCGATCCTCCTGAAGAGGCGATCATCCCGCCCGCCCACCACGCCGACGAAGAGGAACACAGAATGAATCCCTCTGAAGACCCTGACCTGGTCGTGCTCTCCCACCTGAGGTGGACCTGGGTCTGGCAACGCCCGCAACACCTTGTTTCCCGGTTTACCGCCGCCCGCACCCGGACCGGTGCCCGAACGTGGTTTCTGGAGGAGCCGATGCCGGCCAAGGTCGAACAACCGGTCCTGCGGCATCAGAACGTGGACGGCATCACCAGGGTCTGGCTTGAACTTCCTGAAGTTGGCGGACAGCCGCCCGTCCTCGGATTCGACGCACCCGGCGCGGAAGAATACGGCGCTCTGTTCCGCGCCTTGCTGGCGGCCCACGCACGGCCGGCCTCACCCGACGTATTGATCTATACGCCGATGGCGCTGGAGATAGCACGCACCCTCGAACCCGGGGTCCTCTGCTATGACGTCATGGACGATTTGGCGTCGTTTCGAAATGCACCCAAAGCCATGCAAACCCGGCAACGCCAGGCGCTGGCCGAGTCCGATGTGGTTTTTGCAGGAGGCGCCTCCTTGCACCGCAGCGTCAGCCGCTTCGTAGGCGATTCCTGCCACCTCTTTCCCAGTGGCGTGGATGCCGCACACTATGAGACCTCCCGGCTTCTCCGCGAGGAGCGGGCGCCCGACAGCCGGAAGGTAGCGGGCTACGTGGGTGTCATCGATGAACGGCTCGACCTTGGTCTGCTGGACGGGCTCGCCGCGATGCTCCCTGACTGGTTGTTTCGGATCGTGGGACCGGTCGCCAAGATAGATCCTGCCACGCTGCCACAGGCTCCGAACATCGAATACACCGGCATGGCCGAGTACGCCGAGCTGCCAGGTGTCATGGCTGAATTCGACGTGGCCTTGATGCCGTTCGCCATGAACGAGGCGACACGCTCGATCAGCCCGACGAAGACGCTCGAGTATTTGGCCGCCGGTCTTCCCGTGGTTTCGACACCGGTTCCGGATGTTGTTGCCGGTTACAGGGGGCTCGTCCACATCCAGGTGGACGCGGCTGGCTTCGCCGACGCCTGCGAAACGGCGCTGAGTGATTCCTCGGCCGAACGGGACCGGCGGATGCGGCCGTTGCAGAGACTCCTCGGCTGGGATGCGATCGCGGTACAGATGCACCGTTTGATCTGCCAGGGAACCGCTGCAGGAGAATTGCCGGACGAGGAAACCGCATGACCTCCGCGGCCGAGGGCAAACGCTTCGATGTGGCGGAGGATTTGGAACGCGCCCATGAACGAGGAGTCGGCGCGGCAATAGCGGGCCTGCAGGACGCCGCGCTGGGCAGGAGACGCCTGACAGGCCCTGCCGTTCCGGCGCTCGCTGAGGCGGCCGTTAGTTCTGCCACGCCGTACCTTCGCGCACCGCTGCTGGCGAGGATTTCTGCCGTCCTCATGCTTCATCCGCCAGCCGGGAACGAACAGGGAGAATGCGCAACCTGCGGCACCCCGGCCCCGTGCATGACGGCTGAGGCGCTGAAATGGTAGCGGCCGGAGACAACGGTCCCGACCTCATTGTCGTCGGCGCAGGCCTCTTCGGACTGACCGTGGCTGAGACGGTAGCACGTCAGTACGGTGCTCGCGTGCTGATACTCGAACGCCGTTCCCACCCCGGCGGCAACGCCTGGTCGGAGGAGGAACCGGAGACCGGCATCGAAGTGCATCGGTACGGCGCACACCTGTTCCACACGTCCAATGAGCGGGTCTGGAACTATGTCAACCGGTTCACATCGTTCACCGGCTACCAGCACCGCGTGTTCACGGTCTTCAAGGGGAATGTGTACCCGATGCCCATCAACCTGGGCACGATCTGCGCCTATTTCGGCCGCCACCTCTCACCGGACCAAGCCAGGGAGTTGATCCGCCAGCAGGCGCAGGAGGTACCGGTTACAGAGGCCGGCAACTTGGAAGAGAAAGCCATCTCGTTGATCGGCCGTCCGTTATACGAGGCCCTGGTGCGTGGCTACACGGCCAAACAATGGCAGACGGACCCGCGGGAACTCAGCCCCGATATCATCACCCGGCTGCCCGTGCGCTACACCTTCGACAACCGCTACTTCACCGACACCTACGAAGGCTTGCCGAGGGAGGGCTACGGCCACTTTCTTTCGAACTTTCTCCGGTCGCCCAGGATCGACCTGCACCTGAATACCGATTTCTTCCACGTCCGTGCGCAACTCCCAACGGGTGTCCCGCTGGTCTACACTGGGCCGCTGGACCGCTACTTCGGATATGCCGCCGGGGCCTTGTCCTGGCGCACCCTGGACTTCGAACAAGAAATCCTGCCGACCGCGGACTTCCAGGGCACACCCGTGATGAACTACGCCGATGAAGACATTCCGTGGACCCGTATCCACGAATTCCGCCATTTCCATCCCGAACGGCAATACCCTAAAGACCGCACCGTGATCGTCCGCGAATACTCCCGGACAGCCGGTCTCAATGACGAACCGTACTACCCGATCAATACCAGCGAGGACAGGGACAAGCTCATCACGTACCGTCAGCTCGCGGGCCAGGAACCGAACGTGTTCTTCGGGGGGCGCCTCGGCACCTACAAGTACCTCGACATGCACATGGCCATAGCGTCCGCGCTGGGTTTGGTCGACAATTCCATCGGCCCCCTCCTCGGCCGCGCGTCGATGTAGGCCTGTGCCTCTGCGCCTTGCCGCGTAAGCCGGCAAGGAGCATCCCGGGTTGAAAGGCATGCCGGGTTACCGGATGGGCTTGGTGACCGATCCCACGACTCCGCCCGGAATGTATCCCGGTGTCGGCCGTTAACAACAGTGAATGCAAATGCATGTAAACTGATGGATAACAAGCACGACGAAAGGTACATTATGGAACTCGGCGTATTCAGCGTCAGCGACGTTACCTTGGACCCGACCACCAACCGCATGCCCACGGAGCGCGAGCGGATCAAGGCGTCGGTGGCCATCGCGAAAAAGGTCGAAGAAATCGGCATGGATGTCTACGCCATCGGCGAGCACCACAACCCGCCGTTCTTCTCCAGCTCCCCCACCACGCTGCTGGCCTACATCGCCGCGCAGACCGAGCGGATCACGCTCTCCACCGCCACCACGCTGATCACCACCAACGATCCGGTGAAGATCGCCGAGGACTTCGCCATGCTCCAGCAGCTGGCCGACGGCCGGGTGGACCTGGTGCTGGGCCGCGGCAACACCGCGCCGGTCTACCCCTGGTTCGGCAAGAACATCCAAGACTCGCTGGAGCTGACGGTGGAGAACTACGCCCTGCTGCGCAAGCTCTGGGACGAAGAAGTCGTGAACTGGCAGGGCAAGCACCGCACCCCGCTGCACAACTACACCTCCACGCCCCAGCCCCTGGACGGCGTCGCACCCTTCGTCTGGCACGGCTCGATCCGCACGCCGCAGATTGCGGAACTGGCGGCCTATTACGGTGACGGCTTCTTTGCCAACAACATCTTCTGGCCGAAGGAGCACTACATGCAGCTCATCGGCCTGTACCGCGAGCGCTACGAGCACTACGGCCACGGCACCGCCGACCAGGCAATCGTGGGCCTGGGCGGACAGTTCTTCATGCGCAAGAACTCCCAGGACGCGGTCAACGAATTCCGGCCCTACTTCGACAACGCGCCCGTCTACGGCCACGGACCGTCCCTGGAGGACTTCACCGCGCAGACCCCGCTGACCGTCGGCAGCCCGGAGCAGGTCATCGAGAAGACCCTGGCCTTCGCGGACTACTTCGGCGACTACCAGCGCCAGTTGTTCCTGATCGACCACGCCGGCCTGCCGCTGAAGACCGTACTGGAGCAACTGGACCTGTTCGGCGAAGAAGTGCTGCCGGTGCTGAAGAGGGAGTTCGCCGCCCGCAAGCCGGCGCATGTACCGGACGCCCCGACCCACGCCAGCCGCAAGGCCGCGCGCGACGCCAAGGAAGCTGCCGGGGAGTCGGTGTCCCATGGCTGATTCAGGCGGTCCTGAGATCAGGACGACGGCGGCGGCCTGGGAATCGCTGTTCCGCACCCAGGTGGCGGTGATGCGCCGGCTGCAGCAGCTTCCCGAGTTCAAGAAGCTTGCCATGCGCGAGTACGACGTCCTCTTCAACCTGAGCCGGTGCCCGGGCGGCTGGAGCCGGCTGAACGAGCTGAACGAGGCGCTGTTGATCAGCCAGCCGAGCCTCAGCCGGATGGTTGACCGCTTGGAGAAGAAAGGCCTGGTTCTCCGGCGCACGGCCCCCAACGACCAGCGGGGCATCGAGATCTCACTGACCGACGAAGGCCGCGCGTTGCAGAAGGAGATCGGCCGGCAGCACGTGAAGCACCTGCATTCCATGCTCGCCCCGCTGCTGTCCGAGGAGGAATTCGGGCAACTGCAGGAGCTGACCGACAAACTGCGGGCAGGCCTGAAGTAACGGCTGAAAAGCCCGGAGGCCGCCGCTTCTGCGCCGGCCTCCGGGCTTTTTGCTGCCCGTTCGCGCCCCGGCCCGCAGGCGCCCGGGTCTGGACGGGTCCGGGCTGGCTCAGGCCGGCGGATCTTCGGCGATCTGCAGGGTCATGATGACCTGCTGCACCGTCTTGAAGTGCTTGGTGGAGACATAGCTCTCCGCCTCCGCGATGAGGCCGTAGGCATCCAGCAGCCCGGTGTCCTCGCCGGGCGCCGGGGTGCCGTGGCGAACGGCGGTGCCGAAGGCGTAGGTGCCTACCGGGTCCGGACCGTTGACGGTGTTTTCCACCATGCAGGCCTGGAAGCCGTCGCCGGCCGTCTTGTCGGTCAGCCCCATCGAGCCGAAGTACTGGTAGCCCAGCAGCGTCCGGTAGACGAACATCGGATCGACCGTGTCGTCGGACGCGACGGCGGGCACCTTCGCCGGCTCGCTGACCAGCACACGCAGTTCGGTGACACCGCCGTCGCAGGTGGCCTTTGGCAGCTTGAGCCGGGTGTGCAGTTCGGCGGCCAACTTGCCGGAAGAGTCCCGGATGTCCAGATGCAGCCCGTCGTCCGAGGGCTGGCTGGGCTTGACCTGCCGCTGCACCACCCAATCACCGGGAACTTCGAAACTGAGCACGCGGTCCGGATCGGTGTAGACCTTCCAGCCGTCGATGGTGGCTTCCCGCACGGGGTCTTTGCCGAGCGGCGGCGCGGGTTGTCCGGCGACACCCCCGCCGGCCGCCCCCGACGGCGACGCACTCGCCCCGGCCGACGCGCCGTCGTCGTCGACGGGCAGCAGGCCGCAGCCGGAAACAAGCACCAAGCACAGTGCCGCGGCGGCACCCCGGCCCGGCAGCGTTCGCGTGCTCATGCTGCACTCCCCTCAGGTCCGTGAGGACTCCACCGTACCCAGCGGGCGGATCAGTCCGGTATAGGGCAACGCGTCGTGTCCCGGAGCGCCGGGCGGCGCTTCGGCTCAGCGCCGCAGCGCCTGGACCTCTTTGACGGCGGCGACGACGGAGCGGGCCGCCAGGGCGATCTCTGCTTCCTTCACGCCGGCCGTGAAGGTTAGCCGCACCGCGGTCTGCGCCACGGCCGGTTCGATTCCCATGGCCAGCAGCACCGCCGACGGCTCGTCCGAGCCGGCGGCGCAGGCCGACCCGCTGGAGCAGACCACCCCGCGGCGTTCGAGTTCCAGCAGCACCGCCTCGCCGGACGTTCCCGGGAAGCAGAAGGAAGCACTTGCGGGCAGCCGTTCGGTGCGGTGACCGGTCAGCACGGTACCGGGCAGTTCCCGCAGGATAGTGTCGATGAGGTAGTCGCGGTAGCCCGTGAGCCGTTCGGCGTCGGCCGCCCGGTCGCCGTCGGCCAGCGACAACGCGGTGGCGACGGCGACCGCGCCGGCAACGTTCTCCGTGCCGGACCGCCTGCCGCGCTCCTGCCCGCCGCCGTGCAGCACCGGCTCCAGCGGAACCCGGCCGGAGACATACAGCAGCCCGCAGCCCTTGGGCGCGCCCAGCTTGTGGCCGGACACGCTGAGTGCCTCCGCCCCAAGCGCCGCGACGTCCAGGTCCAGCCAGCCGGCCGCCTGCACGGCATCCGTATGGAACGGGACCCCGGCGGCCCGGCAGAGCCTGCCGATGCGGCCGACCGGCTGGATGGTGCCCACCTCGTTGTTCGCATACATCACCGTGCACAGCGTGGTGTCATCGCGCAGCGCCGCTTCCAGTTCCTCCACCCGGACCATGCCCGCGGAATCCACCGGCACCCGGGTGACCTCGAAGCCATGGAACCGGGCCAGATAGTCGACGGCCTCAAGCACCGAGGGGTGTTCCACGGCGCTGGTGACGACATGCCTGCCCCGCGGGGAGGCGAGCGCAATGCCCTTGATCGCCAGGTTGTTGGACTCGGTCCCGCCGGACGTGAAGATGATCTCGCCCGGGCGGCAGCCCAGCACCTCGGCGGCCTTGCCCCGGGCATAGTCCAGTGCCCGCAGCGCCGCCTCTCCCACGGTGTGGTGGCTCGAGGGGTTGCCGAAGTCCTGCGTCAGCGCCGGCCACATGGCCTCCAGCACCTCGCGGCGCACCGGGGCGGTCGCCGCGGCGTCCAGATAGATCACGACGGCGATGTCCCTTCAACCGCCTGCCCCGCGGCAATGCGGATGTCCAGGCCCAGGTCCAGCGACCGGACGCTGTGGGTGAGCGCCCCGGACGAGATGACGTCCACCCCGGTCCGGGCAATCCGGCCGACGGTGTCCAACCGCACGTTGCCGCTGGCCTCGACGATGGCCCGGCCGGCCACCTGGGCAACGCCGGCGCGGAGTTCGTCCACGCTGAAGTTGTCCAGCATGATGGTGTCCACGCCGGCGGCCAGCACCGGCTCGATCTGCTCGGCCCTGTCCACCTCCACCTCGAAGTGGACGGTGTGCGGGAGTTTGGCCTTCGCCTCCAGCAGCGCCTCGGTCAGGTCCCGGCTGCCGTCGGCGGTGAGCACGGCCAGGTGGTTGTCCTTGGCCATCACGGCATCGGAGAGCGAATAGCGGTGGTTGTGCCCGCCGCCGCAGCGCACTGCATAGCGCTCCAGCGCCCGCAGGCCGGGCGTGGTCTTGCGGGTATCCACCACCCGGGCCGCCGTGCCGGCAACTTCCCGGACGAAGGCAGCGGTCTGGGTGGCGATGCCGCTCAGCCGCTGCAGCAGGTTCAGGGCCACCCGTTCGCCCAAGAGAATGGAGCGGGCGTTTCCGGTCAGGACGGCCAGCACCTCGCCGGCCTCGAAGGCGGCGCCGTCGTCGGTCTTCAGTTCCACCCGCACGCCCGGATCCACCTGGCGGAAGACCTCGGCCAGCACGGGGCCGCCGGAGAGCACTCCTGGCTCGCGGGCGGCCAACTCCGCCGTGGCAGTGGCGTCGGACGGAATCAGCGCACCGGACGTGACGTCGCCCCACGGCGCGTCCTCGGCGAGCGCCCCGGCGACGATCCGCTCCATTGCTGTTCGGTCGATCGGCTGGATATGGTTCATGGCTGCTCCTGCAGGACTCGCTGGGACATTGGGGAAAAGTTGGCGGAAGCGGAGGCCGCGGCGGCGTTCAGGAAGCCCAGGTGCCGGCGGTGCGCCGGGGCCTGGGGGTAGTCGCCGCGATAGTGGGCGCCGATGCTGTCGCGCCGCGCCTCGGCGGCCGCCACCACCAGCCGCGCCACCGTCAGCAGTGCGGCGTCCTCAGCCGAGGCGGCGTCGGTGACCGGCACATGCCACCGCGCCAGCTGCCGGGCGGCCTCCCGCAGCGTTGGGCCGTCGCGGACCACGCCGGCGGCGGCCGCCATCACCGCCTGGATCTGTTGCCGGGTGCAAGCGGTGGTTCCGGCCGGCGCGTCGGGTTGGCCGGCGCGGGCCTCGGCAGGCATCCGCCGGCCCGGCGGGGCACCGACGTCCAGCGGGACCGCACCGAACACCGGCACGCTCTCGGGTCCGTCCAGCCCCCGCACGGCCCGGCGGGCGAAAACCAGGCCTTCCAGCAGCGAGTTCGAGGCCAGCCGGTTGGCTCCGTGCACTCCGGTGCAGGCGACCTCACCCACTGCCAGCAACCCGGGCACCGAGGTCCTGCCGTCGTGGTCGGTCCGCACGCCGCCCATCCAGTAGTGCGAGGCCGGCCGCACCGGCAGCGGTTCCCGCGTCCAGTCGAAGCCCAGGGACCGGACCGTGGCGTCGATCATCGGGAACCTCGCGGCCAGGAAACCGGCGCCCTTTTTCCGCTCTATCCCGGTGGCGTCCAGGAAGACCTGCGGCACGAGTCCGTTTTCCTCCTGCAGCCGGAGCTGGTTGTGGATGCAGCGCGAGACCACGTCGCGGGGTGCCAGCTCGGCGTCCGGATGCAGCGCCGGCATGAACCGCTCCCCCGCCGCGTCCACCAGCACGGCGCCTTCGCCGCGCACCGCCTCGGAGATCATGAAGGCCCTGCCTCCGGTCGCCGCCGGGTCCAGCAGGGTGGGGTGGAACTGGATGAACTCCAGGTCGGCCAGGACCGCACCGGCTTCCCAGGCCAGCGCCGCACCGTCGCCGGTGGCAGCGGCGGGGTTGGTGGTGGCCGGATACAGCTGCCCTGCGCCGCCGGTCGCGAGGATCACGACGTCGGTGTCCAGATGATCGGGCACGGCACCTGCTCCCAGGGGCATCAGCTCCACACCCGCCACGCGCGCGCCGGCCGTGAGCAGCCGCCGCACCATCGTGTGCTCGAGGATCTCCAGCCGGCCCGCCTCCGCCAGGCCGCGGACCACGCGGATCAGCACTTCGGCGATGCCGGCCCCGGTGCGGTCCCCGCCGGCATGCAGGATCCGCGGCGCCGAGTGGGCTCCTTCCAACCCGAGCGACAATTCACCGTCGTGCCGGTCGAAGGCCACGCCCCACTCTTCCAGGGTGGCGATGTCCGCCGCCGCGCCTGAGCAGAGCAGGCGGACGGCGCCGTCGTCGTTCATGAAGGCACCGGCGGTGAGGGTGTCGGCGATGTGGGCCGCGACGGAATCCCCTGCCGCGACGCCCTGCGCGGTGACCGCGGTGATCCCGCCCTGGGCGTGCCAGGTGTTGGACTCGGCCAGCCCGCCCTTGGTGATCAGGGTGACGGCCGTGTCCAAACGTTCCGCGGCAAGGGCTGCGGCGTAGAGCCCGGCGATGCCGGATCCCACCACCGCCACGCGCCGGGCCGGTTCGCGGTTCACGGCTTGGCTGCCAACATCCGTTCCAGCGCCACGCGGGCGGGGACGGCCACGGAGTCGGGCACGGTGATCCGGTTGAGGACTTCGCCGCCGGGCAGTTGGCCGGTGCCGGCGTAGGCTTCCAGCACCCAGGCCAGATAGCCCGGGTGGATCCGGTACATCGTCGAGCACGGGCAGATCACCGGGTCGAGGCAGAAGATGGTGTGCTGCGGGTACTCGGCGGCCAGCCGGTTGACCATGTTGATCTCGGTGCCGATCGCGAAGACCGTCGGCTCGGTGGCGCCGGCCACGGCCTTGCGGATGTAGTCGGTGGACCCGGATTCGTCCGCGGCGTCCACCACCGGCATGGGGCATTCGGGGTGCACGATCACCCGGACGCCCGGGTAGTCGGCGCGTGCCTTCTCGATCTGGTCCACGGTGAAGCGCTTGTGCACGGAGCAGAAGCCGTGCCAGAGGATCACGCGCGACTCCTGCAGCGCCGCCTCGTCGTTGCCGCCCAGTGGCTGGCGCGGATTCCACATGGGCATCTGCTCCAGCGGCACGCCCATGGCCTTGGCGGTGTTGCGGCCCAGGTGCTGGTCGGGGAAGAAGAGCACCCGGTGGGCGCGCTCGAAGGCCCACTCCAGCACGGTCTCGGCGTTCGACGACGTGCAGACGATCCCGCCGTTCTCTCCGCAGAACCCCTTGAGCGCGGCCGACGAGTTCATGTACGTCACCGGGATGACCGGGACCTTGCCGTCCGCGTCCGGACCGGTGCCGAGCACGCCGGCCAACTGGTCCCAGCAAGCTTGCACCGAGTCGATGTCCGCCATGTCCGCCATGGAGCAGCCGGCGGCCAGGTTTGGCAGAATCACGGCTTGGTCTTCTCCGGAGAGCATGTCGGCGGTTTCCGCCATGAAGTGCACGCCGCAGAACACGATGACTTCCGCCTCCGGCTTTTCCTTGGCGGCCCGAGCCAGCTGGAACGAATCGCCCACGAAATCGGCGTACTTGACCACTTCGTCGCGCTGGTAGAAGTGGCCGAGGATGACCAGCTTGTCGCCCAGCTTTGCCTTGGCGGCCAGGATCCGCTCCTCGAGCTCCTCGTCGCCGGCCAGCCGGTATTCTGCCGGGATTTCGCCCTGCCGCGGAGTCGCGGCCGGCGCCGGGTCGGCCATCGACGCGCCGGGCCCGTAGGAGGGCGCCCAGGCACCGCTCGCCGAGGCGGTGTCGAAGGCCCACGGCCCCTGCGCCAAATCGGGTGTGCAGGTGGAGGCGGCGGGCACGCGGGAGCCGGCAAGGGCTTCCTCGCGGGTGATCAGCTGGAAGGTGCTGTTGACCGATGACATGGTGTTCTCCGTTGTTGGGCAGGGGGTCAGATCGGTAAATCCGGGGTGGGCGGGGGCTAGGGGTGGTGCGTGCGGCGGCGGTGCCGCGGGAGCGGTAGCCGCGGGTTCGGCCGGGGAGTCGGCTAGGCGGGCGGGCTGCCCCTGAGCTGCGCGGCGCTGCCGGTGTAGCGGTAGAGCCGGGGCGGCCGGTGCCGGCCGCCCTGCAGGTACTCGTCGGTTGGTTCGATGTCAGGCGTCGCCCGCAGCTGGCGGCGGAAGTTGGCGGGATCCAACTGCTTGCCCAGCACGGCCTCGTAGACTTCGCGGACCTGGGCCAGAGTGAAGGTGGATCCCAGGAAGGCATACGCGATGGAGCTGTATTCGACCTTGTTGCGCAGCCGCCACAGCGCGTAGTCCACGATCTGGTTGTGGTCGAACGCCAGCTGGCCCAGTTCATTGGCGCGCACCCAGCGGACGTTCTCGGTTTCGCGGGCCAGCGCAGCCTCGTCCGGCTTCACCAGCGCCCAGTAGACGATGGAGACCACCCGCTGCGCCGGTGACCGGTCCAGGCCGCCGAAGGCGTACAGCTGCTCCAGGTAGCTCGGCTGCAGCCCGGTGGTCTCCTCCAGGTTCCGTGCCGCGGCGTCCTGCAGGGATTCGGCGGGGCTCAACGGACCGCCGGGCAGGGCCCACAGGTCCCGGAACGGCTGGCGGGTACGGCGGACCAGCGGCAGCCACAAGGTGGGAGACCCCGTCTCCGGGTCCGGGCGGAGGGCGAAGATGACCGTGGAGATGGCCAGTTCAGGGGGTTGCTGGGCGCGCTCCGACACGTTGGCCGCGTGGATCGGCATGGCTGCCTCCTCCCTGAAGACTAGTAAAAGTCACTTTGACTAGAACTCATTCTAGCGGGTTATGGTCATGTTGACCCAATCACATCCCGAAGTCGGCGAATTGTGACGGCACCGAGATCATGGCGACACCCCGACAAGCCTCCCGCCCTTGTCTCCTCGAATGACTCGCGTGTTCGTACCGCAACTGCCATTCCCCCGCTACCGTGGGAAATCATTGGCAGGTTTCGTTCGAAGGGTTCGGATGCAGACAGCACGGCCGGCGCGGCCCGGGCGCATTAGTCTTTGGCTTTTCGTCGTCGCCCTGCTCGTTGGTTGTTCGGCCTCGCCCACGACCACCTACACAGACACGAGCGATCGTGAAACGACTGTGGACTGGCGTGATTATCCGGGCCACGCCCACATTGCAGCCGAGGAAGTACTTTCTGCGCCTGCCCGAGAGCAGACCGAACCACTGGCGGAAGCCCTTTTGGCCGACGTGGAATCCGCGCTCAGCAGAGAGTACGGGCTGCGCTGGCAGGGCGACGGGAAAGCGGGCTGGTATCCGCAGGAAGGAAACGGGTACGGCGGCAAGTCCGCGTATTCAACCTACAACTCCGCCAACCGCATCAGCGGCTCGGTTCCCCCGGCGCCTCGGGACTGGCAGCGCATCGTTGACATCGTGAACGGGATACTCGCAGACCATGGTTTCGACGCGCTGGTTCTCGATCACCAGTCATCGCCGCACGGCGACGATGAAACCTGGCAGCGGGAACAGCGTGAGCGCTTCGGAACCGATGATCCGGACGGATACTGGGTGTGGAGCGGAGCGGCGCAAGCAGACTCCCAGTGGCTGTCGATCACTTTGCTGGATGTGTCCCGCGACCCGTCCGGCAAAGCAGCCGCAGAAGCGGCGGAGCACGGGTGGGCACCTCGATCGATCACGCTGGGTTACGGCGCAACCGCGCTGTCGGAAAGCCACATCGAGAACTTCCGGCGGGACCTTGCGCCGTTCGCCGGACTGGAAAAGCCGGAGCCGACAACCTCCGACTGACACGACGGATGGATGCACAGCGGCATTTCTACGTGGCCGCGTGGTGCCGTCCCCCGGGTTAGGCTTCAGCCATGCACCCACGGGGACAGCGGCGGCGATTCGTACCGCCGGACAACAACGAAATCCTGAGCCGTAGGTACGGCACGAAGGCCCGGCCGCCGCACCACCGGGTCGTGTTGGGCCGCTACGCCTTCATGAAGGGCTGGCTGGTCGCGGTCGGCGCGTGGTTCGTTATCTCGCTGGTCCTGAGCATCATCGACGAGCTGTCGTCGCCGCACTCCTCCGCCCTGAGCATCTGGGGCCTGGCGCTGATGCTCGGCCTGTTCCTGGCCGCCGTACTGGGCGCTCCGTTCGCGCTGCTGCTGGGCATGCTGCTGCGTCCGGTTCGCCGGCAGTGGGTCCACGTGCTGGCATTTGCCGCAGGGCTGGCCGCACTCACGTGGGGAATTGTCGCCCTGCTGGCCCCTGGCACGGGTGCGCTGCCTGCCGTTTTCGCGGTGATCGCCGGAACCGCTGCCGGGCTCGGCCGGGCGGCGGTGATCCCCGACGTCGACGTCTACGTCTACGACGACAACACAGCCCATCCCGCCGGGATCAGCGGGGATTGGCGGCAGCCTGGACCAACGGAAGGGCCCGCTCCCGGAAGTGGCTGTTGAGCACAATCACGGACGACGAACGCAGCACTGTATTGGTCGCCATGACCTGATCGAGCACCCGCTGCAGATCCGCGTTCGACCGGGCGACGACACATGCCAGCAGGTCGCTTTCACCGGAAACGGTGTGCAGTTCCAACACCTCGGGAATGTCGGCGAGCGCGGCAGCCACGGCGTCGTGACCGGACTCCTGCCGGATCACGAACGAACAGTAGGCACGCACCCCATACCCCAGCGCCTCGGGCGAAAGCCGCGGCCCCCAGCCCACCGTCACGCCGGCGCGTTGCATCTTGTCCAGCCGGGCCTGTACTGTGGCACGCGCTACTTTCAGCACGCGTGAGGCTTCCAGAACGGACATCCGCGGGTCCTCCGTGAACAGCGTGACAATGTCGGCATCGAGAGAGTCGATCTGCATGACGCTCTGCGTCCTTTCAGGTTCGGTGCCGCCAGTTGTGGGACACTGCTAGACAAATTGTCAGCTTACGGGCTGGTTTCGCCAAACAACAGGACAGTCGATGCCGCGTTTTACCGCCACCCACCACCGCGACCCGAGCGCCCCACTGCCCGCCGGACTGGGCCACGGGATGAAGCAGCGCCAGCTGATCATGATGGGACTCGGCAGCGCCATCGGCGCCGGGCTCTTCCTCGGCTCGGGAGCGGGCATTCAGGCCGCGGGCCCGGCGGTGTTGATTTCGTACCTGCTCGCGGGCACGTTGGTGATCATCGTGATGTGGGCGCTGGGTGAAATGGCCGCCGCCAACCCCAGCAGCGGCGCGTTCTCGACGTACGCCGAGAAGGCGCTGGGCCGCACCGCCGGCGCCACCATCGGCTGGCTCTGGTGGTTGCAGCTGGTAGTGGTGATCGCGGCAGAGGCAGTGGGGGCCGCGGGCTTGCTGGCCACGGTCTGGCCGGCGCTGCCTGTCTGGCTGCTCGCGCTCGTGTTCATGGTGGTCTTCACCGTGGTCAATTTGTTCGGGGTGCGCAACTACGGAGAATTCGAGTTCTGGTTCGCCATCTTCAAGGTCATCGCCATCCTGGCCTTCCTCGCCATCGGCGCCGCCTTGCTCTTCGGCTGGCTGCCCAACGTCCCGTCGCCAGGGTTGGGCGTAATCTTCGGCGACGACGGCTTCGCCCCCAACGGCATCGCCGGCATCGGCGCCGGGCTGCTGGTGGTGATCTTCGCCTTCGGCGGGACCGAGATCGTGGCCGTTGCCGCCGCGGAAACGGAAAACCCGGGAGCCAGCGTCGCGAAGGCCATCCGGACCGTTGTCTGGCGCATCCTGGTGTTCTACTTCGGCTCGGTGCTCGTGATCGCGCTGACGGTGCCCTGGGATTCGGAGGCACTGGCATCACCCTTTGCCGCGGTACTCTCGATCGCCCAGATCCCCGGCGCGGATGTGGCCATCACGCTGGTCGCGGCGGTTGCGCTGCTTTCGGCGCTCAACGCCAACCTGTACGGCGCATCCAGGATGATTTTTTCCCTCTCGGAACGCAACGAGGCCCCCGCTTCCTTCAGGAGGCTCAGCCCCCGCCGGGTTCCGGTCAGGGCCGTGCTGGCCTCCGTGGCGTTTGGTTTTGTGGCGGCCGTACTTGAGCTGTTGTTCCCTGAGCGCGTCCTGCCGGTGTTGCTGAACGTCGTGGGGTCAACCTGCCTGGTGGTCTGGGGGATGGTCCTGCTGTCCCAGCTGGTGCTGCGCCGCCGGGCCGACCGCGACGGCACCGAGCTGCCGTTCCGGATGCGCGGCTTCCCGGCCATGACCTATGCGGGCCTTGCCTTGCTGGGCGCGATCCTGGTGCTCGGCTTCTTCTCCCCGGCAACGGGAATCCAGCTGCTCTCGACCCTGGCGCTGATCGCCGCGATAGCCGCGGCGGCAAAACTCGCCGCACGCCGAACACCTGCCGGAAGTTCACCTCGCCGGTAGCAGTCAGCAGTTTGCCTGCAGCTATTGCCAATACGCCCGGCGAACTGTGCACACTGTTCTGTCATTCCGTTGCAGATTGCACACTCCACGTACGGTGACTAGTGTCACCGTAAGCAACTGACGACGTCGTGCTCCTCCCCCGCGGGGACCGCGGCGGCACCAAAACTACGTGGAGGAGCAGGCATGAGCAGCGTTCTTTCCCTGGACCCGTCCGCCCAGCCCGACCTGTCCGCCGAGGAGCTCAAGGAGCTCTACCGGCTGATGGTGTCGGTGCGCCACCTGGACGAATCTGCCATCCGTTGGCAGCGCCAGGGCCTGATTCCCGGCTACGCACCGGAACTCGGACAGGAAGCCGCACAGGTAGGCAGCGGGCACGCGCTGGACATGTCCCGCGACTTCGTCTTCCCGACCTACCGCGAGATGGGCGTGGCCCGGACGGTGGGCGTGGACATGGTCGAGTACATGTCCACCCACAAGGCCAGCTGGCACGGTGGCCTTTACGATCCCCAGGCCACCCGCTTTGCCCCGATCCAAGCCGTGGTGGCGGGCTCCGTGCTGCACGCCGTCGGCTGGGCGCATGGCCAGACGCTTTCCGGCACGCCGGCTGGAGAACTCGGCGTGGCCATCACCTACTTCGGCGACGGCGCCAGCTCGCAGGGCGACGTCCACGAAGCCATGAACTTCGCTGCAGTCATGAAGGCCCCGGTGGTTTTCTTCATCCAGAACAACGGCTTCGCGATCTCCGTCCCGACCGAGCGCCAGGTGGCCGGGGGCTCCGTCGCCGCCCGTGCCGCCGGCTACGGCATGCCGTCCCTCCAGGTGGATGGCAACGACGCCGTCGCGGTCCACCAGGCGACGGCCGCAGCCCTCGCCCATGCACGCGCGGGCAATGGGCCGGCCGTCGTGGAAGCCATGACGTACCGGCGGGGCCCGCACTCCACCAGCGACGACCCCGGCCGCTACCGCACCCTGGCCGAGGAACGCGCCGACGGCGGCGAGGATCCGCTGCTGCGCATGCGCGCCCGGCTGGAAGCCGACGGCGTCGCCGGCGAGGACTTCTTCGCCGAGGTGCTCGAGGCCGCCAAGGCGGAAGAGGAACAGATCCGGGAAGGAGTGGTGGCATTGGGCTCCCGTCCCGGCACGGAGATGTTCGATTTCGTCTACCAGGAACCCACACACGCGTTGAAGGCCCAGGCACGCGCCTGGCGGGAGGAGTCCGAGCATGCCTGAGCACAAGACCCTGAGCGACCTTGAAGCCGCCACCGACAACACCACAGAAACCAGCGCCCAGCAGGAATCCGTGGACGTGGTGGAACATGGCCACGTCACCGCCGTCGAAAACCTCTCCATGCAGCAGGCGCTGAACCGCGCGCTGGCGGAGGTGCTTCAGGACAACCCCAAGGCCTTGGTCTTGGGCGAGGACGTCGGACAGCTCGGCGGCGTCTTCCGCATCACCGACGGCCTGCAGAAGCAGTTCGGCGAGGCACGGGTTTTCGACACCCCGCTGGCCGAATCCGGCATCCTGGGCATGTCCGTGGGCCTGGCCATGGCCGGCTACCACCCAATCCCCGAGGTGCAGTTCGACGGGTTCGCCTACCCGGCGATCAACCAGATTGTGTGCCAGGTGGGCCGGATGAACTACCGCAGCCGCGGCACCATGCCGATGCCGATCACCCTGCGCGTGCCCAGCTTCGGCGGCATCCGCGCTCCCGAGCACCACGGCGAGTCGCTGGAATCGCTGTTCGCCCACGTGCCCGGCCTAAAGGTGGTTTCGCCGTCCAGCCCGAACGAGGCCTATCACCTGCTCAAGCACGCGGCGACGCGGCCGGACCCGGTGATCTTCATGGAGCCGAAGTCCCGCTATTGGCAGAAGGGCCCGGTGGACACCGGCGCCGAACCGGCTGGCTACTCCCCCGAAGGCTCGCGCATCGTCCGCGAAGGCAAGCACCTGACCCTGGTGGCCTGGGGCGCCATGGTGGCCCGCTGCCTGCAGGTCGCCGAGCTCGCCGCCGAAGACGGCATCGAGATTGAGGTGCTGGACCTGCGCTGGCTCAAGCCCATCGACGCCGAAGGCCTGGCCGCATCCGTGGCCAAGACGCGCCGCGCCGTCGTCGTGCATGAAGCACCGCTGACCTCCGGCCTGGGTGCAGAAGTGGCCGCATTGATTACCGAGCGCTGCTTTAACACCCTGCGGGCACCTGTTGAGCGGGTGACCGGATTCGACGTACCGTACCCTTCGGGAGACCTGGAAGACGAGTACGTACCCAACATTGACCGCATCCTGTTCGGGATCCAGCGAGTATTGGAGTATCGCCGTGGCTGAAATTACGTTCCCCCTGCCGGATCTTGGTGAGGGCCTGATCGAGGCAACCGTGCTGGAATGGCTGGTCGCCGAGGGCGAGCAGATCGAGCGCAACCATCCGCTGGTCGAGGTGGAGACCACGAAGTCCGCCGTCGAACTGCCCTCCCCGCAGGCGGGCAAAGTGGTGAAAATCCATGGTGAACCCGGCGACACCATCAAGGTGGGCGAACCGCTGATCGTCTTCGAGGTTCCCGACGACACCGCCGGTATTGTGGGCACAGTACCGAAGGAAGAAGCGCCTAAGCGCCGCGTCCGCCTGACCGCGGCGCTCGACGACGAGGACTGAGCATGGGAAACAACCCGCAGCACACCGTTGAAGGCCTCGACCCGCGCCTGCACGTTCAGGTGCACGAGGCCGCCGAAGGAACTGAAGGCCCCCGCCGTCCGGTGATCCTGCTGCACGGTTTCGCCTCCTCCAGCAAGCTCAACTGGGAGGACGCCGGCTGGATCACGGCGCTGACCCAGGCCGGCCGGCGCGTGGTCACCGTGGACCTTCCCGGCCACGGCGAAAGCGCCGCGCCGGAAGAGATGGATGCCTATGCCCCCAGCCGGATCCGCGCCGACCTGCTGCAGCTGGTCCAGGACGCGAAGGTCCGTCCGCTGAAAGAGAACGACGCCGACACCGGGGTTGACCTGATCGGCTACTCCCTGGGATCGCGGTTGGCGTGGGAGTTCGGCGCCACCCAGCCGGAACTCGTCCGGCGGATGGTGCTGGGCGGACCCGGCAGCAGCGACCCCTTGGCGGACTTCGACCTGCGCGCTGCCCAGCGCTTCCTGGCGGACGGGACGCCCATCGAGGACGTCA
This sequence comes from Arthrobacter sp. Y3221114, assembly GCF_059092625.1. Classification (NCBI taxonomy): domain Bacteria; kingdom Bacillati; phylum Actinomycetota; class Actinomycetes; order Micrococcales; family Micrococcaceae; genus Arthrobacter; species Arthrobacter sp. Y3221114. Next base: position 873,988 of record NZ_JBNHHW010000001.1, read on the forward strand.
ACACCGCCGAGCTTTTGCGGATGGCCAAGCTGGTGCCGTCGAACGACATCTTCGCGCTGATGACCATGATTGAGGCGATCAAGAGCGAACCGTTCGTCCCGACCGAGGCCGTGCCGAGAATGCCGGTGCTCCTGGTGGCCGGCGACAAGGATGACCTGGCTGTCACCGCACCGGAGCTAGCTGCGCTCTCCGACGCGGCGGAGCTGATGTGGCTGCCCGCGCGCACGCACGCCAATGCGGTGACCTCCCGGGCGTTCAAGACCGCCGCCATCGAATTCCTCGCTGGTTGACCGTTCGCGCATTTTTCGGTGCCGTGAAGGGCGCTTTTGGTCGGTACAATTACCGAGAGACTAAAATCCTGGGGCGTGGAGGCTTGATGGAGGTATTCCTGGGCGGGCGCTACAGGACACGGGAGCTCATAGGCACCGGCGGGGCAGCGTCCGTGTACCGGGCCGTGGACGAATCTTTGGGCCGCGAGGTGGCGGTCAAGATGTTCGCACCGACGACGCCGGACGATGACGAGTACCGGCGGCAACACACCGAAACCCTGCTGCTGGCCACGCTGAACCACCCCGGTTTGGTGACCTTGCTGGATGCAGGCCTGCACACGGCGGCCGACGGCGCCACCACCAGTTACCTGGTGATGGAACTGATCGAAGGAGCTGACCTCCGGCGCAGATTGCGGAGCGGTCCGCTCTCGTCCGTGGACACAGCCCAAATCGGTGCCGATCTCGCCGATGCACTCAACTACATCCACGATCAGGGTGTCATTCACCGCGACGTAAAGCCGGCCAATATCCTGCTGGCCAACGGCAGCCCGAACGACACCCGGCACCACCCCAAATTGTCCGACTTTGGGATCGCCCGAATGGTCGAATCCAGCATGGCCACGGCCCAGGGTGCGACCATCGGAACGGCGAACTACCTCAGCCCGGAACAGGCCGTCGGCGAGAAAGTTACCGGTGCCAGCGATGTTTACTCCTTGGCCCTGGTGCTCTTCGAGTGCCTCACCCAGCGCAAGGCCTTCCCGGGTACGCCTATGGAGGCAGCGGTCGCACGCCTACTGCGGGACCCGGAGTTTCCCGATTCGCTGGATCCCGAATGGGCGGACCTGCTGACCTGGATGACCCGCCGCGACCCGCAGACTCGTCCGACCGCCCACGAAGTGGCCTTGAGGTTGCGGAACCTGGCAGAAGCGCCGCTGCCCGAGCAGATCGTAGCGACGGCCCCCGTGTTGTCATCCCCTGCGTTGTCGTCACCTGCGCTGTTGACCGGTACGACCGGACCCGATACGGCCGGGGCGATCGAAGAGCGTACCGGCGGGCACATCACCGGAAACGTGGCCATTCCCGCGCCGCCGAACCGCGCTCCCAGCGTGGGCTGAACCGGCGTTCTGCTAACTCTGCCCGCTGGCGGCTTCTTCGTTCGCCGGGGGGGTGTGGGGGCTGCCCGCACGCCTAGGAGTGAGGCTGATCTGCGCCGGTTGATTGCTCCGGCGATCTTTCGCGACGAAATCCGCAGAGCGAGCATCCGCTGGTGACGTCTGATCTGCGCCGGTTGATGATTGATGCCCTGAAAAGGGCCTAAGCCAGTAATGGTGCGGCCTGGATTGGTTGGGGTGGGACGTGGGTTTGCCAGTAGGAGTTGCGCAGCGGTTTGCGGCGCGGGTCGATGTAGTCCGGCGGGGTGAACCAGGGGATGCCGTCGAGGACGTTGATTTCCCAGTTGCCTTGCTCGATCAGGTCGTGGTGGAGCAGGCAGAGGCACACCCCGTTATCGACGGTGGTGCGGCCGCCGGCCCACCACGGGATGATGTGGTGCGCTTCGGTCCAGAACGCGGGCATGCTGCACCCCGGGAAGGCGCAGCCCTTGTCCCGGGCGACCAGGGCCCGGCGGATGGCGCGGTTGAAGAACCGTTGCGACCTGCCCAGGTCCAGGACTTCGCCCTCGGACCCCAGGACGGCCGGGATGATCTCCGCGTCGCACGCCATCCGGCGCACAGTGGTGGCCGAGACCGGTCCGGTGAAGACCGCGCTGCCGCCGCCGGAGAGCAGCCCGGCCAGCTGTTCATACCCGGTAGTGACGATCACCTGTGTCCAGTGCCCGCCGGAGTCCGGAAGCCTGCCGGTGTTCAGCGCGATCCGGCAGGCACTCACCAGGCCCGCCAGCAGCTTCTGCGCCCGGGTGGCACCGTCCATCGCCTCCACCACGGCCGGATCAACAGCGGTGGCCGGGTCCACCGCGGTGGCCGGGTCAACAGCGCTGGGGTCTGCACCGTTGTGACGGGATGCCGAATCGGCGTTGCCTTCCGCGGTTGCCCTGTCCGTCCCGCCCGCACCAGCGGCGCCGGCGCCGCCCCTGCCTGCCTCAGTGGATCCGGTCCCGGCAACATTGCTGTTACCGCCGCCCATGGACGTGCCCGCGTCGGTGTTTGCCGCGCTGCCGGTGTCGGGGCCGGAGGGTCCTGCCGTGTCACCTTCACTACCGCCGTTGGCGGCGGTTTCGATGGCGTCGGGGCGGATCCGCGGGTTCGCGGCGCTGTTCATCACGGTGGCGAGTGCTTCGTACTGGGCATCGGTGGTGTTGATGACGAACTGGTGCAACCCCCGCCGCCGGCCCCGGTAGAACATGCCCTGCCGGGCCCGCAGTTCCTCCTCGGTCGGCTCGGCACCGTCCTGATCGACCGCCGTCTCCCACGTCCTGGCAACCATCACCAGGGTGTCGGCATCGGCCTCTACGGCCTGCCGAACCAGCGACGCTTCCATCGCCTGCAACGCCTCCGGCGTACCGGCGTGCCGAGCCCGGTCCAAGGAATCCACGACCACGG